>DBFJOT010000001.1:0-16856 GCA_048405595.1 Candidatus Onthovivens sp.
AAACGTTGATAAATATTTACCATACTCAACTGAATTACCAAAAGAACTATATTTCTCTAAAAGCGATATTGAAATTAATACTAACGACCTAGATCAAATTGACTAGGTTTTTTAATTTATATAGGGGGGATTACCGCTTACGTTAAAACAAATTATTCCGAATTTATGCAACTTTGCTTATAAAAATAATTGCAATGTTTATTTTAAAATAAAAGGACATCGATGTTTTGACAATGTCCTTTTGATTAATAGCGTTATTTTTTTATTTTAATTTAATATTTGAAAATTCTACATTATCTATAGTTATATAACTGTCGTAATACACTTTAAAATCTATTATATCTCCTTCATTAACTAGAAAACTGTACTTTCCTTCTGTATTAGATAAGTCCACTCTATAATTATTTCGATATACTCTAAAAGAACAATAATATGAATCAGAATTTGCATAATTAAATGTCATAGTTCCATTTTTTGTAGCTCTAAGTTTTAAAAAATTAAAATTACCACTACTGCTTGTATCATAATCTTTAATAGCAAAACTGCCATCTTGAAGATCCGTTTCATCAATAGCAGAGTGTAAATTTTGTATTTCATAATTGTTAGTTTTTAAATAAATCGAAGCATAGCCATTTTCAGAACTTCCACCATAAACTTTAAAGTAAATTGTTTCATTAGCTGCTAAAGTGAAATATTCAGTAAATGCTATACTACTATCATAAATGGTGTTATATATAGTTCCATCAGTTGAGTAATAGAAAGAAGAATTACTATTCTTTCTTTCAAAGGTGAAATATTTTTGAATACTTTGTTCCCTTGTGTTTGTGTATTTAAAATAGCTAGTTCCTTTTCCTATCACTACTCCACTATTAGTAGCATTTAAATCTAACGCATTTTCTTGAGTTGAATTGTCATAGTTAGAAACTAAGAAATTAAATGTTTCATTCTTTGAAGAACCTGATACTTCAAATTTTATAGTTTCGTTTTCAGATAATGTGAAAGGATAATAAATTTTTCCATATTGATCTGAATAAACATTTTTACTTATACTTGGTATATAAAGAGTTACACTATTACTGCTATTATAACTACCATTTATAGATAATAAATAGGTAGTTTTTTCCTTTAAAGGACTTTTAAAATTAAGATATAATTTATTCTTATTTTCATTTATTAGTGCTTTTTCATTATTAAACTCTAAAGATTCGTTTAATTTTAATTCAAACGGTTTAATTTTAGATAAGCCTTCAACTAATTCAAACTTGAATTCATAATCTTTAATATTAGCAGTTGTTTTAATCTTGAAATATTTGATTGAAGAATCAATCAAATAAACTTCTTTATCAACTTTTGAATACGTGATATCTCCATATTCATAAACTCCTGAATAAACGACTACATCCTTATTTTCTTTCCAAGTTAGTTTATATACTTTTTCAGAAGAGGAATTAGTAAATTCAAATTTGTAATCGTGAAGTTTATATAAATCAACATTGAATGTTTTTTCTTCAGTTACAGAAGTAGCATAATTTCCGATATCAATATTATCGAAATACTCTTCATCTCTTGTAATAGTAATTGTTTGAGATTCATTATAAGAATTTAACGTAAGATAATTTATTCCTTTCTTTAATGGGATGAAATCATCGTTGCCATAATTAAGAGCATCCTGTTTATTGTATAAACTACTGTAAAGATAAGATGTAGTATTAAATTTATATCTACCAGCTTTCTCAGCAATAAACTCAATTGAATTCGAATTTCCTTCAAATGTATATTCATTATATTCATCATTCATGATTATTGGATCGCTTTCGCTGATTTTCACATTAATCTTTGAAGTTCTAGATGGATTTTTATAAATAAATACAGTATTTTCAGGATCTAAAATTCTATAAGAACCTGACGCATTAGGATAAATTTCTTCTTCAAGTAAGTCATTTTCATCTACAGCAAGTGGATTAATCTTATAGCATTTTAAAGATGTGGATAATTTACCATCTTTATATAATAGATAATAGCCAGGTCTAGATGATTCTAGCTTAAGATATAATTGATATCTATTTTTGTAGTTATAAATTGTTTGAATTGAGTTAGATAATTTATACGCTCTTTTATATGAAACACCATCATTTTTAATTTGAGTATTATCAAGAACATTATTAACGTATTTAATCGTATTAAATCCTTTTAAGGAAATGCCACAATAAGAATTATCGTATGTTAAATTATTTGTTTTAATATATAAATATTTAGAAGAATTTACTCCACTTCTAAGTATCCAATATCTAATATTAGTAACATAATCATTAAATTGATGAATTACGCCAATAGGCGTAACAATTGAGATGGAATTATTTTTACCAACAACCTTAAAAATACCTGACTCAATTCTTGTTATTGATTTAAAAGTCATTATTTGTCTATATGTCTCATTTTTCAAATTTAACGTATATAACTTATCATCTTTTCTAGCTAATAAACGAATGGAAAAATCTTGGGCTTCAGTCAAATCATCAAAATATAAATGGTCAAAACTAATTTCAAAAACATTTTCACCTTTATAATTAAAAAGAACATGTTTTCCTTGCTTCTTTCCGTGGATAATATTAGTCCCTTGTAAAAGTGATGCATTATACGAAGATAAATCTTTAATAGCTTTTAATTCACTATTATATAAAATTTTTGTACGTTCATTAAAAAAATTACCATTGCCTAAAGGTACAAAATATTCAATTTCTTCACCTGATAAATCTTCTAAAATATTCCCTTTGTTATCAATCAAATATTCTTTTGTTTCTAACAGTCCTTTTTTATTAGTAATTTTTCGCAGGGAAGCTAAATTATATGTGTAATATTTATTTTTATCCTTGTATGGTTTTGATGATTCAATTACATATCGGAAATCATAACTTGAAACTTCGCCCTTTAATAAATCAAGTTTGAAAGTTAGTAATTCATACTTTTTATTTCCGTTTGAAAAACTATAATCTTGGACATCATCTGGTAACTCAATTATTTTTTGAGCGATTATTATCTCACCTAAGAATATACCACTATTATATTCATTTACATAGAAAGTAGATAATGCTTGATGTTTGGAATCAAAAGTCGTAATGACAGAATTAGAATTGAATACGACATAAGCGTTACTTTTCGATCCGAAAAGAGATAATTTAATTTTTTTATCTACTTCAAAAATACCACTATCATCTTCATCGATAACAGGATCATTTTTTCCATGTTCAATTTCATCCACTTCAGTTAATGAACCATTAACGTATAAATAATTAACTGTTTCATACTCATCTTCTATTATTAAATATACCTTTTCGTTAATTTGTTCCGTTCTAAAGTTGTAATCATTTAAATTCTCGAATCCTTCTAAAACAACATTCCCAAAAGCATCTATTAAATATTTATCGTTTTTATACAATATATCTAAGAAGAAACCAACATCGTTATTTATAATAACGTCATATTCAAGCCATTCATAATGGCAATTTGAAACGATATATGTTTCAAGAGGAATTGAATAGAAACTTAAATCTTTATCAGCTGAACCAATAATCAAAAGTCCGTTGGATTCGTATTCAGTTGTATATATATCTGAAGTTGAAATACTTAAACGATTCAATTTATTAGGAGTTGAATTTAAATTCAACTCAGTTGTTTTAGGCAAATAATTATTTACTAAAACTTCCGCATTAATGTTTTTGCTATTTGACAAAGTTACTCTTTCTATATCACTAGCACCACAACTTGTTAAAGCAAAAGAAAAAGCAACAAACGGTAATATCTTTTTCATAAACACCCCTTACCCCTTTATTAAATCTTGGAAAGAATTACAAGCGAATTTCTTTTCATTTAATTTTAGCACAAATAAACTTACTTATAAGGTGACACATTTAGGTCACTTTTAACAACTGATTAAAAAAATTAACAATCGTCTATTCAAATAACTAGTTCTATATTTTTACTTCATTTTCATTTATTAATCTTAATAGCTCTTTTAGCTTCTTTTTTATTCTTTAGTAACGTATTTGTCGTAATACGCTTTTTAATCCTGAAGTTAATGCATTAAACATTTACAAGGAGTGTTTAAAGCAAACTTTAATAAGCTCTTTTATCCTTTTCTTAAAATTATATGATGAAGAATATTTAAACATACCTTGATAACTTGAAATTGTTCTTTCTATATCTTTGGCATTAATATATTTTCTTCTTTTAACTTTTTTGAGAATTCTTCTTTTTGTAGAGTTTCTTATTTTTAAAACTACTTTATTTGATTTAGTTAAATGAATTCTATAACCAATAAATTCAATGCCTCTATTAAAAGAAACTATCTGACTTTTAGGATTTACTTTTAAGTCTTCTTCTTTAATTTTTTCTACAACAAAGTGAAAATGTTGTCTTGCTTTCTCTTTTGTTGAAACGTTAAAGAAAAAATCATCCATATAACGAACATAATTTTTAACATGAAGTTTTTCTTTAATAAAATGATCGATATCATTTAAATACAAAAGAGCGAATAATTGACTAGATTGATTGCCCATTGGTAGACCTTTGTTAGAGCTTAGTCCATAACTATCAATCAAAACTTCTAAAAAATGAAATATATCATCATCTTCAACAATCCTTTTTAACTTAACTTTCAACAAATCATGATTAATAGAATCAAAGAACTTCGAAATATCAATTTTAACAAAGTATTCTTCCCTACTATTGTTTTTAAGCATCTTAATTAAAAAATCTTTAACTCTTTTAACAGCAAATGATGATCCTTTGTTAACTCTACACGCAGCATTATCAAATATTAAATATTTCGATATTAAAGGAATTAAATATTCATCACACAAAGTCCTTTAAACAATTCTATCTCTATAAGAAATAGCTTCAATTTCTCTTTCCTTGGGATCAAAAATTTTAAACTTATGATATTTTCCAACACGATATTTCTTATACTTTAATTCATAAAAAAGTTCCCATAAGTTGACACCAAGTGACATTTGAAACTCGATTACTTCTTTCTTATGTTCTTTTCCTCTTTTACATTTTTTGTTGGCTAAATATAAATTCTCAAAAGTAAAAATCTCATCGTAAGTCATAAAAAGAAAAGTCAAGCGATTGCAATTTAAATGCTAACAAGTAACATTCACGCTTGACTAAATTTATCTTGCTAAAAAGCAAGAAAGGACAATATTCCTTTAGATAAATGCGTTCATGTAATACACCTATATTACATCCTAGCTATCAATTTAAATTCATCTAAATCTCGGGAGGACGCCGTAATCGTCGTAATCGACGTCGTAGTTGAAGACGCCACCGTCGTAGTCGACTCGATACGCGCTGCTCGAGTAGCCTGAATAAGGCGAACGTGTCCAATAATTAGAATGATCTTTACTAAAAACGCTCAATCCATTAGCTATCGCATAATCGGTACCTTTCCTCATTCTATCAGTATAATTTTTATATCCATTTTCTTGCTTGTTTAATTGTTCATAAGATAACAAGAACAATTTATCATTGGTATCTTCACATACATCTTGATTTTGTGTTTGCCCTGTTGATTTTACACTATTATCAACAAGCGTTTCATGAATTTTAGCTTGTTCTTCTTTAGTAAACGCTAAATCGATAAAACCTTTATTTGCATAATTTGCTACTTGGTATTCACTTCCATCATACCCGTTTAAGAACGCTCTAATTGTTGAATATTTATAGTTATTGCTGTGAACTTGAACGCCTTCAATAGTACGATCATCACTTGTATAGTTATAATTTAAACTATCTAAAATCATACTTGAAACTAAAGTTTTGTCAGCTTTAACTTCCCAAACAATTGGTTCAACCTTAAAAAATCCTTTGCTATTACCGTAGTTATTTACTTCTTTATATTCGTCTTCACCTAAATTTAAATATCCATCTCCATCAGTATCTGTTGCTACTTTAAGTGAATCAATTGTATTTGTATCTTTCACTTTGCTTTGAGGATATGACCCAAATCTATAATAATCACCTAAATGAGTATCATCTACACCAATATATTTTGCAGTTAATGTTAAATCTTTGTTTGTACCAAAAACAGTTCTTAGAGTGTCAATATCTAAGGTCTTTGAGCTATCGGTAATTAAATAATTACCGATTGAATAACCATAAAGTTCAAAACCATCTTTAGTTGGTGTAGGTAATAATTTAGTTCCTTCGTAAACTTCTCTATTAGTGATCGACATCGAAGCGCCTTCGCTGCTAGTTCCGCCATTAAAATCGAAAGTCAAATTATAAGTTTCAAGATCTTCCCACTTAGCAGCAAGTGTAATATCTTCTTTTAATTGATAAATTCCAGTGTCACTCCATTTTTCAATACCATTGAACCAGCCAACAAAAACTTTTTCTCCATTAGTTACGCCAACTCGAGGAAGATTGTATTCTTCATTATTTTTAACAGTTAATTCTTTAGCTCCATTATATGTTCCACCATTTAAATTAAGTTTAATCTTAAACTCTGTTGCAACTTCATATTTAGCTTTAAGAGTAATATTT
Source organism: Candidatus Onthovivens sp. (assembly GCA_048405595.1). GTDB lineage: Bacteria > Bacillota_I > Bacilli_A > RFN20 > CAG-826 > Onthovivens. The sequence goes on from DBFJOT010000001.1 coordinate 6,544, forward strand.
TCATATTTATAAATTCCACTATTAGGAATTATTTCGTCATTTAAAGTCCATCCCGCGAATTCAAAACCTTTTTTGTATATATTTTGAGGTAAACGATAACTTTCTCCATATTTAAACGAGAGTTCAGTTGTCCCATTATACGTTCCACCATCTAAATCTAAAGTAACTTTGTAAGTACCAACTTCCCATTTAGCATATAAAGTTAAATTTTTAAATACAGCATCTGAATTATAGAATTGTTTATCATTAGCAGTTTCACCAGTAAACCAGCCTTTAAAGATGTGCCCTTTTTTAGTAGGAATAGGTAGGTCGATTGTGTTTCCCCAAACAACATTTTCAGTAGTCGCTTTTCCTAAAGGCATTGTTCCTCCATTAAGAACGTATCTAACTAAATATATATCGTCTTTATTTTTAGCAACTGCCGAAATACCAGTATCAACTCCATTAATCCACCAATTATCATTTTGACCAATTTCAATTTTAGGAGTGTGTCCATCTTTTCCAGGTTCGCCTTGAATTCCTTGTTCACCTGTAGCACCATTTTGTCCGTTTGTTATAGTAAAAGTCGATGTCGTTCCATCGCTATATGTAATTGTATAAGTATCAATATTTCCTTCACTTGAAGTTAATTTAATTGAAACAATTGATCTTCCATCTTCTCCAGCTTGACCAGGTTTTCCTTCAGGACCTTGTTCACCTTGAGGACCTTGTGGACCAATTGGACCTTCTGGTCCTTGTGCTTTGATATTTGTGTCCTTCCCATCTACAAACCAGTTTCCATTTTCGCCGATTGTGATGGTAGGAGTATGTCCATCTTTTCCAGGTTCGCCTTGAATACCTTGTTCGCCTGTTGCCCCATCTTGTCCATTTGTTACTTTAAAAGTCGAAGTAGTTCCATCACTATATGTAATTGTATAAGTATCAACATTCCCTTCGCTCGATGTTTTAGTTATTGATTTAACTGAAACCCCATCTTTTCCAGGTTCACCTTGAATGCCTTGATCACCTTTTGGACCTTGAGTTCCACAGCTTGCTAAAGACATAGTCATTCCAAGACTAAAAACAAGAGCTAAAAATTTTCTTTTCATATTTGCACCCCTCACTTTTGACCTATTAATTATAGCAATAATTAAAACGTATTAAGAGTGACAGATATTTGTAAAAACTATTAAAAACAAAGGAAATTAAATATCTAATTATTCAGCATTCTTGTAAAAATTAAACTTCTTTTAAGCGAGTAAATAATAAGCCAAGACAATAAAAACCTTCTTTAAGAAATTTAAATAATTATCTACTGATATAAATAGTCCTATACTTAAATTTCGCCTTTATAACTTTTTATTGTTATTCTTACGTATCGAGAAAATCTAAAATTCAATTGGTAACATTAAAAGTTCTAAAGGATTCAGTATCGATAATACCGTTGTCTTTAACTAATACTTAACTTTTCTATTTACCACTTACTAATTGAACTTCATCTTTAGTGAATATAAGAAAACTTTTAGATTGTAAAATAAAAAAAGTAAACATCAACCTAAATCAACATTCATACATATAAATATTTATAAGATTTAGGTTTAATGTTTACCTTTTAGCTTCAATTAATATCAATTAAATGTTATTAAACTATTTCAATAAGTGATTAGTAACGCTAGTTCAATATTTATATCCTTCAACGAAAGGATCGCAATAGACTAGACTTTCATTTAAAGCTTCTATATCTAATGGTTCGTCAAAATCACCAAACTTATTAATTTGGTGATTCCAAGGAAAATAAATTCCTTCTTCTTCAATTTCATGATTTAAATTTGGATCAATTTTACCATTAAATAAATCATATAAAGTACCTATATTATCTTCCCGAATGCCTTGACCTTTTCCATTTAGGATAATAAGAGGTCTATCCGAAAATTCTTCATCGTCCATTTCAACTTCTGTTTTATATCTTGTACATATAAAATCATATCCATCACCAGTGTCATAACAGAAATCAAAATGTTGAGATAAGTCATCAAGAGTATATTTTGTGTAATCAAATTCCTTAATTCTTGTATACATAAAGAATGAGTCATCAAGCCAAGTTTCATCTTCATAGTGATTATTTTTATCTTTATATAAAAACATGTGCTCAAGTTCGCCACCAAGTGCTTCAACAAGATAACAGCCTAATGTTCTTAAGTTTAATCCTTTTTTCACTAATACAACACGATAGAATCTTCCTTTTGGACCATATTTAAATTCGAGTTTTAATTTTTGATATTTCATATTAAAGTTCCTTTGATACAAATATTTTATTAAAATTCTTCAATTCAATAAAGATAAACGTAGTTATAAATTACAAGTTTTTTCCTAATTCCATTGACCTAATCGATATTATTACTATGTAATTTTTACAATAAAATATTATACAAACAAATATCTGACTCTTCACTTTCTGGCGCTTAAGTTCTCTCATAACATGCCATCACTGCCACGTGGCGAATGTAACGCGTTAACGCCGTTTTTTCTTTAGCGTTTATTACAACCATCTACCTATTCAACGGTTCGTCTAGAAATTCAATCACTAACTGCATTTGTTCAGTACATTCTTTCAATTGATTTCTAATATATTCTTTAATTATCTCGGTGTTTTTGCTGACACTATCGACATAAAACCTCAGCATCAAAATTATTTATTTCTATATTTGAATTTCGTATTCCTGCGATTAGAAGCAATTCAAAAAAATAATTTTATTTCTTTAATTTAGTTTTTGATATCTACGGCATACTTATGGTATAATTAAGATAGTCAAAGGAGAAAATCCAATGACAAAAAAGTTAAATGGGCTGCTCTTAGAAATCAGAAATTGCTTTGTAAAAGAAAGGAAAACACCAGTATTTCAATTTATGGAATATTTAGTGATATTATTTCTAATATTGCTATTGGCGGCTTATATCTTAAGCAAAAAGAAAAGGGACTGAATAAGTCCCGATTCAAACACCAATATTAATATAGCAAAGTAATTAATGATTTTCAAGGGGCAACCCTTCTAACAAGAAAGAGGATAAGAAAATGGCAGCATCAGAAGCACAAAAGCGAGCAAGTTCAAAATACGATAAAAAAAATTATAAAAGATATTCTCTTAAATTAAGAATTGTCGACGATGCGGACTTAATAGAGCTATTAGAAAAAGAATCATTAAGAAACTTGTTAATCAAAGCTTATCGAAAGTAAAAGGAACCTTTATAATCGCATTCAAAAGCAAGATTAAAAGGTTCCTTATGAAAATTATAATATGGCACCCTCGTCATGCAAAAAAACTTTAGGGATGCAACTAGCATCCCTATTTTTTGTTTTTTAGAAATTATTAATTTCCGAATGATATGCTCCAGAGATAATATCCAGCTGTATTACTCCAAGTACATAAAGCAGCATAGAATACTCCATTATGTAAGAAGATAGCTTGTGTATTGTATCCTGGTTTTTCTAAAGCAATACCACTAGGAGCGCAAGATTTAATAAACTCTCCATCCCATGTATAAGCTTTAATTAAAACTTCTTTTTGATCATTAACTAAATGTGAAACATAAATGTATTTTTCATCGCTAGTTATAGAAGAAACATGTTGATTTAATCCTAAGTTAGTATCTTTAGAAGTATCAATTGTTTTAAAGATAGAACCATCTTCATTAACTAAATGCAATCCTTTACTATTTAACGCCGCATAACGCTTAGTAGCATTATTATATTCAGCATCAATTATAGTATTAGATTCAATAACTTTACTAAATGGTAAACTTTCATCTTTTGTTAAATTAAATCCATCTTTAATTTCACTTAATTTAATAGAACGAATATCTCCATCATTAACAAAGCAATATAATTTATCACCTTTAATAAACATTCTTGAATTATCTTTAGTTCCAGTAATTCCTGTTTCAAATGTTTTTGATGTAGCTAATACTTTATAATCACTTGCTGGATCTACTTTAAGTACTCTAGTCGAACCATTTCCAGACATATTTTGAGCTAAGTAAAGGTATTTTCCATCACTTGCTCCACCCATTGAGTATCCTCCATCAAATAATCTTCCAAATTGTCCTTTAGTAGGATTAACTTTGAATTCTGGTTTTTCAGTAGATGTTAAATAATCTCCTAATAAGATTGATTCATTGACATTAACTTCTATTTTAGCTTCACAAGATAAGCCACCTTCTGAATACGTGATTGTAACTTCTTGATTGCCAGGAGCTAAGAAGACACTAGGAGATACAGTATAATCTTTTACTTCTTTAACAATTTCACCATCATTATATAAAGCATTAACTTTTAAGCCACTTCTATCAAAGCCTTCTCCAACGATGTAATTTACTTTTGTAGGCATAGAAGCGATTTCAATTCCACTTAAATATTCTTTTTCAAATATTGTCATGTCATTCTTAACTTTATAAAGTATTAAGTTTTGGAATCCACTTTCCCAAGAACAAAGTGTTAAATATGTAACATCATTATGAACAAAGATTGATTGAACGTTATAACTATAACTTAAATTTAATCCTTTTATAGCTGTGCGCTTCACAAAAGCGCCATCCCAAGTATAAACATCAAGTGGTACTTCTTTTTGTCCATTTTGACTGTAACTTAAATAAATATGTTTATCATCACCAGAAATTGATCCAAATTTAAAATCAGGAATACTTTCAGTTATTACTTCTTTATAAATTGAACCATCTTCATTAAGGAAATAAATTTTTCCTTTTGTATCCATTAAAACAAAACGTCTATTAGATGCATTAAAGTACGCTCCTTTTAACGAAGTTTCTTCGCCTAAAGTTTTTATAGCTTCATCAAATGGTAATTTATCTTCTACAAAAGACGAACCTTCAACAAACTTATCTAATTCAGTAGAAACAATTTCATTGTTTGCAATGATGCAATATAGCTTTTCGTCTTTAATGAATAATCTTGAGTTATCGCCTCCATCACTTTCAAGTTTTGTATTAATAGCTTTTGACTTAGCAATAATCTTTCCACTAAGCGGATCAAGTTTATGGATTTCAGTTTGATTATTTCCATTAATGTTCATTGAAGTGTAAATATATTTACCATCACTAATTCCACCCATTGTCCATCCAGGAACATCTTTATTCATTCCATCACTACCAATAGCAGGAACTACATTCATCATAGGGGCGACGTTATGATAATCTTTAGAGGCTTCAATATATTCGCCTGTTGTTAAATTAATATCACGTTTAGGTGCAACACCTTTAAAGCTAGTCTTAAAGTAAGCTGTAGCATCTCCTCCATTTGCATTAGAGAATTTTAAGACAGAGAAATATAAAGCTCCATTAAGATAAGTTAAACCTTGAGTATTAGTTTTGCTTGTATCAGTAACAACTTCACCCATTTCACCAAGGTTAATAGGCATAACTGTTCGACTTATTTTATTACCTTCCCAATCATAAGCATGAACAACTGGAGTAAACGTTCCATCTTTTGAGAAGTTAAATAAGATATAATCTTCATTTCCACTCATTCTATTAATACGTCCAAGTGGATCATTGCCTAAAGAAAGACGCTTAACTAATTTAAATTCTTTATCGAAAATCGCAGCTGCATTTAAATTATAGAAAACACTAAATAATTCTTTACTTTCATTATAATAGACATCATTAATTTGAACATCGTCTAATCCTTCAAAGTGTAATCCATCATAAGGAGTAAATTCACTTCCTTCTTTAAATTCACTTAATGAAGTTGCAAATTTTTGTTTTCCATCACTTGTATAAATTATAAGTTTATCTTCATAAACTGTAATACCACTACTAGCTTCAGTAAATAAAGTTGGGCAAGTTTTACTTTTAGCTACAATCTTTTTACTTTCAGGATCGATTTTAACAACCGTTAAAGGACGATTTGATGAGCTATAAGTTGTATAAGTTGCATAAATATAAGTTCCATCGTTACATAAAGCATGTCCATAAGGTCCTGCATTAGGGATATTTTCCCAATCAATAATTTTATTGATTCCAAGGAAACTTTCCTTGTTTGAATTGTTGCTTTCAAGAACTTCTTTAAAATTATTATAAATTGCTCCTTCATACATTGATGAGAAAGCGATATCTAATAAAGCAACATTAGCTTTAATTTCTTTATTAGTATCATATTTGAAATCTAACTCAATTGAGTTTTCACCTTTATTTAAAACAACATCTTTTAATGTAATCTCATTAAAAATATATTTATCTTTTTCTCCATAAGATTCTAACATTAAACTCCTACTTAAAGGATGAATACGACCATTAACTTTAATCGATAAAACATCACTTAAATTAATAGGTTCAATCTTAGTATTATCTTTGCTTAAAGTACGATTTGATAATCTAATAGAGAAGTTAGTTTTTGATACACTTTCACTAATATATGTGAATTTTGCATGGCTTAAACCTTCATTAATAGTCATTTCGCCTTCTTTTTGAGGGATATTTCCTACTAAATTATAAACATCTACTTTTTTAGAAGTACCACCTATAATAGTAGCGTCTTTAGCAAAGAAGTTCTTTTTAACTTTAACTCTAACTCCACAAGTAATTTTTTTATTAGCTATTAAATTAACATTAAGCAAACAATTACTCATGATTGTTGCGTTAGTTATATTACCTTTAACTTCATATAAACTATCGCTAATAATTAATCTATTTCCGTTAGTATATTTAGCTCTAATAACTGGTTTTAATGTACTTAAAGGAGTGTCTTCTTTTGTTTCAATATCTCTATCAGAAACCATACTAACAATTGTTCCTTCATCATATTCACTCGCCTTTTTAACAGTAATATTAAAGTCACAACTTACTTTACTTTTACCATCATCATAAGTAATAGGGACACTTGTAACTTCGGAATTTAATGTTTTTGATTCATCGCTAGTTAAAGATAAATCGTTTACATCAATGACAGTTCCATCATTATAATAAGCTTTAGCTTTTATACCATCTTGCTCAAATTTTTCTCCTTCTTTGTAATAAACTTTATAAGGAGATTCAATAACTTCAAGTTTAGTTAAAGCAACATCAGTTAAAGAGACATTAACTTCAGTAGTTTTAGTTTCCTTTTTAGGTTCAGTTTCACCTTCTTTTAATTCATAAGTATATGTGTAACTAATTAAAACCTTTCCACCAATTTGGGCAAAATCATTAGCCGTTGATACTTCAAATTCGTTATCGAATAAGATAGTTTCAAAGTCTTTACCTTTTTCTGTAAAATGAGCAACAACTTCAAAATCACTACTATTAGCAACCGCTTTTCCATTTGCGTAATAATAAGTTTCATCCTTTAACTTTGCTGAAATACCTTTATATTCTAATGGTAAACTATCAAGATATTTTTGATGTTCTCTTTCAGCCATTACTGAATCATAATATGCTTTGTATTTCAAATAAGAAGGGACAATAATTGAAGGAATAGCAATAACACAAGCACCAACAGAAACACCAATAATTAATGATTTCCAAAACTTATTTGATTTTAAAAATTTAGGGCTTTTCATACTATTCATCCTTTCCTGTGACTTCATTTTGATTAATACTTGTCTTTGGTTTAATGACACTTAAAATAACTAATAAACCCCACATTGAAAGTAATATTCCTGCACAAACATTAATCATCAAAACAAGATCTTTCCACCATTGCCATCCATTAATTGAAGTTGTAACAACGGTTGTCTCATTTTTATCTGGATTTGCTAAATAATCTTGCTCATTTTTAACTGCTTTTAACCACATATATACGGTTTGATGAACTGATTCTCTAATTCGATTTGCCATACGTGGATTTGCATTTAAATATGAATCATTATAGGTAATGCCAATTGTGCATAAGCCAACGCCCATACCTAAATTACCACCACATCTAATAATCGCTTCACATAAAGAATTATCGCCGATATAGTCAGTTGTAATAGCACCTTTAAAATCCCATTCTCTTCTTAAAACGCCATCTAATAAAGCAACTGTAGTTTCGCTATGTTCAGCACCAACTCCTTGATAAGTAGTCATACATCCTAAAGCACCACCTTCAACAAAAGCCATTCTAAATGATTTTAAGTAATTTTCTCTTAAAGCTTGTTCTGTAACAAATTGACAATCACCTTTTGCTCCATATAAAGCAAAATGTTTTAAGAATCCATAACGTCCTCTTGTATTTAATCCTTTAACAGCATTAGTAATCATCATTCCAGCTAATACACTGTCTTCGGATGGAGATTCATGATTTCTACCAAACCAAGCAGTACGATGATTATCGATTGCCCATCCCCAAACACCTTGTACACTTAATGATTTCATATCATCGCCATAAGCTTTTCCGAATTCATAAGCAAGTTTTTGGTTCCAAGTTTGAGCAATAACTACCATTGTTGGGTATCCAGTACCACGAGGTGCACCAGTAAAACCTTTAATTTGAGCAGGTCCATCAAAATCAGCATGTGCTGGTTTTCCAATAGAAGGGATTGCTTTTGTTCCATAATATCTATTAATTAAACCAATCGCTTCATTAACTGTAACTTGATCTAAAACTTCTTCCCATTCAGGAGCATTATAATCACTAGCAAGTTTTAATCCTAATTCGTTAACGATACCTTTATCATCAGCTACTTTTAATTCACCCGCTTTACCCCATGTAACAGGGTCTTTTTTAATTGGTTCACCAAATGGATCTACTGTAGCTTTTTCCCATTCACTAGCTTTAGTAGTGTTATATTGAGGTGTGAAATTTTTTGTAATTTCATTTCCTTTTCTTTGTCTAGGTAAAGCATCATATTCGCTTGGCTTTTTCATTTCGTTACGTTTAATCCAAGGAATAGAAACACCTTCAGTTCCATCATTTGCATCAATTGGGACGATATCAACTGCATCTTCACCAGTAAATAAATTCTTAACTGGTTTTCCAGTTACTGGATCGTTAGCAATATTTATAGTTTCATCAATATTAAATGTAAATTTACCTTCTGTTTCAGATCCTTTATAAGTTACATTTTTTGTTGTATGAGAATCTGTTTGTAAAGAGAATATATAATCTCCTTTTTCAAGCTCCCAACCTTTAAAATCATTTTTATCTAAATCGTAACAATCGTAACTAGCAAAGTCATATGGATCTACTTCTATAGTTACTGTTTCACTTTTTCCTGGCTCGAGAACACTAGTTTTTGAAAATGCAGTTAATGATGTTGAAGCTTTTTCAATTCCTCCTGGAGTATATGGAGTTTCAACATATAGTTCAACTACATCTTGTCCTTTATGTTCGCCTGTATTTGTAACAGTAACAGGAATATAAATTTTATCTGTTTCTAAAATTTTACTTCCTGGAACGTAAGGATTTTCGTTGATTAAAATATCACCAACTTCCCATGAGAAATTTGTATAAGATAAACCATAACCAAATGGGAATTGAACTATGCCTTCATATCCTTTTCCGAATTCATTATCTACATCATTCCAAATACCCATTTTATCAGCTGTTTCATACCATTTATAACCAACGTAAATATTTTCAATATAATCAGTGTAAGAACGTTCTTGGTCTAAAAATGAATAACCGCCATCCCAAAGATTTGCTGGATTAGTAAATAAATCATAAGCAAATGTATCAACTGTATGTCCAGAAGGAGAATATTCTCCATATAAGAGTTTAGGTAAAACGTTAGCTGCTCTAGTACCTGTAAAACCAATGTACATGCAAGCATCGATACCTTCAATAGTCTCTAAGAAACCACATTCAAAAGGATTTGAAGCATTAATTAAAACGATTGTTTTCTCAAAATTAGCTCCACAGTATTTAAGCAAAGCTTCTTCTTCAGTTGAAATTTCTAAATAGTGCCTACTCGTATCATTTGTTGCTCCAGGCCCGCCTTTAACTTGGCTAGAAGAATCACAATTCATAGCTTCTCCAGCCATTCTTCCTATAACAACAATTGCAGTATCACTAAAGTCTTTAGTGTAATTTAATAAGTCATCACTATAATACTTTTTATCTTCAATTGAAGGTTCTCTTAAAGGAGTAACTGTACTAATATGAGCACTTCTTAAGTTAGCACTTAAATGTTTTGGTTTTTCAAAGTTGTGGTACATATCAAATAACTTAGTGTTATATGAAACACCATATTTATTTAATGCTTTATAAATATCAACATTCTCTTCAAACTTGTCGTTTTCAGGGTAAGCGGTAATTCCCCCTATATAAATTAAAAAACCTAGTCAATTTGATCTAGGTCGTTAGTATTAATTTCAATATCGCTTTTAGAGAAATATAGTTCTTTTGGTAATTCAGTTGAGTA
>DBFJOT010000002.1:0-38924 GCA_048405595.1 Candidatus Onthovivens sp.
CGTCACATTATTTGGTGCTTTTTTCTGTGGATAAATGTATTTTACTGTTTGTTTACTTCACGTAAAAATGTAGGAAATTTCCTGAGCGTGTTGCGTCCTCAAATTATTTGAATAAAAAATCATCAAATAAAGTGATAAATTCTTCGTCAAATAATCTGACTAGCTACATTAATCGTTGAAATAGCTAAATTTAATTGAGCTGGAATTTCAATATATTTTAAATTATAAAAGTTGGCTAACAATCTTTACATAAATGTGCGAATTAATATTTTAAATATTATGGTACACATTAATGTTTTTGATATTTTATAGTTAGAAATTGACTATTTATTTATATTTTTTTGTCTTTTTTTGATTATTAATGAGCGCTTTTTTAATATTTGCTTTATTATATTTGAGTAGAGGAATTTTCTATGAATAACATAATAATCAGAAAAGAAGAAATTAGAAAACAAGTACAAGAGAGAAAAGAAGCAAAAGCTTTGGAAAAGCAAAGAGCGAGAATTCATGAAGAGTTAGATGCGTATCAAAAAAAGCGTAAAAAAGCTAAAAAGGTTTCCCCTAAAGATTCTTATATTTCGTTACAGCATATAAATAAAATTTATGATAATCACGTTCAAGCTGTTTACGATTTTAATTTAGACATAAAACAGCATGAATTTATAGTGTTTGTTGGACCATCTGGATGTGGTAAATCTACTACTTTAAGAATGATTGCGGGATTAGAAGATATTACAAGCGGTGACTTATTTATAGATAATATGTACGCAAATGACTTAGCACCTAAGGATAGGGATATTGCTATGGTATTTCAAAGTTATGCTCTATATCCACATATGTCAGTATTTGGGAATATGGCTTTCGGTTTAAAAATAAGAAAAGTTCCAACTAAAATTTTAAATAAAGATGGAACCCCATATTTGGCAATCAACAAAGGTTTAATAAAAGATCTTAAAAAAGAAAGAAAAAACTTGTATGAATATACAGAAATGATGATAAAGGATAACGGAGATAAAAAAATTATTGAAGAGTATGAAAAGGAAATAAAACTCCTTGATAAAAAAATAAATTATCTTGAAGTCACCCCTGTTGAAATTTACAAAAAAAGAAACATTCCTAAAGACGTAATTCAAGATAGAGTAGATGAAGCTGCAAAAATATTACAAATCGAAGAGTACCTTAATAGAAAACCTAAAGCATTAAGTGGTGGACAATGTCAAAGAGTTGCTTTAGGCAGAGCTATCGTAAGAAACGCTAAAGTTTTTTTAATGGATGAACCTTTAAGTAATTTAGATGCTAAATTGCGAGTTTCAATGAGAAGCGAAATTATAAAATTGCACAAGAAATTAAATGCTACAACAATTTATGTTACTCATGACCAAACAGAAGCTATGACAATGGCAAGCAGAATTGTTGTTATGAATAAAGGAAAGATCCAGCAAATCGGTACACCTATTGAAATTTATAATCATCCGGCTAATGTATTTGTTGCTACTTTTATCGGATCTCCAGCAATGAATTTGTTTGATATAACGTTTAAAGATAACACTATCACTTTTGAAGATGGATCCGAAATTCTTTTGCCAAAAGTTTTTAATAAGAAAAAAGAAGAATTTTTTATCAAAGAATTAGAGAACTGTAAAAAAATGTTTATAGAATTAGAGAAAAAATTTAAAGAAAAAAATGACTGTTTAAACAAAATAGAAGTTTTAAAAGAAAAAATTAAAACTTCTAATAAAGAAAAGACTAGAGCCTCATTAGAAAATGAAATAAATAAAATTAAAGAACAGATAATAATTTTTGAAAGAGCTAACGAGGAAAGAAATTATTTATTAAACGCTATAAGTGAATACGAAAAAATAATTCAAAATAAGGAAGTTAAATTAACGTTTGGAATTCGACCTGAAGATGTATATATTGAAGGCCATGCGGATACAAATGGCACACTATCTAATACATTATCTTTAAAAGTTAACGTCGCAGAACTTTTAGGGCATGAATATTTTGTTCATACTGATTTCGCAAAAAAAGATTTAGTTGTCAAAATAAATGCTAAGCATATAATAAACACGGAAGATAAAATAAATTTATTATTTGATTTATCTAGAATACATTTATTTGATAAAGTATCTTCCAAACTTATTTATTAGGTATTTTAATGCAAGAAGTTTATTCAAAATATCAAAATGAACCAACATCATCCACCAGCAAAAGACTTTTTGCTAGTCTTTTGGATTCAATGTTTTTAATTATTATTACTTTTGTATTCATTCTGGGATCCGCACAAGTTATAAAAACAATCCCTGCTTATAAACAGAGCGAGTATGCGTTAAACGAGGCAAGAATAAATTGTTACAAGATAGAAGAAGAGGCTAAGTTGTATGAATTTAAAGCTAACGATAATGGACAATATGCAGATTCATCGATCGTTGATTTTTATACAACATTTAATAAGTGGTGTTTACAAAACGTTCTATTAAGTTATTCTTTGTTTGAAGATGATTTTATAAAAGTTGATAAAGTGCCTAATAATCCTGAGGACGTTAATATCAACTCTTGGGAAACCGATAACTTGGCATACTTTTTCAAATACGCAGAAAACAATGATATACTTGATTTTTCAAAAATAAGTTCAAAAACTTATTATTACGATGTGTTCAAAACCAATTTTTTAAATTTAGAACAATTTATACTTGATGAGGAAAAGGAAAATCTACCCGTCTTAAAGTCGACCTACGCAATTGATTTGTATCGCTATTTATTTGAAGATGAAAAAAATTATCAAGCTGGCTTACAAGTTTACAATTTGCTTATTAGTGGTTATAAAAAAGTTTGGGATTTTAATAAAAATACTTTATTTAATAGTTCTGAATTTTCAAAACAATATAAAATTTATAAAGATAATTTTAGAACTTGCTCCCTCTTTGTTGACGGAGCTTGTGTCCTTTCGTATTTAATTGCGTTTTTAATTGTGATAGTTTTACCTCAAGTTATTTTTAAAAGTGGAAGGACTTTTTCAAACTTGATTTTTAAACAAGTTAATATCGTGAACAATGGTATGAATTTAACATGGAGAGAAAGTATAACTAGGAATTTTTTTCAATTTTTAATGTTTGCTTTCACCCTGCTTCCTTCTTGTTTTTTAGGTGGAGGATTAAATGCTGGATGGATGTACCCTATTTTAGAAATTGGTTCCGTCGGAGTTTCTTTATTTAATTTTAGTGCAATATTGTTAGTAATTCCTATTTTATCAAGTCTTATTTCAGTATTCAGAAAAGATCACAAAGGATTAACTGAGTTGATAAGTAAAACCCAAACAGTTGACATTTCTTGTTGTGATGAAAAAGTAGCTTTCACTGATTTAGAAAAAGAGAATAAGAATATTAAAGAAATAGTTATTGAGGATGATGGTGTTTTTGATTCTTCTAGGTTTAATAATACAGAAAGGGATCAATAATATTTTAATTATTAATTAAATATTGTGAGGGAGTAACCCCGTAATATTTTTTGAACTCTTTACTGAAGTAAAATTGATTTTTAAAACCCACGGTTTCAGCAATTTGTGCAATTGTGAAAGATTTATGTGATAATAATTCGCACGCTTTTGTCATCCTTATTTTTATAATGTACTGTATTGGAGTTACACCGGTAGTTTCTTTAAATAACCTGGTGAAGTAAGATTGTGTAAAATAAAATTTATCTGCTATAGATTTAATTGTTAAGTCAGAATTAGAGTAATTTGATTCTATATAATTTATTATTTCATTTACTTTAATTTCCTTTTTTGTTAACTCTTTACATTCTTTTAAATTTGTTTGCTCACTTAAAATTATCGAAAACATATTTAATAAAGTAGAGTCGATCAAAATGGACTCACTATTTTTATAAAAATCTGACATCTTATTAATTGCAGACTTGAATAGGTGTTTTATCATTTCAAGGTTATTAGTTTTTATAATTATATTTTCGCTTGAACTGATGCATGAAATCATTTTTTTGACCACATTTCCATAAAATTCAAACCAAATATATTCCCAGGGATTTTTACTTTCTTGTTTGTATGAAATTTTGGTGTTTGGTTTAATTATAAAAATATCACCATCTTTTAAATCAAACATTTCGTTATTAATAAAAAGCGTTCCTTTACCTTTTGTGATTATGTGCATTACGTAACAGTTTTTGTTTAAATTAATTTGTGGCTTTGTTTTACTGCATTTTTCATAACCTAAAACACTGACATTAATACCTGTGTCAATATTAAATGATTGATGTAAATATTTGTAAAAAAGCTTTTTTTCGAAAATACTTCGGCTAGCCATATTTTTACCTCGTTTTCTTGATTATAATATTTTATTATAATTTGTAAAAGTCAAAAAAGTATATAGTTATAGTCAAGAACGTTTATTTAAATTTTGGGAATGTCTTGATATAATGTAAGCGCTTACAAAGATTGGTGTGTTTATGGAATTAAGTGAAAGAGAATTAACAAGAAAACCTAAAGCAAAAAGTATTTATAATAAGTTTGGTCTAGCATTATTTTTAATGGTTCTGCCTACTGTTGTTTATGTTTTTGTTTTTCATTATTTGCCTTTATCTGGCTTAGTTATTGCGTTTAAAGATTATAATTCTTTTCAAGGCATTTTTGGATCTCCTTGGACTGATATGGGAGGATTTAAACATTTTTATGATTTCGTAACTGCTCCTAATTTTTGGCAAATTGTAAGTAATACCTTAGTATTATCTATTTTATCGATTATATTTAATTCATTGCTTCCTATTGTATTTGCCTTATTTTTAAATGAGGTAAAAGCAAAAAAATACAAAAAATTAGTTCAACTAATTATGTATGCTCCATATTTTATTTCTACCGTTGTTTTGGTTGGAATGCTATTTGCTTTTTTTAATTATGATAGTGGTGTTTTTACAAATATGCTTGTTGCATTAGGCATGCCAAGACAAAACCTAATGGAAAATCCAGATTATTTTGCAATGATTTATGTAGTTAGCGGAATTTGGCAAGGATTAGGATGGTGGTCAATTGTTTATATGGGCACATTATCAAATGTTGACCCTAATCTTCATGATGCTGCAATTATTGATGGTGCTGGTAGATTTAGAAGAATATTCTATGTTAATTTACCAGTCATTATTCCAATGGCGATAATTATGTTTATCATGTCAATCGGCAATGTACTTAATGTTGGTTTTGAAAAAGTTTGGTTAATGCAATTGAATACTAATCTTTCAACTAGTGAGATTATTTCTACTTACGTATATAGAATATCATTCCCGGAATTTGGGATCCCTCAATTTAGCTACGCAACTGCTATCGGTTTATTTAATAGCGTGATTAATATTTTAATTCTAGTTGGAGCTAACTTTGTTAGTAAAAAAGTTAGTGATAACTCTTTATGGTAGGTATTACTTATGAATAGAAAAAGCACTGGAAAAGATAAAGTTTTTGATATTGTAATAGCTATAATTATTGGACTTATAGCATTAGTGTTTTTATTACCGTTAATACATGTTGTTGCAGCCTCTTTTAGTAGTGCAGATGAAGTGATTGCTGGCAATGTTGGATTAATGCCAATTGGTTTTTCTATTGATGGTTATAAAGAAGTTTTCAAGGAAGATGGACTGATGAGAGGATTTTTAAACAGTTTGTTCTATACAACTATTGGTACCATTTTACAAGTTACTCTCCAATTATTGTGTGCATATCCATTAAGTAGAAAAGATTTTAAAGGACGAAAATTTGTAAATTTATTTTTAATCCTTACGATGTTTATTAGTGGTGGAATGATACCTACATATCTCATAATATCAGAACTTAATATGTTAAATACTGTTTGGGCAATAATTATTCCAGGATGCATTAGTGTATTTAATATTATTGTTATAAGAACATATATTGAAACCGCAATACCTAATGAACTTCAAGAAGCAGCAAGAATTGATGGATGTGGAGATTTCGGAATATTTATCAGAGTTATTTTGCCATTAAGTAGGCCTATTATCGCTGTAATGATTCTTTATGCGATTGTCGGATATTGGAATAATTATTTTAATGCATTGCTTTATATTCAGGATTCTTCGCTCTTTCCATTACAAAGAGTACTTCAAGACTTATTAGTATCTAATACAGGCACAATAGGAGGCGAAGTTGATCCAGCTAAAGCTGAACAATTAAAATATGTAACAATTGTTGTTAGCTCCTTACCATTGTTACTTATATATCCTTTCTTCCAAAAATATTTTGAAAAAGGAGTTGTCATAGGGGGCGTTAAAGGTTAAGGAGAACTTATGAAAAAAGCAAAAATTATTACTTTGTCGTTTTTGGCATTAACTTCGTTATGTGGAATGTTGGCTTCATGTGGAGGTGGAAATTCCTATAATCCAGATAATTTTTTAATTAATGGAACACCAGAAAATCCTTATCAGATCGTAAAGGAACCTGTAACTATTAAGATTTTTGCGCCACATAGCGCAGGAAATCCAGAATATAAAACGCTTACAATGTTTAAATATTTAGAAAAAGTTACAAATTTAAAATTTGATTTTACAACCGTTGATACTGGTGGTTATGCAAATAGAAGAGCTTCTATTTGGCAAGATAAAAACTATAAGCCTGATTTGTTTTTATTTAATAACCCTATTGCTGAGCAAGTGCAATTTGCAGAAAATAATTTTCCTGCGTTTGTTCCTTTTAACGATGCAACATATAAACTAAATGTTGGTTACGAGGTTGGCAATTTAATTGATAATTTTATGCCTAATTACAAAAAAGGTATGGATGAAAACTGGGGTGTTGATAGAAGCAAAGAAGATGCAACAAAAGTCGCTACTTTAAGTGATGGTAAAATGTATTCTACTCTCAGTGTTCAAGATGTCCCACGTGATTTAACATATAAAATGTTTATAAATCAAACCTGGATTGAAAATCTTAATAATAGATATGATTTAGGTTTGCCTAATGCTAATGAGATCGAAACAATTGAACAATATCTCACGGTTTTACAAGCATTTAAAGATTATGACGCGAATCAAAACGGTGACCCAAATGATGAAATACCTGTTACCAGCAAATCACTAGAATTTTTACAAAATATGATTTTAGGAAGTTATGGTTATGTGGAACACGGCATTGAAATTAATGCTGATAAAACTGAATTTGTCTATACTCCATTTACAGAAGGATATCGTAAATATTTAACAACGATGAACGAAATGTGGTCTAAAGGTCTATTACATCAAAACACATTCGCAATCAAAACAGATGCTGAAATGGCAAAATACGGAACGAAAGGCCAATTAGGATCTTTTAGTAGTGCAGCAGCTTATATTACAGTGGGTTATGATTTAGAAGACCAATATGTTACAGTCGGACCTCTAACAAGCGAGTTTTATAAAGGACCTAAAATTCAAAAAGGATTTTCAACATTTAAACCAGATGGAGCTTGTATTTCACAACAATCTTTATATCCACGCGAGGTAGCTAGGTTAATAGATATTATGTATAGCGATTTAGGTGTTCAACTAATTAGCTATGGTGTAGAAGGCGAAAATTGGACTTGGGATAATGATGAACATACAAGTTGGACATTTCATGTGCCTGAAGACTTCGATGGAACTCAAGAAGACTATAGAGCCACAATAACTCCTAATGTTGGAAGCGCAAGTGCTTTATATTGGCAAAATGATTTTGTTTCAAAAATGAATGATGAAATTCTTAATAAAATTAATGAGATGAGTTCTAATTACATGCCATATTTAAAAGTGCCAGTACCAAACGAAATTAAAATGACAAGTGCAGAATATGAACAAATTTCAAAAATTAAAGCTTCTTTAGATACTCAATATAAATATTTAGAATCTAAATATATTAGAGGTGAAGGCGGAGCAGACCCAAAGGATGATGCTAGTTATAATGAATTTTTGACAGCTCTCGAGGGCTATAAAGCCAAGTATTTAGTAAATCTTTATAATCAAGCTTTGAAGAGATACAACGGATAATAAGTATGAAAAAGCATCAATCAATTATAATTTTAACGATCGCAACAATAGGTGCTACTATTGTTTCATGTGGGAATCAAAACACCGAGATTGATCACGGAAAAAAACCTGTTAATGGAGTTATTTTAACAATTGATAAGCCAAATATTTATTTAGATGAAACTGCTCTTTTAAAAGTGGAAGTGTTGCCAAATGATGCTTCAGATTTAACATATACATTTAAAGATTATAATACTGATTTAATTAAGATAGAAGGCTACATGGTAAAACCTCTTAATGCAGGAGAAACCACAATTAAAGTTGTTACTAATGATGGCAATTTTGAAGATTCGGTAAGTATTTCTATTTCAGAAAGGGACGATAGAACCATGGTCGATCAAAGAACATATTTAGATACATTAAAAAAATCGCCATATAGAGATAACATCAAAACAGATGGTTTTATGGGTTTGGATGATGCTAGTCTAATTGGCGTTGAAAAAGAAAGATTATCACAAGAACTATATCCAGTACCAACAGAAGGAAAGGTATACGCTGTAGAAGACTATGGTGTTACTTTTGATGGAGATAATAATAGTGGTGCATTAAATATATTGATTGAATCAATTAAAAATGAATCCGGGAACAAAATAATCAAATTTAAAAGTGGAATATATAAATTCTCTCAAACTATTAGTATTGTTGATGCAAACGATATTTATTTAGTAGGAGAGGAAGACACAAAATTAATTTATAATGGTTGGCTTACATATATAAAAATTGAAAGGTCTACCAACATACATTTAAATAATCTCAAATTCGATATGAATCCTTCGCCTACAATTATGGGAAAAATTGTTTCTGTTTCAGATAATAGTGGGACAAGTGATATAACTTTAAAAATTGATGATGAGTTTGATTTATCAAATTCAATTTATAAATTTGGAGCTAATTTGAAGAGCCTAACTTATGCTGAATTATTCGTTGATGAATCTACAAATTGGTGGGTACCAAATCGTCATGGAAACTTATTCTATAATACTAATGGATTAGTTGGAATCCCAAATATTAGCTACGATCCAAGTAATAAAGAAATGAAAGTTACTTTATCGCATAATTTTCCATATCATAAATATACAAAGCCAGAAATCGGAACCAATGTTCATTTTGGTTTTACGGTTTATGAACATTTTGGCTTTGCGTTAAACGAAAATAAAAATACTTACTTCGAAAATATAACTACTAGTGTTGCTGCAGGAATGGGTTTAAGGGCTAATTTAGGAGAAAATCTTTATTTGAATAGGGTGAATTTTGCGCATTCTGAAGATAGCACAAGAGCATTAACTTGCACAGCAGATATTATTCATACTTGTGGACTAAAAGGTGAATTAAATATTACGAATAGCGTTATCGAAGGTAGCCATGATGATGGTTTAAATATTAAAACGTTTTACGGAAAAATAGAAAACGCAAGAAATAATGTTATTACAGTTACGCAAACACAAAGTGAAGTTACAATCCCTTTCGAAGAAGGAGATATGATTACAATTTATGATAAAGCACAAGGTCTTAAAGACTATGGTGACTATAAAATTTTAAAATCTACGAAATTAGGTGGAAACTATACTCTTGAATTAGATCGACCAGTTAAACGCAGTTTTGTAGGTTATTTAGTAGGAAACGATACGCAATCCACACAATTAACTTTAGATAATTGCATAATCAGAAATAAACGTAATAGAGGAATATTATTGCAAGCTAGAAGATCGTTGATTAAAAATTGTACTTTCCAAAATGTGGTCCATGGTGCGTTACAAAATTTGTGTGTAGTAGACTCTTTCGCTGAAGCTATAGTCCCACGAGATATTAAATTTTTTAATAATAAATTTTTAGGAAACTGGGATGCGATGAGAAATTTTGTTTGGGGCGAACAAAATAAAGTTTTACCTAATACTTTAAGAAATTTGGAAATCTATAATAACTTCTTCTATAACAATGTGGGAGTTGATACTTATTTATCTGGTGTAGGTAATGCAAAAATTAAAAATAACCTATACTACAAAGATGAGATGGATTATACATCATCTTCCATATATCTTAGATATTCAGACAACATTCTTTTAGAAAATAATATGACTTACTTTGAAGAAGGAAAAAAACCTATTTTATTCAAACAAATTGAAGAGGAAACATCAGTTACGAATGTAACTAAAATAAATAATCAAGTAAAGGTTGGTATTTAATATGAAAAAGAAATTATTAGTTTTATGTGCAACTTCGTTATTATGCTTAGGTAGTATAGTGTCTTTAAGTGCTTGTGGAGGAAATAATGGTCCAGCTCAAGAAGAAAGTATTACTGAGTTCAACATTACTGTTGATAAAAGAGAACTGTTTGTTGGTGAAACAATTCAAATTAATGTTTCAATACTTCCTGAGTCTGTTAGCAATAAAAAAGTTATTTTTACTTCAAGCGACTCATCAATAGCAACTGTTAGCAACTCTGGCTTGGTAACTGCTTTAAAAAAAGGCAATGTTACTATTACTGGAAAAACAGAGATTGGTAATAGCGAAAAAACTTTAGATTTTGTGATTTTGGAAAATACTAGTGATTATGCAAACGCAAAAGAACTAAGTTCCGCACTTAAGAAAAATCCATACACATTAGAAAAAGCTGTCACAAATGAAAAATATGGGTTATCTAATAATTCTAATGTTGGCGTAATTGAAAGCGAAACTACTGTTGAAAAATATAGTATTCCTAATGACACAAATGTCAAAATTATAAGTTTAAAAGATATATCGTTAGATGATATAAAAAAATTCTTTCCGGAAGTTGTAGAGATAAATGATTTTTATATAATTCAAACATCTATTTTAATGGCAAGACAAGAAAATCAAAGTGGTCGAAAAGTAAAGCTTGTTTTTGAAAATAAAGATTACAATATTGATACTAAATTTCAAGTTAAAAATTCTGGAAAAACTTTTAATGCTGATGGTTTAACTGATACATATTTCGAAGGAAATAATGCTAATTTGATTCTTAATTGTGAGAATTTAAGTTGGAAAGGACTTTTTGATTTTAAAAATTGTAAAAATGTTTATTTAAACGATTTTGTTTTGGATTATAAAGTTGCTCCTTCATTAACTGGCAAAGTTTTATCAAGCGATATAGAAAAAAATGAAGTATTACTAAGCGTTGATAAGGAGTTTAATTCTTTAATAAAGATTCTTGCTGATTTAAAATCTCAAGGCAAAGAAAAAAACATTAGATCATATATTGAATTTGATGCAATTACAAAAATCCCATCACAAGCTGGAAATTTAGCAGTAGATGAATTTAATGGATATGAAATCTTAGGTAATAATGATGATGGATATCAATTAAAAATTAATTTTAAAAATCAAATCGTAAAGAGTGCAAAAGGAGATTTTGCAACAATTCAATTCGCTCAATATGATGCGAGCGGAGTGACTGTTATCGAATCTAAGAATATGTATTTTGAAAATCTAACTTTTCATCATGTTCCTGGTATGGCTTTCACTTCAGATAGAACGAAAAATCTATATTTGAATAGATTCTTCCTTAAATTAAAGGATGGTTCTAGTTCTTTAATGACTAGTTGTGCTGATGGTTTACATTTTAATATGATGAGTGGAGAAGTAAGTGTAACAAACTCCATAATTGAAAATTCTCATGATGATGCGCTTAATATTAAACATGGTTACTGGTATAAAGTAAATAATGTACAGGCATCAAGCAGAACGATTGAAGTTTCAAAAATTACAGGTAAGATGGACTTTAATGTTGGCGATGAATTTGTATGTTATGCGGAAGATGACTTTACACCTTATAACCCAAAAGACGGAAAATACACAATTAAAAATGTCAAAGAAACTGCCAGCGGATATATATTAACCGTTGACGATAGAATTTCAGGTTCTGATTCTTGGAATAGCGCAAGAATATCCTTAGTAAGCAATACGCCAAAACTTACTTTTAAAAATAATATAGTTAGAAATAAGAGAAATAGAGGAATTCTAGTCCAAGTTCCTGGAGCTATAATTGAAAATAATAGTTTTATTAATGTTGGGCATGGCTCTATACAAGCTGCAAGTGCTTTAGATGTTTTTAATGAATGCACTGTCCCTCAAAACTACAGCATTAAAAATAATAAATTCATCAATAATTGTTATTTGAAGGGTGGAACGTTATTGGGAGATTTATCAGTGTTTGCTATTGGCAATAATGGCACAGTTGGTCCAAAAGATGTAATTAAAAACATTACAATAGAAAATAATTTCTTTGCTGAAAATGGAAATAGCGCAATTTCATTACGTGGTGTTTCTGATTCTAATTTTAAAAACAATCTTTTCTATAACGGCAGTAAATATTTGCCAAGTGGTGACACATATAATACAATTTTTCATTTATATAATGTTGGCGATGTCAGTATTGAAGGCAATTATAATGAAAATGATTTAGGTAAGAACATTGCTGGATTAATGCCACAAGGTATGACTATGCCAGAGGATATTAATTTGCAAGATAACCATAATGTAAATTGGAAAGTTAATGAGGAAGCTGGACCACAAATAGATGTTAAAAAGTCGCTTAACGAAATAAATATAGATGGAAATTTATCAGAGTGGTCACAAGATGGCGTTAATGAAATTGATATTTTAGCTTATTCAGCAGCTGATGGAGTTGAAAAGAGTGCAAAAGAATTAGAATCACATTTTAAAATTAATAAGCTAATGATCACACATGATGATAAAGGTATATATTTTGGATTCGATGTTCTTGATAACAAATTAGATGTTAAAACAATTAATGATTTCTGGCTTGGTGATTGCGTAGAAATATTTATGTCAACAATTACAAATATGCCAACTGCAGATATGCAGGTTTATAAAAACCAAGGCGGAGTATTACAAGCAGCATTTGCACCGACTTGGAAATCTACAAATTATTCAACTCTCGGTGAATCAAGAACAAATGATAAATATTTAGCAAATAAAGATTTAATGAAAACGGTTTTTAATTTAAATGATAATGGTTATACAGGTGAAATATTAATTCCATTTACGCTTGCACCAGAATTTAAAGAAACCATCGATAAAGGCGAAAGAATTGATATTTGCATAGTTATCGCTGATTGTGAGAGAAATGACATGAGCTTAAAAAGAATACAAGCTGGTAATGTTCCTCACTTTGTTGAAACTTGGAAGACATCCACACAAAGGATGCCACAATATAAATTCATAAGTAAATAATAATTAAGGAGGAAAAACTTGTGAAAAAAAGAAGAATACCTTTAGTAGCACTTAGTACGTTGCTACTTTTAGGTGGAGTTGGTTTAGCTAGTTGTGGTAGAGGGGAACCTCAGAAACCCAATCCACCTATCACTGAAACCGTTAGTGTTTCAAGTGTTGAGGCTTCAGTTAATAAAAAAGATTTATTAATTGGTGAAACAACAAAAATAACTGTAACAGTTTTACCAGAAAACGCCACAGATAAATCTTACACCTTTAAAGCTTCACCTGAAGGAATTGTCGAACTTACATCAGATGGAACTGTTAAAGCGTTAAAAGAAGGCGCAGCAACTGTCGAAGTTAAAACAACAGATGGAGGTAAAACTGATACAGTTACTATTAATGTTACTAAACCTGCTCCTGAAGTAAAAGCCCCAACAATTACACTTTCTGATAAAAAAGATTTAGTTGTTGCTGCAGGAGTAGATATTGCATTACCAACCTTTACTGCCAATGATTACGATGGAACAGATTTAAAGTCTGTTGTCGAAGTTACTGATTTGGAATGGGGTGGAACATCTATTTCAGAAGATAAAACGAAATTTAATAGTAATATAGCTGGAAAGCACATAATTGAATATTATGTTTATAGTGAAAAAACTGAATTAGAAACTACAGAAACAATTATTGTTAATGTAACTCCAGCGAATGAAGATAAATTTGATGTTATTGGTGCTGATAAACCAGATGCTTTGAATAAATATGGAACATTCAAAGACGGTTTTGCTGATCCGTATAATTCGTATTTAAAACCAACAAACTTTGATGCTTCATATTTTAGCGCTACTAAAGATGAAAGTATTGATGGCAATTCGTTAGTAATAGATACAAATAAAACAGCCGGTAGTGCTGCTAAAGCAATTTTCATGGATAGAGTCAGTGATGATTTTTTAAGAGAAGTACCTGTTACATATGAAGTTAATTTTGACTACAAAATTTTAGAAGGAAAACCTGCTCAATTTAACAATTTCTATTTTGGAATTTCATGGGATGAATTCGATGGGTTAAACAATACATTTGTTTCTACAGCTGCAAGCGATGGCAGTGTTCAACATGTAACTATGAAGTTCCCTGCAGTTAATATGCCAGCAGGTAAAAAGTCTTATTTCAGATTCTTTAAATTATCAGCAACATCTGATGCAAATCCAAAAATCAGTGTTGATAATTTCTCAATTAAAACAAGTGAAATCCCTAATGTTACTAATGTAGAACCAACATCAAAAGAATTAGAATCTGGTTTTACATATAACTGGAAAGATAAATCTACTGGAATCACAAATGGTGAAGTTGTTATCGTTGATAATATAGAAAACCAAACAGTTAAAGGCGCTATTAAAGGTGCTGGTGCATCGTTTAGCGAAAACGCAATGCATTTATTTAATGCAGATAATCATAATGTTGTCGGAACTACACCAAACAATTTAATTGCAGGAAAACAATTACAAGTTTCATTTACTTATTATAACGTTAATGACAAAGGCTTAGTCTTTATCATGATGGGAGCAGGAAATCCAGCAAGCGCACCAAAAGTTAAAGATTTGGGTAATGGATTAAAAGAATTGACTTGGGAGGGCACCATTTTGCCTGGTCAAACACAATTAAATATTTATGGTGCTAATAATCCTAAATTCGATATTTATATAGGCAATATGACACTCAAGTTGGTTGAAGGTGATGCTATTCCTGAAGGAGAAACTCCTGCTGGTCATAAGGTTGGTGACAAATGGAAAGTTGAAACTAGACAATTTGACGGAGGAAATCAAAATGGTCATTCATGGAATTTAGTTAAAGATCAGCCTAAAGGTGAATTAATCGGTGAAAAACTTCCTGAGAAACTTTCTAAAGTCACTTTCACTAAAGATAAAGCTGGTGCTGATGCGAATATTGAATGGTTCCAATCTAAGAGTACTTTAGAAAGTGGACAAGAATATAAAATTACATTTGTATATTATGTTGAAGCTAATGTTGATGATAAATTAAAATTATTTTTCAATATGGATAATAGTGTATTTATTGACCTCGCTCAACATGATCCTAATGCTAATAAAGTCGGTTATCACGAATTTACATTAAATTGGAAAGCTACAAAAACTGTTGACTTCTTCTCATTTTATATGAATTCATTCTCAGCTGGATCGATATTTGATATTGGGTATCTTGAATACGAATTAATTAAAGTAAATAAATAATATTAATGAATATGCGCTTTGGCTTTGCCAGAGCGCATAAAGGAAAAGAATATGATAGTAATAAATAATGGTGAATTACTTGAACGAATTCGTTTAAATAGAGAACGAATGAATTCAGATATGTACTCTTATCCTCTAATTTTTGATTACGAAGACAAATGTGGTTGGCCTGGCGATTGGTGCGGAAGAGCTATTTTATCATTATGTTCACTATATGATTGTTATAACGGTCATGCAGAAGAACAAAAACTTATATTAAAACAACTTGAAAATATATTTAATGAAATAGAGCAACATTTAAACCAATATAAGTATTTCGGTGAAATTATTGATGAAAAAACTATTAATGAACAGCAAATCAGTGGAACTAGTCGGCTTTTAAGAGGCTTTATCGAGTATTATAAAATTACTAAAAATAATGAAATTTTTGAATTTATAAATTCTATAAAAAATAATTTTTTAAAAAAAATTGTACCATTTTATCCAATATATCCGATTTGTGATAGAGAAAATGGTGGGGTATCAGGTCATACAGAGTCATTTGAAAATAATGGATGGCTTTGCAGTAGTGATATTGGTTGCGCTTTTATAATGTTAGATGGAGCCACACAAGCATATGAATTATCAAAAGATGCTGAGTTAATTCCGCTAATTGAAACGATTATCAAAACTTTTGGAAAAATTGATTATATTAAATTAAAATGTCAAACTCATGCTACATTGTCATTTACAAGAGGGTTATTGAGATACTATAAACTAAGCAAAAACAAAGAGTTGTTAGATATGGCTAGAGACATATTTGAAAATTATTTAAGTTGTGGAACAACAAAAGATTTTTCAAATATTAATTGGTTTAATCGACCTGATACTCGGACTGAAACATGTTGCATTGTTGATAGCTTTATTGTAGCGAGTGAATTGTATAAACTGACATGCGATGAAAAATATGTATTACTTATGAATAAAATATATAATAATGCGCTTCGTGTCAGTCAAAGATCTAATGGTGGAGCAGGTTGTAATACTTGTTTAACTGTGGATAATAATACTCTGAAAATTCATTTGTACGAAGCTTATTTTTGCTGCACAATGAGACTTGGAGAAGGATTAAAATACATTAAAAACAATTTGTTTTTCTTATCTGAAGATTCTTTGCGAATTAATATGTTAGAAAATTTCGAAATTAAACAAAATGAATTGTATGTTAAGTCGGTATCTAATTTATATGAAAACGGAAATATTCATATAATTACACAAGGTAAATTGAAATATTTAAAAATATACTTACCAGCTAATTTAGATGTCAAAGCAAACGTTCAGTTTAAACGATATAACAATTTTTTAATTTTTGAAAATCTCGAAGAATCATTTATCGAGTTGTTAATTGAATTAAAACCATCTATGTTTAATGGACTATACTATGTAGGGGATCGATTATTATCTTTAAAAAATGATTTAAACGTTGAGAAAAAGTTCCTTATTAATGGTAAGGAATACTCATATTTGAGAAACCATATTAAATTAACTAAAGAAGAAGAATTAAAGATTATAGAAACGGTATAAAAAATGGATAAATTTATAAAAGCTAAGCAAATTTGGGGTCAGAAATATCTAAATGAGATGAACATTTCTCTGTTTTTTGTCGAGGAATTAGCAGCTGGCGATTATAAATTTCATATTGCAGCTAATAATTTTTATCGAGTCTTCTTGAATGGAAAATTATTATATTATGGTCCTTCAAGAAGTGCGCACGATTTTTTCGAAATAGATCAACACGAAATCAAGTGTAATGATTGTTTAAACAGGATTGTAATAGAAGTTGTTGGCTATCAGACAAATACTTATTATTCTTTAAATACCAAACCTTTTGTCTGTTATGAAATTATAAGTGATAATAAAATTTTAAAATATTCATCTGAAAATACTAAATGTTATCTAAATAAAATGAGATACCAAAAAGTATCAAGATTTAGTTATCAAAGACCTTTCAGTGAATCTTATAATATAAAATTTAAAGAATATCGATTTCTAGAATTAAGTAATCTCGCTTTTGAAGAAGAGGAAGTTATATCTTTTAAGTATGGGACTTTCATTCAAAGAATACCTCATTCAGTAAATTTAAATAAGCAAGAGTATGAGTTTGCTGAATGTGGAATTTTCAAGATTAACGATAATCTTTCTGAATATCAAGATAGATACATGTATACCCAACATTTATCTATATTTGATAAGAAAGATTATGAAGTAAATCCGAATTATGTTGCATCTAAAGCTGAATATCATATTCGACAAGGCATAAATTTAAATTTAAAGAAGGGTGATTTTGCAACATTTAAAAACAATTATTCTTTAACTGGATTTGTTTTCACTAATATTGAGGTTCTTGAAGACTCTGAATGTGTGATTTTATTCGATGAAATAAATTTAAATTCGAATGAAAATGAACTAATACAAATTAATTGCTTCAGAAATACAACTCACAATGTAATTTATTACAAGCTTGAAAAAGGAAATTATAATTTAATTTCTTTTGAACCTTATACTGCTAAATTTATAAGAATGTTGGTAGTAAATGGTAATATTAAAATTAATAATTTAGGAATTATTAGATATGAAAATCCGGATTGCGAACAGTTCATATATAATTTTTATGATTCGAAAATTAACGAGATTATATTCGCAGGAATAAACACTTTTAAACAAAACGCAGTAGATATTTTAACAGATTGTCCTAGTCGAGAAAGAGCTGGATGGCTTTGTGATTCGTATTTTAGCGCTAAGGCAGAACAGTTTTTAACTGGGCGAAACATAGTGGAGAAAAATTTCTTAAATAATTACAGAATTATGGATCGACTAGATACGTTACCTGATGGAATGATACCTTGCTGCTATCCTGCAGAGCATCCAGATGGTATGTTTATTCCGAACTGGGCTATGTTCTATGTATTAGAGTTAAAAGATTATTTAATTAGAAGCGATGATGTTGATCTTGTAAAAGGAAGCGAAAAAAAGATTTTAGGTCTTATAAAATATTTTGAGTCGTTTGAGAATGAATATGGATTTTTAGAGAATTTAGAAAATTGGGTATTTGTAGAATGGAGTAAAGCGAATGATTTTGTCGAAGGAGTTAATTTTCCAAGTAATATGCTTTATTCTAAGTTTTTACTTACATGTGGAGAAATTTTATCTAGAGATGATTTAAAAAATAAAGCTCTTGAGTTGAACAAAAAGATTATTGATTTTGCGTTTGATGGCAATTTTTTCCATGATAATGCCCTTAGAGATAAAAATAACAATCTACAATTAACTGATAATATTTCTGAAACTTGTCAATATTTTGCTTATTACTTCGGTACAATAAGTAAAAATTCATTTCCTGAATTACGTAATAAGCTAATAAATAGTTTTGGTCCTAATAGAAATTCAAATATAGTATATAAAAATGTTTTTAAGTCCAATGTTTTTATAGGTGATTATTTAAGACTTTCTTTACTAAATGATTGGAGAAAATGCGAACAGGTTTTTGAAGAATCTATTGATTATTTTTATAAAATGTCAAAATTGACTGGAACCTTACGGGAACACGATTCGTCTTTCGCCTCACTAAATCATGCTTTTGCAAGTTATATTATAAATTTAATAATTGAAGCTAATTGTGGTTTAAAATGCATAGACAACTTTAATAATAATATAATTTTCAATAGTAATGCTTTATTAAATGATATGTTCATTAAAATACCTCTGATGGATGGGTTTTTAGAGGTAGTGATTTCGGATAAAAAAATACAAATCAATTGTACTAATGATAAATACAAAATAATTAAGTTATAAAGGAAAACATGAGTTTTATGAAATTCGCTTTATTTTTTGGTAATCGTGGTTTTATGCCAGCTGAACTTATATCTGGTGCTAGAGAAGAGATGAAAAAAGCTGTTCAGGATGCTGGATACGATTATTTAATAATGGAAGAAACTGCAACTCGTTATGGTGCTGTAGAAACAAGAGATGAAGGTTTAATATATCATGAATGGCTTGCAGAACATAAGGGTGAATTTGATGGTGTAATTTTATGCATGCCTATTTTTATTGATGAAAATGGTGCAATAACTGCGTTGCAAGATGCTGGAGTTCCAATTTTAATGCAAGCTTATCCAGATGAAATTGGAAAAATGGACTTCATGCATAGACGTGATGCTTACTGCGGCAAATTTAGTGTTACAGATGTTTTTTCTCAATATAAAGTCCCTTTTACTGTTTTAAAACCACATGTTGTTCATCCTTTAAGCAAAG
Source organism: Candidatus Onthovivens sp. (assembly GCA_048405595.1). Taxonomy (GTDB): domain Bacteria; phylum Bacillota_I; class Bacilli_A; order RFN20; family CAG-826; genus Onthovivens. Next base: position 19,785 of record DBFJOT010000002.1, read on the forward strand.
AATTTAAAAATAATTTACTTGATTTTGCAGCAATATGCCGAATAGTAAACGGAATGAAAAGATTCAATGTTGGCTGTATAGGAGCTAGAACAACTGCTTTTAAAACTGTAAGATTTGATGAAATAGCATTACAAAGATACGGAATTAATGTTGAATCGTTCGATCTTAGTGAACTTATTTATAAAGTACAAAACTTGAAAGATGATGATATAAGAGTAGTTTCTAAAGTAGAATCTCTCAAAAAATATACAAATTTTTCAAAAGTACCACAGAAAAATATTGTTACATTAGGCAAAATTGGTGTAGTAATTGATGAGTATATTAAAGAATATCATTTAGATTGTATTACTTTAAGATGCCGGAACGAAATGGAAACTATATTAAGAGTTTGCCCTTGTGTATTGCTAAGTGAATTAAATGACCGAGGAATAGTTGCTTCTTGTGAAATAGATTTATGTAGTGCTATCACAATGAGAGCGTTAAATTTAGCTACAGAAAGTCCAACCGCTTGTCTCGATTGGAATAATAATTATGGAGATGAAAAAGACAAAGTAATTTTATTCCACTGTGGTCCTGTAGCTCAAACTTTAATGACTTCTAAGGGTGAAGTAACTGAACATAAAATGTTTGCTAAAGGAGATCCAGGTAGTGGATGGGGAACAAACGAAGGAAGAATTAAAAATTTTGAAATGACTTTTTCTAATTGTAAAACCGAAGATGGAAAATTGTTTGTCTACGCAAGCGAAGGCGAATTCACAAAAGATCCAATCGAAAAAGCTTATTTTGGGTGTGGTGGAGTAGCACACATTAAAAATTTAGATGATAAAATGATTAAACTAGCAAGGGAAGGCTTTAAACACCATACAACAATTGGCATAGGTAAATACAAAAACGTCCTAAAAGAAGCTTTTACAACATACCTTCATTATGAATTTGTAGATCTAGATTAACATGATTTATGGAGGAATAGATATTGGCACTACAGGGAGCAAAATTACTATATTCAATAATAATAATGAGCTTTTTAAAATTTACAAAAAGTATTCTCTTGATAGGCGCCATGGAATTGATGAGATTGATCCGAATATTATTTTAGAAACGGTTTTAGAACTAATTAAAGAGTCTTATTTTAAAAATGCTGATATAGAAGGTATAGGCATTACATCGTTTGGAGAAACGTTCGTTTTATTAGACGAAGAAGAAAATATTTTGATGAATTCAATGCTTTATACTGATAAGCGTGGGTTGGAGGAGCTTAAAGATATTAAAGAATTGATAGGCGAAGATAAGATCAGAGAAATAACAGGACTTACTTTGAGTGAAATGTATTCTTTGCCTAAAATTTTGTATGTTAAAAAACATTCCCCAGATATTTTTTCTAAAGTAAAACATATATGCCTAATAGAAGACTATATTGTTTTTAGTTTAACTGGCTATAAATATATAGATTATAGCTTGGCGACTAGAACAATGATGTTTGATTATAAAGTAAAAAAATGGTCGACAGAAATATTAAGCACATTTGGAATAGATGAAAAACTATTGTCATTACCAGTGAAAATAGGCAACAATGCTGGTTTTATTAGAGATGAAGTTAAAAAAAGAATAGGCATATCTAAAAATATTAAAATTATAAATGTTAGCCATGATCAAATTAGTTCTGCTTTAGGTGCTGGATTGTTTAATAGAGGTGAAGCAATTGATGGGTGTGGAACTTGTGAGTGTTTAACACCTTTGTTTGATAACAATGCTGATTTAAATGGAATATCTAAAAACAATTTTTGTTTGGTTCCTTTTGACGATACAAATCATTTTGTATGCTATTCGCTTCTTTATACTGGTGGAGCACTAATTGAATGGTTTATTAAAACGTATTGCAAGGATATAAACACATCTGAGATTTTTAAATATTTAAATAAAGATTTTGATTATAACAAAACGGATATTTTAGTATTTCCGCATTTTTCAGGTATGATCACACCTGTGAAAGATACTGATGCTAGAGGTGCAATATTTAATCTTACACTCGATTCAAAAAGAGAAGATATTTATAAAGCAATTTTAGAATCACTATGCTTTGAAATGAAAATTAATATTCAAAGACTGAAAAAACATAGAGTTGCTATTGAAAGAATAATAGCGACTGGTGGAGGTTCTAAGAATGAATGCTGGATGCAATTAAAAGCTGATATTATAGGTATACCTATATCAACTTTAACTAATCATGACGCAGGCACAGTTGGTGCTGCCTTTATTGTGGGCACAACATTAGGTGTTTTTAAAGATTATAAAGAAGGATTCAACAAGTTATCCAAAATAAATAAAACTTATGTTCCACGTAAAGAATTTTGTGATTATTATGATATAAAATTTAAAAAATACTCTAAAATTTATAATTCTATAAAGGGGATATTTTAAAATGATAAAAGATAATTATGTTGGTTCTCTACTCCAAAACAAAGGTGTTAGGAAATTTGCTTTAGTTGAAGGAAAAGCCAAAGGGATGGAGTTTTATAGAGTAAGAAATGGGTTAGGACTAGAACTTATTATATCTTTGGAGAGGTGTTTTGATATTAGCGAATTAAATTATAAAGGTATTAATTGCGGATTTTTGTCTCCTTGTGATTATGTGTCTAGCTGCTATTTTGTTGAAAGTGAAAATAAATTCCTGAATTCTTTTACTGCTGGCTTTTTAACTACATGTGGTTTGAAGAGTGTTGGGAACGCTTGTGAAGATAATGGAGAAAAATTAAGCTTACACGGAACTATAAGTAATATACCTTCAATAAATAATTTTTATTCTGAAAATTCTGAGGAAATAATTTTACATGGAACAATTAATGATGAAAAAATTTTTGGGAGCAAATTAGTTCTTGAAAGGGAAATTGTTGTAAGTAAAAAGAAAATATCTTTAAAATTAAAGATAGGATTAAAAACACAGGAGACGAAGTTGAACCTCTGTGTTTGCTTTATCATTTTAATTTAGGATATCCTTTTTTAAACGAGAATAGTAAAATACAAATTTCCAGTGTTGAAGTTAAAGGAAGAGACAATTTAGCTCAGTCTGAAATTGATAAGTGGAGTGAAATTTTGCCTCCTCAAGATAGATACAAAGAAAGATGCTATTATCACTCATTCAATAAAGAAAAGTACGCAAAAATAATCAATAATGATTTAAATGTTGAGTTAGAAATTAAATTTGATGATGCTAAATTAGATAAATTTGTACAGTGGAAAATGTTTGGAAAGAGAGACTATGTGTTGGGTTTAGAACCAGGAAATAGTTTGCCTGATGGAAGAAGTGTGCTTCGAAAAAAAGGCGAACTTAAATTCATACAACCTAACGAAGTCCAAGTGTACGAAATTGAAGTCAAATTAAATAACTTTAAAGGAGATAATTTGTAGTATGTTAGTTAAATTAAATGATGTTTTAAATTACGCAAAAGAAAATAAGTGTGCTGTCGGTGCTTATAATACCCCAACATTTGAAAATTTATTTGCAGTTATTAGAGCAGCTGAAAAAAGAAATGTACCAATTATAATCATGCACGCGGAACTTCATGAAGAAATTGCACCTATTGATGAAATTGGCCCTTTAATGGTTCAAGCTGCCAAAAATTCTAAAGTTCCTATTTGTTGCTTATTGGATCATGGTGAACATTTAGATTACATAGAGAGAGCTTTGAAAATTGGGTTTACGGGCATAATGTACGACGGAAGCTTATTGCCGTATGAGGATAATGTCAAAAACACTATTAAGTGTGTTGCGATGGCGAAGAAATTTGGAGCAGATGTTGAAGCTGAAATTGGAGTTCTTGGAGGAAGGGAGTCTTTACATTCTTCAAATGACATAAAAAAAGAAGATTTATATACTGACCCTTATTTAGCTTTAAAGTTCGTAAAAGAGACAAACGTTGATGCATTGGCTTGTTCGTTTGGGACAGCTCATGGTATTTATAAGAGCAAGCCATGTTTAGACTTTAATCTTTTAGAAGAAATTAAAAAATTGATCAACATACCTCTCGTAATGCACGGAGGAAGTGGAGTTAGCGTTGACGATTATAGAAAATCGATTTCTTCAGGCATTAGAAAAATTAATTATTATAGTTATGCTGCTAAGGCTGGAGTTGAAGCTGCTGCTGAATATATTAACACACATAAAAACATTAACTTTTATCATGAAATATCGTTTTATGTTATTCAAAAAATAGAAGAAGATGTTGGCAAGTCAATGGATGTCTTCTATAAGAGAGACAAATAAAAACGGTAAAAAAGATTTTTGCGTACTTTAATCCCCGTAAAAGCAAACATCTTTTTGGTTGATTTGGAACTACAATGAAAATTAACTAAATGTAATTCGTTAATATTAATCGATGAAATAGCAACATCTAATTAAAGCAATACATGAATATTGATTTAATAAAGGAAATTAAGCTTTTTATATCCTCTTTAGAGCTACGTGTTTTGTTATAATGGAAATGATTTTAATATTAGAGGAGAAAAATACATGCTAGCGTACACATATAAAGATAAAAATAAATTTGTTTTAGAAAACAAAAGTAAACCTGTCATTTTAAATGATACTGATGCGATCGTTAAAGTTACTTTAGCTAGCATTTGTTCTAGTGATATACACATTAAACATGGTGCGGTTCCTAGAGCTAAAAAAGGAATCACTATTGGACACGAAATGGTTGGAATAGTAGAACAAGTTGGAAAGAAAGTTACAAAAGTTAAACCTGGAGACCGTGTTACGATTAATGTTGAAACATTTTGTGGAGAATGTTTCTTTTGCAAAAATGGATATGTTAATAATTGTGTTGACGAAAATGGTGGATGGGCATTAGGATGTCGAATTGATGGCGGACAAGCAGAATATGTTAGAGTCCCGTATGCTAATCAAGGTCTTAATAAAATTCCTCAAAGTGTAAGTGATGAAGAAGCTTTATTTGTTGGGGATATTTTAGCAACTGGATTTTGGGCTACAAAAATCTCTGATATTGGAAAAGATGATACTGTTCTTATTATTGGAGGAGGACCTACAGGATTATGCACACTATCTTGTGTTTTGTTAAAGAATCCAAAAAGAATCATTCTTAGTGAAGTTGATTTAGATAGAATTGAATTTGTTAAGAAACATTATCAAAATGTTATTGTTGTTAATCCTAATGAAACTGACATCGAAGCATTTGTTAAAGAACATAGCGATCATAATGGAGCAGATCGTGTAATCGAAGTAGCTGGAAGTAGAGATACTTTTGAATTAGCTTGGAAAGCTGCTCGCCCTAATGCCATAGTTACAATTATTGCTTTATATGAAGAAAATCAAATTTTACCTTTAAGAGAGATGTATGGTAAGAATTTAATATTTAAAACTGGTGGAGTTGATGGATGTGATTGTGATGAAATATTAAGATTAATCGAAGAAAAGAAGATTGATACAACGCCTTTAGTTACAGATACCTTCCGATTAAGTGAAATTGAAAAAGCATACGATATTTTTGAAAATAGAAAAGAACATGTCATCAAAATAGCTATCCGTCCTTAAATAAATTAATAACTTCAATATAAGCACTAAATTTTTAAACAAGTTTCAAAGCGATTAAACTTTTAATTAGATACAACTATATTTCTTAGAATGTTAAAATAAAAGAGGGAAACATAATATGAATAATAAACATTTAAAAAATAAAAAGACTCTTAAAATAATTGGATTCGTAACATTGATTCCTGGAATAATTTTATCAATGGTTGGATTTATTAGTTTTGTTATTGGCTTTATGAATATGACAATGCCTCCATTGTTCTTTTTAATGATTGTTGGATTCCCTTTAATAGGAATCGGTTCATCTTGTTTAAGCTTCGCATATAGAAAAGAAGTTAATACATATTTAAAAAATGAAAGTATCCCGGTAGCTAAAGAAGCATATCAAGATATTAAACCTGAATTTAAAGATATTGTTGATACTATTAAAGGTAACGATAAAGATGTTATTACTTGTCCTAGATGTGGAGCACAAAATGATTCAAATAATAAATTCTGTAATCAATGTAGAAATAGCCTAACTATAAGTTGTCCTTTATGTCATGCAATAATTGAAAAAGATTCTAAATATTGTCCACACTGTGGAACAAAATTACATTAGTTAGAGTTACTTATACATTAATTGTGATAATTTCAATTATTTTTATAAATTGATATTTTCAAAGAATCATTTTTTAAACTTTATAAAAAATATTTTTTAAATTTTGAAAAAAATCGTTTTTCATTCTTTTGTGTTAGTGAAGAGGACAGATTAATTTAAAAATAACATTACAAGGCCTTGCAAGAATATCAATAGCTCCAATATTAATATTGATATTTCTTTATGTTATCATTAAATTAATTGTCCTCTTACTTGTGACTTGATTGATTTAATTTGTTACTATTCTAGTAATAAAAGAAGATCCTTAGTGGTGCTTATCTAGGGATTTTATCTCAAACATGTCTCACTAGGTATCGATGCTTGCGCTTTTTTGATTCGATTCACAAAAAAGCAATGTTCTTATTTAAAAAATATATGCTTGTGGGTGTAATGCCTAAAGCTGTTGATGAATTTTTATTAAATAACAAACAATTTGACCAATGTGAAAGAGAAAAACGCGATATCTTAAAAACATATCGAGATGATATGCATAAGATAGATAGAGCTTATAAATCGAAGGTTTTATCAATCTTTGATCAAATTACTTCCTTTTTATCGCAACACGAAAAAAGAATAAAAATTAACTCAATTTCAACTGATAGTACTGCAATTGATTATGAAGCAACTTTCTTTTGGCTAAGTGATTCTATGATTTGCAATGAGTGTTTTTTATGCACCGATCCGAATTTAGGATTATCATTAAACAAAAAAATAAATTTTGTAAAGTGCTATATGGGGGACACAGGACTGTTATTAACACACACATTTGATGAAAACAATGAAGATCAAACAAATTATCATAAAGAGTTAATATCTGATAAATTATCAATTAATCAAGGGATGTTTTTTGAAAATATAGTTTCTCAGATGCTTGTTTCTAATGGTCATAAACTATATTTCTATACTAGATATAATGAAGAAAAACATAGAAACGATATAGAAATAGATTTTTTATTAACTACTGGAAATAAAGTGTCTGAAAAAAATAATACCATTAGAAGTAAAATCTTCTAAATCATACAAAATTGAATCAATGAAAAGATTTATTGAAAAATTCAATAATAGAATTGATAAAGCTTTTATTATTTATCCTATGAATTTATCTATTAGAGAAGACGGAATTATTTGTATTCCTGCTTATATGACATTTTGTTTATAAAGAAATGGTTAGATGAAACTTTATTTAAAGTAATTCTTAGGAAGATGGATTTTGATAGAGCAACGTTTGAAAAAAGATATTAAAGATTTTTCTATGGGACAGAAGAAAAAAGTTTTAATAGCGAAAAGCTTAGCTTCAAAAGCTCATCGTTTATTTGAGATGAACCTTTAAATTGCATAGATGTTTTTTCTAGAATTCAAATTGAGAATTTGATCAAATCACTTAAACCAACTATGTCGCTAGTTGAACATGATGCATTTTTTAAAGAAGCATTAGAAACAAAGATCATTAAACTTTAGATAGATAAAATTAACTTATTCATTAGCAACCTCTAGTTCATTAATTAGATACTTAAATTTGAGAAAAACTCCATTTAAGACTAAAAAAGTTGCAAAAATAGCGTTAAATATCTTTTTAAAAAGGAATTTAGTTAAATTTAAATTTGTTTTAAGTGTTTAGAAACTAAAAAATATGTAAGATAACTCCAGGAGAAAAATATATGAAAAAATTACCTATAGTTTTAGTTTTATCTGGGGTTATTGTAAGTGGATTAATCACTTCGTGTGGAACAAGTAACAATGATAATAATATAGATTCCACAAAAGAATTTAATATTAATTTTATTGTTGATGAAGAGAATTATTACACATTAAAAACAAAAGGAAATGAAGTTATTACTTTACCTAGTGAACCAACTAAAGAAGGTTACGAATTTGATGGATGGTATTTAACTAAAGAATATAATGAAGAATTTTTAGCTACTTCGTTAGAAAATAAACCACTTGAAAGTAATTTAAAAGTATATGCTAAGTTTGATGAAATAATTGAATGGACACCTCTAAAAAAGATGATTAATTTCTACGTTGATGAAAATGTATATCATCAAATTTTAACGTTAGGTAATGAAAAATTATCTTTACCAAGTGCACCAACTAAAGATGGATACAAATTTGATAACTGGTATTTAGATAATACTTATCAAGAAGTTTTTGATATAAGTTACTACGAAAATCATGAATTAACTAATTCGATTGATGTCTATGCTAAGTTTTTTAAAGAGATTGATGCGGTTCCAATTAAGAAAACCATCACTTTCTACGTTGATGGAAAAATATATCATCAAATCTTAACTAATGGATATGAACGTTTATCTCTTCCTGAAGCTCCTAAAAAAGAAGGATTTACTTTTATTAACCGGTATAAAGATACAAACTTTAAAGATGAATTTAATATTGGTTATTATTCATGGAATGAATTAACTGATTCTATTGAAGTATATGCAAGATTTGACATTAATTTATTTAAAGTTGATTTTGTAACTAATGGAGGTACACCAGTTACTTCAATTAGTACAAATCTTATCCAAAAAGAACCTCTTACAACTAAGGAAGGATATTCTTTTAACGGATGGTATAAAGAGGAAACTTTAATTAATAAAGTCAGTTTCCCATTAGATGTAACAAGTGATTTAACTTTATATGCAGGGTGGGTAAAAGACGAAGCTGAAATTAAACCTTTTGAAATTAATGAGAAAGGCATTATTACTAAAATTAATGACACAACATTAAAGGTAATAGATATTCCAAATAATATCGATGGAATCGATGTTTTAGAACTTGATAATGAATTATTTTCTAATAATAAAGTAGTTGAAGAGGTCATTCTTCCTGAAACATTAACTTATATCGGATATGCAACTTTTAAAGGAGCAACATCATTAAGGAAAGTAGAAGTTAAAGGAAATATTAAAGTTATTACATCTTCTTGTTTTGAAAATTGCACATCTTTAAAAGAAGTCATTCTTCCTAATTCGATTAAAAATATTAATGCTAATAGTTTTACTAATACAGCTTTAACTTCATTTGTTGCGCCAACCAGTTTAGAAACGATCGGCAATGAAGCTTTTAAAAATGTAAAAGCTTTAATTAATTTAAATTTAGGCAATGTTAAAAAGTTATATAGAGCTTCGTTTGAAGGATGTGATTCATTAAAAGAAGTTGTTTTGCCTGATTCATTAATTGATTTAAATGAAGACTTTGTTTTCTTTAATTGTAAGAATTTAGAAAAAGTAACAATGCCTAAAAAAGCAGTTTCAGTAACACACACTCTTTTTAATGACACAAAGTTATTTTTAGATCAATCTAATTGGACTAATAATGCTTTATATGTTGATAATTATTTAATTAAAGTTGATGACAAATATAGTTCATCCATTTTTAAAACTAATGAAGCTACGAAAGTTATTGCTGGAGGAGCAATAAATGATGTAATTGAAGAAGTTACTTTAAATGAAGGACTTGAAGTTATTAGTAAAAATGCTTTTTATACAAAATCTAAAGTTAAGAAAGTAAATATTCCTAGTAGCGTTAGAAAAATCGGATATTTTGCATTCACAGGAACAGCAATATATAAAAATCAATTCAATGTTTATAAAGATGCAATCTATTTAGGCAACTGGTTAATAGGTATAAATAGCGCAATTACTAACAAAAATAATATTAAAAATTTAGTTATTAAAGAAGGCACAATCGGTATAAGCGATGGTGAACATTTAAACTACTCAACAAGAGGTTTAATGGAAACATTAACATTAAATAAGGAACTTCTTTATATTGGTGAAAGTGCATTTAAAAATACGAAAATTACCGATGTAAAGTTCCCAAGTCGATTAAAACGTATTGAATCAAATGCTTTTTATGGGACAAACATTAAAGAAGTTATTTTAAGTAATTCTACAATTGTAGATGAAAAAGCATTTAGTGATGATACGATTATTAATCGAATCTAAAAAACTTTATTTTGATGACGATTCGCTAAGTGCTATTTAGTGTGTTCATCAATTAGGTCTATTGACAAATTTTGCAATTATTGCAAAAAATGTCAATAGAGGCTGATGTATGATTAATAGAGATAAATACTTAAATGAATTGATTAAACGAATGAATAATGGGCTTATTAAAGTAATCACTGGGTTAAGAAGATGTGGCAAGTCCTATCTTTTAAACGAGATTTTTTACAAGTATTTAATTTCCATAAACGTCAAAAAAATCATATCATCATGATTTCTTTAGAAGATTTAGAAAATAGAAAATATAAAGATCCATATTTGTTAAACGAGTATGTAAAAAGTTTAATTCGCTAAGATGGGATGTATTATATAATGGTTGATGAAATTCAAGAAGTGAATGAATTTGTGCCTTTACTTAACACATGGATTAAAAATAAACAAATGGATGTATATGTAACTGGATCTAATCCTAGATTTTTGTCAAAAGATATCATTACTGAGTTTAGAGGAAGAGGTGATATCGTTCATTTATTCCCTTTATCATTTAAAGAATTTTATGATTATAGACAAGGCAATTTTGATGAAGTATTAGATGAATTTTTATATTTTGGTGGAATGCCTTTTATCTTAAAAAGAGAAGATAAATTAATGAAAATAAATTATCTAAAAGATTTGTACCAAGAAATATATCTAAAAGACATTAAAGAAAGATATAAAATTTGTAACGACTCCCTGCTAGTTGAATTGCTATGTATTTTAGCATCTTTGGTTGGCTCATTAACTAATCCAACAAAGCTAGAGCATACTTTTAATAGCGTTAAAAAAGTATCAGTTTCAAGAAATACTATTAATTCATATTTAGAAATTTTAGAAGATTCGTATCTCATTAAAAAATCATTAAGATATGACATCAAAGGAAAAAAATATATTAATTCGCTCAATAAAATTTATTTTACTGATTTAGGCCTTAGAAATGCTTTATTAAACTTCCACGAGTTTGAAATAACTCATCTAATGGAAAATTTAATATTTAATGAGTTAAGTATTCGAGGTTATGCGCTTGATATTGGCATTGTTGAAAGTTATATTAAAAACGAAAAAATAACAACGTAAGAACTCAAATAGAAATTGATTTCATAGCTTCTAGAGGAGACACTAAGTATTACATTCAATCCGCTTTTAATGTTTTTGATGAAGCTAAACTAATTCAAGAAATTAAACCATTTACTAAAGTTAACGATTCTTTTAAAAAAATATTAATTGTTAGAGAAAATATTTCTCTTAGGGTTGATGAAAACGGAATCATAATGATTTCTTTAAAAGACTTTTTGCTCGATGAAAATATATTGGAAAAGTGCTAGTTTTTTAATTCAAAAAATTATTACGCATGTTCAAATATAAAAAATACATTAAAAAACTCATTAAGCGAATTATGTGCCTAATGAGTTTTTGAACAAGTGATGATCTTAACCTAGAACGTAACTAAAGCTAGCTGCTGTTCCGCTTACTGTAACCATTGTCCAGATAAGAGCGTTAATCAATGAGCCTAAGTAAACATTACCTGTTTTCTTATAGAGTTCTCTTGAGATGATTGTTGCAAAGATAAGGATTGGCAGAATTGGGAATAAAACAATATATCCAAGTGCCATACTGCCTTGCCATAAAACACCAGTTGATTTGAATGTTGCGTATTGAATTGTAATAACTAAAGCAATACCGAAGATATTGAAGAATGCGTTAATAGCAATTGTTGCCCATTCAGGTAAATTCTTAACTCTATATATTTGGTTAGCAACACCGCTAAGTAAATAAAATCCGAAGAAGAATACGAAGTATCTTAATGTGGTTGGAATTAACTCAGGGACGTTAAATACTTTAAATGCTAATGTCCAAAGTCTAAAGTCTACAGTGAAGGTGGACCAGTTAATAAAAACGATTAAGAATAAGCCAACAACGATGATTAAGGCTAAAAGTATAGTTTTTGCGACGTTTTTAAAACTTGAAATGTGTAAAACATCAAATGGTGAATGGATTGCTTCGTGTTCAATTCCTTTTTTGTTCAAGAAGAATGAAGTTGCTTTTTTGCTTTCGTAGACTAAGAAGACTACAGCAAAAGCGAATAAGCCACAAACTAAACTCCATAATGCTACCCAGTTAGTTGTATCTTGCGGATATAATTGAGTGTTAGGGAACCATCTATCTCCTAGATCGGTTGCAAACCATTCAATTACAAATCCTGAGAAGATAGTACAAACTACTCCAGGTAATAAATAAATTAAATAGTCGTACCATTTTTTAAGTGAAACATCATTTCTACTAACTAACTCAGGAGTGATTTCTTCGTTCACTAATTTGATTGTTCCGTCTTCTTCAACGACTTTTTTAGTTCTTGTTTTTAATGACTTGAAGATAGGAGCAGCAAGTAATAATGAAACACTTGGGAAAATTAAACTAAGTAAGCTTAACATTCCAATGAATGAGAAGATTTCTTTTATCCACCAAATTTGATTTCCTGTTCCGATGACGCCTTGAATTGAAGGTGTGCCGAATGCAGAATAGAAGAAATCAATTACGTATCCTGTTGAAGGAATTGACCAGTGGTTTAATGGGTGAATTTCATCAGCTTCATAAATGACTCTAAATGGTGATGAAATTTTTTCACCTAATTTGTTTTCTACGATTCGACCGTTTACGTAATGTTTTCCATTTTTAATATTTATTTTTTGTCCAGCTACTATAGGAGCTTTAACAAATTTTGCAGCGTCTTGAGAATGTAAATATTCTCTGCTGATTGTTGGCTTTCCGTTTTCATCTTTCGAGTTAAAGAAGAATTCATCATCTTTAGCTTTTAAAATGCCTACTGAAGTATTTGGAGAAGCTGTTATAAAAGTTGACCAACCTTGAATTAATCCAGCTTTAATTATATTAGGACCTGTTGAAGATTTTACTTTAGTTTTCCCATCTTCTAATGTTATATCGATAGGCATACTGTCAGTCATTAATGCCATTGCAGTTGTATATCCACCCATTGAGTGGCCACTAATGCCGATTTGGTTTTTATCAACGAAATCTAAATTGTACAAGTATTTTGCTGATTCATATAAACCTCTAGTTGCCATCATAGCATTTTGAGAGCCTGTGTTTTCAAAGTTGCCATGACCTTCTCTATCGACTGTTAAAACGACAAATCCACGTCTTGCTAATTCAATAGCGAATGGTAATTGAAGTTCACGGTTATTTAAATAACCATGAGTTAAAACGATGCCTGGTAATTTAATATCTTTTGAAGCTTGCTTTGGAACGAATAGAATACCGCTTTTTACTTCGCCTTTGATTGCTGCTGTACCAGTTAATTCAGTGGTTGTTTCACCTTCTTTTTGTACATGCTTTAAAGTAATTGTTCCAGTATTTGTTTCGTTTCTAAGGTCACTTACTTTAATTTGACCACCCTTGTTTTGAAGAAGTGATCCAGTTAAACTTGTCACAAAAATCGTAATTATACCTATGATGAACCATAGGAGAGATTTTTTGTGAGCAGACCAAAAATTTTTCATTGTGTTCCTCTCATATATTTCTTTACATGCTTAAAAAACATCCTCCTTTCTCCTATTGTTGGCATATAAAGAATTGAATTTATATCTATAAGGTATCACAAAAACGACACCTAATAAAGTACATATTTGTGATTATCGGATAAAATCGCGTTTTAAATTTAGGTAATTATTTGAAAAAAATATCGATTGAATCAATGGTTTTTTGAAGTGGTAATAAATAATTAAAATATGAAATTACAACTATTGAAGAAAATGATGGAAGAATCATTAAATAAAATTATTTATATGTTTTTACGGAATTGAAGTATTTTTTCATTTTGATTCCTTATAGAAATTAAATGTAAATTAAGAGTAATAATAGGATTAGATGCTATAATTATTACTATGGAAATGATTAAGAATAAACGTTTTGATGAAGAAAGAACACTTTATGCGTTAAGCGATACAAAGCTTGAAAGTGTTTCTTTCAAAGGGCCTCTTGATGGCGAAAGTGCATTAAAAGAAACGAGCGATTTAGAACTTGAAAAAGTATATTTTGATTTACGCTATCCACTTTGGCATTCTAGAAATATTACAATGAATGATTCAGTAATGACAGTTAACTGTAGAGCTGCTGTATGGTATTCAGAGAACATAAAAATCATTGAATCCAAATTACTCGGAATTAAAGTTATTAGAGAATGTGAAAATATTGATATTAGTGATTCTACAATTGTTTCACCTGAATTAGGCTGGAAAAGTAAAAATATTGTTATTAAAAATTCAAATGTTGAAAGTGAATATGCTTTCTTTGAATCGGAAAATATCACAGTTGATAGATTACAGTTTAAAGGTAAATACTCCTTTCAATATGTCGAAAATGGAATTATTTCAAATTCCATTTTTAAAACGAAAGATGCTTTTTGGCATGCTAATAATCTAACAATTAAAGATTCTGTTATTGAAGGTGAATATTTAGCATGGTATTCTTCAAACTTAACTTTTATTAATTGCAAAATTATTGGCACTCAACCATTTTGCTATTGTAAAAATTTAAAATTAATTGATTGTGAAATGATTGATACTGATTTATCTTTTGAATATTCTGAAGTTGATGCTGTCGTCAAAGGCTCGATTTTATCGATTAAAAATCCAAAAAGCGGAAAAATCATTGCCGATAAAATTGACGATATTATTTTAACGAATGATTCGAAAATTAAATCAGAATGTGAAATTTATATAAATAACATAAAGTAAGTTTTAATTAAGTAATCCATATGAAAAAAGTTTTAGTGATCGGAGAAATTTTAGTCGATTCATTTAATGATAAAACTAATAATTTAAACATTAAAAAGGTAGGCGGAGCACCATTCAATGTAGCTTATAATTTATCTTCGTTAGGCGATGAAGTTACTTTCATCGGACAAGTTGGAGATGATGAAAATGGTGAATTTATTTTGTCTAATATTAATAAAAACTCTTCCTTAAAATTAGAAATTGAAAAACTTAAAGGAATTAAAACAACGGTTGCTAAAGTTATTTCAAACGGTGAATCCGTTGAATATTTTTTTGAAAGAGAAAATACAAGTGACTATCAATTTGACTTTGATAAGTTGTTTGCTCTTGACTACTCGGAATATGACTTAGTTCACTTTGGCAGTTTAATGCTAAGTGTTGATGATGTTTATGAAAAAATATTAAAACTTATAAAAATCATCAAAAAAGCCACAGTAAAGATCTCTTTTGATGTCAATTTAAGAGCAGATATATTTAAATCCAACGACATCGCTTTGAAGAAAAATCAAAATTTACTCGATTACATCGATGTTTTAAAGACATCAAAAGATGAAATTATGTGGTTAACTTCTTTAAAAACTATTAAAGAAATAAATGATAAAATTGACACATCTAACAAGTATTTATTTATAACTGATGGATCAAAAGGAGCTTATCTTCTTAAAGATAACAAAATAATTTTTAAGGAAATTTATAAAACAGATTCTATTGATTTTGTTGGCTGCGGAGACTCCTTTTTTGCTGGCGCACTTCATGAAATTTTAAAGAAAGCCTCTCCAGAAGCAATATTAAGTTTTGCTAATGCTACAGGAAGTTTAACAACTAAAGTTAAAGGAGCGCTTGGTGGATATCAAAACGAAAACGAAGTAATTAATTTTATTAAAAGTTATTAATTTTCGAACAATAATTTTTCTTAGAATTTAAAAAGTAACGACTATATCAGTGTTTTGACGACACTGATATTTTTCATAAGATAGTATTTGAATAGTTTAAAATAAAGTAACATTTGTTTATAAAACAACTAATATATATTAAAATATATCTAGTGAGGACATATGATTAAGGAAGAAAAGATAGGATTATTTATTGGTAGATTCGAACCTCTTACAATTGGACATTGTTCGATTATTAATGGTGCTTTAAATAAAGTGGATAAGCTAATTGTAGCTTTAGGAAGTTCACAAGCTAAAAGTTCTATTAAAAATCCTTATTCAGCAACTCTAAGAACATTAATGCTTACTAAGGTTTATGAAAAAGAGATATTAAATGGAAAACTTATTATCGCATTAATACCAGATCGTGATCATCCTAAAGATGATGAAGAATGGGGTAAATACTTATTAGAAAATGTTTCTAGACAAACTGGGTATAAAGTTAATGTAATTTTTGAAGGTAGTGAAGTTGTTAGAAATTATTGGTTTAATGAATCTGTAACACGAGAAGTTATTGATAAAAATATTATTCCAATTAGTGCGACCCAAGTTAGAGAATTTATTATTAATAACGATTTTGAAAATTATAAAAAATATGTGCCTCAAGAACTCGCTAGTAAAGAGTTCTTTGATATATTGAAAAATGTTTTAGACAAGGTAAATGAAAATGAGAGATAGTACAAAATATTTGATTGAGTGGGCTAGAAATTATTTTGAAACAAATAACGTAAAATATGCCGTTATTGGATTAAGTGGCGGAAAAGATTCAACAATTACAGCTGCAATTTTAAAAGAAGCTTTAGGAAGTGATAGAGTTGTTGGTGTTCAAATGCCAAATGGTATACAAAAAGATATAGATGATTCAACTAGAGTCATGGATTTTTTAGGATTACCAAAAGAAAACAGATTTTTAGTAAATATTAATGATGCATATAATGCATTACTTAAATCGACTTTTAATACAACTGAAGGTTTATCAACTGTAATTACAACTAATCTTCCTGCTAGACTTAGAATGGCAACTTTATATAACATTGCCGCTTTTAAAGGAAGTGCAAGAGTTGTTTCAACAAGTAATGCTAGCGAAGTTTATGTTGGGTATATGACAAAGTTTGGTGATGCAGGTGATTTAGGGTTACTTGCTAATTTAACTGTAACTGAAGTATTAAAAATTGGTGATGATTTAGGTTTGCCAAAAGATTTAGTGCATAAAGCACCAAGTGATGGAATGAGTGGAAAAACCGATGAAGATAATTTAGGTTTTAAATATAGTGACTTAGATGCTTATATTTTAAAAGGAAAAGAACCTGATGAAGAATCATTAAAGAAAATTAAAAGAAGATATGAAGTTAACCTCCATAAGCATTCACCAATGCCTTCTCCGGTTTTACCAAAAGAATTAAAAAAGGAACTAGAAAGAGAATAAAATGAAATTTGAACCGATTATTATCAGCTTACTTGATACTGATTTATATAAATTTAATATGAATCAAGTTATCTTTCATTATCATACAAATTTAGTTGGTGAATATGTTTTTAAATGTAGAAATGAAGATGTTAAATTCACTAAAGAAATGCTAGATGAAATCAATGAGCAAATTGATCATTTTTGTACACTTAGATTTAAAGAAAAAGAGCTTAACTATCTTCGCTCAATTCGTTATTTAAAAAATGACTACATTGAATTTTTACGTTTATGGCATCCTTTAAGAAATTATGTAACAACTGGATTAGAGGAAGATGGAACACTTTTAATTAAAGTAGATGGTCCACTTTTTAGTGCAATGCAATTTGAGATTTATTTACTTTCTATTGTTAATGAAGTCTACTTTAGAAGTAAATACAATTATGATGAATTAGTCGAAAGTGCTAGAGAAAAACTCGATAAAAAACTTAAAAAGTTTGAAAATCACGAATATAATTTCACTTTTAGTGAATTTGGTACTAGACGTAGACTTAGTAGAATGTGGCAAGAAGAAGTAATTAAACGCTTATATGAAAGTAAAATTAGTAACGCTACAAGTAATGTCTACTTTGCTTATAAATATAATTTAGTTCCTGTTGGAACTTATGCTCATGAATTTGTTCAAATGTATCAAGGAATTCCTTCAATTCCGTTAGCTTATACAAATAAAGCAGCTTTAAAAGACTGGTTTAAAGAATATAATGGCGACAATGGAATTGCTTTAACGGATACAATTACAACTGATTTATTCTTAAAAGATTTTGATTTACTTGAAGCAAGTGTTTATAAAGGAGTACGCCATGATTCAGGAGATCCTTATGCTTGGGGAGAAAAAATTATCGCTCACTATAACGAATTAGGAATTAATCC
This sequence comes from Candidatus Onthovivens sp., assembly GCA_048405595.1. GTDB lineage: Bacteria > Bacillota_I > Bacilli_A > RFN20 > CAG-826 > Onthovivens. The sequence continues at coordinate 38,013 of DBFJOT010000002.1, forward strand.
TAAAGATAAAGTCCTTCTTTTTAGCGACAGTTTAAATTTTGATAAAGCTCAAAAATTATATGACTACTTTAAAAATAGATGCTTACCAAGATTTGGAATTGGTACTTTTGTTACAAACGACACATCGGTTGAACCATTAAATATTGTAATTAAACTTCAATATGTTAATGGAAGAGCGGTTGCTAAATTGAGTGATGTTTTAACTAAGGCCATGTGCCAAGATGATGACTATTTAACTTATTTACATAACGCAGTTAAATGGAGACTTGAGCATGAACACAACTAAAATATATATCGCAATTGATTTACAAAACGATTTCATTGATGGAGTTTTTGGAACTAATGAAGCTAAAGCAATAGTTGCTCCATGCATCGAATTTTTAGCTTCTTGAAATAGAGATGATTTAGTAATTTTTACTCAAGATACTCATCGAAAAGATGAAGAAACTTTAGAAAAAACTTTATTACCAGCACACTGTTTAATTTCTAGTAATGGATGGGAAATAAACCAAGAAATTTTTGATGCTAAAAAAGGTAAAAAGGAAATTCAATTAAAACCTACATTTGGCTCATCTGAACTTGTAGATGTCCTAAAAAACAAATTTAAAGAAAATAATCTTAAAGAGGAAGAAGTTGAGTTTGTTCTTTTTGGATTATGTACTGATATTTGCGTTATCTCTAATGCTTTAATGCTTAGAAGTAATTTTTTAAATACTAAAATTAGTGTTATTGAATCGCTTTCAGCAGGTACAAGCAAAATGAATCATGATGCTGCTTTAAAAGTTTTAAGAGCAAATTTGATTGATATCATATAATTTATATTGCAAATATTCTAATTAGATTGCGTTTCTTCTAATATTAATATTTTTACTAAGAAATTTTGAAAAAAATATTTATTTGCACAGGAGTGGT
>DBFJOT010000003.1:0-2849 GCA_048405595.1 Candidatus Onthovivens sp.
AAATAGAAACAAATCCACAGCGATTTAATTATAAATAAGTAAGGCTCTAAAATCTACATTCTCAGGAAAGGAAATGTTTTAAATTTCATTACTCTAAGATGCAAATTTAGAATACAAGGGATAATATGAAAATTAAAGAAACAGTTTCACGAAAAATTTTCGTGGGTTCTAACTACTTTTTCTTAGGATTATTAGCTTTATTATCTTTGTTCCCTTTCGTTCATTTATTAGCTTTATCTTTTTCAAGTGATTCATTTGCTAGTGCTGGTTCGGTTGGTATCTGGCCAATGGGTTTCACACTTGATGCCTATGCAGTTTTAATCACAAAGCCAGAGTTTTTTAAAGCATTTGGTGTTAGCGTACTTAGAACAGTTTTAGGAACTTTAGTTAGTCTTTTGGTAATTGTTTTAACTGCTTATCCATTGTCAAAACCAAACAAAGTTTTTAAGGGTAGAACAATAATTTCTTGGGTTTTCGTTTTCACTATGTTTTTTAGTGGTGGTCTAGTTGCCCAATATGTTTTATATCAATCACTTGGTCTAATCGATAACTTCTTAGTATTCATTTTGCCAGGTGCATGTGATGTATGGTTCGTATTAATGCTTATGAATTTCTTTAGAGGTATCCCAAAAGAGATAGAAGAAGCAGCAATCTTAGATGGATGTAATCAATTACAAATCTTATTTTTAATCTTTGTACCGATTTCACTTCCTAGTTTAGTAACGATTGTATTATTTACTGCAACGGGACATTGGAATTCATGGTTTGATGGTTTCTTGTTCATGAATGATCCTAATAAATATCCTTTACAATCGTATTTATATAACATGATTGAATCTAGTGATCCTGCAAAACTTGCAAGTCAATCTGGTCAATTAACACCAGACCAAATCGAAGCTTTGAAAAATATCGGTTCACAAAATGTTAGAAGTGCTCAAATATTCTTAGGAATGTTGCCAATTACATTGGTCTATCCATTCTTACAAAAATACTTTATTAAAGGCATTACAGTTGGGAGTGTTAAAGGTTAGTATGAAAAAAATATTAATAGCGCCATTTTTAACATTAATTCTAAGTACTCTTAGTGGTTGTGGAAATAATGTGGATAAAACAAAATTTGATAATGTCTTAGTCGTTTATGGTGGAGAAGATAGCGATCCATATAAAGGACAATATATAAAAAATGCTTTATCTGATATTGATTTAAATAAGTATGAAATCAATCTAGATATTTATTCGTTAGGCAGTGTTAGAAATTCATTTTATGATATTTTATCTAACAAAATTAATGAAAAAAGTTATAGCAATGTCGTTATTGTTGGTGAAGATACATTTCGATTTTCTAGAAAATTAGTTAAAGAGTATCAAGGCATAAAATTTATTGGTTTTGATACAAAAAATGATGAAGTTTTTGGGAATTTATTTAACGTAAATTATTCTTATGAAAAATTAGGTTATTTAGGTGCTAAATATTCTTTGCCTTTAAGTAAAACTAATAAAATTGGTTATTTATCATCGTCATATAACAAGTTTGATGACTATAAATTATATGGATTCTTAAAATACATAGATGAAAATAATCCGAATGTAAAAGTTTTTCCGAAATATATAGAAGAAGAAATCAATTTAGATAAAACACAAGCTTATGCAAAAAAACTATTAGACAAAGATGTAGATGTTATTTATGAATCGATTTCAAGTAATAACGAAGCTTTAATTAATAATAAATTTGATAAAGCATTCAACATCGTTAATGGAGAAATGGATGTAAAAGCATTTACCTCAACAATGTTAAATACTCCAAGCTGCGCAGTCATTAAAGATTATACAAAAGCATTCGAAGAGATTTTTTCAAAAATATCTAAAGATGAAATTGTTTATGGAAACAATTATATGATTAACGATTTCTTAGTCAATGACGGAAAAGAAATAAAAGCTATTGAAGATTTACCTAGTTTCACTTTTGATGAAAAAGAATTCGAGAATTTATCGAACAAATTCGTTATAAGCACTAGGAATGATTATTCACCAAAAGAATCAGTTTATTCTAAATATCATGAAGGAATTCCTTCATGCGCAGAAACTAATGATTGGAAACATGCTCCTAGACCAGGAGCTGATCAAGGAAGAAAACCATCTTCTTGGAAAGCGGTAGGTGTATGGTCAACCATTTATCTTCAAGAAGGATTCCCTTTAATGCAAAATACCGGAATCGAAATAAAAAATATGAAGATTTATGGATATTCATCATCTAAAGGTTGGAAGCTAATTGAACATGCTAATCCTGTTGGATCATTCTATGATGAAAATTTTAGTAATGATCAAAATTATAATTTCCAAAATAACATGTTTAACGATAAGCTTACTAAAACAACAAGGATTCTCTTGAATGAAAAAACTAAAGGTTTTAATTATCATCCGTTTGGAAATCAAAATTTATTAAGTGAATCCGGTTTAGAAGATATTGAATATGTATTATCAACAATCGATATTCGTCTTATAGATTGGTCTAGCCAATTTTCAAGCGACAAAAAATATGCGAAATACGTAGCAAATGTTGGCGCTGACTGGTGGGTAGATAAAGGAGCATCATGGAAACCGGATTGGACTGCAAATAGAGATGTTTGTGTAGGTCAATTTAGAACAATAGAAGAAGAGTGGAAGACACTTTATATGTGTAGTGTTCCACCAAAAATGTTCGATACAGTTTTAAAAGATACTAGTTTCTTAAAGGAGGCTAACTATTAAAAATCAAGAGAAATTTCATTAATTTAATTTTTTTAAAAATTTGTACACGAAAATTGTTGCACGTTAGCAATGTGTAACAATTATTGTTCTTTGAAAACTTA
>DBFJOT010000004.1:0-44137 GCA_048405595.1 Candidatus Onthovivens sp.
CTTGGTAAAAATTATAAATTTCATTTTGTTCTTCGTTTAGTTCGTTCACGGTTCAAACCTCCATGAACAAAGAATATGTGAAAAACAAAAACTAATTAATAGGGGGATTTACCGCTTACTATTAATGTTTTAGTTGAAAAGCCTTTAGTTACAACTTTAAAAGATTTAGAAACGTTAATTGAATTAAGTAAAACTTCTAAAGCATATATTTCTGAAGCGATGTGGAGCTTTATTTGTGACCCATTAAACGAAGCGAAAAAATTTTTAAGAAACAAAAAAATCAAAGAAGCTAATTTGAACTTTTCTATTTTTAAACCGTTTTTCAACAAGAAAGATCGTTTATTTAATCCGTCATTAAAAGGAGGAGCACTTTTTGATATAGGAATATATTTAGTGACTATCGCTTATATGTTTTTTGGAGTCCCTCTCTCGACATCAATTTCTTCAGTTACTAAGAAAAAAATCGATGTAATCGATACTATAACGCTTAACTATAATGGATTTAAGGTTAATTTATATACATCTTTTTATTGTTTTAAGGATACAATGAAAGTAGTGGGAGATGGATTTATTTTATCTAGTAGTGTTTTAGCCCATGCACCTAATAAAATAAAAATCAAAACTAAAGATGAGATTAGATATATAAAAGGCGAAACAAGTTATAACGAAGAATTTAGAAAAGTATATACAGATATATCTAACGGATTAAAATTTAATTCAAGAATTTCTTTGCTTGATAATTTGAATATTATGAAAATTATGGAAGAACTTGATGAAAAGATTATTAGATAAGCTATTTGAATTCAAATAATTGATTAAAATATTGTCTTCTAAAGCATTGATAGCGACTTGAAATTGATACTTTTGATTCGTGAGAAAAGATATGGTTTAAATTTATACTTGATATTAAGAAGGGTTTATAGAAAAAAAGAGCAGTTATGAAAGAAAGAATTGATTGGAAATGTTATGCAACTTTTATTACTAAAAGTATTAGAAAAGGGATTTTAATAACTTCTTGTGATGGAAATACCGTTAATACGATGACTATTGGCTGGGGAACACTTGGATTTATGTGGTCTAGACCAGTTTTTGTTGCTTATGTTAGAAAAACTAGATATACAGCTCCCTTAATATTGGCTTCTAATGATTTTACAATTAATGTTCCTTTTGATGACAAACATCAAGATGTAATCAATTATTTAGGAACAACTAGTGGTAGAGATGAAAATAAAATTGAAAAGATGCATTTAACTCTTGAAAGAAGTGACAATGTTGAATCTCCAGGAATTAAAGAATTTCCTTTAACTTTAGAATGTAATGTTTTATATATCGATGAAATTGATACATCTAAATTACCACGTGCTATTAAAGATAAATATTATCCAGATATTGATGATGAAACGAAAATGTTAAATAGTGCGTCACATTATGTGATATATGGAGAAATTGTAGATAGCTACATTATTAAATAGATATGAAAAAACAAGCCTTTAATCCTTTTTTACCAAGTTACGAATATATTCCTGATGCTGAACCTCGCATTTTTAATGATCGAATTTATATTTATGGAAGTCATGATAAATTTAATGGAGTTTCTTTTTGCTTAAATGATTATGTAACATATAGCGCTCCGCTTAATGATTTAAGTAATTGGAAATATGAAGGAGTCATATATAAAAAAACAAGTGATCCACATTATAAAAAACGCCCATTTAATTTTATGAATGTATTTTTTGCTCCTGATGTCATTAAAGGAAAAGATGGATATTATTACATGTATTACACACTTGGATTTAATGGAATTATCGGAGTTGCTAGAAGCGATGCTCCTAATAAAGAATTTAAATATATTGGTGATGTTAAATATAAAGATGGATCGATTTTAGGTAGTAAAAAAGAGCCTCTTCAATTTGATCCAGGGATTTTTATCGATGATAATGGAAAAATATATCTTTATAGTGGCTATGCACCTTTAAAATTTTCTAAATTTGCTATCGGAAACAAAAAATTAACTACTGAAGGCGCGATGGTTATGGAATTAGAAGATGATATGCTAACTATTAAGTCACCTATTAAATATATTTGTAAAACTAGAGCTAATGGCAAAGGCACAGATTTTGAAGGACATGAATTTTTTGAAGCTAGTAGCATGAGAAAAATATATGGAAAATATTATTTTATATACTCTAGTTATCGTAATCATGAACTTTGTTACGCTATCAGCAATTATCCTGATCGCGATTTTAAATATGGTGGAACTTTAGTTTCTCTTTGCGATGAAGGAATTAATGCGACTAGAGTTAATAATACCGGTAATACTCATGGTTCAATTCTTGAAATAAATGATGAATTTTACATTTTTTATCATCGACAAACTAATCGTAACTCATTTTCTAGACAAGCTTGCGCTCAGAAAATTACATTTAACGGTCATGGATTTAAACAAAGTGAAGTTACAAGTTGTGGTTTAAATAATGGTCCATTAAGCGGAAAAGGAACTTATCCTAGTTACATCGCTTGCAATTTATATTCAAGCAAAGGAACTTTATTTTATAGTGTCTTCAAAAATCGTAAAAAATATTTCGCTTACTTTACTCAAGATGGAAAAGATAGAGATAGTGGGTCTAATCAATATATTAAGAAATTTTCTAAATATACAATTGTTGGATTTAAATATTTTAAATTCGATGGCACTAATATAACGATTGAAGTAGTGACTAAAGGATTAGGAAGAGGAAATATTGTTGTTGCTACCGATAACGAATTTAAAAATGTTGTTAGTAGAATTAGTATCACTCATTCAACAAAGTTATCAAAATCAGTTAGCACATTTGAATCGTTAACAGGAATTTATCCACTTTACTTCAAATTTGTTGGCAGTGGAACATTTAATTTTTATGAGTTCACTTTATCTTAAGGTGAACTTTTTAAAAAGAATACTTGCAAACAATGAAACTGTATATTCATATTTCGATAACTTTGTGATTACAAAAATGAAATTTAAGTTTCGATTAAATTAATTCAACTTATGACATTTTTAGTCACTCTAAATTTTGAAAAGCCTTTAAATCTCAAATAATTTCGAATAGCGAAGAAAAAAACCAAGCTTTATATTTTCAAAATAGTGAATAATTGTTTATTCGAAGTCGTTTACTTTATCAAAAATTGTAATTAGAATATAGGTAAACATTGGAGCCTTTCGGTAATAAGTAAAGGGTAAATTTACCGAAAAATCCCATAACAAAAAGTACGTCTAGAAAACGTGCAAAATTGTTCTTTGAAAACTATAAGATTATGACTATTTTGGTGTATAAAGTTTATTTTGAGAAGTGAGACTATAAATTAATCTGAGTACCTTTCTAGCAGTAAGTACACGAGCGCGAGCAAAAGCGTGATTTGTGACCTCAGATTTCTTTTTATCAAAATATTCTTTATATGATGATATGTTTGAAATAACATTTTGAGTTGCTTCAATTAAGTAATACCTTAAATAGGAATTTCCGTTTTTTTGCATCGGAGTATCTGAAGCGTCAAAGTTTCCGGATTGTGTTTTCTTCCGAGTTAATCCAGCAAAATTAGCAAGTGCATCATCACTTTGAAAATCTTCAATCGAACCTATTTCTGATAAAATTCCTGAAGCATAAACTGGTCCAATGCCAGGTATAGACATAAGCGACTTATATTCGTTTTGATTGTCTAAACCTTTAATTAAAGAGTTAATTTGTACTTCAATATCTTTTATTTGCTTTTCGTAAGCTCTAATTAAGCAAAAACTTGAAGCGATACATGAATTTATAGGTTCGTACATCACTTTATCTAAACGATAAGATGCTCTTGCTGCTGATTGTAATTTCATAGCAACAGCTTTTGGATCTTTGAATTTGTTTTTTGAATATTTACTTAAAGAATTAGCAAGCTTATCGATTGATGTGCTAGCAATTGTTTCGGGTGAATAATAATTAGTTAACAGTTCAATGGATGTTGTGGAAAACGTGTTTGCAAAAGTCTTAAAATCATGTGAACTATTGTTAAATTCACTAAATTTTAGAAAAATATTATTTAAAACATACATCTTTTCTTGACATAACAAGTCAACCAAATGCTTTCTATATCTTGTCAATCTTTGTAACGCGAGACGTTGTTTTCCACGAAAAGGTGTAAGAAGTTTTGTTCTTCCACATCTTGCAAAGTCGGCAAGCATGAAGGAGTCTGATGGGTCTGATTTAGTCATATCAATATAACTTTTGGCGTAATTGTTTGTCATCTTTGGATTAACAACATAAACTGTTGTGTTAGCTGAATTAAGTGGTTCAGAAGATGATAAAAATAAGCCAATGTGAAACGAATAAACGCCAGTTGATTCTAAAACAATTTCTATGGCGTCAAATGAATTATTTGTTTTAGTCTCTAAGAGTTTACTTTGTAGCATTAGGGATTCATCTTGGTTGTTTTTAAAAGAACCCGAATAAAGTTTTTTACCTTCGAAATTAAGGCAACAAACGACATTTGAATTTTTTGAAACATCAATACCAACATACAAAGTTGTCATTGGGTTTGACATAGTAATAACCTCACTTTCACGATTATTTTTCTTGGTCCTAGCCGTGAAAGATGAAGCAATCTCGCGTATTAGCACCTCAATCACATTAATAGTCTCAATAACGTGGTCTCGTGCAGCTTTCGAGTCAAAGTCAATTCAATCACGCAGGTTTGCTGGCTTGATAAGCATCTAAAAATGCAAGGGGTTGAAGCACATTCCAAGTAAAATTCGCAATTTAATTTTACCACTAGGAACCAAGAAAACTAACAACTGTTTTAGTAGGGTTGTTAGGTATAAAATCTCAAATGATCAAATTGATATTTTATACATTTACTACTATACGAGGAGTATAAATATGAATTTTATCGGATTAGGAATCGCTTGTATAGGTATGGGATTAGCTGCTTTAGGTGAAGGATGGTCAGTCTCTAAAGCAATGGATGCAATTGGAAGAAATCCAAGTGCTGCAAATGATATAAGAACAACAATGATTGTTGGTGTTGCTTTAATTGAAACAGTCGCTATTTATATTTTAGTTGTTGCTATTTTAATGGCTTTCGTCGTCGCTTAATAGAGGTGGGAATATGAGTAAGAAAATTAAATTATTCCTATTTATAGGGTTGCCATGTTCCTTTCTTTTAACTAGTTGTAATGTCGATATGATTCAACATCGTATCGAAACTGTCGTCAATAATATGCTTCCAAATTTGTATATTACACTTATGCAACTAGGACTTTTTGCTTTGACAGCTGTTGTATTCATCTTTTTAGCTTATAAACCTTTAAAGAAGAAGTTACAAAAAAGAGCTGAATTTATCCAAAGTAATATCGATGATAGTAAAAAGAAAAAAGAAGAAGCAGAAATTAATCTACAAAAAGCTAACGATATAGTTTTTGCTAGCCAAAAGAAAGCGTCTTCGATTATTCAAGAAGCTCAAGTGATGGCTGAACAAAAAGCTCAAAGTTTAGAGATTGAATTATCAAAACATATAGAAGATCAAAAACAACAAGCTCATAAAGATATTGAAGCCGAAAGAGTCAAGATGAAAAAAGAAGCAAAAATTGAAATGGTTGATGCTGTTTTGACTACTTCAAAAGAAGTGTTAAAAAGAGAAGTTACAAAAGAAGATAACGACAGATTTATTGAGGAATTTATCGATGAACTCGATAAAAAATAGACAATGAAAGACGCTCTTTTAACAAAAGTCGCTGAAGGATTATATGCAAGCGCAAAAGAAAATAAGGTTGTTTCTATTTATAGAGAAGACCTTAAGTTTTTCTCTTGGAACTTAAAGACAAATCCTGAATATTTCTCTTTTTTAAAATCTCCATTTATTGATTATAAAGATAAGTGTGAATCTTTAGATGAACTTTTTAGTAACGCTTTTTTACCTGAAATTTTACAGTTTATCAAAATATTAATTACAAGAGAATTAATCGATGACATCGAATTAATTAGAAAAATTTTCAATCGATTAGCAGATAAAGATATTAATGTTATAGAAGGTAGAATTTATACACCTTTTGAATTAACAGAAACACAAATTAGCAAAATTTGTAATGCTTTTAGTAGAAAATTAAATCAAGAAGTTATTTTAAAACAAAGAACTGATGAGTCATTAATTGCTGGGATTAAAGTTTTACTTGATGGAGTAGTTTATGAATATTCTATCAATAGTGAACTTAATTCATTACGCGATAAACTCGCTAATAATATTTTGACAGAGGAGGAAAAAGATCATGAGTGGTAATAAAAATTTGAACACTTTAAGTCAAATTATCAAAGATGAAATAAATAAATATGAACACAAGATCGATTCTGTTTCTGCTGGTCAAGTTGTTTCAGTTGGCGATAATATTGCAACAATTTATGGTTTAGATGAAGCAATGTATGGCGAGTTGATCGAATTTGAAGGTGGTAATTTTGGAATCGTCATGAACATTGAAGAAGATTCTTTAGGTGTTGCCATTTTTGATGGTGATATCAAAATTAAAGAAGGCGATACTTGTCACCGTACCAATAGTGTTGTTAGTGTTCCGGTTGGTGATGAATTTTTAGGAAGAGTCATTAATGCTTTAGGAAAACCAATTGATGGAAAAGGCAAAATTAAGACAACTAAAACTAGACCTGTTGAACTTGTTGCTCCTCAAATTATGGATAGACAAAGCGTTAGTAAACCTCTAGAAACTGGAATTAAAGCAATTGATTCAATGGTTCCAATCGGAAAAGGTCAAAGAGAATTAATTATTGGTGATCGTCAAACCGGGAAAACTGCCCTTGCAATCGACACAATTATTAATCAACATGATAAAAATGTTTATTGTGTTTATTGCTCAATTGGACAAAAGAATTCTTCTTTGGCTCACATTGTAGATAAGTTAAAGAAAGCTGATGCTTTAAAATATACAACTATAGTAAGTGCTGGAGCTGCTGATAGTTGCTCAATGCAATATATTGCTCCATATTCAGCTATGTCGATTGCTGAAAATTGGATGAATGAAGGAAAAGATGTTCTTATTGTTTTTGATGATTTAAGTAAACATGCTGTTGCTTATAGAACACTTTTACTTTTATTAAGAAGAAGTCCAGGCAGAGAAGCTTATCCTGGAGATATTTTCTATTTACATTCAAGACTTCTTGAAAGAAGTTGTAGATTAAATGATGAACTTGGTGGAGGTTCAATTACCGCTTTGCCAATTGTTGAAACTTTAGCTGGCGATATTAGTGCATATATTCCAACTAATATTATTTCAATTACTGATGGTCAATTATTTTTAAATGCTGATTTATTTAATGCTGGACAACGTCCTGCTATTGACTCAAATTTAAGTGTTTCTCGTGTCGGAAGTGCTGCTCAAACAAAAGTCATGAAATCAGTTAGCAAAAATTTACGTATGGCTTTAGCTAACTATAGAGAAATGTTAGATTTTTCTAGATTTGGAAGCGACTTAGATAAAAGTACTAAAAAGATTATTTCACATGGTGGAATTTTATTAGAAACTTTAAAGCAAAAACAATATCGACCATATCCAACAAGTAGAGAAGCAATTGAAATTTATGTTGCTCAAAGCGGAGCACTTGATGATGTTGATCCTCAAGATGTATATGAAATTTTTAAACTTTTATATAATGTAATTTCATCTCAAGCAAATGAAATTTATTTAGACATTGATACAAAAGATTTATTCCCTCAAGAAGCTCAAAATAGAGTCATTGAATTTGCAAATAATATTAAAGCAAACTTTGTAAAAACTGAGGTAAATTAAGAAATTATGGCAGAATCGCTATTATACATAAAAAATAGAATTCAAGCTGTCGAATCCATTAAGAAAATTACAAAAGTTATGAAGCTCATCGCTTCAAGCAAGTACAATAAATTTAAAGCTCAATACGATGGAAATATCGAATATACAAATGAGTTAGAAAAGATGATGAATTCTTGTTTAACTTATATCGATTTTTCAAGCTATAAACTACCAACTTGTTTGACAGAAAATGGTGGTGATAAAAAACTTTTCATTTTAGTGAGCAATACTTTAGGCTTATGTGGTCCTTATTTTTATAGCCTCTTAAAAGTTGCAAATAAAGAAATAAGACCAACTGATGATATCGTTTTTATTGGAGAAAAAGGTTATCGAGCATATAAAAATAAACCTAATAAAGGAGATAAAACTTTTATAGATTTATTAGATAAATTAACTTTCGATAATACAAATAAATTTAGGCATTATATTGATAAACTCTATAGAGACAATCAATATAGTGCAATTTATATTATCTATACAAAATTTATTGACGCAATGGAAACAAAATGTGTATGTGAAAAATTGCTTCCATTAACTATTGATCAATCGAAAAAATGCGATTGTGAGCCAACTTTTGAAGGTTCAAGTAGCAGCGTTGCTGATTTAATCGTCCCACATTATCTTGATGCTTTAATTTACCATCATTTACTTGAAAGTGCATTAAGTGAACAAGTAAATCGTAAAAATTCAATGGAAAATGCTACGACCAGTGCGAATAAATTGCTTTATGAACTTAGTCTTTTATATAACAAAGTAAGGCAACAAAAAATTACTGAAGAAATGACCCAAGTTTCTAGTGGAAATAATAATTCCTTAAATTGGATATAGGAGGAAAACTTATATGATTAAACAATATAGCTATAACCCAAAATTAAAAGAGGCAGATAGTGGATATGTTGTCCAAGCTATTGGACCTGTTATTGATGTTAGATTTGATGTCGGGCTAACTCCTTCTATTCGAACAGCTTTAAAAGTTACATTAACTCACATGAATAAAGAAGAGGAATTAATTTTAGAAGTTGCTCAAGATATTGGACATGATACTGTTAGAGCTATCGCTATGGGTCCAACCGAAGGAATTAGAAAGGGATTAAAAGTTATAAACACCCATGCTCCTATTAAAGTTCCGGTTGGATATGAAGTTTTAGGTAGAATGTTTGGTGTTTTAGGCAAACCAATTGACAGATTAGGTGATTTTGAAGGAACAAAATATGCTCAAATTTATAACGAACCACCTTCATTTGCTGATCAACCTAATACTATTCAAATTTTTGAAACCGGAATTAAGGTTTTAGATTTACTTTGCCCTTATGTTAAAGGTGGAAAAGTTGGATTATTTGGTGGTGCTGGTGTTGGTAAAACAACCTTAATTCAAGAATTAATCCATAATATCGCTACTGAAAAACATGGTACTTCTATTTTTGCAGGTGTAGGCGAAAGAAGTAGAGAAGGTAATGATTTATATAATGAAATGAAAGAAAGTGGAGTTTTAAAAAATACCGCTTTAGTTTTTGGACAAATGAATGAATCACCTGGAGTTAGAATGCACGCACCTTTAAGTGCTTTAACTATGGCAGAATGGTTTAGAGATGTTGCTCATCAAGATGTTCTTCTTTTTATTGATAACATTTTTAGATTCACTCAAGCTGGTAGTGAAGTTAGTGCGTTACTTGGAAGAATGCCTAGTGCTGTTGGTTATCAACCTACATTAGCTAATGAAATGGGCGAACTTCAAGAAAGAATCGCTTCAACTCGTGATGGAAGTATTACTTCAATTCAAGCAGTTTATGTTCCAGCTGATGATTTAACAGACCCAGCTCCAGCCACAACTTTTGCTCACCTAGATGCAAAAACTGTTTTAGATAGAAATACAGCTGCTCTTGGAATTTATCCTGCAGTTGATCCTTTAGCAAGTTCATCCACAATTTTAGATCCAAATGTTGTTGGAAAAAAACATTATCAAGTCGCTAGAAAAGTACAAGAAATTTTACAACGTTATAAAGATTTACAAGATATCATCGCTGTTTTAGGTGTTGATGAACTTAGTGATGATGATAAATTAATTGTTAGTAGAGCAAGAAGAATTAGAAATTTTTTATCACAACCTTTCTTTGTTGCTGAACCATTTTTAGGAACAAAAGGTAAATATGTTAAATTAAATGATACTATTGATTCTTTTGAAAAAATCATTAACGGCGAAGGTGATGAATTACCTGAAAACGCATTTCTTTATGTCGGAACTTTTGATGAAGTTTTAGTTAAAGCAAAAGAATTAGAAAGCAAATAAAATGAATAGCACATTTAAATTAAAAATACTTACCCCATTAAAAGCTGAAGATGAAATCGAAGTTAATAAAATTTGTGTCGTCACTGATAATGGTGAAATCACGATTTTACCTGATCACGTCGAGTATTTAGCGAATGTTGAAATTTCTTTATTGAAAATTTTTACTAGTGATAAAGAACTTGTTTATGCTGTCAATGGTGGAGCGATTCATTATGATAGTAAAAATAATAGAGCAATTTTAACAGTTAACTCTATTTATTCACCTGAAGAAATTGATATAATTAAACTTAAAGAAGAAGAGAAAAATATTGAAAATCAACTTAAAGAAGCTAAATCGGTTGAAGATCATAAACTTGCTGAAAGAAATTTAAAACGTATCATCAATCAACTATCTTTAAAAAAATAATTTTTCCTTCTTAAATAAGGAATAAATTATGTTAGTTAAAGGTAAATTTAAATATCGTAAATTAAAGATTTTTTCGATTACAATCGGAACAATTTTAGTAACTATCGTTTTAACGTGTGGAACATTAATTGCTTATGGAAATTTAATGACTTATCCAAAACCAGTTGATAAAATCCAAAAATCTAGTGAACTTGTAAGTGCATATAAAAACGGTTTATATGACAAAAATGGTAATTTATTAACTTTAAAAGGAATAAATGCTGGAAATTTATTCCTTCAAGAAGGGTGGATTTCCCCATTTGCATTAGAACCATTAAAAAACGATGATGGAACATATAAAAAAGATAAAGATTTAAATCTCGAGTACCCTGAATTCGCTCAAGAAACATTTTTAAATGGGCTAGTAGATAATCCTAACTGTGGAAAAGATAATATAGATGAATGGTTAGATTATTATTTTTCTTCTTGGTGGACTGAAGTTGATTTTAAAAATGTAAAAGATATGGGTTTTAATACAATAAGACTCCCATTTTATTGGCGCATGATTTTAAATGATGATTATTCTTTAAGACCAGAAAATGAAGCATTTAAATATTTAGATAATTTTATTGAAGGTTGTAAAAAGAATGATTTATATGTAGTTTTAGATTTACATGGAGCTCCAGGTAGTCAAAACGGATACGAGCATAGCGGAACTTTAATTAAAGAAGCTTCTTTATGGGAAGATGAGAAACTAATAAAAGCTACCATTAATTTATGGGATTATATTTCTAAATACTATTTAACAACTAGAAAAGATTTATCTCCAACAATCGTAGCATATGATTTAATGAATGAACCTTCGCATCCTCATGCAGCTTTTACAGATGAAGTTTGTCATAAAGTTTTTGACAAAATTTATGATGAAATTAGAAATAATAACGATGAACACGTAATTTCTATGGAAGGATGTTGGGGGTTTAATGCTCTTCCTGATCCTAAAAAATACGGATGGGAAAATGTTTTATATCAATATCATTTTTATAATTGGTACAAAGATTTTTTACCTTATTCCTTGTATAACACTTATAATGCAATCTTAAATATTGGTAGATGGTATGAAGTACCTACTTTAATTGGAGAATTTACTTTTTTCCATGATGAAAAATCTTGGTTGAACGGATTAAATTATTTTGATAAAAACCATTTTTCTTGGACGATATGGACTTACAAAACAACTGTTACAGGTTCTTGGGATAATAGTTGGGGATTATATAACGTCGAACTTCATTTAGATGTTAATAAAGAAGAAACTAAATGTAATGTTTCGGCTTGTGATTTTGAAACATATAAAAAGTTTTGTGACAAAATTAAAACGAGTAACTCTGAAACAGGATTTTTAAAAGAAACTATGAAAAAGTATTTTAATTCTTGAATACGAAAAAGTTTCTTATATTCAAAAAATGTCGATTACATCGATATTATTTAGATTGTTACATAAAAAACTTAACTTAAACTTAAAGAGAGAAAAATATGAAAGTTTCCCTCTTTATTTTTTTATACTTTTATATTATTCTAATTACATAAAGCAAATGTAAGCGCTTACATAGGAGGATAATATAATATGAGCTATGACGCTAAGTGCATTCGAAACGTGGCCGTATTCGGCCATCAAGGAAGTGGTAAGACGAGTTTAGTTGAATCCTTATATTCCATCGCAAATAATTGTGAGAAAGGTGATGTTAATAAAGGAACTACGATAAGTGATTATCTTAAAGAAGAAAAGAAAAGACTTACTAGTATTTCAACAAGCGTCGTACCACTTTTTTATTTAAATCATAAGATTAATTTAATTGATATTCCTGGCAACGATGACTTCGTTTACGAAGGAATAGCTGTAACTCACTCAGTTAAAGGAGCAATTTTAGTTATTAATGCTCAAGCTAAAGTAGAAGTTGGCACAATTAAAGCATTTAAAATGTTAAGAAAAAGAGGTATTCCTTTTGTAATTTATGTCAACAAAATGGATAAAGATTATCCAAATTATGAAGATATTTTAGCTGACATCCATACAAAATTAGGTAAAACATGTATCCCATTTACTTTACCGTTAGGTCACGCCGATAGTTTTGATGGATTTATTAACTGTGTTGATTTAAAAGCTAGAAAATATACCGGCAAAGAATGTGTTGATGATGTCATTTATGAAGATAAAAAAGCAAAAGTTTTCGAATTACATAATACAATTTGTGAAGCTGTTGCTTTAACGGATGATACATTACTTGATAGATTCTTTAGTGGAGAACCTTTAACAAACGAAGAAATCCACGAAGGTCTTAGAAAAGGTGTTCTTAGAGGTGATTTATATCCAATTATTTTTGGTAGTGCTCAAAATAATATTGGTATTCATACTTTATTAAATACATTGATTGATTATTTACCTTCACCAACAGATTTAAAACCATATGAAGGTTATGATAGATTAGGAAATACAATTTCTAGAAAAACTGATCCAAGTGAACCATTTAGCGCTTATGTATTTAAAACACTTGTCGATCCATATGTAGGACAAATTAATTATATTAAAGTTGATAGTGGAACACTCCATGTAGGCGATGAAGTTTTATGTTCAAATTTAAATCAAACTTTCAAAATTACTCAATTATCAACTCCATGCGGTAAAGATTTAAATAACGTTGATGAAGTTGGCGCTGGAGATATTTGTTGTTTAACTAAATGTAATGATTTAGAAACTTCATTTACACTTTGTGATAAAGATAATTACATTAAATTTAAAGAAACTAAATTCCCAACAGCAGTTTTCTTTAAAGCTATTGAACTTGAAAATAAAAAAGACGATGACAAGATTAATGTCGCTTTAGCGAAAATTCAAAAAGAAGATCCAACTCTTGAAGTTAAACGTAACGTTGAAACTAAACAACTATTAGTTGGCGGACTTAGTGAATCTCATATCAATTTTGTTCTTTCGAAGATTAAAAATACTTATGGAGTTAGTTTAAGAACTGAAGATCCTAAAGTTTGTTATCGTGAAACTATTAAAAAAGAAGCTAATGGTAGTGGAAGATATATTAAGCAATCTGGTGGAAGTGGTTTCTATGGTGTAGTCGAAATGAAATTTGGACCTAGCGATGAAATCAAATTCGAAGAGGAAGTTTTTGGCGGAGCAGTTCCTAAAAACTATTTCCCAGTCATTGAAAAAGGTTTCTATGAAGCTTTAAATGAAGGTTTATTAGCTGGATTCCCTGTTATTAGATGTAAAGCCGTCCTTTTAGATGGTAAATATCACCCAGTTGATTCAAACGAATTAGCGTTTAAGATGGCTTCAATTTTAGCTTTCAAAGATGCTTATATGAAAGCTTCCCCAACTATTTTAGAGCCAATATTAAGAATTGAAATTTATGTTGATAATGCTTATATGGGTGATGTCTTGAATGATCTCAATTCAAGAAGAGGAAGAATTCAAAATATCGTTGATAAAGAAGACGATACAACTATGATTGAAGTTTTAATTCCTGAAGCTGAGACATTAGACTATGTAACTAAGTTAAAAGTTTTAACTCAAGGTAGCGGATACTTTGTAAGACAATTTGAAACTTATGAAGAAGTTCCTGCTCAATTAAAAGATAAAGTCATCAAAGAAAATTCATTACTTAAAAAATAGTTAAAATTTATACAAAAAGAGCGCGAT
The DNA here is from genome assembly GCA_048405595.1 of Candidatus Onthovivens sp. Classification (GTDB taxonomy): domain Bacteria; phylum Bacillota_I; class Bacilli_A; order RFN20; family CAG-826; genus Onthovivens. The sequence continues at coordinate 14,228 of DBFJOT010000004.1, forward strand.
TTTAGCCTAAAGCGAGGCTTAAGAATCGCGCTTTTATATAGTCAAACAACATCAATTATTTTATAATCAAGGTATGAAAAAAGAGATTAGACGTTTTAAACTCGATGAAAACTTTGATTTTAATATTATCAAAGATTTATCAATTGATGAACTTAATGCTTTAAGTGATGATATTAGAGAATTAATTATTGATAGATGTTCGACTTATGGAGGCCATTTATCTAGTAATTTAGGAATTATAAAATTAACAATTGGCCTTTTTAGAGCTTTTGATTTTAATAAAGATAAAGTTATTTTTGATATTGGACATTATTCGTATCCATATAAAATTTTAACAGGAAGACCTTTAACAAAGTTAAGACAAGAAGATGGATGTGATGGATTTCAAAAAAGAAGTGAATCTAAATTTGATATTTACGATGCTGGACATTCTTCAACTTCGATTAGTGCGGCTTTAGGATTTGCTAAAGCACGTGATTTGCATCATGAAAATCATCATTGTCTAGCGGTAGTTGGCGATGGTGCGATTGCTAATGGACTTTGCTTTGAAGCTTTGAATAATTTAATTGTTGATAATACTAAAATTATTGTCGTATTAAATGACAACGAAATGTCAATTTCTCCAACTATTGGAGGATTATCTATCATTTTGAAAGGTATTAAACGCAACCCATTTGCTAGCATAATTTTTAAAGATGCTAATTTTGAATATATCGGACCTGTTGATGGTGATAATTTTAAGCAAATGCAAGTAGCTTTTGAAAGAGCTAAAAAGACTAAACGTAGTGTAATTCTTCATGTCAAAACTAAAAAAGGTGAAGGATTAAATTATGCAATGGAAGACCAAATCGGAGAATTTCATTTTGTCCATCCTTTTAATAAAGAAACTGGTAAGCCGATTGCTTTACCTAATCCAAACAGAAAATCGTTTTCTAAAATTATTAGTACTTTAATTGATGAAGAGATGTTTAAAAATTCTAAAGTAATTTCAATATGTCCTTCGACAACAGTCGGTGCATGTTTAACTGATGTTTTTAGAAAATATCCTGATAGAACTTATGATTGTGGAATAAGTGAAGAACATAGTGCAATTTTTGCTAATGCTTTAGCGATTAATGATTTTAAAGTATATCTTTTTATGTATTCAACATTCCTTCAAAGAGCATATGATGAAATAATTCATGATGTTGCTAGAATGAATAGTGATGTTACCTTTTTAATAGACCGTGGCGGACTTATTGGAGCAGATGGGGAAACTCATCAAGGAATTTATGATGTTAGTTTCTTTTACTCGATTCCGAATGTCGCATTAAGTATGCCTCATGATGAAGTTGATGCTAGAAATTTATTTGAATTAAGCAAAACATATCATCATCCTTTTGGAATTAGATATACACCAACTTATTTAGTTAAAGAAGGTGATTATATATCTGATAAAAAATTAAATTTTGGTGGATGGGACTATGTAATTAATGAATCTAAAGACGTTGCTTTTATTACTTTTGGACCTCACTTAAATGACATATATAGAAGATTAAAAGACCAAAATGTTACTTTAATAAATTCATTATTTATTAAGAATTATAACGAAGAAGAACTTTTAAAATTATTAACATTCAAAAAGATATTTATTTATGATCCTTACACTGTTGAAACAGGATTTGGAGCTAATTTAGTTAATGATTTAATTAAACATGGTTTCAAAGGTGATATAAAAACAAGATGTGTGCCGCTTTCGTTCATTTCAAAAGGTACAATTGAAGCACAAGAAAAACGTCTTAATTTAGATCCTGAAAGTGTACTTAAAGAATTTAACGAATTTATAAAATGAAAATATCTCGATTAATGCCTATTTCTTATTGCTTTGGAGTAACTAAAGCAATTAATGACACACTTAAAATAAGAAAAGAATATCCGAATAAAGATGTTTATTTTTTTGGTGACCTTGTGCATAACCAAAAAGTAGTCAATTTCTTTTTGGAATTAGGAATTAAAGTAGTTCAGTTTAGTGAAGATGATGCATTTAGCAAATTAGAACAATTCAATTCAAATGATTTAGTTATTTTTAGTGCTCATGGACACGATAAAAAATATGAAGAAGTTCTAAAAAAGAATAATGTTTTATTTTTTGATACTACATGTATTAAGGTTAAAAAGAATTTGAATTTAATTGAAAATGCAAAAGAACAAATAATCTATATCGGTAAAAAAGAACATCCAGAAACTTTTGCTAGTTTAAGTTATAGTGAACATATTTTTCTATATGATATTAAAGACTATGGAAAATTTGATTACTCGAAAGTTACTGATAAAAAACCTTTAATATTAAATCAATCTACTCTAAGCATTAATGAGATTGAAAAAATATTTGAAGATATTAAAAAACATATTCCAGATGCTAAATTTGTAGATGAAATATGTGATGCAAGCAGAATTAGACAAACAAAAATTATTTCTTTACCAAGCGATGTTGATTTAGTTATTGTTGTCGGGGATAAAAAAAGTAGTAACACTACAAAATTATATAATCTAAGTGTTGCTCATAATAAAAATGCATTAACTTTAATGGTAAATGGTAGTGATGAATTACAAGAATATGATTTAAGTAATTATAAAAACGCTATCATAGCAAGTGGAACAAGCGCGCCATTATCTTTAATTGAAGAAGTGCAAAAATATTTGGAGGAATTATAAATGGCATACGAAGAATTTAAACTTTCAAAACCTTTATCTCACATTGCTTTTATCATGGATGGAAATGGAAGATGGGCTAAGAAAAGATTATTACCTAGAACAGCTGGTCATAAAGAAGGATGTAAAAGAATAATTGAAAATATTCGTTCTTGTCAAAAATTAGGTATTAAGGCTGTTTCACTTTACGCGTTCAGCACTGAAAATTGGAATAGACCAGAAAAAGAGATTGAATTACTTTTTAAATATTTAAAAGATTTCTTTAATAATTATATCAATGAATTCTTAGAAAAAGGTGTAAGAATTATGGTTAGTGGTGACATTTCAAGACTACCTAACGAAACTCAAGAAGTAATTAAAAAAGGAATTGAGTTAACTAAAGAATGTAGATCTTTAGTTTTCAATATTTGCTTAAATTATGGTTCAAGACAAGAAATCGTTAGAGCTGCAAAATTGTTTGCTGAAGATGTGAAAAATGGTAAAGCTAATATCAACGATTTAGATAATGAGTCATTCAAGAAATATTTATATACAAATGGTTTACCAGAGATTGATTTATTGATTAGAACAAGTGGTGAAAATCGTTTAAGTAATTTCTTACTTTATCAATTGGCTTATAGCGAATTTGTATTTACACCAACTCACTGGCCTGACTTTAAAGAGAAGCAATTGATTGAATGTATACAAGAATTTGAAACTAGAGATAGAAGATTTGGTAAAATAGTAGAAAAGTAGTAGTTTTTTAGTAGATAAATAGTAGATTTTTAATTAAAAATATAAGAAACATTCGCTCGAATCATAAGGATTTAGTAATTAAAACGGGTGTTTCTTTTTATTTATATGTGCTTTTGTAACTAGCGGATTAAGGAATAAAGTTATTAAAATAAGTTAAAATTTAATGTTAATTTCCCTCACATTAAAAGGGTCTAAAATTAATGTAAAAATTATACATATATATAATGCATATTCTTGACATCTATTATCGAAAATTGGTAAAATCTTTTCGATAAGTTAGTTATCAGTCGTTAGAGTGTCTTCGGACATTCTTATTTTTTTAAGAGGAACTTTAATGGAAGATTTAAACAGCACAAAAGCGTTTATTGAAGCGAAGTTAAAAGAAGTTGGATATGAACTTTATTCGTTCAAATATACGCCAAGACAAAAAATATTAGAAATTATTGTTGATCGTTTTGAACCTATCAATTTAGATGACATCACAACTGTCAGTAATTTAATCAGTGAAGTCTTAGATGAACACGACTTTACAAATGATAGTTATACTCTTGATGTTTCTAGTTTAGGAATCGAAAAGCCAATTGCATTAGATAAGTTAGATTTGTATGTTGGCAAATATGTAAATGTTCATTTAAAGGATCCTTTTAAAGGATTAAATACGATTGAAGGAGAATTGAGAGAGGTAAATGAAGATAACGTCCTCATTGTTTATAAAGATAAAACAAGAGATGTAAAATGTGACGTTAAAAGAGCAAGCATTGATAAAGCTAGACTTGCTATCAAATTTTAGGAGAATTAAAAAATGGCTACACGTAGTAAAGATGGAATTAGCAAAAAACAATTTATCGAAGCATGTCAAGAAATGGGTTCTGAAAAAGGAATCAGTGATGAATCATTACTTGATGCATTAAATGAAAGCTTTAGAGTAACATTCGCTAAAAAAATTGAAAACGAATATAAGTTCCAAAATAGAGTCTCGAAAAGTTCTAAAAATAAAGATAAGAATGCTATTAAATTGCCAGATGCATTAATTAGAACAAAAATCGATTTAGCTAAAGGAAAACTTGAAATTTATCATCAATGGGAAGTCGTTGCAGAAGATGAAATCACAGACGACTATTTACAAATCGGTTTAGAAGAAGCTCAATCTAAGAATCCAAAATTAAAAATTGGTGATTTCTATGAAGAAGAATTAGATATCGCTTCACTTGATTTAGGTGATGTTGGTAGATTTATGTCTTGCTTTAAACAAAAAATCTCCAAAGCAGAAAAAGATGCTTTACTTGATGCATTTGCTTCAAAAATTGGAACAATTATTACAGGTGAAGTTGATAAAGCAGACGGACATTGTGTTATTGTTGATTTAGGCAGAACGACAGCTACATTATTCAAAGCTGATTTAATCGGTGATGAAAGATTCAACCAAGGTGATTCAATTAAAGTTTATGTTGAAGGAATCGGTAAAGACGAAAAGAAAGGTTCTTTAATTAAAATTTCAAGAAGCTGCCCAGGATTCTTAAGACAATTATTCCAAAACGAAATTCATGAAATTTACGATGGAACAGTTATCATTAAAGACATCGCTAGAATTGCAGGTAAAAGAAGTAAGGTTGCAGTTTATAGTAAAGATCCTAACGTTGATCCAAGTGGCGCATGTATTGGTACAAATGGTACAAGAATTCAAGCAATCGTTTCACAACTTGGAAACGCTAAAGACAATAAAGAAAAAATCGATGTCATCACATATAATTCAAATCTTGGATTATATGTCGCTGAATTATTAAAACCAGGAAAAGTTCTTGGTATGGCAATTAATGATGAAACACAAACTATCATTGTTGTTTGTGAAAACGAAACAAGCGTTCAAGCAATTGGTTTCAAAGGAACAAATGCTATCTTAGCTAGAAAGTTAACTGGTTATAAGATGGACATCTTAGATTTAGATGCTGCGAACGAAAAAGGTCTTACAGCTTTACCAAATTATAAGACACTTGATGTTTTTGAAGTTGAAGCTAGAGAAGATGAAAAGAGAAGATTCAGAGAAAGACAAGAAGAACTCTTAAAGAATAGAGTTGCAACTTCTGAAGATGAAATTACAGAAACATTTATCGACAAAGATTTCGATGAAGATAACATTGATGAAATTCCATTTGAAACAGTTGCTGATGAAATCGTTCCAGAAATTACACCTGTTGAAAATGAAGTTCAAATCGAAGAAACAGTTACAGAAACTCCAGTAGAAGAAACTGTTGCTGAAGAAGTTAAAGAACCAGTTAAAGTCAAAGAAGAGCCAGTTTATAACGATGCTCCTGTTTACAAAAAGGAAGAAGAAGTTATCGAACATAGTGAAGCTAAGACAACAATTACTCTTGAATCGTTAGAAAAATCTTTAGAAGAAGAAAAGAAATCTAAAGAACAAAAATCGTTCAAGAAGAAATTTAAAAAAGAAGAAAAGAAATCTGATGATTCTAGTGAAGAAATCTCAATCAAACCAGTTCAAAAAATGGATATTTATACCGATGAAGAACTTGAAGAACTTGATGCTGAACTCGATGATTTAGATTCATACGAAGAAGAAGATTATAGTGATTACGATAGTGATGACTATTATGAGGATAATTAATGAAGAAAATACCATCTAGAAAATGTTTAGCAACCGGACAACTCTTCCCAAAAGAAGAACTTTTCCGTGTTGTTAGAACACCTAGTGGAGAAGTCGAACTTGATATGACTTCTAAAGCAAATGGAAGAGGTGCTTATATTTCTAAAAGCGAAGAAGCGATTCTTAAAGCTAAAAAAAGCAAGTGCCTTGATAGATCTTTAGAGGTCGAAGTTCCAGACGCGATTTATGATCGCATGATGTTATTTTTAAAGATGAAGTGAGGTGGTTGAATGAAGAAGAAAAGTAAAAGTAATATAACAAAAGAAAGAGAATCTAATATTCCATCAAAGAAAGTAAACAAGGGCAATTTTAACAAAGTTAATAATGGCGTCTTCGTCTTTACTAAATCACTTACTGTAGGTGAACTTGCTAAGCAACTTAATATCAATGCTAGTGATATCATTAAAAAACTCTTCATGCAAAAGAAACTTGTTACAATCAATCAATACCTTGATGATGAAACTATTGGTGAACTTTGTTTAGAGTTTGGATATGATTTCAAAAAAGAAGAAATTGTTGATGTTGAAGATTTTGAAAAAGCTCAAATCGAAGATAAAGAAGAAGATTTAAGAGATCGTCCACCAGTAGTTACAATTATGGGACACGTTGACCATGGTAAAACTACTTTAATCGACGCTATTAGAAATAGTAATGTTGCAGCTGGTGAAGTTGGTGGAATTTCTCAAGAAATCGGTGCTTATCAAAAAACTATTAATGGCAAGAAGATCACATTTATCGATACTCCTGGGCACGAAGCATTTAGTGCTATGAGAAGTAGAGGTGCTAGTGTTACTGATATTGTCGTTTTAGTTGTTGCGGCTGATGATGGTGTTATGCCTCAAACTGTCGAAGCTATTGACCACGCTAAAGCTGCTGGAGTTCCGATTATTGTTGCAGTAAATAAAATTGATGTTCCTGGTGCAAACCCAGATAAAGTTATTCAAGAACTTATGCAACATAATGTCATCGTCGAAGCTTATGGTGGAGATGTACTTAGCTGTGAAATTAGTGCTAAAAAGAAAATCGGTATTAGTGAACTTCTTGAAACAATCACTCTTCAAGCAGAAATGCTTCAATTAAGAGCTAATCCAAAACGTTATGCAATTGGAACTGTTTTAGAAGCTGAACTTGATAAAGGTGAAGGTCCAAAAGCAACTTTACTTGTTCAAAATGGTACTTTATTCAGTGCTGATTATGTTGTTGTTGGTACTGCTTTTGGTAAAATCAGAAGAATGACTAATGAACATAAACAAGTCATGAAAGAATGTGGTCCAGGAACACCTTGTAGTGTTATTGGATTAAGCGAAGTTCCTTTAGCAGGTGATCATTTTATGGCTTTCCCAAATGAAAAGATGGCTAAAGATATCGCTGAAAAACGTAAATTAAAGAAAGTTGAAAAAGAGAGAGCTCAAACAAACGGAGTTAGTTCTTTAGATGATTTATATTCAAAGATTAGCGAAGGACAATTAACTCAAATCAATATCGTCTTAAAAACAGACTCAACAGGTAGTGCTGAAGCTGTTAAAGCTAGTTTAGAAAAACTTAATAACGAACAAGTTAAAGTTAACGTTATTAGAAGTGCAGCTGGCGCTATTACTGAAAGTGATATTTTACTTGCAAGTGCTAGTGACGCTATCATTTATGGTTTCAATGTTAGACCAACAGCTGCTATTAGAAAGAAAGCTGAAGAAGAACATGTTGAAATCAACTTACATAGAATCATTTATGCTTTAATTGAAGAAATGCAAGACGCAATTAAAGGTAAAATGAAAAAAGAAGAAGTTGAACGTGTTACAGGACAAGCTGAAGTTAGAAATACATTCAAAGTTTCAAAAGTTGGAGCTATTGCTGGATGCATGGTTACTGATGGCTCAATTAAACGTGATTCAAGTTGCAGAATTTTAAGAGATGGTGCAATCATCTTTGAAGGAAAAATTGAGTCACTTAAACGTTTCAAAGATGACGCAAAAGAAGTCAAACAAGGCTTCGAATGTGGTATCAAGGTTGAAAACTTCAACGATATCCATGAAGGTGATGTCATTGAAGGATATGAAATGGTAGAAAAAGACAATGCGTGATTCATCAAGAAAAGATGTACAAAAAGTACAAGCTTTAATTGCTCGTAATGTTAAAGACATTGTTTCAACAGAAATTAGAAATGAAAATTTAGGATTCATGACCATTACTGATGTTGAAGTTAGTAGTGATCATTCCTATTGCACAATATTTGTTTCCTTTTTAAATAATGCTAAAAATAGTTTAGAAACTTTAAATAGAGCAAAAGGCTTTGTAAGAAGTAGACTCGCTAAAAAGATCAATTTAAGAAGAGTTCCAGAAATTAGATTTGTCTTAGATGATACATTCGAAAAGCAACAAAGACTTGAAAATTTAATTAGTGGAGAAACAACTGATGAACTAAAAAAAGAAGATCTCTAGATCTTCTTTTTTAGTATGTTTTCAAGTTTTATTGGGTTGATGTTTATTAAATAATATGAGCTGTTATATTTTCTAAATTCTAATTCTTTAAGTTCTTTTATAAAGCCTTTAGATTTTACTAGGAAGGTTATTGGATTAACTTTTGCATAAATTTCTTTATAAATATCAAGGATAAATGGCTTAAAATACTTATTATCTTTTAAATATAAAGCATCAATTTTATAAGTTTTGTTCTCGTTATGAAATAAAAGAACACCAACAAGTTTGCTATTTTTATAAAGGTGGATGTGATGAGAAATTTTATTAATTTTATCAGTGACCTTTATAAATTTTCTTTCTTCTATGAAATTTGGAATATCATAGACTTCTTTATAATAAAGATTAGTGCCTTCTATTTTATGTTCTTTATGTTGATGAAAAACATCTTCTTTTTCCCTATTCATTAACATTGTTAAGAAGTTATCTTTTGATTCAGGATATTCTTTATTTAACGATAATAGAATATTTTTTATATCGGCTCTTTTTGTCTTTCCATCGTTTGGACAATAACTTGGGAAACTAGGAATATTTTTTTCTTTGATAAGACGTTTAATATCACTTTCATCAACGTAAATTAAAGGACGAATAAATGTTATCTTCTCATTTGATAAAAACATTTTAGGCGAGAAAGTAGCGATTCTGCCTCCATAAATTTCATTTAAAAATAATGTTTCAATCGCATCTGTTTTATGATGGGCGAAAGAGACTTTATTGCATTTAAATTCATGAGCAGCTTTATTAATAATTGCTTTTTTCATTCTTGAACAAATTGAACAAGGTAATTTATTTAAATGTTGTTTATCTTTTTGAATACTTAAAATTTGATAGACGGTTTTACCATCAACAATTTTTAATTCCATGCCTAAAGAAGCAACGTAATCTTTAATTGGGTTTCCATCAAATCCATCAAAACCTAAATCTATAGTAATAGGGACGATGGTAAAATTTATTTTTGAAAATTTTTTATATAAAGACAAAGCGTAAAGCAAAGCCATGCTATCTTTACCACCTGATACACCGATTGCGATGCGATCATTGTCGTTAATTAAATTGAAATCAATATCTGCATTTTTAATGCAAGCTAAAATAATTCTAATAGCGTCCATAACGAAAGAAAATATAACATTAATCGTTATAAAAAATAAAGAATTTTACGTATTGAGTTTGTTTAATTGATTAGAAAAATAGTTCTTTCTAACATTTCCGACTTCAATAAATGCAATAAAATTAATAAAACATTGTATTTCTTATGGTTTAAAAAGAAAAATTGAATTTTTTTGATTTCCAACTTTTTGTGTCTAGTGAAGAGGGCTAAATTAAGATACAACTATTACCTCCATCCATAATAATAGTTTTAAACGTTGCTTGTCGCTATGTTATTTATCTTAGTCAAATTGCCCTCTTTGTAACACTAAACGGATAGAATCATTTCGTGTATTGCTCTTTGAAAACTCATTTTATGCTTTAGAAGAAGAAAGATGTAATTTCTTGCACAAAAATGATAAGTTGATATCTTTTAAAAGATATTTGTTTAATTTATAATATTCTCTATGGAAATTATATATTTAAAAGATACTAAAGATATTTTAACTGATATTAAGGAATTAGGACTTGTCCTTGGTTTTTTTGATGGCGTTCATATCGGACACGCTCAACTTATAAACTTCGCTAAGCAAAACACTAGAAGAGGATCATTAGGCGTCCTTACTTTTGATCGCGCTTTAAAAAGTGTTGAAGGTAGTTTAATGTCTGTAAGTGACAAAGCTGAAGCTATGGAAAAACTTGGTGTCGATTATCTTTTTGTTATTGTTTGTGATGATAATTTTAAAAGAATGTCTTATAAAACATTTATCGAACAAGTATTAAAAAGATTTAACCCAAAAGACTTATTCTGTGGACCAGATTTTAAATATGGATATCAAGCTGAAGGAGATGTCTCTTATTTAAAACAATGCTTCCCAAGCACATATGTATTAGGCTATGTTAAAGATCATTTTGGTGAAAAGATATCATCTTCATCGATTAAAAATTCTATTTTAAAAGGAGAAATAGAAGAAGCAAATCGTCACTTGGGTCGCGTTTATAGAGTAAATGGAGCTGTTATTCGTGGATTTAGTGCAGGTGCTAAACTTGGCTTCCCAACAGCAAACTTATTACCAGATATTAATTATGTATTCCCACCAAATGGTGTTTACTTTACAAAAACCACTATTAATGGTGTAGTTTATAATTCAATTACTAATGTTGGAACTCATCCAACAATTAATGAAGTTGCTACTCCGATTGTTGAGACTTTCGTCTTAAATAATAATTTTGATAGTTTATATGGCGAACATATTCAAACTTATTTCTACAAAAGATTACGTCCAGAAATAAAATTTAATAGTGTTGATGAACTAAAAAAACAAATTGAAAATGACGTTGCAGCATGTAAACGTTACTTCGAATATGAAGTAAAAAATTAGTTTACTTTGTTACTCGTTTTTGATATTATATTTAGGCTACTTTAAGCCAGGTTTATCGAAACCCTAACGATTTACTTAGTTTAAAGCGAATATTACATGAAGGGAAATTAAGAAAATGGCAGTTACTAAGATTGAAAAAGCAGAATTAGTCAAAAAGTTCGGTGCTACAGAAAAAGATACTGGAAACGTTAGAGTTCAAGTTGCTTTATTAACAAAAAGAATTCAAGCTTTAACAGCTCACTTAAAAGCAAACGACAAAGACCATACTGCAAGAAGAAGTTTACTTGTTTTAGTTGGACAAAGAAAATCATTATTAACTTATCTTGAAAAACAAAACAGAGACGCTTACTTAGAATTAATCCGTGAATTAGGATTAAGAAAATAGTAGAAACTAAAAATCTTAAAGCCCTATAATGTAATAGTTATAGGGCTTTTATTATGAATGCATACTCGTATCTTAAACATTATAAAAAACAGATGATTCTTGGACCAGCTTTTAAGATGTTAGAAGTTGTCTTCGAGTTATTAATTCCTTTTTTAATGGCTTATATTATTGATGTTGGAGTAGAATTCGCTACTACAAGTAACGATTATTCAAAAATATACATTCCTGCATTAATGATTTTTGGTTTAGCTGTTTTAGGCTTATGTTCTACAATTGTATGTCAATATCTGGCCAGTATTGCTTCACAAGGATATGGAACAAAACTTAGAGAAGCTATCTTTCAAAAAGTTTGTCATTTATCTTCAAAAGAACTTGATCAATTTGGCAAAGGAAATTTAGTGACTTTAATTACAAGCGACGTCAACAGATTACAAGTAAGTGTCGCAATGATGATTCGTCTAGTTTTAAGAGCGCCAACTCTTGTTATTGGTTCACTTGTTTGTGCTTTTATCATTGATTATAAAATCGGATTTATATTTTTAGGAGTAGTAATTTTAGTTTCTATAATATTAGCTTTTGTAATTGTTTTTTCGAGCAAGAAAATTCTCGAAGTTCAAAAAAGAACCGATGAAATCGTAACAATAACGAATGACAGTTTAAACGGAATTAGAGTTAGTAGAGCATTTAATAATCAGGATTACGAGATCAATAAGTATAAAAATAAAACTGATTCGTATTATAAAGAAATGAAGAAAGTTATGTTTTTAAATGCTTTAACAAATCCATTAACTTTCTTAGTTATTAACATTGCGATTGTTTTGGTTGTATATTTTTCTAAAGATGCAATTGTTCTTAATGGAACATTAACAACAGGGGATTTAACGAGTTTAATTAGCTACTTAAATCAAATGTTTATTGCTTTAGTTGTTGTATCTAATTTAGTTGTTATTTTTACTAAAGCTTTTTCGAGTAAAAAAAGAGTTGAAGATTTATTAAATAAAGAATCAAGTATCGTAAATTCTCCAAAAGTTGGAAAAATCAATTTGCCATTAGGTGAAGAAATTATTCGCTTTAATGACATCTCATTTAAATATGCCATAGACGATAATGAAGTTGTTTCAAATATTAACTTCTCTATTAAAAAAGGTGAAACGATTGGTATTATTGGTGGAACTGGAAGCGGAAAAACTACTCTTATTAAATTAATGGAAAGATTTTTTGATGCTACAAGCGGAGAAATTTTATATAAAGGTCATGATATAAAAGATTATGATTTAAACGAACTTCATGAAGAAATTAGTCTTGTTAATCAAAAGGCCGTACTTTTTAAAGGCACTATTAAATCTAATCTATTAATGGGTAATAAAAACGCTACTGAAAAAGAAATGTGGCAAGCATTAAAAGAAGCTTGTGCTTATGAATTTGTTAAAAAATATGATGATGGATTAGACCATGAAGTAGTGGAAAAAGGTTTAAATTTTTCAGGTGGTCAACGTCAAAGATTATCTATTGCTAGATCGTTAATCAAAAACTCTGAAATTATCATTCTTGATGATTCAACAAGCGCATTAGATTATTTAACTGAAAAAGAATTAAGAACTAATTTAGCTAATAAAACTGAAGCAACAAAAATTATTATTGCTCAAAGAATTTCTAGTTTAATTAACGCTGATAAAATCATTGTTATGCATCATGGAAATGTTGATGGAGTAGGCAAACATGAAGAGCTCCTAAAAACTTCGAAAATTTATAAAGAGATATACGATTCTCAAAATGGTAATTAATTATGAGCTCGAAATCTAGATTATTGTTTTATATTAAAAAACACCCTATATACGTAGTTTTATCTTTAATTTGCGCACTTATTTTTGTTATTTCAATGGTTTCTATGCCTTTAGTAACAGGAAAAATGGTTGATGTTATTAAAGATATGGTTGTCTCTTCAAGCGTTGATGAACATTTAAATTCTTTATTTTTTCTTATTAAAATCGCTTCATTACTGATTGTTTTAACTGTCTTATTTGAATTCATTTTTGAATACATTGTTGGATTATTTGTTGAAAGAATTACCAAAGATTTAAAAGATGATTTATTTATCAAACTTAATGAAGTAAGTATTCGTTTTATTGATAATCACGCTCATGGAGATTTAGTTAATAGAAGTATTGTTGATACAGAAAATGTTAACAATGCTTTAATTAGTGGATTTAAACAACTCTATCAAGGAACAATCCAAATAATTACTACACTTACAATTATGTTTATCTTCAATTGGATTCTCGGTTTGATTGTTGTTTTATTAACGCCATTAAATTTTATTGTCGCTTATGTTTTTACAAAATCTAGTAAAAAAAGTGTACGTGCAACCGCTAAAGAACAAGGCGAACTTACTTCAATTGTTGTTGAAGACTTTGAAAACCTTGATATCATCAAATCTTTTAGCTTAGAAGATGAGAGTTTTGAAGCTTATGCAAAACAAAATGCTATCTTATATAAATATGGTCAAAAATCTCAATTTATGACTTCAATGACCAATCCTTTAACAAGATTAATTAACTATTTTACATATTCTTTAGTTGGTATGATTGCTGCTATTTTATGTGCTTATAGTTCTAATAGTTATTATGTCGTATTAGGCGCAAGTTGTACAATAGGTACAATTTTAACTTTCGTTCAATATTCAACACAATTTGCAAAACCATTTAACGAGATTTCTTCTTGCTTAACAGAAATCCAAATTGGTACTGCTTCAATGAGAAGAATTAACGATATATTAAATGAAGAAAAAGACATCGATGAAGGCAAAATTGTTAATAAAAAATTAGTTGATGAAATATCATTTGAGAAAGTTTGTTTTTCGTATGAACCAACTCAAAAACTTATTGAAAACTTTAATCTCAAAGTTAAAAAAGGTCAAAAAATCGCGATTGTTGGCCCAACGGGTTGTGGAAAAACAACTATGATTAATCTTTTATTACGTTTTTATGATGTTACTAATGGTTCAATAAATGTTAATAGAACAAATATTAACGATTTAACTAAAGAATGCTTAAGAAATAAATTCGGAATGGTTCTTCAAGACACTTGGATTTTTGAAGGTACTGTTTTAGAAAATATTAAATATGCTAAACAAGATGCTTCAATGGAAGAAGTTATTGAAGCAAGTAAAAAAGCCAATGCATATAATTTCGTCAAACATTTACCTAAAGGTTTTGATACAAAAATTAGTGATAAATATGGATTAAGTGTAGGCGAAAAACAACTAATTTGTATTGCTAGAGTTATTTTAGCAGATCCTGAAATTATGATTTTAGATGAAGCAACAAGTAATATTGATACAAGAAGCGAATTAAAAATTGCTAACGCTTTTAATGACATGATGAAAGATAAAACGTCATTTATTATCGCACATAGATTATCGACAATTAAAAATAGTGATTTGATTATTGTTATGAAAGATGGTCGTATTATCGAGACTGGAAATCATAAAGAATTATTAGAAAAAAATGGATTCTATTCAAGATTATATGCGGCTCAATATTCTAATTAGAATTTAGATGTGATAACATAGTGCATATGGAAATGGAAAATTCATTTATTGCTGTAATAAAAGCCATTGTTTACGGAATTGTAGAAGGTATCACTGAATGGTTACCAGTATCATCAACTGGACACTTAATCATTCTTAATAGTTTTTTCCAAACTAGCCAAATGTATGGAGATCCTTTCTGGGAATTCTTCTTGGTTTTTATTCAACTAGGGGCAATTTTAGCTGTTATCGTTGGATTCTTTAAGGAATTAAATCCTATAAATCCAAAAATTAGTTCTCGTGATAGAAAAAGTATTTTAGGCGTTTGGGGAAAGATTATTGTAGGTATTATCCCAGCAGGATTAATTGGCGTTCTTTTTGAAGCTTTAGACATTGATGCTTATTTAGACAATGTAATTATCGTTGCTACAACACTTTTTGTGTATGGTGTTCTTTTCATAATCATTGAAAGTTATAGAAAAAGAAAAGGAATGGAAGTTCAAGTTTTAAAAGAAATGAAGTTCTATTCTAAGAATCATGCTGAATCAATCTATGATTATGTTAAAGATTTAGATTATAAAATCGTTCTTATAATCGGATGTGCACAAATATTAAGTCTTATTCCAGGAACAAGTAGAAGTGGTGTTACTATCTTATCAGCTTTACTTTTAGGATGCAGTAGAACATGTGCTTCTAAATTTAGCTTTTATTTATCCATTCCGATTATGCTTGGAGCAAGTTTAGTTAAATTCTTGTCGTTTAGTCAAGTTGGTATTCAATGGAACACTAATGAAATTATTTATGCAACTGTCGGTTTAGTATTTGCATTTATTACTTCGATTTTAATTATTAAGACATTACTTAAATTTATTAAAAATCACACATTTATTGGATTTGGATACTATAGAATCGCACTTTCAATCGTTTTGTTTACTCTTTTAGGTGCTGGCTTAATTTCATAACTTTGAAATTAAGTTTTTAAGTGCTTTATAAGTAGAAACACGATTGTTTTAAGTGTAGAATGTTTATTGTTATATAAAGAGAGAAAAAAGAAAGATGAAGAAAGTATTTGAGTTAGAGTTTTATGGTAAAAAACTCAAAGTAGAAACAGGAGAGATTGCAAAGCAAGCTGATGGAGCTGTTTTTACAAGATTTGATGATACTGTAGTTTTGTCTACAGTTTGTTGTTCAGACGAACCTAAAGAAGGAGATTTCTTCCCTTTAACAGTTGGTTATGAAGAAAAACAATATGCTATTGGAAGAATTCCTGGTGGATTCTTAAGAAGAGAAGGGAGACCAGGCGAACACGCTACATTAACTGCAAGATTAATTGATAGACCAATTAGACCTATGTTCAGTGAAGGCTTCAGAAACGAAGTTCAAATCGTTAACGAAGTCATGAGTGTTGATTTAGATGCAACACCTGAAATGACAGCAATGTTTGGTTCATCATTAGCATTAACAATTAGCGATATTCCTTTTGATGGTCCTATTGCAGGAGTTTATGTTGGAAGAGTTAATGGCGAATATGTTATTAACCCAACAGTCGAACAAAGAAAAAATAGTGATTTAAATTTAGCTGTTGCTGGTACAAAAGAAGCTATCAACATGGTTGAAGCTGGCGCAGATGAATTAAGCGAAGATGAAATGTTAGATGCTATCATGTTTGGTCATGAAGCAATCAAAAAATTATGTGATTTCCAAATTGAAATCGCTAAAGAAATCGGAAAACCTAAAAGAGAAGTTTCTTTATATGCACCAGATCCAGTAATTACTAAAGATATTTACGATAGAATCGGTGAAAAGATGGTCAAAGCAATTTCTATCTTTGATAAGTTAGAAAGACAAAACGCTATTGATGCTCTTAAAAAAGAAATTTTAGATGATTACGATGCAAGAACATATGTTAACGATAAAGATCATCGTTTAAGTATGTTAATGGTTAATGATATTCTTGAAGGAATGGTCGCTAACGAAGTTAGAAGATTAATAACAGAAGAAAAAATCAGACCTGATGGAAGAAAAGTTGATGAAATCAGACCATTAAACGCACAAACTGATTTGTTACCTAGAGTTCATGGTAGTGCTATGTTCACACGTGGACAAACTCAAGTTATTTCAACTTGTACATTAGGTATTAAAAATGATGAACAAATTTTAGAAAGTTTATCACCAGAAGAAACAAAAAGATGGATGCACCATTATAATTTCCCACCATTTTCAGTCGGTGAAATCGGAAAAATGGGTAATCCAGGTAGAAGAGAAATTGGACATGGTGCTTTAGGTGAAAGAGCATTAAGTTATGTCTTACCAAGCTATGAAGACTTCCCATACACAATTCGTTGTGTTGCTGAAGTTTGTGAATCGAATGGTTCATCTTCACAAGCAAGTATTTGCGCTTCATGTATGGCTTTAATGGCAGCAGGTGTCCCAATTAAACGTATGGTTAGTGGAATCGCTATGGGATTAATTACAAGCGGACCATTAGATGGAAATCACCCATACACAATCTTAACTGATATCCAAGGTTTAGAAGATCACTTCGGAGATATGGATTTCAAAGTTGCTGGAACTGAAAAAGGTGTTACAGCTCTTCAAATGGATATCAAAATTAAAGGTGTCACACGTGAAATTTTACATGATGCTTTAATGCAAGCTCATGTTGCTAGAGCAGAAATTAGAAAAGTTATGAGTGAAGCAATTGCTGAACCACGTCATGAACTTTCAAAATATGCTCCTAAATTTGAAACATTCTATATCGATAAAGATAAGATTAAAGATGTTATCGGTACAGGTGGAAAAGTTATTAATGACATCATCGAAAGATGTAACGATGTTAAAATCGATATCGAAGATGATGGAAAAGTTACTATCTATCACACAGATGCTGAATCAATTGCTAAAGCAAAAGATATTATTACAGCTATTGTCCGTGAAGTTGAAATTGGTGAAGAATTTGAAGGTGAAGTCACTAGAGTTGAAGAATATGGTGCTTTCGTTAAATTATTCGGTGATAAAGAAGGTTTATGCCATGTCTCAGCTATGAAATGGGGCTTCTTAAAAGACGCTCGTGATTTCGTAAAAGTCGGAGATACATTAAAAGTTAAAGTTATTGGTGTCGACGACCATGGAAAAATCAAAATTTCACACAAAGAATTTGAAACTAAACCAGAAAATTACGAAGAAAGACCTGCAAAGAAAGATTTCAAAAAAGATAACTTCAAAAAAGAATACAACAAAAAACCTCAATTCCAAGAATTCAAAAAACCAGCTCCAAAAACTGAAGATGGATTCAAAGAATATAAAAAAGTAGAAGAACCTAAAGTTGAGGTTAAAGAACCAATTGAAAATAAAGAAGAGTCAAAAGGTATTTTAGGTTTATTCAAGAAAAATAAAAAATAAACAATGAATATTTTAATTGCAAGTGACATTCATGGATCTAGAGGTGCAAGCGACAAGCTTGTGTCTTTAGATTCTTTTTATAACTTCGATAGAATCATTTTATTAGGTGATATTAATTATAGTGGTGCCAGAAATATACCTCCTATTGATTATTATCCAATTGATGTTTGTAAGAATTTATCTTTATTAAAGGATAAATTAACTATCATTCGTGGAAATTGTGATTCTAGAGTTGACGAATTTGTTTTAGGAATTCGTTTCGAAGATAAAATTGAAGAAAATATCAACGGTCATCGTTTCATATTAACTCATGGTGATTTATTTACCGAAAATGATTTTACTTATAATAAAGGTGATGTTTATATGTATGGACATACTCATATTTATAAATTAGAAAATCATGAAGGCCATTTTGAAATAAATCCTGGAAGCACAACATTACCAAAAGGTGGTAATGAAGCGAGTTATATGATATATAATTTAGAAGAAGATAAAATAACGTTATTCACAATGAAAGATGAAGTGATTAAATCACTTGAATTGCGTTAACCAATTTATGATAATGTTTTTGAAGGTGAATACATATGAATGATAGAATTAGAATTATGGCTCTTGGCGGCCTAGATGAAGAAGGAAAAGATCTTTACGTAATTGAAGTAAACGACAACATTTTTGTTATTGGAGGTGGATTCAAATATCCAACAAAATCTACTCCTGGTATCGACTTTATTATTTCAAACTTTGATTATTTAAAGGAACATAAAGATAAAGTTAGAGGCTATATTATTCCTAAAGGAAAAAGAAATATTTTTGGTGCTATCCCATACATGATTAAAGAAGTACCAGCACCAATTTATTGTACTGAATTAACAGCTTTAAGACTTAATCAATTCAGTAAAGCAAGACAAATCAATTACGATTATCAATTTAAAACAATCGAATTGCCAGCTAAAGTCTCGATCAGTGGAGTTATTTTTGACTTCTTTTCAACTTGTGCATCGACTCCATCAACATTCGGTTTCTCAATTAGAACACCATTAGGTAACATTGTTTATAGTGGTGACTTTATTGTTGAATATGGAAATGATGATTTCTTTAAATTAGACTTGAACTCATTAGGTAAGATCGCAGAATTTCCTACTCTCTTATTATTAAGTGAGTCAGTTAATGCTACTAAGTTAGGATATTGTTCTCCTAACCATAAACTTATAAACTTCTTATCTAATTGTTTGAAAAAACAAACAGGTAGAATTTTTATAGCTTTACATTCTAATAATCTTTATCACATCAATGAAACAATGAAAGCTTGTGTGGAATATAATAAGAAAATTATTTTCTACGATGATACAACTAAAGATATTATGAATCTTAAAAAGTATTGGACAAACATGAATTTTAATCCAAAAAGTATTGTTCCAGTCGAAGATATTTTAAGATATAAAGACAATGATTTAGTTATCATTTTAAGTGATAAAGGTGAAAGAATTTATGAAAAGATTTCTTTACTTGTAAACCATGAAAACGAAGAAAAACAAGTAAAAGTCGGTCCAAACGATACATTTATCATGGCTTGCCCACCAAGTGATAATAACGAAGTTATCGCAACTTCAACAATTGATGAAGTTTATAGATCAGGTTGCCATGTTAGATATTTAACTAATAAGAATCTTGTTAAGATGCATGCTTATGAAGAAGATTTAAAAATGCTTCTTTCGTTACTTAAGCCAAAATACTATTTTCCAATTGAAGGATATTATGTTAACTTACTTGCTAATGCTAAGTTAGCATTTGAAATGAGAATTGGATTAACACATAACAACATTTTCTTACTTGATAATGGTCAACCATTAGATATCACAGAAAAAGGTGCTACTATCGATTTCTCTAATAAAGAAAATATCCAAGTTGGTGATATTATGATCGACGGAAGCGGTGTTGGCGATGTCGTTAATGAAATTATTAATGACCGTACAAGATTAAGTGAAGATGGTGTTGCTGTATTTGGCGTTGCTGTTAGTAAAACAACTCGTGAAATTATCGCTGGACCAGATGTTCAAATGAGAGGTTTCTTATTCTTAAAAGACAAAGAAGCAGATATTATGCTTAAAGAAATGACAAGAATGTTCATTGATCTTGTCGAAAAATGGTTAAAAGAAACTAAAACATTTGATAATAAAAAAATCGAAGATCAAATCGCTCAAACAATCAGCAAGTTCTTATTGAGAAATTCAAATAGAAACCCTGTTGTTAAACCAAATGTAATGGTTATCGATTAATAAAAATCGTAATTAAATTTTAATAAAACTAAGGCTATAAAATATGTATAAGATATGTATTTTTTAGTCTTTTTTTAATATAATTAAAAGTATGAGTAAAGTTAAAAATAAAATAGTGAATCTTGTAGATTCAAATTGGTTAAAAGTTGCTTCAGGGATATTTATTTGCTTATTTTCGATATTTTGTGCTTTGTCCTATACTCCGTCTAGCGACTATTTTATTTATGTAAGTAGATTTTTTAACTGGTGTTTATCTTTCCTTGTTGGAAGCTATTTGGCTTTCGCAGTATATGCTGTTTTATTTTTGTATGGATTATCTTTAATTTTTTCTACCAAAAAAAGAGTTAAAGTAAATATTGATTTAACTATTTTCGGAACTTCACTCATCATTTTAGGTGCTTTAATTTTAATGTCTAACTCCCAAACTTTAAATGTTGCTGGTGAGTCGTATTTAACTTTTGCAAATTTCCAAAAGATTTTCGAAAAAACTATTTTAGAAGATTTCCCACAAACAGATTTATTTTCTAATAGTGGAATTATTGGGATGTTCCTTGTTGCTTTATTAAATAGCCCAATGACTTATATTGGCAGTAATGTAATTGGATCAATTATTTTATTACTAGGAACTTTCTTCGCTTTAGCTAAACCTTCTATTAAGTTTTCTAGAATAATTTTTGATTATTATCGTGCTACTTTTGGTAAAAAACAATTACATGAAACTGGTGGATATAATGTAGCGAAAGATATTAGTTATGATACTAATGCAATCAACGCTATTAAAATTAATCAAGAAGCTAAAAAAGAAGAAGAAACGTTAAAAGAACAAGCTGCTATTCAAGCTGCACCAACTTTTGAAGAAACTAGATATGTTTCAAATCAAGAAGTTTTTCAAACAAAGCGTTTAGCTGATGTTAATACAATTGGGTTAAGTAAAGCGAGATTTGATCTTGATGGTGAAAATAAAGTACAACAAAAAGAAGAAGTTATTACTCAGCCACAAAACAATCAAAATATGTTAAATGCATTTTTTAATGATGATACCGGAGAAATTATCGATAAAGTTGAAATAAATGCACCTCAAAATAATGAAACTAGTGCTTTTAGACAAGTTAGTGACATGTTTACTATACCTCCTAAAAAAGTAGAGCAACCTATTAATCAAACATTTGGTGCTTTAAATAATGAAATTAATAATGAAGAAAAATTTGAAGCTAATCCATTAAGTTCAAGTGAAACTGATGATTTTAAACCTTCGATGTTTGAACTTGATTCTAGTAATGAATCAAATGTCATTCAATCTTCAAGAATGAAAGAAGACTTTGTTTCTATAAAAGAAGAAGTCCCAGTTGCTCCTACATTTAAAGAAAGAGGCAATGAAATTTTTTCATATAAGGAACCAAAAGTTTTAACTGCTGAAGAAAGAGCTAAATTAGATGAATTAGCAAATAAAAAACCAGAAGCTTATTTTGACAATGAATATTCAAATAAAATCGAAGTTAAACAAGTTAAGCCAAAAAATTATGCTTTGCCAACAAGCGATTTATTAGAAGAGCGAGATGAAAGCAAAGGTAAAGAAGAAAACGAGGCAGTTGCTGGTGCTAGACTTCAAAAAATTAATCAAATTTTTGAGGATTTAGGTGTTGGTGCCCAAATTACTTCATACACAATTGGACCCAGCGTTACTCAATATGATGTTCAAACTGATCGTAATGTTTCGGTTAATGGTTTAGGAAAATATATTAGTGATATTAGTATTCGTTTAGGCGGATTGGATGCTAGATTTGTTCCGATTGTTCAAGGAAAATCAACTTCAGGAATTGAAATTGCTAACGCAAAAAGTAGCTTAGTTAATTTCAAAGAATGCATGGATGATTTAAATAACAATAAAGCATCAAAATTAACTATTCCATTCGGAAAAGATATTAGCGGACGTTATGTTACAGCTGATTTAAAAGATTTCCCTCACTTATTAGTTTGTGGTACAACAGGTAGTGGTAAATCAATTTTTATTCATAGTGTCATCATGAGCTTAATCATGAGAAATACTCCTGAAGAATTAAAATTAGTCATGATCGATCCTAAACGTGTTGAGTTTGGCAAATATAAAGATATTGCTCATTTAATGTGCCCTCCAATCAACGACTCAAATAAAGCTTACATTGCTTTAAATAAATTAGTTGATTTGATGGAATTCAGATACCGTTTATTTGAAAAAACTGGTGTTAGTAATATTAAACAATATAATGCTGATGCATTGGAAAACGGAAAAGATAAATTACCATATATCGTTCTTATTTGTGACGAGTTTGCTGATTTAATGGATACAAATAGAAAATGTAGTGAACCAGTTGTTAGAATTGGACAAAAAGCTAGAGCTGCCGGTATTCATATGATTATCGCAACTCAAAGACCTTCAGTTAATGTTATCACAGGTGTTATTAAGGCAAATTTACCTGTTAGAGTTGCTTTAAGCTGTTCAAGTTATACAGATAGCCAAACAATTTTAGGTGAAGGCGGTGCAGAAAAATTATTAGGAAATGGCGATATGCTTGTCATGTGTCCTTTATTAACAAAACAAGGATTTACTCGTGTTCAAGGCTCTTTTGTTGATAATAAAGAAATTAAGCACGTTTGTGATTTCTTACGAAGCAATGCTGCCCCAGAATATGATCCTGAATTTGTTGATTTAGAAGATAGAAGTAAAGTTACAAACATCGATAGTGATGAACAAAGTGCAAAAATCGAAAAGGCTTTCGATGATAAATATGAAGAAGTAAAAAGACGGGTAGTCAATGAAGAATATACATCCATCAGTAAAATCCAAAGAACATTTGGGTTTGGTTTCCCTCGAGCTGGAAAAATTTTTGCTAGACTTGAGGAAGAAGGAATTGTTGCTAAAGATACTGATTCAAATAATGCTAAAGGAAGAAAGGTCCTTGTTCATCATGTAGAAGTGGTTGAACAAAGCGAAAATCCCGGAAGTAGTGAACAATCAACTTTTGAATCAAATTACGGCGGCATGGGAAATTACTAATGCCAGTCGGGATTGATTTAGTTACGATTTCTCGATTTAAGAATCACGAACGTATTGCCAAAAAAATTCTTAGTAAAAAGGAATATAATGAGTATTTATTTGCTCATGATAAAATGCAATATGTTGCTAGTCGTTTTTGTTTAAAAGAAGCGTTTTTAAAAAGCATTAAAACTGGCATATTGGATTTAGATTTAAAAGAAATTGAAGTTGTTAAAGAAGAAAGTGGAGCGATTCATATTTTATTTCGTGGCAGAGAATATGAATGTTCTTTATCGCATGAATTAGATACTTGCGTAGGAGTCGTTATTTATGATTGATACATATTTTGGAGCTAAATTAGTTGATTATAACACGATAAGAATCGCTATTTTTTCTAGTGTAAATAAAAGTAAAAATGTACCTTTTCAACTTATAATTGACGGGAAATATAAAGAAGATTTACAAGTAATAAAACAATCATTTTTAAATGGACTTTGTTTATTTGAATGTCGACCATCTTCAGCTATTGAATTAGGTAAAAATTATATTATTCAATGTAGAGATTTCGGTAGTGCTTCATTAAATGTAAATGATGCAACTGGATTTCAAAATTTTGATGAAGATTATTTTTATGACAATGATGATTTAGGATTTACTTATACTAAAGAAGCAACAACGTTTAAAGTGTGGGCTCCTTTAGCTAGCAAAGTAAGTTTATTTATTAGAAAAAATAAAGAAGACACTTTTGTCACTTATAAAATGAAAAGAGAAGATAAAGGAGTTTATTCAATCACTTTACCTGGTGACTTTGATGGATATTTTTATCGTTATCAAGTGACAAATAGCGGCTTAAGCTTTATAACGACTGACCCATATGGAAAAGCAAGTAGTGCGAATGGAAAAGATAGCGCTGTTATCGACTTTTCTAAAGTTCAAATTGATTTAAATGAAGCTAATTTACCTACATATAATAACTATGTAGATGCAATTATTTATGAATTACATGTTCGTGATTTTACAATCGATGATTGCACAACAATTGTTAATAAAGGCAAATATTTAGGTTTAACTGAAGAAGGAAGATTAACCCCTAAAATGAATCCTGCTGGGTTAGACTATTTAAAAGAAATCGGTATAACTCACGTTCAATTATTGCCAATTTATGATTATCAAACAGTCGATGAATTAAATCCTGATTCTTCCTACAATTGGGGTTATGATCCTCAACAATATTTTGTTCCTGAAGGAAGCTATTCATTAGATCCTAATGACCCTTATTCAAGAATAATTGAATTAAAAAAGATGATTAGTGCTCTCCATAAAGCAGGCATTAAAATAAATATGGATGTTGTTTTTAATCATGTTTATAACTATGAATTCAGTGTCTTTGAAAAAATTGTTCCTAATTATTATTTTAGAAAAAACAGAAATGGAACATTATGTAACGGTTCAGGATGTGGTAATGATTTAGCTACAGAAAGACCAATGGTAAGAAAATTAATTATCGATTCTTTAAAATATTGGATGAAAGAATATGGTATTGATGGATTTAGATTTGATCTTATGGGTTTAATCGACATTGATACAATGAATAAAGTTTCGAAAGTTTGTAAAGAAATTAAAAAAGACGCCATGATTTATGGAGAAGGATGGGATATGAATACCAATCTTCCTCAAGATAAGAAGACATCAATTTTAAATTCTTTTAAAACTAAAGATATTGCATATTTTAACGATACATTCCGCGATGTAATAAGAGGAAATAATGACTTAAATTATAGTTATGGTGGATACTTATTAGGTGATGTTTCTTATAAAGAAGGATTTAAATTTGTTTACATGGGTAGCTGTGTAAATTATTTATACGCACCACGTTTTTTAAATGCTAATCAATCGATAAATTATGCTGAGTGTCACGACAATTGCACTTTATACGATAAAATTTCAAAAACTTTAAAAACCGATGATCCAAAGCGCATTTTGCCGATTATCAAATCTATAAATTTAACTATTCTATTTGCTAATGGAGTTCCATTTTTTCATTCAGGACAAGAAATAGGATTAAGCAAAAAAATGAGAGATAATACTTATAATTTAGGTGATGAATATAATAAGTTTAATTATCGTTTATTAGATGAAAGATTTGATTCGTATTTATATTTTAAAAGTATAATTACGGCTAAAAAATCTCAAAATAAAAAAGGCTATATAAGGTCAGAACCTAAAGAAATAATGAAAGCAAAATCATTCATAGATTTACCAAAAGGTGGACTTATGATAAAAAGCGAGTATATTGAAGAAGGTAAGAAAACTGGCTTCATTGTTGTAATTAACCCTAACAATGAATGTTTAAGTGTTTCTTTTGATGATTACTATAAGTTAGTAATTGGTGATGGAGGTTATCTTAAAGGCAGTGATATTTATGTTCAAAACGGAGTTATTTCTCCTAATAGAGTTGATGCCTTTATTAAAAAATAAAAAATGTGGAAATATTTTAAAGTAGTTGTTAAGGTAATTTTTCCAGTTTTATTCGCTTATTTTTCTTGGATGATTAAATATAGTCGTCATCCAGAAAAATACGATTTAAAACTTAGATTTTCTAAAGTTCAAAAAATTATCCGTAGAATTTTAAAAGCATTTAATGTATCGATTAGAGATATTGATTTAGCTGAATTTAATAATGTTAAAGAAGGTGATAAAAATAGATTCATTATTTGCAACCATTTAAGTGATGCCGATCCGTTAATTTTAATAGCTTACGCAAAAAGACCAATCACGTTTGTTGCTAAAAAAGAAACGATGAAATTTCCTTTTGTCGGAAGAATTATCAAAATTTTAAATGGTGAATTTATCGATAGAGAAGATTTAAAGATGCAACTTAAAATCTTTAAGAATGTCGAAAGAAAAATGAAAGAAATTGAAAATCTTGATTGGATTATTTTCCCTGAAGGCACAAGAAATAAAACTGATATTAATTCAGTTCAAGAATTTCATTATGGTACATTTAAACCTGCAATGAGAAATTCTTTAGATATTTTTGTTCTCTCATTATTAGGTTCACAAAGAATTTTAGATAAAAAATGTAATGATAAATGCTATGTCATCCCTATCAAACTTGCTAAAGTCATTACAAGTGAAGATTATAAAGATAAAACTACAGTTGATGTATCAAATGAAGCTTATGAAGCTTGTAAAGAAGGAGTTTTAAGCCTCGTTGAAGAAGATTTGGATTTATCTCTAAAATTTAGTAAGAAAAATTAATGTCTCAAACCTTTTGGATAAAAGTTTTTGAGTTGATTATTTACTAATTTTACAAAACCAACATTTATTGATTTGTATGAAACTGGGTAAAAACCAGTTTTTCTTTTTACATCTTTTGTTATTTGATCACCGTGTAAATATAATTTTAGTTCGTCTTCATTAAGTTCGATAGAAGTAGAAGAATCTAAATAGTGAGAAAGATGAAAAGAAGGGATTAAAATCTTTTTATTAATTTCAAAAACTTCTAATCCTGGTCTAATTAAA
Source organism: Candidatus Onthovivens sp. (assembly GCA_048405595.1). Lineage (GTDB taxonomy): Bacteria > Bacillota_I > Bacilli_A > RFN20 > CAG-826 > Onthovivens. Next base: position 41,386 of record DBFJOT010000004.1, read on the forward strand.
TTTAATGGTTTTAAGTTCAATAAGTTATTAGTAGCATAAACTTTATCTTTTAAAAGAATTTCACGTTTAAAATCTAAATTATATTCTTTTATATATTTTGGCTTTTCAAGTTTTATTTCTTTTATTTTTTTATTACTCATACCGTCTTTTTTTAACAAGGCGATAAATTGACCTTCACCTTTATAAAGATTTGGGAATAAATGGATACTTTCTTTTAAAGCAGCGTCTCGATAAAATTTTGCGTTTTCAAAAATAGGAACTGGATGAATATCATTATGATTTTTTAAAACTTCATTTATAACATCTTCGTTTTCTTCCTTACTAAAAGAACAAGTGGAATAAACGATAGTGCCACCCTCTTTTAACATAGTAATAGCATCTTCGAGTAAAGAAATTTGTATTTTTTGTAAAGAAAGTACTTTTTCAATTGTCCAATCAAGTTTTGAAAGTTCATTTTTTCTAAACATTGCGCTACCGCTACATGGAGCATCTAAAATAATTTTATCGAAAGTTTCAAAATAATTATTTTTTATTTTAGAGAAGTCGTTATTTGTGACGATAACATTACTTTTACCAATACGCTCAATATTTTTAGATAATTCTAAAGCCCTTGAATGCGATAAGTCGTTACTTATGACTTCAAAATTTTTGTCTTTATTATATAAAAGAAGAGAAATAGTTTTTCCTCCGGGTGCACTACATAAATCTAATATATAATCTCCATCTTTAATATCTAACAAATTAGATACGATGGCACTAGAAGCATCGATTATATAATAGCAACCAGCAAAAAGCAAAAATGACTTACCAAATTCATATTCATCTTTGTCGTAATAAAATACATTTGGTAAAAAATCATGTTCTATGATGTTAGGGAACATTTTAATAAAAGTTTCTTTGTTAATTTTCTCAGTATTTAAAATAAGAGAATTAGTTCTTTTTTCATCTAGACTTTCAAGTAATGATTCAATAAAATCTTTCGATAAATATGTATTAAGATTTGAAATAAAATTCATATGAATTATAATAAAATTTATCTTATTAAAAATCTATATATTAATAACCAGGAGATAAGTATTAAATGGATATTATTGAAATTATTGAGAAAAAAAGGGATTGTAAAGTTTTAAGTAGAGAAGAAATTCATTACTTTATTAAAAATTATGTAAGTGGTGATATAAAAGATTATCAAGCTAGCGCTTTACTTATGGCTATTTTTATTAACGGAATGAATAATCAAGAAATCGCTGACTTAACTGAAGAGATGAGAGTAAGTGGTGATATCTTAGATTTAAGTGATATTCCAGGAATCAAAGTTGATAAACATTCAACTGGTGGCGTTGGAGATAAAGTTAGTTTAATCCTCGGACCAATGATTGCTTCATTAGGAGCAAAACTTGCTAAGATGAGTGGACGTGGTCTTGGTCATACTGGTGGAACTTTAGATAAAATTGAATCTATTCCAGGAATGAGAATTGATTTAACCGAAGAAGAATTTAAAGCTCAAGTTAAAAAGATTGGTATTGCTATTATTGGTCAAAATTCAAAACTTGATCCTGCTGATAAAAAACTTTATGCATTGCGTGATGTTACGGGAACGGTTGGTTCGATTCCTTTAATTGCTAGTTCGATTATGTCTAAAAAATTAGCAAGTGGAACTGATGCTATTTTACTTGATGTTAAATATGGCAATGGTGCTTTTATGAAAACTATCGAAGATGCTAAAAAGTTAGCTAACATGATGGTTGAAATAGGGAAGTCACTTCATAAAGATGTTAGAGCTGAAGTTACAGATATGAGCGAACCTTTAGGGTTTGCTGTTGGTAACAACCTTGAAATTAAAGAAGTTATTAAAACTTTACATTATGAAGGTCCAAAAGATTTAACAGAACTTTGTATCAATAGCGGAGCTGTTTTACTTAATCAAGCAAAATTATTTGATGATGAAGAAAAAGCTAAATTAGCTTTAATTGAAAATTTAAAAAACGGAAAAGCGTTTGACAAATTTGTTGAGTTTGTAGAAGCTCAAGGCGGAGACACTAGCTACGTCATTCATCCAGAAAAATTCGAAATGGCTAAAAATATTATTCCTATTTATAGTAAGGAAGAAGGTTACATCGAAAAGATTGATGCTTTAACAATTGGTTTATCAAGTATGCATCTAGGAGGTGGAAGAGAAACTCTTGATGATATTATTGATATGTCAGCTGGAATTATATTAAATAAAAAAGTTGGCGATCCAATTAAAAAAGGTGAACTTCTTTGTACACTTTATACCAATAAAGAAGAAGTTGAAGATATTAAAGATAGAGTATTTAATGCATTCTCTATATCTTTAAATAAAGTAAATAAAGAAAAAAGCCATATATTTATTAAATAATTACTATTTCCTTGTGGTTTTACCACAAGGAATGGGAGTAATTTAAAAAAATAAAAAAATTTTAAAAAAGTACTTGCACTCATTTCAACTTGGGTGTAACATATACCAAGTGCTTTCCCAAAAGGAAGCCAGCAAAAATCAAGTAAAAAATAAATTTAAAAAAATTAAAAAAAGTACTTGACAATAAATACTGCTTGTTGTAGTATATTAAAGCACGCGACGTAAGTCACAAATTAATAGCATTAAGCGTGCGAGAGATCTTTGAAAACTAAATAGATGTACAAACAAAAAGAAACGTCAATTTATTTAAGAAAATTCTTTAATTAACAACCAGAATAATTTTGAACTAGATATAAACTTTTGAGAGTTTGA
>DBFJOT010000005.1:0-28271 GCA_048405595.1 Candidatus Onthovivens sp.
CGTCACATTATTTGGTGCTTTTTTCTGTGGATAAATGTATTTTACTGTTTGTTTACTTCACGTAAAAATGTAGGAAATTTCCTGAGCGTGTTGCGTCCTCAAATTATTTGAATAAAAAACCATCAAATAAAGTGATAAATTCTTCGTCAAATAATCTGACTAGCTACAAAATATCAAAAGTTTGTACGCTAAAACGTAAAAACTTTGAATTTAATTATCATTTTGTACTGTAATTTATTCAGGAGATAACCATGATGATATATAGAAAAGAATACATGAAAGAGTTAAATTCCTTCAAAGATAATAAAATTATTAAAGTTGTAACTAGCATACCAAGATCTGATAAATCAACATTGCTTAATATGTTTAGTGATGAATTATTAGCAGATTGGGTCAAAAAAGAACAAATTCAATTTATAAACTTTGAACTCATGAAATATGATTCGATACGAAATTATAAAGATTTATACAATTTAGTCGTTTCTAATATTCTAACTAATCAAAAAAATTACTTATTTTTGATGAAATTCAGCAAGTTCAAGGGTGGGAAAAAGCAATAAATTCATTTTCTATAGAATACAATGCTGATATTTATATAACAGGTTCAAACGCATATCTTCTTTCTTTAGAACTATCCACCTTGATCTCTGGTAAATACGTTGAAATAAAAATTCTATCGCTTTCATTTAAAGAGTATTTTGAATATTACAATGATAGAAATATATCTAGAGAAGAAATTTATAATAATTATTTTAAATATGGTGAACTTCCACAACTATTAATTTTGCCTAACAAAGAAAAAACAATCTATGATTTCTTATCGAGTATATATGACATAGTTATTTTAAAAGATGTTCTTTCAAGAAATAAAATAAGAGATATCGACTTAATAAAAAGAGTCTTTGCATTTATTTGTGGAAACATTGGAAATATCATTTCAACTAATAAAATTGCTAATTATATCGCAAAAGAAGCTAAGTTAGATTCCTCAATTAGACCAGCAACCGTCGGAAACATTCTTGAAATGTTAGAAAACGCATTCATAATTTTCAAAGTAAGCAGATATGACGTGAAAGGAAAGGAGATATTAAAATCATTAAAAAAATATTATGTGGCTGATTCCGGTTTAAAAATTTTTGTTGTTGACTATGGATTAGAAAACTATGGCTATACTATTGAAAACGTTATTTATCTTGAACTTATTAGACGCGGCTACAAAGTTTATGTTGGCAAAAACGAGGCAAAAGAAATTGACTTCGTTGCTAAGAAAGGCGATATAACAGTATATTATCAAGTAACCGAAACTTTATTAAGTCAATCAACTCAAAAAAGAGAAGTTTCCTCTTTTAGTGGCACAAACGATTTCTATGAAAAGATAATAATAACAACCGATAAAACTTACACCACAAATTTAAAAGGTATTAAGATAATAATATAATCGACTTTTTATTATCTTAGCCTAAAAGGAGTACTCTATTTTTAGTTAGTAATTACTATAGTTAGTAAAGACAATGATTTTCATGAAAATTCAAAAAATATTGATGTAATCGATATATTGACGAATTAAAAAATCCCTAGCTCACATTTGAGGATAGGGATTTTTTAGAAACATTATATTTTAAGCTTTTATAAATTCACCAGCATTTTTTCCTTTAGTAGCTTTAACATAAAGTTCGCCATTTTGTGACTTACATAATGCCTTAGCATACTTTAAAGCTTCTTCTTTTGTTGTGAATGTTTTAATTACTTTAGAACCATCTTTAAGTTCGATTTGCCATTTATTATTAACTTTGCTTAATAAATAAATTTTCTTATCAGATTTTTCTATAGAAGTTAAGGAATCTTTATTGTCTTCTTTAACAACATTTTCATCTTTTTCTTCTAAAGTTTGATCAACTGGTTCATCTACAATAACATTTTCTTGAATAGATTCTTCAATAGCATCATTGATTTCTTGAACAGTTTCTTCTTTAGTTTCTTCTACTAAAGCTTCATTTTCTAATCCTTCACTTTGAATAATGTCTTCAGATATAGATTCAGTAATTTCTTTTGTTTCAATTGGTGTTTCTTTTAAATTTACCTCTTCATCACTTTTAGTATTTTCATGATGAAGTAAAGTTTCTTCTCTAGCTAAAGTTGCTTCAAGAATTTCTGATGTTGTTTTGCCTTCATCAAAGCCTTTATCGATGCTAGAGATTTCTTCTTTATATCTAGCGATTTCTTCATCATTAGCAAGAATGAAGTGACCTGGTTCAATTTCAACAAATTTAGGTTTATTGACTGAGTAATCATGGCATTCTTGAGGATTATAAACGATTCTTTTACGTTTTTTCTCCGAATAAGGATTTGGTTTCGGAATAGCGCTTAATAAACTCTTTGTATATGGGTGTAATGGGTGACGGAATAATTCATCGCTTGGAGCAAGTTCAACAATTTCACCAAAATACATAACAGCAATTCTATCACAGAAATATTTAACAACCGATAAATCGTGAGCGATGAATAAAATGGATAATCCCATTTCTTCTTTAAGTTCATTAAGTAAGTTAATAATTTGAGCACGAATCGAAACATCTAAAGCACTAATTGGTTCATCACAAATAAGTAATTTTGGATTCATAACAAGTGCTCTAGCAATACCAATTCTTTGACGTTGACCACCACTAAATTCATGTGGATAACGGTTGGCATAATCTTCGATTAATCCGACTTTTTCTAAAGCTTCAACGACTCGAGCATGATTTTCGGCTTTGTTATGGAAGCCTTGAATTTGTAAACCTTCAGAAATAATAGATTCAACAGTCATACGAGGATCAAGCGAATCAACAGGATCTTGGAAAATCATTTGAATTTCGCTCATCAATTTATGATTAGTCGCCTTTAAAGCAGCGATTTTACCGTTGATTTGTTCTATTTTTTGAGTATCGTTTTGACTTTTTGCTAATTTCAATTCAGATTTACATCTTGCAATTTCTTCATCGTTGACACCAAGTTCGCTTGCTCTTTTATCATCTTTTTTAATTTGCGATATTTTAGCTTTTTGAACTTTACAAATGTCACGTTTATATTTTAAAGCCTCACTATATAAAGAATCGTATTCTTCTTTAGTAATTTCTTTGTTAGCTAAACGAGTTTTTAATTCTTTTACTTTTTTAGTAAATCTAATATTAGTGTACTTAATTTCTTTTTCGTTCCAACGAGTACCAGCACCAATTCTATATCCTTTATAGTATATGGAGCCTGAAGTGATATTATAAAGCCTAATAATTGATCTACCAGTAGTTGTTTTTCCGCAACCTGATTCACCAACTAAACCAAAGCATTCACCTTCTTTAATTTGGAAATTTACATCATGTACAGCTTTGAGTTTATATCTACCAGGTCCTGATCCGAAGAAGAAATATTGTTTTAAATGATTAACGCTAAGAATGATTTTTTCGTCAGCATATTCTTTTTTATACTTACATTTAATCTTAATATCTTCTAATTGCTTTTCGCTATCTTCATATTGATTTAATTCAACTTTAGGTTCAGTGTCATGATAGTTTTCTTTAAATGAATCTGATTCGACTTTGATTTCATCGTTAGATTGAACTTCTTGATATAAATCTAAATTTTTACTAATCATCTTTTTAGGAGAAATTTTTTGTTCTTTATTTTTATTTTCGTTAAACATCTTGTTTCCTCCTTAAATATTCTTTTCGAATTTCGCTTTTTCTTTTAAAGCATTTTCGATTCTTGTTTTGACGATTTTAGGCATTTCAACCTTAGGTGCTGCAGGGTGTAATAACCAAGTAGCAGCATAATGTGTATCACTTATTTTAAAATAAGGTGGTTCATATTTAAAATCAACAGCTAAAGCATATTTACTTCTTAATGCGAATGCATCACCTTTTGGTGGGTAAATCATATCTGGTGGAGTTCCTGGAATAGCATCAAGTTTTTCTTTGCTATCAATATCAGGTATAGAAGATAAAAGTGCCCATGTATATGGATGTTTTGGATCAAAGAATACTTCTTCAGCGAGTCCATATTCAACAATTTTACCAGCATACATGACTGCAACTCTATCAGCCATATTAGCAACAACACCAAGGTCATGAGTAATAAAGATACAGCTTAAATTACGTGTTTCTTTTAATCTATTAATAAGTTCAAGAATTTGGGCTTGAATTGTAACGTCAAGTGCGGTTGTTGGTTCATCGCAAATTAAAATTTCTGGATTAGCAGTTAACGCAATTGCAATAACAATTCTTTGTCTCATACCTCCACTAAATTCAAATGGATATTGTTTGAAACGTTTTTCAGGAAGTGGAATACCAACTTCTCTCATAACTTCAATAGCCATCTTTTTAGCTTCGGCTTTACTTATTTTTGTTTTACTCTTAAATTCTTCGTTTTCAGTGACTATTTTTCCTTTAATTGAATCAATACGAGTAATAAATTCTTTGAATTTTTCATCACTAATAACTTTATGTTTATCTACCGCTTTTTCAGTTTTAGAAATATTAATTTCTTTAAACTTTTTATTCTTTTGTTCTTCTTCGAGATCTAATTTTTTATTGAAATTATATGCTTCTTCAAGTTCTTTTAATGTAGCTGGATTTAAAGATGCTTTATAAGAAGAAAATTCAGCTTCAGCAGTTTTAAGTTCTTCATTTATTGATGTTAGCTTATTTTTATGTTCTTTAGTAATTTGTTTTTTGTATTCTTTAACATCTTTTTTACCTGCTTTTTTACTTAAATCATAAGCTTTTTTTAAAGCTGGCTTGCAAAGTTTATATTCAGCTTTATAACTTGCAATTAACTCTTTTAAAATTAAGTTATGAGCTGTAAGTCCTTCTTCGATGGTTCCATCAAATTTATCAAAAGATTCTTTTTGATAAATAGCTAAATGAAGTTTGCTTTTTTGAATATTGTTATCTCTAATAATTCTTTCTAAATCATTCTTAAATGAAGTGATGCTTTCAAGTTTAGAAATACGACCTTCGTATTTTTCAATCGCTTCACTACGTTTTTTAGTAGTATCATTTTTATAATTTTCATAAGAAGCATAGATTTCATCGATACTTTTTTGATTGCTTTGAATACTATCAGTAAGTGCAGAAATTTTTTCTTCGTTTTTTTCTACGTTTGCTGCTTTAAGCTTTTCTAACTTATTTGTTTCACTATCAATCGTCTTATTTAATTCTTTAAGCTTTTCGATTAGTGACTTGTTATTTGCAATTTCATTAGTTAATTGATGAATATTGTAATCAGTATTAGCTTTATTGTTTCTATATGCAGTTAATTCATTTGCAACTTGTTGATGCAATCTACGTTTTAACATATTTTTGTTAACCATAGTTGCTTCAATAATTTGCTTACCGATTTTCATGACAGGATTTAAAGCACTTAAAGGATCTTGGAAAATCATTCCGATTTTCTTTCCTCTAATACGATGAAATTCAGCTTCACTTACTCTGACTAAATCTTCACCTTCATAAAGAATTTGTCCGTTTTCGATAATAGCATTATTGGCACTAATACCCATAATTGCTTTATTAGTAACAGATTTACCACTACCACTTTCACCAACAATACATAAAGTTTCACCTTTATATAAGTCGAATGAAACTCCTCTTACAGCGTGGACGATTCCACGATCTGTTTTAAAAGAAATGACTAAATCTTTAACTTCTAATATTTTTTCTTTATTATTTGTTGCCATAATTATTCACTTCCTTTCAATTGTGGGTTGAAGGCATCTCTTAAACCATTTCCGAATAAGTTAAATGAAATAAGTAAGAACATCATAATAATAGTTGGTATGAATAAAAGGAAACTCTTTTCACCAGTATAATAAGAATTAGCACTAGCTAAAATAACACCGAATAATGTTTGATTCTTTAAACCTAAACCTAAATAAGCAATACTTGCTTCTGTATAAATAACACTAGGAATAATTAAAACCGAGCCGGTAATAATAGTTCCAGCAGCATTTGGTAAAATGTGTTTAAAAATTAATCTTCCGTCTTTAGCACCAAGAGTTCTACTAGCTAAGACATATTCTCTACCTTTAAATCTATAGAATTGCGTTCTCGTTTGATGAGCTACACCCATCCAACCAGTAAGGAAGAGAGATAAAAGTAAAGCTATAACGTCACTTGCATTACCCCAATTAAATTCTTGGCCATAAAGAATACATAACGTAACGATAACTGTTAATGGTAAACCGCTTAAAATATCGCAGAATCTTTCCATTAATATATCAGTCCATCCTCCGAAATATCCTGAGATTGAACCCCAAATTAAGCCGATAAAAATATTAACAAAAGAGACTCCAATTGCTAAAAAGAATGAAAATCTTAAGCCTGTAAATAATAATTTAAAATAGTCTTGTCCATTTCCGTTGGTTCCAAAGATGAAAATAGGCATCTTATCATAACCAAGCGATTTGTACTTCATTACTTTTACTTTTAAACTAAATCCAGTGTATCTTCCGTTTGCACCTTTTTTAGCGTCTCCAATTTGTTCAACAACTTCAACAATCGGACAATCATCATTTAAAATTTCAAAACGTTTTTTAAGAACTTCTAAGTCATTAGTAGCTTTAGTTCCTTCTTTTGCAAAGTTCATTTTAAATGAATTATTAAGTTCAAAAACAGTTAATTCTCTAGCACCATATGTATGATCAATTTTTCCATAAACTGCTTCATATTGGTCGTATGTAAAAGAACAATAAGTTAGTTGAACTTGGTTAGCGACAAAGCCAAAGTCACCAATCCATGAATTAATATCTTCTCTTTTTCTTAATAAAGCTTCATTTCCATCTTTGAATGATAAAGACTTAATAAGTTTATCGTTTTCAGATTCTGTAGGTGCTTCAACTTTAACGCTTTCTAATGGTAAAAAGCCTGTTTCAGTTTCGCTTTTTTGAACTTCAAAATAAAGCTTTCCATTAACTGTAGAGTTTTCTGCTGTAGTTGAATAGCCAAAATCACTAAGTTTTAAATCGATAGTAACAGTACCTCTATTTTTTTCAAATGAAGTTTCTGTACCTTTTAAATAGTGATGCTTATTTGTTGTTGTATCAAGGAAGGAGAATTTATATCCATTAAATTCATATCCAGTTTTTGTTGCATCGCTAATTACATAAGTAATTTGGTAAGTTTCATCAATTGCAAAATCAGCAGCTGAAGAATAATAGTTAGAATTGCTTGTTTTAGTTGTGCAATAAACACTGACATAGCCACCAGTTCCATATTCACTACTAACACCATCAGTAAGTCTTACTTCAGTTTGTAGATTAGAAATTGTATTTTCAGCATAACCAACAGGTAAATTTGTTTTGCTATCAAAAATGACATCTTTTTTCTTTTGTGTTCCGTCCCAAAATCCTGTTCCAGCAGGAAACAATTTTGGTGTTAAGAAAGTTTCAGAAACTGTGCCGCCTTTACCAGGCTCAGTATTATAAACACCTTCATTAGGTGTGCAAAGAGGAACGATAAAAGCTAAAAGCATTAAAGCTCCAACAATTACACCTCCTGTTACAGATGCTTTTGATTTGAAAAAGCGTTTCATAGCATCTTTAAAGAAAGTAGTTGCTTTTGTTTTTAATTTAACGTCATGGATTTTAGTATGATTTTGAACAAATTCAAAATCTTGAGCTTCTAAAGTAACTTCTTTTCCATTGCCGTCATTAAGAGTGTAATGTTCCATAATTATTTCTTAGCTCCCATTCTGATACGAGGATCAATAAATCCATAAGATAAATCAACGACGATGCCTGATAAAAGACCAATTAATGTATAAAAAGCCATATCAGTCATAAGTAATGAATAGTCTTTACCATTGAATGCAGCCATATAAAGTTGACCAACACCAGGAATTTGATAAAGATTTTCTAAAATCATACTACCGCCTAAAATAGCGATAAATTCACTAACAATTGAAGGTAATACTGGAACCATTGAGTTTCTAAAAGCGTGCTTCATAATCGCTTGACCTTTAGTTAAACCTTTAGTTCTAGCTAATAATAAATAATCGGATTGTAAAACTTCGCAAAGTTCAGCTCTAACAAATCTAGCATATCCGAACAATGAACCACTAGCTAAAGCAGTAACAGGAACGATATAAGCTAAAACCTTTTTGGACGTAGGATCGGTTGCTTGAGGCCAATAAGGTGGTAAAGAGCCAGATCCATAAGCAAGAGCAATTAAATAAGAAATAAGAACGAATCCAGGGATAGAAATAAAGGCCATAATGACAATTTGCATGACGTTATCGAAAACTGTCCCTTTTTTTAGTGCGCATATAACACCTAATCCAATTCCTAGAGGTACTGAAATTATAACACTAATAATATTAATGCTAATTGTTGTAGGAAGTCTTGACATTAAAATGTCCATCGTCGATCTTCCAACTTCGAATGATTGAGATACGCCCCAATCCCATCTTGTAAAGATACCACCAATCCAGTTTACATATCTAACCATAACAGGAGTTTGATAGAAATAATAAGTCGTATTTCCTGCACTTGTTGAGATAGTAATTTGATCGAGAAGTTCGCCTAAATTTGATACTGGCGTTGTTTTAACAATTAAAAATCCTCTATTAACTTGTTCCATGTAATAAGCATACGTTTGTCCAACGCTTGGTAAGAAAACTTTTTCAGTCTTCAGACATGCTAACAAAATGTAAGTTAAAGAAAGAACAATAAATGCAGTCATCAACGCTAACAAAATTCTTTTTATAACGTATTTAGTCATGTTCAATCCCTTTCAATAATATAAAATATAACCCTATCAAGGATAGGGTTATATTATCATTTCATTGTATTTTTTTAAATCAATTTAATAAATTTTATTTATTAATTTGATAAATCTTCTGGTGTGATAAGCCAGTAGCTTCCATAATTTTTAGAAATTGTTTCGCCATTAGCATCTACATCAAATGTAATCATGAAATCAAGATATGTGTATGCTGCGTAATCTGGGCCTAAAACTGCACCTGGAATAAGTGTGTTACCACTAAATTCTAATGTATAAGTTCCATCACTATTTTTAGTGAAAGGAATTTCAACATATGCTTCTTTGCCAGTTTCTAAGTCAATCGCATCACCAAATATTTTTACATTCTTTGCTGCTTCATCGATTGAGAGTGGGAATGTAACTTTAACTTTTTCCGTTAAAGATCCAGCGAATTTAGCTTTGCTTTCATCAGCAACGATAAATTGCTTTTCTGCACCGTATTCATCAACGAAGACGCCACCATTTCCAGCGCCCCATAAGGAGTTGAATGACCATAACTTACCATTGTAAGAAAGATCTTTATTAATAACTCCAGTGTCGCCACCAAAATTAAGTGTAAATCCAGATGAATCATCACTCTTATATTTGTCAAAGTTATTGAATACATCTAATCCATTACCTGAAACTCTAAAAACAGTTTGTCCATCGTAATTACCAGCTTTAACACCTTGATTAAGGATTTCTGTTTGTATTTGAGTATCTGATAGACTTGAAGAAAGTACTTTTGCAGTTACATCAAGTTTAATTAATGGTTTTCCATTAGAAACCCAGTTAGTTTCATTATTTTCGTTAATATGTGATTTAACTGCTAAATCGAATGCTTCTTCCCAGTTACTGAAAATAACACCATCTGTATATTTACGTGTAGCATCATCTAAAGAAACTAATTCAAGTTTAATAACTGTTGGATTTGATTCAGTTCCTAAAGTATAGTGTCCTGCATCAAGTTCTTCTTGAATGGCTAATTCAAAATAATCAGCTGCATTATCTTTCCATAAAGTGAAATCATCTAATGAAGTTCCAAATGTTTCACTAATAACTTCTTTATGAGCATCACTATCATTATATGCAGTTGGAGATTTTGGTGAAACTTTATTTACTGGTTCTTGAATTCCATAAGCTGGATTTCTGTGATAGTAATTAGCGATAGCATTTCTATCAACACCAACAACTAACCCTTTATAGAAATTATTATTAGATAAAATAGGTTTGACTTCCCATTCACTACCTGGGAACATTGAATCGTGTGAATGTTTATCGAAAGTGTTAACAAAATAAACAGGGAAATATCCTGAGCCTGGAACAGCTTTCTTTAAAGGGCTAGATGCATATTTATCCCAATAATCAGCAGGAATATCTGAACTATCTGTTAATCCTTGTTCAAACATTTTGATAGTTGTATTTTCATCAGTAGCTAAAGCTGTATTGATGTTTAAATGGTAACCTTTAATTTGATATAAATCTCTGCCATGATCATCTTTTGCAAGTGGCCATGTTTCGTTTTTTGCAAAAGCAACAGTTTTCTTTGATTGATAGGCACTTGTGTAATATGGACCAACACAAAGCATTGTATCTAATGGTGTAAGACCATCAGAACTTGCGCCCATAGTTTTTGCACCTTTAATAACATCTCCATTACCTAAAGCTTTTAAAAATTCTTCTGGGAATGGATTTGCCCAAACACCATTTAATTGATATTCAGCATAATCAGGTGTTATTTTTCCGTTAAATTGGAATGTAATTGAGTTATCGGTTTCATCAATTTTAACACCGACTTTCTTCATAAATTCTTCATTTGATGGTAATGAAGTTGCATCCCCTGAACTTTCAAAGAATTCAGCAAATCCTTTAAGTTGTCTATTAGGTGTTGCTTCTGCTGCTTGTTCAGATCCTCTAAAGTAGTTAATAGATTGAGTTGCTAAAACTTTTAAAGGAGTAAGATAATCTTCTAAAGCGATTGGTCTGTTATCAAATTGTGAGAGTTTAGTTGATGCAGTTCTATAATTTAATCCTGGTGTAACACCTTTATTATTATCTGCAGTTGAACCACCAACTCTAAGATAAACTTTCCATGTGTCACTTGCACCGTTTGCATCAGGATTTATAGCTTCAGGAGCATTCTTTCTTGATAGACCATTGGTATATTCATAACCAGTTGAATCTTTGTTAACTAAAGTTCTGAAATAATATTGACTGATATATTCATAGAAAGTTGCAACAGCGTTAGAATTTGATTTTAAATAGTTAAATTCTCCAATATCCATTGATGCGTCAACTTGTTCGTGTAAGAACATTTTGTAAGCTTCTGTTTTTTCAGCTTCTAAAGGTGCATCAATTGAGCCATAGTCGGTAATACCAAAACCATATCCTGCAATATATTTGTTGCTATCAAGGAATGGTGAATGTAATCTTTTTGAATATAATTGATATCCGCCACTATCCATGAAAGTAATTGGAGCCAAACCGTTATTAATTAAATATTTTTCAGTAGCAGCTGCCATTTTTGTTCTTTCGGCATCTCCGAGTGAAGAATTATCATAATAATTATTAACAGCAGTTCCATTAGCTGGAGTGATTGTTAAGTCTAAAGCTTTTCTTACAGTTGAATCACCATTTAAAGCAAATAAATATACTTGTAAGTTAAGATTTTCATCAACTTCTGGAGCAGTAATAGTACCATCATCACCAACGATTGATGTTCTATCTTTTCCATTTTCATCAATAACTGTGACACCAAAAGTTGATCCAGACTTTACTTCATAAGCAAATAAGTTAGCTTGTTGTCCACTTTCTAAAACAGCAGAACTCTTAGCACTAACAAAGTGTGAAGCGTTTCCTTTAGTAACAGTTAATTGTGGTGAAAAATATAAATTTGAACTTGCTTCTTTAACTTGACTAGCAGCTAAATTAATAGTTTTTTCAGGTGTAGCTTCTAATTGTCCATCAGGCAATATCTCATCACCATTATTATCATTTCCGCCACATGCAGTAAGCGATAAAGCAAGGAGAGTTAATGCAGATAATGTATATGTAAATTTTCTTTTCATAATATGACCTCCTTTTCCTCCAAAAATTCTTTTGAAAGAAATATGTTATATTTAACTCTAAAATAGAAAAATTAATTAAACAAATTAATAAATCTTAATACTATCTTAATATCATACATCAATTTTAAGTTTGACTGAAAGTAATAATTAATTAGGATAGCCAACATAAAATAGAATTAATGACACCACTAAAAAAGTAATGCCTATTATAAGATAAGATAGAAAGATAAAACGATTACTTTTTCTTTGCGTAATTTTACTTTCTCGATACGACACCATGTCATATTGTTTTTTTCCGTTTTTCTTTGATACACTAATCAAATTTTCAAATCCAACATAGAAGACATCAAATAATCCTTGGTTAGTCACATATGAAAGTATTGAAATAGCAATTCCTGTAGCACCGCTAGCAAAAGTTCCGTCTATTGCTCCATACATTGTCCAACCACTAACTCCATATATTAAAAGAAAGAGAAAGATCATAGTCAAACCAAAAAACACAAATGTCATAACAGACTTTTTATTAATAAAATCTTTTTTTGTTAACTTTATTTTTGTACTCATTTTAATTCCTTTTTATAATACCTAATAATACATGTTTATTAAGTATTTAGCGTTATATCATTTTATTATTATAAAAAATGTCTGGCACTTAATTGTATCCAGACATTTTAATTAAAATTTACCAACTAGAAGAAAGTTCCTCTAGCTTTTTCTTTAACTTCTTTACTTGCAGTAAATGGAATACGAGTTGTATAACCTGCTTTAGCTGCAACGATCATTTTAGCTGGCCATTCTTGGATAGCTGCGTTCCAAGTGAAAACTGTATCATTGTAAAGTTCTCTAGCTGCTGTAATTTCTTTTTGTAAGTAACTATTTTGTCTTAAGCATTCAGCGATTTGATCGTGAGCTTTTAAATCTGGATAATTTTCATATGCAACATTAATTTGACCAAATAATTTATCAATGTTAGCATTCTTTTCATTTCTTAAAGCGTCTTGATTTGCTGCATCACTAATTCCACTTCTATATTGTGTAATTTTAGTTAATGTATCTTTATCTAAATCAATTGCTCTATCAAGTAACTTAGCTGCATTTTGTAAAATGACAACTCTTTGTTCTAAGTAATTGTCAATTTGAGATGCATCATGTTGAATTTTTTGTTGCAATTGTCTTAAGTAAGTTCTTGCATTAATTTTAACGATCAAGAAAATTAATCCTGGAATAATGCCTAATACATAAAGCATGATTTCGAAAATTAAAGATCCAACTCCTACTTTAACAGGAATTTGTTTTTGAATAACATTAACATCGCGACCTTCTTCAATGGTAGGTCCTGTTAATTCATCTAATTCATTTGCCATAAATTTTATCTCCTCGATTATTTTATTTAACGACAATTAAATAATAACACCTAAATAAATAATTTAATATCTATTTAATTTTATTTATATAGTCATTAAAATCTTTATTGAATGACTCTTTATAATTCTTTGAATCTTTCAAAACAAACCCGAAGAATTTCTTATGATAAGTTGGACTTGTAAACTTAGAGTTAAATGTGTTCCTAAAACCATCATCATTGACTAAGTTATTTAATGAATTTAAATTTCCACTAATTTTTTTGACACTAATTTGTTTTGTAGTTGATTCTGGAATATATTCAACCCAATAAACCGGGACGCTATGAATTCTTCCATCGCCTCCTGGAACACTAACATAATCAACTCTATTTTCTGTTTTATAAGAACTACCTGATACATCATAAATATCAACATCATTTAAAGTATCTATATATTTTGTTTTTAATATAACAGGTGTTTTAGTTCCACTGGGTCTAAAATTTTCTACATCCATAGAATTAGCAAACGCTTCAGCTTCAAAATCGCTAAGTTGTTGATTAAGTTCACGTTTGATGTCGTATTTTCCACCTTCAGTAGTTTGATATAAAGGTATCGCTAAAATTGGAGCCATTTCATAATATAAAGATTTATATATTTCTGAAATAGCATAAATGAATGTCTTTTTAATTAATTCAACATCATATTCTTTATCAAACATATTTTCGTTAAATTGAAATATTTCACGACCGTGAAGCGAAGAGACAATATTAATTTTATTTCTTTTATAGAATGTAAAGTCATCACCATACGGATTTTGAGTAATAATTTCACACATATTTTGTTGAGCGAGAGGAGTAAAAAGTAAACGATATTCAGTTTCATTATTTCTATTTACAGCTCCGAAAAGTGTTTCAAATTTCGTATTAGCCATAAATGTTAAATTTCCACCTTTAGAAATAGACTTAGTTGACATCTTGTCTAACTTCTTTTCATGCTTATTTACATATTTATCAATTTCTTTTTCAGTAGGTGCAACACCTATTCCGCTAGGTTGTCTAGAAAATACTAAATTTGGAGCTGCTTCATTTCCATAAATTGTATAACTAGCATTTGCATATGTTGGACAAAATTTTGTAACCGTAGCTGTTAAAGTTTGGCTTCTTGTAACTAATCTAGTTCCATTTTTTCCATCACTTACTCTTTCAGTCCAAGTTATTACTTTAGTTCCAACATAAGTTTTAGTTGAATCTATTTTTTCAAACACTTTTAATCTAATAAAAGGATTTGTTCTAACACTTCCACTTGTGACAGCAACAATTGATTCATTTAAAGTAGGTTCGGATTTTAATCCATATCCAAGTCTCATTAAAGCTAACTTTTCATAATCTAAATAATCATCAAGTTCGAATATATTAGTTGTCTCTTTAACGATTTTATTAAAATCATAAAAATCAAAAGAATTAACTAATGGAGCGATTGAAGATTTTGCTTCATTTATCAATGTTGCGATTTTTAAATCATTTGCTTGGTCTTGCGCTTTAAGTTTCTTAATAATCTTATTTAATTTTAAGAAGATAGAAAGAAGAGAAGCAATTCCGATAGCTAAAGATGCTATAACTAAAATAATTCCACCTATTAAAGGTATATTATCATCAGTTGTGCCAATACTCATTAAAAAGAAAATACCAATTATAAAACCAATTACACTAGCAATAGAAAGTACAATACACATTGTTCTTAATAAAACATATTTGCCTAATCTTTTTTCGTTGGCTTGGTCAATTACTTTATTCTTTTCAATCTCTTTAACTTTTAACTTATTTTCTTCTAAACTAACCCCACTTTTATCAATAAGATTATCAATGTATTTAGTCGCATTTTCTTCAAGACGACTTTTCACATCTTTTTCATAATAATCTTTTGGATCAAATTGTAATGAATCATCCATATCTATGTCCCCGTAATTTATAGAAATAGTTTAGACCAAAAACAATAATATTTGTATTATTTTAAATAAAAAAGTTTATCAAGGCGTTGATTGAATAAAAAAGGAGAACTAACCCTCGATAAACTTTTAAAAATATTACCATATTTCACGTTTTTATCACTTAAAGTAACCTAAAATATTACTTTAGTAGATAACTAGTAGATTTCTAGTATATTTTTTATAATCTTTTCGCTTAAAGCATATGAGGGAGGCTAGCCTCCCTCATATTCAATTATTTTTCTAATCGATCAATTTCTTTTTCGACCATTTCAACGAACTTGTCATCACGTTTAAATTTCTTTGCCCAGATTTTTAAAATCTTAATTGCCTCACACTTATTTCCATCAATCTTGTAGATTAATTTAACATAATTTAATACGTCATTATATTTAACTGCAAAGGCAGTTTCCATTGCTTCATTAATTTTTGAATTAACAATTTCTTTTAAAACAGCTTTATCAACATCTTTAAATGAATCAAAGTGTTTATTAAGTAATGTTAAAGCGTATTTTCCAGTATATTTTCTATCAATAATTTTAAGAGCTAAACTGATATATCCTTCATCAAGCAATAAATCAAGAGCTTGTGCTTCGTTTAAATCAAGATATGAACCTAATAAATCTTTTTGATATTCTTCTTTTGGTTCAAGTTCTTTTAACTTAAGTAAATATTCTTTAGTTGGTTTTAACTTGAAAGCGCGTTTTACTGATTTAATAGCTCTTTCAAGATCTCCTGCTTTCTTATATAAATCACTTAATAAGATGTAAAGTTCACTATCTTTAAGGACATAATTATAATCTCTTTCTAATTTATCAATAGATTCATTAATCAACTCAATAGCTTCTTTAGTTTTCTTATGCTCATCTAAAGTTGTTGCTTTTAAAGTTATGAAAGGAGGTAAGAATTTATATTCATCAAGTAAAGCTTTATATTCTTTAGATGATTTAGCTTCTTTTCCTAAAGAATCTACTAATAGCACTTCACTAGCACTACTTGCTTCAATTAAATGTTGTGGTTCAGTTAATTCAAAGAATGAAATTGTATCTTTAACTTTTTCTTTATCTAAAGTTTCTTCAATATATCCATAAACCATTTTGCGGTAAATTAAAGATCTTTCATTATAATTAGGAGCTTCGTTTAAAGCTTTTCTTAATTCTAAATATGTGAAACGTAATACTTTAGTATCAGTAATATATTTAGATAAATTAACATAGAATGTTAAAAGTTTATCAGCGAAAACATTAAATGTATCTTCACTATTTTTCATAAGATGAAGGAGAATCTCAGATAATAGTTTAAATGTTTCTTTTTCTTTGCCTTCTTTAAAATACTCTTCTAAGAACGGGAATACTATATCAATTGGAGCATATTGAGGTACGATTTCAAATAATCTTTCGTCGCTTTCATCAATTAATGCATAATAGTTTTCATAACTATCAATAACATCTTTTGCTTTATGCAAAATATAATTTTCTTTTTCTGCTGGTTTTTTTAATGCGTATTTAAAGATGACCATATGACGATCTTCTTTTGAATCGTTTCTAATGTAATTATATAAAACATGTTCTTTTTCTTTGGCGCTCATTTTCGTTAAAGCCCATCTTACACGATCTTCACGATGGTTATCATTTAAATCGTAATCAAATGTTTTATGCATTTCATTTTCTAAAGCCATAACTACAGCAGCTTCGTGGCGACATCTTTTACCAAGTTGAGCTTCTAAGCATGAGCAATTCATTTTTTTAATTGTTGAGCCTTCAAGTTCAAGTTTTACTTTATAAAGATCGTTTCCATAAACTGATCCATAAAGCATATTATCAAGCATATGGATGTTTTTAACTTTACCTTTTTCGAAACGTCTTCTTCCTTTTTCAAGTGTTTCTAATGAAAATACTTCTTCTTTAGTCATTGTTATTATCCTCCTTCAACTAAATAGAATTTGTAATTATAAAAAAAAGGAAACTTTATCAAAACGCAATGCGCTATCAAAAAGTTTCCATTAAATTAACCTTAGTTAAAAAACCAAATTTTAAAACGTTAAAATTGAGTAGCAAAAATCTCCTTTTGATAAGAGAATTATTATTTCTCGATTTGGAATTCATACTTTTAATTTACCATAACTTACAAAAATTACAAGCAAGAATATTAGTTTTTTTGTTTGATTTAAGTATGACTTCTTAAGACTAAATTAATATTACAAAAGATTTTATAATGTTTTTAAATATGAAGATATTTTAAGAAATAACTTGTTCAATATACTTCTTTAATAACATTTAAAAATATCGATTCAATCGATGTTTTAGTGCAATCAATTATTAACCAAATCGATTTTTTTACAAATTGATAAAGTATTAAATCTTTTAACCATAACACAACTTATTTAACTATAAAAAATCATTCATTCGCTTCTTTAGTTAAAAAAATGTGAGTCGAGGGGGGGTTGACTCACATTTAAGAGGGGGATATACAAAGTAGGTAATTAATTTAATGTAGCATCTAAACTATAACTTACATTTCCATCGGTTATAGTTCTAACAAATGTCATTGTAAATTCTAAGCTTGTAATAGATTCAGTAGCGACTGCTTTATATGTTGTTTTGTTGTTTTCTTTAGTTCTTGATAATTCAACTTTAGCTGTTAATAAAGATAAACTCATAGTTGTATTAGTTCTATCTAAATTAATTGAATATGACATAATGTCATTTCCTAATAATCTAAATGAATATACGAAGCGATGATTAATTTCTTTTTCTTTAACAACTGTTTCTTCACTGATTACTAATGATGTCGAGCTATCTTTTCCAATATAGAGAGATAAATCACGTTTTGAATGTCCATTTTCTAATAATGCTGTTGAAGTAAAATTGACATAACTTGTTTCGTTAATTTTTACAACGCCTTCAACGTTTTCTGTAAATTTTTGATCAACTTTATTTGCGTAATTGTAATAAAGTTCGATGGTGCTTGTTGTTTCATCATTATTGCGATATGAAATTACTTCTTTAAAAGTATATCGCATACCATTATATTCGTATTTTGTGCCTTCTTCACTTTCAGTTTTATTAGCATCAACTTTGAAATCGTTATCAATAACAATATCAAGTGATGGTAAAGCTAAAGAGATGTCTTTGCTATAAGCGCTTCCATCATTAGCTTTTTTAATGGAAGGTGTTTTTTGGTTAGCGATTAATCCAATACCACTAGCTATACGCATATTTCTTGATTCAGCATCACTTAATTTAACCTCATTATTTGATCCGCATGATGTTAATCCTGTACCTAAAAGAGTAACTACTCCTAATAAACTTAATAAACTTTTTTTCATGTTAAGTTCCTCACTTTCATTAACTAGTACAATTAAGAAAGAATAATTATTGGAATTTTTTTAACTTTTTTAAATAATTTTTATAAAAATGAAAAGTGCCGATGTAATCGACACTTTTAATTAAAAATAACTTATATTTTTATAATATTTCCATTAATATCGTATTCGTTTTTATCTCCTTTTAAACTTAATTTCACGTTATCAAATGTTTTTGTAATCTCATCAACTAAGTCAAAATATTGAACATTAAACGAACATGTAATTAAATTTAAAATGCTATTAGATATATTAGAATAATCAATTTTATATTCGTTTTTATTTTGTAAACTGAAACTTGAATTATTTCCAGATTTATCTAAGCTAACAAAATATCTATTTAAAGGATTTTTAGATTCGAAATCATCCTTATTTATAAATGTGAAATAGTTAAATATACTATCACTTGCTTTTTTACTACCTTCATTATTGATTTTAAAATAACAATTATCTTTATTTAAGCTTGTTTCAATAAATTTGTTATCATCTTTTGTTACAACATTAATTGAAGTTTTATAGTAGCTCTTATCTCCAAATAGTCCATTATCGATTTCGGTATATCCATAATCTAATTCGTTAGAACTTGAATAATAATATTTAAAACCAACAACTAATCCATATCGATAACTAATAACACGATCAAATTCTTTACCTTCAATGATTTTTGGTTTATCTAATTCATATGAATCAATTTTCATATCATTAAAATCTAAAATACCATTTAGGAAAATTTGACTAACTTTTTCAAACCCAGTTACAACTCTAGTTATAATTTTATCGATGGAATCGACAAAATCACTACTTGCATATTTAACTTGGTAAGCATTTTTAAGGGCTTTTGTAGCAATATCATTATTAGAATCATAATTAAAGTTAAATAATAACAATTCTTTACCTAAGGATTTAGATGCTTCACTATTAGTTAAAACTGATACATTATTAGAAATATTTGTATATGTTATTTTGCTATTTTGATTAGCAAAAACTACACTAATTACAACTGCACAAGTTGCTAAACTCGCTAAACCCATACCTAAATAAGGGAATATTTTTTTCTTTTTAACTGGTTCAATAATTTCTTCTTTTACTTTAACTTGTTTTTTAGCTTTTCTAGTTTCAAATTCTTTTAAGACTTGTTCGCTAGTTAATTTCATTTCAAAATCTTTTGACTCATTAATAATTTTTTCGATTTTGTCATCTTTAATTGGTTTAAGAATCATAATCAGCTAGCTCCTTTCTTAATTTTTTTATTCCAGAATTATATAACCATATCACCGTCCCTAATGGTTTATTAAGACTTTTTGATATTTCATCAAAAGTTAAATCACTATATGAATGAAGTAAGAAGACATTTAATTCTTTTTCATTCAATATTTTTTTAATTTTATCCATCAAGATCTTTTCATCACTATCATATGTATCTAAAGTATTAGCTTTAAATTCAAATGCTTCATAATCATCTTCTTTACTCATCTTTTTTAAATAATTAATAGCGATATTTCTAGATAAGACTATAAAATACCCACTAATCGATTTATTTACATCAATCGAATCAAGATTTTCCAAAAATTTGATAAAAACTTCTTGAGTTAGATCTTCACTCGTTTCGTAATTTTTGACTATCGAATATATATTATAAAAAATAACCTTTTTCGTAGCCTCAAAAAGCGAAGCGAAATAACTCATGTCGCCACTTTTAAGCTTAATGACACTTTCCTTTAAATTCTTTTCTTCCATGGACACCTGCAAGTACAATTTAAAATAATATTTTATTGGTAATAATTTTCATTCCAATAATTGAATACAATAATTTTAGTCTTTCTTTTATCTTTTTAATATTAAAAGAGGCATGGCATTTAAAAAATGCATCTTTAATTTTGTTCTTGTCATCATTCAATAAACTTACTTTATCATATATAGAATTTAAATATAATTTTTACCACTAGTATAAAAAAATATAAAAGAATTTTGAAAAAACCAAACGTTCTCTTTTTTGTGATTTGTGAAAGAAGATTTTTTTACTTAGGCAACTTACAAATGCCTTACGTCAACAATAAATGACTTAATTTAAAAATTAAAAAGACTTATATAAACTCTTACTTCTTTCGCTTATAGAGGATGCTAAAATTTATCTATTAAAATTTAATAAGTTATCATTATCGCTATAGTTATAGCTTATTGCATTTTCTAAAAAAATAGGCTGAGACAATCTTTTTTCATTTGCACCTAAGCGATAGCATCAAATTTGCTGCGTGTTCTTTGACAACTTTTTTTTAAAAAAAATAGTACCAGATTTCTCTGATACTATTTATTGGTTATTTTTTTTGGAATTTTCCTTTATTTTTGCCTCTTGAAATATGAACTAATAAAGTTCCATTTTGAGATTTAGCCAAGGCTTTTCCATATTTAAGTCCTTCTTCTTTTGTATCGAATGTCTTAATTATTTTTTTGCCTTCTTTAAGAATGATTTGCCATTTACCATCTACTTTTTTAAGGTGATATACCTTTTTATGGTCTGGATTTCTTTCTTTTTTGACTTCAGAAGGAGTAATTTCTTTTTCTTCTTTATCTTCTTCTGTAGTCTTTAAATCTTCTTCATTAGTTTCATCAGTTTGAGAATCTATAAAGTGATTTTCTTTTTCGCTTTCTTCTCCAATTAAAGATTGAGCTTCGAAATTATCGATAATTTCTTCGTTATTAGTTATATCTTCAACTTCGCTGAAAGTCTTTACAATTTCTTCACTTTCATCTTTACCAGGATTTTCAAGTTCAAATGATTCTCCTAAAAGTGATTCAGTTTCTTCAAGTGAAGCTTTTCTATCAAGTTCAGCCATTTCAACTTTATATCTTTCGATTTCTTGTGTATTAGCTAAAATGAAATGTCCTGGCTCAATTTCAACAAATCTAGGTTTATCGACTGAGTAGTCATGAACTTCACGTGGGTTATAAGGAATTCTTTGACGATTCTTTTCACTTAATGGATTTGGCTTTGGAATAGCGCTTAATAAGCTCTTTGTATATGGGTGTAATGGGTGACGGAATAATTCATCACTTGTTGCAAGTTCAACAATCTCACCAAAATACATAACAGCGATTCTATCACAGAAATATTTAACAACTGATAAATCGTGAGCAATGAAGATAATAGATAATCCCATTTCTTCTTTTAAATCATTAAGTAAATTGATAATTTGAGCACGAATTGAAACGTCTAAAGCACTAATTGGTTCATCACAAATAAGTAATTTTGGATTCATGATTAAGGCTCTAGCGATACCAATTCTTTGACGTTGTCCACCACTAAATTCATGTGGATAACGGTTACAATAATCAGCAATTAATCCAACTTTTTCTAAGATGTTAACAACTTTTTCGTGATTTTCTTGTCTATTTGTATAACCTTGAATTTTTAATCCTTCTTGGATGATATCTTCAACTGTCATACGTGGATCAAGTGAATCAATTGGATCTTGGAAAATCATTTGAATTTCACTCATCAATCTATGGTTATTAGATTTTAAAGATTCAAGTAAAGTATTAAGTCTTTCGAATTTTTCATCAAAATTTTGATGGATTGTATCAAGTTTAGCTTTCTTTTGCTCTTCAGATAAACTTTGATCATTTTCAATCGCTGAAGTTGTTTGTTTTAAAGCTTCATTAAGGACAGAAACTTCTTTGCTTAATTGTGAAATCTTAACATCGTTAACTCTTAATTTACGAGCTTTCTTATCATCGTGTTTGATTTGAGCAATTTTAGCTTTTTGAACTTTGACGATATCATCAGCTTTAGCTTTTGCTTCGTTAACTTGTGTTTCATATTCTTCTTTAGAAATATTTCCACTATCAAGTTCACTCTTAAGTGTTTTAAGTTTATCTTTTAAACGGATCTTTGTATATTTAATTTCTTTATCGTTCCAACGTGTACCAGCACCGATTCTATATCCTTTATAATATATAGAACCTGATGTGATGTGATAAAGTCTGATAATTGATCTACCAGTAGTTGTTTTTCCACATCCGGATTCACCAACGATACCAAAACATTCGCCTTCTTTAATTTGGAAATTAACATCATGGACAGCTTTAAGTTTATATCTATTAGGTCCTTTACCAAAGAAGAAGTATTGTTTAAGGTGATTAACACTTAAAATAATCTTTTTATCAACATATTCTTGTTTGAATTTACATTTTGAAGTAATGTTAGCGATTTCTTGTTTTACATCGTTTTGATCGACACCTTCAAGTTCATTAACAAGATTAAATTCATCATCATCTAATGAATTAATAGATTCTTTATCAACATTAACGTTACCGTCAACAAAATTTTGATATGCTTTAGCGTTTTTATTAAATAAAGCTTGTTTGAATGATTCACTTTCAATTGATTTTATGTATTCAAATGATTCTTCTGGAACTACAGCTTTAAGTGACTCAACTGCTCCTTCATTATTTTCTTCATATGCTTTTAATGAATTTGCAATACGAGTTTTAACAATACTAGGCATTTCGACTTTTGGTGCATCTTCATGAAGTAACCAAGTAGCTGCAGAATGTGTATCGCTAAGTTTAAAGAATGGTGGTTCATATAAGAAATCAATATCCAAAGCATATTTACTTCTTAAAGCGAATGCATCTCCTTTTGGAGGGAATCTCATATCAGGAGGTGTTCCTGGAATTGCATCAAGTTTTTCTTTACTATCAACATCAGGGATTGATGATAAAAGTGCCCATGTATAAGGATGTTTTGGATTGTAGAATACTTCATAACTTGTTCCGTATTCAACAATTTTACCAGCGTACATGACTGCGACTCTATCAGCCATATTAGCAACAACACCTAAGTCGTGAGTAATAAAGATACATGAAAGTCCTCTTTCACGTTTAAGTCTATTAATTAATTCTAGAATTTGAGCTTGAATTGTAACGTCAAGTGCTGTTGTAGGTTCATCACAAATTAAGATATCTGGATTTGCCGTTAAAGCGATTGCGATAACAATTCTTTGTCTCATACCGCCACTGAATTCGAATGGATATTGTTTAAAACGTTTTTCAGGAAGAGGGATACCAACTTCTTTCATAACCTTGATAGCCATTTTCTTAGCTTCAGCAGTTGTAATTTTAGTTGAGTTAATATACGAATCGTTTTCTTCTTCGATTGCTTTTTTCAATCTAAGCATTTCTTCATAAGCTTTATCAAAGTCTTCATTACCGGTTGATGTAACGGTTTCTTCTTGTTTACTTAATTTTGAAATGTTGATTTCTTCTTGTTTTTGTCCTTTAAAAAAGTTGAATTTCTTTTTAGGAGCTTCTTCTTCGATAAGTTTATTATATCTTTCAAGTTCTAAAGCATTTAAAGAACCGACATGATATTCGACTTCTTTAACTGCACTTTCATATTTAGCAGTTAATTCAGCAATTTTAGATTCATGTTTTTCTTTTAAATCTTTTGTGTAAGCTTTATTTTCAGTTGAAGCATCTTTCTTTCTTGCGCTTAAAGCTTTTTTAAGAATTGGTTTTAAATTTTTCTTTTCTAATTTAAATAAAGAAATTAATTCTTTTAAATATTCTTTTCTTGCATTAAGTACTTCAACATCTTCTAAAGTTGAAATTTTAGTTTGAAAAGCTTTTATAAGATCTAATCTAAGTTTACGATTTTCAAGTTTACCAGCTTTAATTTCTTCATCGAAATAAGTATTATTTTCATACGTTTCTTTTTCGAGTGAATCAATGCGATATTCAAGAGAAGAAACATCATCTTCTGTTGTCTTTTTAATAACTTGAATATATTCCTTGATATCGTTTTTAGTAGCTTCAAGAATAGAATCGTCTATTTTTTTAGCATTAATAGTTTTTAAGAAGTTATCAATCTTTTGGATTTCAGTCTTTGATTTATTAATTTCATAAAAAACGTTAGCATCCATATTTCTTAAAGCAACTAATTGCTTAGAAATTAATTCGAAGTAATGTTTTTTAAGAATGTTTCTATTGATTAAAGTTGCTTCTGTAATTTGTTTACCAACTTTAACAATAGGGTTTAATGAGGAAAGTGGATCTTGGAAAATCATTCCGATTTTGATACCACGAATTCTATGGAATTCTTCTTCACTAATTCTAACCAAATCTTCACCTTCATAAAGAATTTGGCCACTTTCAATGATAGCGTTATTAGCTAAAATACCCATGATAGTTTTACTAGTAACAGATTTACCACTACCACTTTCGCCAACAATACAAAGTGTTTCACCTTTATATAAATCAAACGAAACACCTCTAACAGCATAAACTAAGCCACTATCACTTTTAAAGTTAACTCTTAAGTTTTTAACTTGAAGGACTTTTGGAGTATTTTTATAGTCAAATGTTGTTACTTTATTGTTTTCCATTATTACTCACTTCCTTTCAAGCTTGGGTTAAATGCATCACGTAATCCGTTTCCAAATAAATTGAAGCTAATCATAATTAAAGCCATGATAGCGCTTGGGAAAAGGATTAAATGTGGATATGTTAATAAATACGTTTGATTTTGGCTAAGAGTAACACCAAGAGATGTCATATCTTGGAAGCCCAAACCTAAATATGAAATTGTTGCTTCACTGAAGATAACACTTGGGATCATTAATACTGATGAAGTAATAATTGTTCCCATTGCGTTAGGTAAAATGTGTCTAAAGATAAGTCTAGGATTACTAGCACCAAGTGTTCTACTTGCGAGAGTATATTCTCTATCTCTAAATCTGTAGAATTGGGTTCTTGTTAATGAGCTTGTGCCAATCCATCCTGTTAAACACATAGCAAGGATGAATGTCCAGAAATTACTTCCTAAATGGAGAACACATAAAGTCATAATGACAATCCATGGGACACCACTAAGAATATCAACTAATCTTTGTAAAGCGATATCAATAGTTCCACCAAAGTAACCACAGATAGCACCAAAAACTAAACCAAACGAGAAACAAATCGCAAAAGTTAATAAACCTAATCCAAGCGAATTTCTTAAGCCAACGAAAACTTGTTTAAGTAAGTTATATCCTTGACCATCAGTTCCCGCTAAGAAACGAGGCATTGAATCATAACCTAAAATTTTATAGCCAATGACATCTGCATCAAATTCATATGCTGAAATATCTCCATACGAAACTCTTTTAACTTCATGAAGTTTAACAATAGGTAATTTTTTAGCATTAGCAACAAATGTTTGAAATAATTCATCAGCTTTATCCATTCTGTTATATAAAGCATCGAAATTATCAAGAATTTCAGGCTTTAACCAACCTTTCTCAACATAATTTTCGATATTTTTTTGAGAGACTGCTACACGTTTTTTTCCATAAGCAGCTTCATATGTATCATATGTAAAATCACAAACAGAAGCAAAAGCTTTATAAACGCCTCTTACATCATCATATACCCAATAATTTGCAGCATTTACCGGAGTTAATAAAAATTCATTAGCGTTAGTGAACGAGATAACATCATTTTTTAGCTAAATTTGTATCTTGAGTAGATGTAAGGACAACATTTTTTAAAAGTAACGATGTTTGACTGCCTGATAAAGGTAAAACACCTATTTTTATTCTAATGTTATCAATTTCTTTATCTATTAAGGTTTCATCTTCTCTTAAATCTTTAAGAATATCCTTATTTTCGAAATATTCGACAGTAAATGGTTTATCAGGTTCAACATCATTCGCAACTTCCTCTATAGGAAGTTCATCTTCAACGTGTTTAAGAATTAATTCATGTGTTTCAGTTAAATTTTCTTTTTCTTTAGCTGTTACATCATAAATTAAGCTAACTTCATATTGTGCAATTGCGTAACCTTCAAGTTTTTCATCAAGTACTTGAATTTTTAACGCATATTCTTTTTCTAAATCGAAAGCGTAAGTTTGGCTAATTAAACTTTTTTCTTTCTTCTTAAGATTTTCATATACGTTATCAACAACATCTTTATTCTTGTTAGTAAGTTGAGCAAATCCACCTTTAGCAAGTCTAGTTGCTGAATTAACATAACTAATTCTAGGTGAACTTAATTTACTGATAGCGTTAATTGGATATGTAGTTAAATCAGGGTAGATGATTGTGTTTCCTTTGTCATCGGTAACTGCTGTCGAAGGATCACAAGGAATGTTTGTCATTCTTTTTGTTCCATCCCAAAAGCCAGTTCCCGCATTAAATAACTTAGGTTCAAGGAAAGCTTCTTGTGTTTTTGGGACATTAAGGTCGCTAGTATCAATAATTGGTACAACAACGCTTAAGATAAGTAAAACACCTAAAATTACAGCTCCAACAACACTACTTTTATTTTTTCCAAAACGTTTTAAAGCATCCTTAAAGAAAGTAGTTGGTTTGGTTTTAAATTTTTGATCATGAATTGCTTTATCTGTTTGAGCTAATCGGAAATTTTTTGTTTCTAATTCGACACAATGTTCAACACCTGAACTATCGCGATATTCATATTTTTTCTTATTATCCATTGTTCTTAGCTCCCATTCTAATACGTGGATCAATAAAGCCATATGAAATATCTAAGAAAACACTAGCTAAAAGCGAAACTAATGTAAACATAGCCATATCGACCATCAAAACACTATAGTCTTTACTATTAAGTGCATTAACGAATAGACTTCCAATGCCTGGAATGTTGTATAAATTTTCAAGAATCATTGAACCACTCATGATTCCAATAAATTCAGCTAAAATTGAAGGTACAATTGGTACCATTGCATTTCTTAAAGCGTGACGAGTGATACATTGTGATTTTGTTAAACCTTTTGTTCTTGCGAGTAAAAGGTAATCACTACTCATAACTTCACAAAGTTCAGCACGAGTAAATCTACAATATCCACAAATAGAGCCAAAAGAAAGAGCAAGTACAGGAATTACATAACCTGCTACTTTTTGTCCTAAACTACTTTGTGCATCTGGCCATGTTGATGGTAACCATCCAAGGTCATAAGCAAACCATTTAATTAAAAGTGAAATAACAATAAAACTTGGAACACTAATAAAAACCATAATCAATGTTGAAATAATATGGTCTGTAGGTTTGTTTTTCTTTAATGCAGCCCAGATTCCTAAACCGATACCTGCAGGTACACTAATTAAAACAGAGATAATATTAATTCCCATTGAAGTTGGCAATCTTGCCCAAATAATGTCCATAGCGTTAGCATTAACTTGAATGTAAGTCGATGTACCCCAGTCCCATTTTGTAAAAATGTTAGCTAAAAATTCGCCATATTGTTCAAAAACAGGTCTTAAATAGTAATAGTGCACGCCAACTGATTCAACAGTTGTTCCAACTGTTGTCCATAAACATTCTCCATATCCATCTAATTCTGTAGCACTATCAATAACAAATCCTTGAGAGACTTGATCTTGATAATATCTAAGAATATCTTGAGGGAATCCAACTGGTTGTTGGAAAGGTAATAATTTCATTAAAATGAAAGTCAAACTGAGAATGATAAATGCAGTGACAAACGCTAATAGGATTCTTTTTACAACATATTTCCACATAACTTTTCTCCCACAAAATTCTTTTAATTTTAGCATTTATTAACTAGTTAATAAACATTAAAAAGAGGCTTGCCTCTTTATTTAGACCTAATCATAGATAGGGTTAGATGACAAAGTCATTGCAATAAATGTAGGTGCTATTGCAACAAAAGACAAAGTTATTGCAATAGAGTATCTTTAAATAATAAAAATATTCAAATATTAATATTTTTTATTGCA
>DBFJOT010000006.1:0-43154 GCA_048405595.1 Candidatus Onthovivens sp.
AAATAGAAACAAATCCACAGCGATTTAATTATAAATAAGTAAGGCTCTAAAATCTACATTCTCAGGAAAGGAAATGTTTTAAATTTCATTACTCTAAGATGCAAATTTAGAATACAAGGCAAAAAATGAAGCAAATTTTTAATCCAATTTTACCACTTTATGAATATATACCAGATCCAGAACCACATGTATTTGGTGATAGAGTTTATGTTTATGGAAGTCATGATAAATTTAAAGGTATTTCTTTTTGTTTAAATGATTATAAAGTTTATTCTTGCCCTATTAACGACTTGAAAGATTGGTCAAGTAAAGGAATTTCTTATCCTAAAAAAGAAGACCCAGAATATAAAGGCGGATTCATTAATGTAATGTATGCTCCTGATTGCGCTAAAGGTAAAGATGGGAAATATTATCTTTATTATACTTTAGGATTTTTAGGACATATGGCTGTTGCTCTAAGTGAAACACCTGATGGACCTTTTAAATATCTAGGATGCGTTAAATATAAAGATGGTGTTATTTTAGGTGACAAAAAAGAGTTTATTCAATTTGATCCAGGTATTTTTATTGATGACGATGGAAGAATTTACCTTTACAGTGGATATGGATCAAACCAAAAATTCGGTTTAAATGGTAAAAAAACTACTAATGTTGGTGCGATGGTTTATGAATTAGAAGATGATATGCTAACTATTAAAAGTGGACCAAACTATATCACTAAAACAATCCATAATTCAAAAGGAACAGATTTTGAAGGACATGAATTTTTCGAAGCTTCCTCTATGAGAAAAATTAATGGAATGTATTATTTTATTTATTCTTCTTATTTAAATCATGAACTTTGTTACGCAATCAGTAAATATCCAGATAGAGATTTTAAATTTGGCGGAACTTTAATATCAAATTGCGATGAAGGATTAGGAAAAAAGACTAATTATTATGGAAATAATCATGGCAGTATCTTAGTTTTAAATAACAAATATTATATTTTCTATCACCGTCAAACAAATAAAAATTCATTCTCTAGACAAATGTGTGCTGAAGAACTTGAATTTGATGGTTTACATTTTAAACAAGCTGAAATGACTTCGTGCGGACTTAATGGAGGACCATTAATCGGTAAAGAAAGATATAAAGCTGCTATAGCTTGTAATCTTTATTCAACTAAAGGTACCTTCTTCTATAAAGTTGCTCGAAAAATAGTTCGTGATCATGCGTTTTTAACTCAAGATCAAAAAGATAACGAGTCAATTGAAGGCCAATATATTAAAAATGTTAATAGCAAAACGATAATTGGCTATAAATATTTCAATTTTGAAGGTGATGAATCAATAATAAAAGTACTTATAAAAGGAAGAGCGAAAGGAAAAATTGTTGTTCGCGATAAAGAAGGTGGTAACAAATTAGCTGAAATTTCAATCAATTCTAATAGTGCGAAGAGAGAATTTGAAGGCAAATTTAATGCTCCAAAAGGGAAATCTGCATTATTCTTTACTTTTGAAGGAGCTGGAAGATTTTCGTTTTACGAGTTCGAAATAAAATAAATCTCATATTAAATTTTAAGGGCAGGTCAACCTGTCTTTTTTATTATTCTTATGTAGAAATATTCAAAAAAAGTTCATTTTTTAATATTTCGCTATAATTCGAGACTTAAAAGGTCTAAAATTATACTTATAAATAAAAGGTATTTAATATGAAAATAAAATACGGAAGAAAAAACCCAAAAAGGGTTTTTAGAAATGTTTTAATAACTACTTTTTCCATTGCTGTTTTAGTTCCTATTTTAACTGTTGGAGGATATGTTAGTTTTGTTATGGCAACATATCATAGAATTGGAGATGTCAATCTTCAAGTCACTAAAAATGCGAAACTTGATGTAGTAAAGTCAAATAATGATTTAACTGTCACAACTTATAATATTGGATTTGGTGCTTATAGTGATGATTATACATTTTTTATGGATAGTGGCTACGATGAAAAAGGAAATGTTGTTTCTGGAGAGCATGGAAAAGCTAGATCAAAAGAAGAAGTTTTAAAAAATACATTTGGAGCAATCGACACTTTAAATAAAATAGATAGTGATTTTAACCTAATTCAAGAAGTTGATTCAAAAAGTCATAGAGCGCATTTTGTTAATCAAAAAGAAATGCTAGATGCAAATTTCACAACCTATGATTCGACTTATGCTATAAATTATGATTCAGCTTATTTATTTTATCCATTTCATGATCCGCATGGCCAAACTTTAGCCGGATTAGCAACTTATTCAAAATATAAAACTCATGATGCGATTCGAAAAGAATATGTTGTTACTGAAGGATTTGGAAAATATATGGATCTTGATAGATGCTTTTCTTCTCATAGATTTACAGTTGATAATGGAAAAGAATTAATTTTAATCAATTCACATATGTCTGCTTATGATGAAGGTGGAGTAGTTAGAAACGCTCAACTCGAACAATTAAATTCTTTTATGAAAGAAGAAGCACTAAAAGGGAATTATGTTGTTTGTGGAGGTGATTTTAATCACGATTTATTAACAAATAATCCTCAATATCCAGAATATACAACAACAAATTTCGCTTATAAAAACGAAATCAAACAATTAAAACCGGATTGGCTTTCAATGATGTTTGATGAAAATAAAAAGAGTGATTTTGATGATGAGTTTGTAGTTTATGCTAGTAATAATGAACCATCTTGTCGAGATGCTGACGTTGTTTTTGAAAAAGGCTATACATATGTTTCAACAATTGATGGATTTATTTGTTCAAGTAATGTTGAAGTCAAAGAAGTTATTACAACAAGAACTGGTGAAAAAGGATTTATTTATAGTGATCATCAACCTTCAACAATGACATTTATACTTAAATAATTTATACAAACAAAAAACCTATATCGTTAATTGTTTCGATATAATCGATACTTTGACGACATAGGTTATTTTTTATAATGGCAAATCTTTCTTTGTGAATTTAATACTTCCGATAATATAAGTGATGACTGTGATTCCTAATAATCCGATTAATTTCATGAAATATAAGAACCAATCACCATTCATTACTGCAAGTGAATCAAATAAACTGAAGATTGTGCAGTAGTTGAAGATGTTCATTGTTTCAATTCTAATTGTTCCTGGAATTGCTTTTGTAGCAAATAATCCTAAGATCGCACAAATGAAGAAGAAAATTGATAATCCTCCAGATACGCCAATGTTGTTATTCGTTTTATTAAACCAACAACTTGACATGAAACAAATTCCAGAAATCGCTAATGAAACCATGAAGTTACCAAATCCATAAGCAAGAATATCTAATAATGGTAACGAAGTTAATAGGTCACCGCTACCTATATATCCCCCTAGAATTTGAGCAATTACAGAAACAGCAATTAAAACAACTGCCATAAATATTTCTGTAAATACTAGATAAACGCCACTTGTAAAAATGAATGATTGTCTAGAAATTGGAGTAGACATTGTAAATGCTAATGAACCACTTTCTACTTTTTCTGAAACAAGTGAATTAGCTGTTAAAACTGTATAAACCATTGGAATTAATAAGACAGCAATGCCAAAAGCGATAACACCAACTATAATTCCATAAGTATTCATATCACCCATTTCGTTCAATGAGTCTTGAATTGAAGAAGGGAGTTGATTAATAACACCTAAACTACCTTTTGAAACAGCGATTAATTGAGCTTCATGTGCGTTATATCCATTAGTTAATGAATCATCTTTATATGTTCTATAACTTGTAATACCGCTTGCAGCATAGCTGTCGACATATTGCATTAATTCTTTGCCGTCCATACTGTAGTTATTAACAGTAATTTCATCGATTGAAGAGATGTGAGTTGAATTGTTTTTATTAAAATCTTCAACTAAAGTTTTTGCTGCTTGCTCTTTAACAAGATAAACGGCTTTTTTAATTAATAAATCATCTTCAATTAATCCTTTGTTGTGATACGAATCGTAATTTTTAAGGTAATCTACAAAGAAGTCTTCAATGTGGTCTTTTAATACAACTAATTCTTTATTAGCTTCTTCTTTAGCGTTATTGATTTCTTCTTCACTATAAGGATCACCAGTAATTATTTCTTTATGCAATTTTTCTACTAAAGTCGAATTAGTACCCATCTTAGCATCTTTTTTGATATATAAATCTGGATTGTAAACCTTTATTTCGATCATTTTAGTTTTTTCTGTTCCGTTTTCATTAAATTCACCAGTAGGAACATAAGTGATAGGGTAACCGAAATTTGAAGTGTAATAATCAACAACGAAATCTGGCAAGAATTTTAAATAAGCAATACTTTGAATTTCTTTTAAACTTTCTTCAATAATTTTTGTTTTTAAAATATTATTTTCGATTGAAACGTCGGATAAATATTTAGCCATATCGACTTCATAAACTTTAGTTAATTCTTCTGAAAGTTTAATTGTGAAATCTCTTTGATCACTAGAAGACGCATATTTTAATAATTTAAGGGTATATCCTTCAAGGACCTCAGCTTTATTAGCACCTTCTTTATCATAATTTTCAACAAGTTCTTTTACTAAAACATCTAGTTCTTCTTTATCTTTTTCGTTTGAATTGAAATTTTTAGCA
Source organism: Candidatus Onthovivens sp. (assembly GCA_048405595.1). Taxonomy (GTDB): domain Bacteria; phylum Bacillota_I; class Bacilli_A; order RFN20; family CAG-826; genus Onthovivens. The sequence goes on from DBFJOT010000006.1 coordinate 4,614, forward strand.
AGTATTGTTGATAATGATTTACTAATTGCTTTCTGTAAAAGTGTTTTAGTAGCACCTGAAGAATCAAGATTATATTCTTCAAAGAATTGATCGACGACAATTAATGTAGCGTTTTGTTCTTCGATTGGAGTTTGGCTTGTGAATGTCTTTTTGACTTCGTTAAGTGTAAATTCTTTTGCTGCTAAGTGTTTTTCTTCTTCGGTTCCTGATTCTAATAAATACCTACCTTTATATATAACTTTCAATGCATCGATTTTTGTGATAGTGGCAGTGGAATTAGGCATTTCAAGTATTTTAGAAAGTGAGTTTTTTAATGTAGTTTTACCGTTTTTAACTGTATCAAAACTTTCGGCACATCCGTTGAACGCTGAATAAAATGAGATTGCACCTTCTTTCACGGTGCTTTCAGTATCCGCATTTCCGAATAAATCTTTTAATGCATTACTTGTTGAGTTGATGTGTAATCCGCTAAGAATACCAATAATAATCGCCATAATTGATGCGTTACCTAAACTAACAACAAGAAGTGATTTTAAATGGGACTTGAAATTTTCTTTAAAAAGTGCGCTAGAAAATAAGTGGGATTTGCCGCCTTTTTCTTTCTTTTTTCTTTTTTTAGCACGCTTTATAGTTAATTTTTCATCTGTTTTATTTTCTTCTTCTTGGTTTTTTTCTTCTGAAGAAGATGAATTATTTTCTTGAATAGGAGTTTCATTTAACTTAGAAGAAGCAGTACTTTCTTCAATATTAACTTCCTTTTCTTTGGCTTTAATTTCTTCGAGTTTTTCTTCTTTTACGAATCTGCCTTTAGCATCTCTTTTTCTATTCATTTCTCATCGACCTTCTTTCTTTAAAATAAGATGATAGTGTGTATTGAACTTCACTAATGAATTTGATCTTGTGTTTCGATACTTCTTTAAGTAATTTATTGATATCTTTTTTATCAATTCTTACAGTAACTTGATTGAATTGTTCTTGAACTCTAATGATATTGAAATCTAATTCTTTGAATTTTAAGAAATCTTCATGGTTCACAAAATCGATTTTGTAATCTCTGAATTTACGATTTTTAATCTCATTCATATCTGCTACATCAACGATTTTTCCTTTATTTATCAAAGCGACTTTGTCGCTTACTCTTTCGAGCTCTTCAACTGAGTTAGAAGACATAATGATTGTTGAACCGTTAGCTTTTTGTTCAAGTATAATTTCTAATAATTCTTCTCTCATTAAAGGGTCTAATCCAATACTTGGTTCATCTAGAAATAAAATTTCTGGACGTCTCATGAATGCAGCTACGATAGACGTTTTTTGCTTCATGCCTTTACTCATTCTTTTTGGATAAGCTCTAATATCAAGTTGCATTCTTTTAATTAATTCGTTTGCATAATCATAGTCTTCGCTTTTTGCTCCGAGACTATCTCCATAATTATGCAAGAATATGGTTCCAGTTTTTACATCTGGAAAATTAATTTCTCCAGGGATGTAACCTATTAATTTCTTGGTTTTATTGGCATCTAAATAAGCATCCATATTAGCAATAGTGATAAAACCATCATCGCTTCTAATAAAACCCATAAGTTGCCTCATCAATGTGGTTTTTCCAGCACCATTTTCTCCAACAATTCCAAGAGTTTCACCTTTTTTAACTGATAAATTGATGTCGAAATTACCACGACCTTGCCCATAATCTTTGGTTACATTTTCTAATTCTATAAAGTTAGATGCTTGCATAATTAAGATCCTCCTTATAAAACGACATAAAGAATTCTTCTAATGTTTCTTTTTTCTCTCTAAAATCTTCTATGTCAAAATTTGATAATAAAGATATGAATTCATTTACGTTTTGATCATAAGAATAAATACTCAATTGGAATTTTTCTTTATCAAGAATCATATATTCGTATTTATTTTCTATTAAACTTTTTATTAATTTATCCATATCAGCCATGGATTTCATGGTGAGAATGTATTCTTTTCTGCTTTTATGTTTTAATTCGTTAGAGTCGAAGTTTGAAACAATTTTTCCATCTTTTATGATTGCAATTCTGTCACAACAAGCATCAACTTCACTAAACATATGACTTGAAAGAAGGATTGTTTTACCCTCTTTTTTAAGTTCTAGAATATAGTCAATGAATTTTGCTTGCATATCGATATCGAGTCCGCTTGATGGTTCATCTAATATGATAATGTCAGGGTCATCACTAAAAGCACAAACTAGAGCAATTTTTCTTTTCATACCTAATGACATATCTTTTGCTTCAAGCTTAGGATCAACTTCAAAATAGTTCATTAAGTAATTTAATTTAGTTAAATCTTTTACGTTTTTTAATTTAATTTGCTCATCAATAATTTCTTGTCCTGTTAGGTTTTTTGGCATCGCGACTTCACCAGGAACGTAAGCAACCTTATACATTAATTTTTCTCTTTTTGTGTCGCTGCCATAACCACGTAATAATGTTTCGCCACTATCCGGAATAGAAAAACCCATAATATGGCGGATTGTGGTGGATTTTCCAGCTCCGTTTGGTCCTAAAAATCCAAAGCATTCACCTTTTTTGACATGAAAAGATACATTAAAAACTCCACGACCTTGTCCATAGTCTTTGGTTAGGTTTTTTACTTCGATTAAAGTTTCCATACTGCACCTCCAATTAAATACTGAACAAATGTCCAATATCTTACACTTGTCAACTATACATACACAAGTGTTTTATTTCAAGACATTTATGTTATAATTAAGTTGTAGGTGAAAAAATGAACATGAGTAAAGAAATTATAAAGAAGGATGATAGAAGAACAATTAGAAGCAAAAGAGATTTAGCTAATGCTTTGTTTGAACTTCTACAAGAAAAAAACTTGGAAGAAATTACAGTCCAAGATATTACAGATAGAGCTTTAATTAGTAAGACAACTTTTTATAACAACTTCAAAGATAAAAGTGAACTCTTAATCTTTTTGTTAAGAAGAAGTGCTGACACATTATTAGATGAAGTTGAAGAGCGTTTAAAAGTTGAGTCGAATTTATCTAAAGAAAAGATTTTATACGATCTTATTAATTTGGTAGTGGATTTTTTAATCAAAGCCTCTTATCAATTTAGAAAAATTATTGAAAACGATACTAATAGAATTTTGTATTGGTCACTAACAACTATCATTGAAGATGTATTTGTTACTTTATTTAACAACAACAAACCTCAATTTATTAGTGAAGAATTAGATAGTGACATCGCTATCAATTATTTTTCAGGAGCCTTTGCTAATTTAATTTATAAAAAAGTTGGTACAGACGATAAAGTTGATATTAAGCATTTAGTTAACGAAATATATAAATTAACTAAACCAGCGTTAGATTAAAAAGTAAAGTTCCACTAAGTGACACTTTATTTTGGAAATTAAAAATATATTATTTCAAATCGTTATAATTGCTTGGGACTAGTTTCTTGTTTTATCATAAAGAAAAAAGGTAAAAAAATATGAAAAAAAGAAAAGCATTTATAATTACATCATTATTATGTAGCTCTTTATTAATTAGCTGTGGAAGTGGAGAAGGTGAAACAGTTCCACCGATTACAGAGCCAGATGATGATGGCGATAAAAAACCAGGAGGAACTCAAACCCCTGAAGAACCACAAAAAGAAGATTTCACAGTTCAAACATCTTGTGATGCGGGAAGTTTAGATAAAGATAGTTATGTTTTTCAACGGTTAAACCTGAAGAGGACTATTTTGATTTTGATGACCCGATATTAGAAGTCACAATAAATCAAACTAATTGGAGTTATGTAACAGGTGTTTACGAAAATAAGGTCAAAATTCTTAGCGAGAATGAATCGGTTTTACCTTCTAGTGCTATCTCTTATAGATTAAAAACCGATACTAATAAGCAATCTAATATTATTATCGGTTTTGAATTCCAAATTGATAGAACTAAAGTTAAAAAAGGTAATACAAAAGTTAAAATCCATGTTGAGCCTTCAAATGGAGTTACAACAGCTAGTGATTTAGATTTATGTGTACCAATTGAAATTAAAGAATTTGGAACATTCGGTCCAAAAGTTGAAAAAGTTAGTTTGAATGTTGATTTAACTGGCATCGATGAAAAAAATATCGAAAAAGGTGTTGAATTGTTTATTGTAGATGAAGAATATGTTTATGGTTTTAAAAATGATGAATCTCAAAGATTCGAACTAAATACAGTTTCAACGGTAATAGAATTTGATTTACCTATCGGAAATAAAGTTTCTTTCGCCGCAGGTTATAATGATGAAAATAATAAGTGGGAAAGAAAAACACTTAAATTAGATAGTGATTCTTCTTTTGAAGAGAATGGCGAATTCTATATATTTAAATCAAAACCAACTGAATCCTTAAAAGCTACTTTAGCATAAAAACAAAAAAGCTATCTTAATTTCTACGAGTAGATTTAAAGATAGCTTTTAGTTTACTTATTTTTTATAAGTAATAAAAAAAGTTCGAATAAATCGAACTAATAATCGAACTTGGTGGAGCTTATCGGGATCGAACCGACGACCTCTTCCATGCCATGGAAGCGCTCTCCCAACTGAGCTAAAGCCCCAAGCCCGTTAATAATATTATAAAAACGTTATTAATGTCAAGTGTTGTTTGTTTTACCTACTCCTAGTTCTATTTAATATATGAGAATGTTTTTAACGAATATGAAAAATAAAACTAAGTTAAAAATATTACCGTTTATTTTAGCAACGAAAACTAAAGGATTAACTTTAGAAAAAAATAAAAGTAATGTCGCTAAAATATCGATTCATTCGATTGTTTTCTAAAATATTATTTTTTGATGCTTTCAAATTAAACTAAAATAATATCATTAAAAGTGAAACTTATGTTGTTACGATATAAAATATTAACTGAGGGTTTTACTTATGAATAAAGAGATGTTATTAAAAGAATTAATTAATTTTCCTAATAGTAATTACAACGTTATTTTACTTGATGGACCATGGGGAAGTGGAAAAACATATTTACTAAGAGAAGCTATTTTAAAGAATCAAAATAAAGACCTTAGATATTATTATGTTTCCTTACATGGATTAAAAAATATTGATGAAATTAATACTAATTTATTCATGAAAGCGCATAAAGAGATTAAAAATATTGATGGAATAATTCCAAATGTTATTAATCCTTTTAACGAAGAAACCGATACGCTTAAAACTTTAGAATATCTGTTAAAAATTAATAAATTAAAAGCTAACAAAATTATTATTTTAGATGATTTAGAAAGATACGCTTCTAGTGATTATGATTCATTTTTAAGCTATTTAACTTCACTTATTGGAACGGGTGCGAAAATTATCGTTGTTAGTAACTTATTAGATTTTGGAACAAGTGAATTATATTTATTTAATCAATACAAAGAAAAAATCTTTGATCGAGTATATAAAGCTCAATTATTTGATGCAAAAACAATCGACATCAAATTTGGAAAATATCAAAATTTACTCGATGAAACCATTGTTTTGTTGACAAGACAAAATTATAGAATAGTTGAAAAGATTGTAGATTTCATGGATGAAATGCTACTTAAAATCTCTCAATTTAATATTAATTTAAGCGAAAAAAATAAACATGATTTACTTTATTATGTAACTATGTTTATATCGACATATTATGAATCAGCAAGAAGTTATTTAAATAAAGTTTGTGTAAGATTAAGTGTTGACAAAGAAAATGAATTAAGAAAATTATTAAAAACTGAAAGTTCATTCTTAGATGTTAATTTAATTTGCATCGAACATCTTAATTTAAAAAGCGAAAAACCAACTTTAAATAATGACCACTTATTGTTTGAAGCTATTTATGAAGCATATATGTATTGTGAATATGATAATTTAACTAAATACATAGAAACTGAAATGGTGAAATGATATGTTTAATATTCAAAATTTTACTCAAGTAATAACTCCAAACTCACCATTTGGTATATTTCTTACTTATTGTTCTTTATTTTTCTTAGGTGGATTTATCGGCTTTGTTGCTGAAGTTTTATTCCGTCGATTCGTTTCGATGAAAAGATGGATTAATCCAGGGTTTCTTAAAGGGCCATGTATTCCTTTATATGGATTTGGACTTTGTGCACTTCAATTTATAAGTTCAATTGCGATGATTTATTTCCAAGATCCAAATACAGTCCCTGATTTTTATTTAGGTTTAGCTACTCCTCAAGGCACATTGCCGTTTTGGGCAACAAGCTTATTAGCGATTTTATTAATTGGAGTTTCTTTAACTCTTATTGAGTATTTAGGTGGATTATTATTTGTTAAAGGTCTTCATATTAAACTATGGGATTATTCAAAAATGAAAGGCAATATTCAAGGAATCATTTGCCCGTTGTTTAGCATCATTTGGCTTTTAGCTGGTGCAGGATATCGGTTTGGGTTAGCTCCTTTAATTAATAAATTTATTTCTTTAGTCATAAATCACATGTGGGGATTTAGTTATTTTATAGGTGCTTTAAGCGCAACAGCTCTTATTGATTTTGTAAATAGTGTCATTGTATCTATAAAATTAAGCGGAAAAGCAAAAGAAATGAAACTTATTGTTGACTTTGAAAAATTTAAGATATTAAATAAGAAAGGCCTAAATAAGTTCACCAAAACTAATGAGTTTATTAATTCAGTTAAGGAAGCTGCTACGCCAATAAAAAATAAGATTGTAACTATTGCTGACAATCTTAAATCAAAAATGTATATTGATAACGAGATACCTGAAAAAAATGAAAGTGAAACACCACGCACAAAAAGTAAAAGTATTAATAATGGAGAGGAATGAAACCTTGTTTTAAGGTTTTCATTCCTTTTTTTATAAATTAATTAGGAGGAAAGAAAAAATGTTACATATTGTTGATAACCCATTAATCGCCGTTAAATTAAATTACATGAGAGACGAAAGAACAAACTCAAAGGATTTTAGAACCTTACTTGATGAAATTTCTTCACTCATGACTTTAGAAGTTTTTAGAGATTTAAAAGCTGTTCCTACAGGAGAAAAAATTAAAACTCCAACAGGAGTTGAAATTGATAAACTTCACTTAAATTACAATATTGTCGTTGTCCCAATTTTAAGAGCTGGTATTGGCATGAGTAACGGAGTTATCAATATGCTTCCTACAGCAAGAATTGGACATATTGGTATGTATAGAAACGAAGAAACATTACAACCAGTTGAATATTTCTGCAAATTACCAAAAGTTGACAATCCATTAATCCTTATCTGCGATCCAATGTTAGCTACAGGTGGAAGTGCAATCGATGCAATCGAAGCAATGAAAACAAGAGGATATAAAAATATTCGTTTACTTAACTTAGTTGCTGCACCAGAAGGAATTAAAGTTGTTCAAGAAAAACATCCAGATGTTGATATTTATATCGCTTCATTAGATGATAGATTAAACGAAAAAGGCTACATTCTACCAGGACTTGGAGATGCTGGCGATAGAATCTTCGGAACTTTATAATGAAAAATGCGCTATGCTTGTCATAGCGCATTTTTTTAGAAAAGCCATCTTAGACTAAATATTTACTCTAGGTATTTATATACCTAAAATAATGATTTAGCCTAAAATGGCATTTTTTGTGGCCTCTAGGCCAATTTTTTATTATTGAAGTTCGGTTTGACCATTATATAAAGCGTAATATTTCCCTTTTAATTCAAGGAGTTCATCGTTACTTCCACGCTCAATGATTTTACCATTTTCTAAATATAAAATCGCTTCACTATTTCTTACCGTTGAAAGTCGATGTGCAATTACTAAAACAGTTCTACCTTTCATTAATTGATCCATTGATTTTTGAACAAGTTTCTCGCTACGAGTATCGATATTACTTGTAGCTTCATCAAGAATTAATAGTGGTGGGAGAGAAAGAGCGGCTCTAGCTAACGCAATAAGTTGTCTTTGACCTTCACTTAAATTATGTCCATCATCAGTTAAAATAGTGTCATATCCACGAGGCAACATTTTAATGAATCGATCATAGTTAGCAATTTTAGCAGCTTCAATTACTTCTTCATTAGTTGAATGTAATCTAGAATATCTGATGTTATCGTAAATTGAAGCAGTGAATAAATGCGTATCTTGAGTAACCATTGATAAAGAACGTCTCAAACTTTCTAATTTAATATCTTTAATATTGATACCATCGTATAAAATTTCACCTTTATCAATGTTATAAAATCTATTAATTAAAGAAATAATAGTTGTTTTTCCTGCACCAGTTGAACCAACAAAAGCAATCTTTTGACCAGGTTTTGCATAGAAACTGATGCCGTTTAAGACTAGTTTGTTAGGATTATAACCGAAATAAACATCTTTAAAGACGATTTCACCTCTCATAGGAACAAGTTTCGTTTGACCATTTTTTAAAGGTATTGACCAAGAATATCTATCTGAATAAGAAATACTTGAATCGTTTGTTTTTACTAATGTAATTTTTCCAAAATCTTCCTCTTCTTTTTCATCTAAATAAGCGAAGATTCTTTCTGAGCCAGCTAAAGCGGTGAGGATTGTATTAACGTGCATTGTGAAGAAGTTAAATGGTTGGGCACTTTGTCTAACTAAAACAATATAACTTGTTAAAGCACCTAAACCAACTAACCATCCATTAACTAAAAATACAAGTCCAACAATACAAGCCACGGCAAATTCGATATAACTAAATGAAACAATAACAGGAATATTTAATTGTGTATGGAAGAAACTAGAAGTACTAGCTTTTAACCATTCTTTATTGATTTGGTCGAATGAATTGTAACTTTCATCTTCGTGATTGAATGCCTTAATAACTTTAATTCCAAGAATATCTTCTTCGACTTTAGAATTTATTTTACTGATAGCATTTTGTTGTTTTCTAAAATATTTTCTACATTTTTTAGTATTCCAATAAATGAAACCACTAATTGTCACCATAAATACTAATACGATAAGCGTTAGATAAATATTAATGAAAAATAACATTATGACAGTTCCAACAATGTTACAAAAACTTAAAATAATATTTGCGAAACTATCATTTAAAGCGTTAATTAATGTATCTACATCATTAGTGAAATAAGTCATAATTTCACCATGATTATGCTTATCAAAATATGTTAATGGTAAGTCTTGAGTGTGCTTTGATAAATCACTTCTTAGGTTATACAAAACTTCTTGAGATAATTTCACCATGATTTGAGTATAAAATAGATCACAAATAACACCGAATCCAAAGATTAAAATTAACATTAACGAAGAGAATACTAATCCTTGATAATCAGCATTTTTAATTGCTCCATCGATGATTGTACCTAAATAATACGTTCCAAAAATGTTAGCGAAAGAAGTGTAAATAACTAAAAAAATCACTAGGAACAATAAATATTTCTTTTTGCCGAAATATTTAATGAGTCTAAACAAAGTTTGTAATGCGTTTTTTGGTCTACTAGAGGTTTTATTCATCTTTTTCACCTCCTAAAACTTGTAAGTTATAAATGTCTCGATAGATTGGATCTTTTTCAATCAACTCTTCATGGGTTCCGATATTGGAAATTTTACCATTATCTAAAACAATAATTTTATCTGCATCTTGGATAGTTGAAATTTTTTGAGAAATAACGATCTTTGTCATATTTGGAAGTATTGATTTTAAATTATTTTTAACTCTAGCTTCAGTGATTTTATCTAATGCGCTGAATGAATCATCAAGAATTAAAATTTTCGGACGTTTAATTAACGCTCTAGCGATACAAAGTCTTTGACGTTGACCGCCACTAACACTAGTTCCTCCTTGTGAAATAGTAGTATTAAATGCATCACTCAATTTATTAACTACGAAATCGTAACAATCAGCTACTTTACAAGCTTCAATGATTTCTTCTTTTGTGGCGTTTTTATTACCCCGTTTAAGGTTTTCTATGACTGTTCCTTTAAATAAAGTAGGGCTTTGGAATGAAATAGAAATCGCATCTCTAACTTCTTTTAATGAATAATCTTTAATATTTTCATCTGCTAATAAAATTTCACCATTATTAGCTTCATAATATCTTTCCATTAAATAAACTAAAGTCGATTTAGAAGAACCAGTTTGTCCTACGATTCCAACAAATTCACCTGATTTAATTTTGAAATTAATGTCTTTTAAAACAAATTCATCAGAAGTGGATTCATATTTAAAATCAACGTTTTTAAATTCGATAGGACCATCTTTTACTTTAAGATTTGAATCTTCTTTATTTATGATTTCACTGTTTGTATCTAAAACTTCTTTTACTCTATATAAACTTGCGGTCGCTCTATTGATAGCCATTAAAACGTTACTAAACATCATAACGGTTGCTAAAAGTTGTAAAACATAAGTTAAAAATGTTTGAATATCTTCAACGACAATAGCAGCGTTTACTGACATCGTCATAAGACCACCGAAATAAATAATAGCAATCATTGTCGAATAATTTGCGATTTGACCAGCTGGCATTGATAGTGCGTTTATGCTTAAAGTTTTCGTAGCAGTATCTTTTAATTCTTGGTTTGCAGCTTGGAATTTAATAAGTTCGTAATCTTTTTTAACATAAGCTTTAATTGTTTTAATTGCGATTACACTTTCTTGAGTAACTCTATTGATGTTATCGACTAATTTTTGTATTAATTTGAATCTAGGCTTTACTAATTTGATAATTGTAAACATCATAATTCCTAAAATGAAAATTGATACAACAAAAATTAATGAAAGCATTGGTGAAATAATAAGCGAAAATGTTAATGAAAAAATCATAACAAGAGGTGCTCTTAAAGCAGGACGTAAAGAGACGCAAAGAGTATCACTTATAATTTGGACATCAGTTGTAAGTCTAGTAATTAAACTAGATTGACGGAAACTATCGACATTACTAAAACTGTATTTTTGTAATTTTTGATATTCTTCCTTTCTAATTTCGTATCCTAATCCACGACAAGCAATAGCGCTAAATTTAGATCCGACAACTCCAAGTATGAAAGCGAAAACAGCAATGCCGATCATAATTGATCCGATGATTAAAACGTAGTTTAAATCCATCGTGTATCCACCTAACCCGTTGTCTTGAATCCCGTTTTTTGTCATTGCGTTCATGAGGAAAGGTAAGACAACTTCAAGTCCACACTCAAGAACGATGCAGAGTACTGCTAAAGCGAATTGCCATCGATATGGCTTTAAAAATTTAGAAAAAGTTTTTATCATAGAAATATTTTAATTTCTATGAAATTACCTTTCAATAATCTTTATGAATAAAATGATTTTTTACTATTTTATTTCCTAAAAAGTAAGTAAAATTTTTGTTTGTTCAAGTAGATTTTAATAATGAAAAATAATAAAATAAATGAGTATTGATTAAAGGAGTAAAACATGGCTAAAAAATATCAATTAGTTTTAATTAGACACGGTGAAAGTGAATGGAATAAATTAAATTTATTCACAGGATGGACCGATGTTGAATTAAGTGAAAAAGGTGTTGGCGAAGCTAAACTCGGTGGGCAATTATTAAAAGAAGAAGGATTCCACTTTGACGTTGCTTACACATCATATTTAAAAAGAGCTATCCACACATTAAACTTTGTTTTAGGAGAAATGGGCGAAGAATTCATTCCAGTTCACAAAACATGGAGATTAAATGAAAGACATTATGGCGCTTTACAAGGATTAAATAAGAGCGAAACAGCTGAAAAATACGGTGAAGATCAAGTTAAAATTTGGAGAAGAAGTTATGATGTTCAACCTCCAGCATTAACTGAAGAAGATGATAGAAACCCAGCTAACCAAGAAACATATAGAGATGTTTGTGTTGCTGATTTACCATTAACAGAATGTTTAAAAGATACAGTTGCTAGAGTCCTTCCTTACTGGGAATGCGAAATTAAACCAGCTATCGTTAGCGGTAAAAGAGTTATCATCGCAGCTCACGGAAACAGCTTAAGAGCTTTAGTTAAATATCTCGAAGGAATTAGTGATGAAGATATTATCTCATTAAATATTCCTACAGGTGTCCCACTTGTCTATGATTTCGATGAACACTTCAACGTTTTAGGCAAAAGATATCTTGGAGACCAAGAAAAAATCGCTGCTGCAATGAACGCTGTTGCAAATCAAGGAAAAGCTAAGTAATAAATTAATCTATGGCAACTAATGACATTGTACTATTAGTAATACTTGGTATTTTCTTCTTAGGGGGGATAATTTCAGGATTTGTCAAATCCTCATCTAAAATATTTTCACTAGCAGGAGGAGCTGTATTAAGTTTCTACCTTGGGGGAGTCGTTAGTGGTTTATTAATTAAAAACGTCGAAGCTGTTGCTAACTTTGTTAATGAAAATAGCTTTGGCAGTTCACTTGTTCTTGTTGGTTCTTATGCAGGGATATTCTTAATTGGCTTCTTAGTAATACTTTTATTAACTAAGGCTTTATCAAAAATTTTAAATTCAAATGGTATTGGAAAATTCTTTGATAAAGTATTAGGAGCGGCTGCTGGAATCGCTATTGGTTTTGTTATTTGTGATGTATATGTCTGGGCTTTATATGGTTTCTCATGTGCAAACGCAGAAATAGCAACTTGGGTATTAAATGACGCTAAACTTAATCTTGAAGGATTCCAAACATTTACAAAATGGCTTATGGAATTTAACTTAAGTTCGATAGGCGAAGTTTTCCCAGGATTAATGTAATAGAGAAAATTAGAATTATAAAGGTTAGGCGAATGCCTAACCTTTTGTCTTTAAAGTGTTGATTTCATCGACATTTTTTAAATTTCAAGATAAAAATATGACAATGCATTAATTTGTATTAAATTTATAGAATAGTAGTAACTGTTTATCAAGAAAAATAATTGTTATAAAAAACAAAATTTTAATTTATAATTATATTAAATAAGACAACTCTAATTTAAATGTGATATGGGGGTTTTATGAAGACGTTTTTTATAATACTAAAATATACATCTGCAGTTAGTGCGTTGGCTGCAATTTCTTTGTGTGCGTGTGAATTTAATCAAACACAATGCGCAATTCCGTCTAGCAGAATTCATAAAAGATTTATTGATAATGATGTTTTGATAGATTTATATAAAAAAGCTTATGAATTAACAATAAAACAAGGAAAGCCTTTATGCAACTTTGAACAATTTAAAGAATTATATGCTGAATACGATTTAGATGATGATTCTTTTATTAAAGAAATTGTGCGTTTATCAAATGAAACGACAAATAATTCATGTATTGATTTCTATTCAAGTAGTATAGCGAGTTATATTTTAAAAGATAATATTGATTATTCATCAACTCCGGCGAGTTCTTTTAGAGATGGTTTTATACCTGATTATACAATGTTCGACTATTCAAATGTAGAAGTTGGGGATTTGTTAATTGAATTTAAGGGAGCTGTAGGAGCTTTAACTGGACATGTTACAGTTGTAGTGGACGTACACAAAAGTAGTTTTAACGGGAATAAATATATACAGACCATAGAATCCGTTAATGGAGCTGGTGTTACTTTTGGGTATTATGAAGACATGAGAATCGTTAATTACAACACTACTCTTTACAAGCCTAAAGTAGCTTTAACATGTGATCAACAAGAAAGAATAAAATATTTTGCTAAAAGTCAGCTTGGCGATGATTATAGTTTTAATTACGGAGATAAAAAAACTGATTTTAATGCTGAATCGTGGTACTGTAGCGAATTGGTTTATGCTGCTTATAATTATGCTGGTTATAATTTGCACAATATGGACAGAGTATGGCCAGATGATTTCGTCGAAAGTGAAGATTTTGTTAAAACTCCGTTAATCAGAAAAATTGATTTGTCGATTTGGAATTGTGGAGGAAGTTTTGTAAGTTGGTGAATCGGTATAAGAAATAATAGTTCAGTAGATACACAAATTGATTATAACACCAAAATGTGTTTTACAAATGACGCTAGTAGTCGGAGCAATTTAAATGATTTAAAAACAATAACCGTTGCTTCAAATTCTACGGCTGCAGTTAGTATAGGGTTTAATTGGTTCGCTGATGCTATAGCACTTTCATATAAATCCGGAAAGAATCGTTTTATTATGTATGGAAATATGTTGGATGGAACGATTAGTTCAATGATGACTTATTATCTTATGTTGCCTTATGAAAAATAATACTATTAGAATATCGAATGGCTATATAAAAACTATCGGACCTATAAATTTAAAATTACCATCAAGCGGTTTATTTTGTTTTGACTCCAATGATAGCGTTTTAAATTTATTATTTTCTAAAATTTTAACTGGTGAAACTAAATTATCTAATGGCGTATATTTCTATAATGAAGTTTCAGTTGATAAACGATCAAAAGTCAATTTAAAAGAAAAAGATGTAGCTCTAATAGATGAAAACGACTTATTACTCGAACTAAGTACATTAGAAAATATTAAAATGTTTGATTCTAGTTTCGATAAAGAAAGATTGGAGGAGTGTTTTAAATTAGTTGATTTAAAATTTAATGACTATGACTTAAGTTTATTCATTAATAAAAAATTGTTATTAATCGACGAAATATCAAGGATTAAAATTTCACTTTCTTTAAAACTTTATTATGGCTATCAAACGATTATTTATAAGAAACTTAATTTGACCGAAGAAATTATCTCTATATTAAAGAAACTACAAAATGAAGCTCTCATCATTGTTTTTGCTAATAATCATCAATATTTCGATGAAAATAAGGTAATTTCTTTTAAGGATAATGCGTTAGAGTTTATTTATTCTCAAAATAACTACGAACACATGAACGCTTTAAGCACGCATAAAAAGAAATTATCATTTAAACTTATAGCTAAAAATTTCATAACAACTTTTAGATCCTGCAGCAAACAAATTGCTATTAGCATGCTATCAACATCTTTAATTGCAGGAAGTGTTATTAGTGTTGTTGATTTTTCTACGAATGATCCTTTAGTTAACCAAATTAGAGAATGTCATCGAGCAAATCTAGATTTTGTTAAGATTACAAACTATGAAAGTGGTTATACAAGACAAGGCAAATTTGTTTCTGGCAGTTTAGAATTTAACGATGATGATGTTGAAAAAATCGAAGAACATTTTAATAATAATATCTACTCGATTGAAAAATCATATATTAAAATTAACGATGACAAGGAAGAATTTAATGTATATTCAATCCAATATAGCGATTCATTAGATTTAAAAATTGATTCTAGAATTTCTGACACCAAAAAATGTAAAAATCCAAATAATATCGATGAAATCGGTATTTCATGGTTTGTTGCTGATAATTTAATTAAAAATAATTTCACTTATAAGGATGAAAAAATTAAAAATGTTAATGATTTAATCGGCACTAAAATTAACAATAAAACCATAGTAAATATTTACGAGACAGAAGATAAAGAAATTTATGAATCAAGTTACTTAAATGATAAAAATGATCTTATAAAAACATCGAATACATCGTTTTTACTATCTGAAAGTATTTTTATTTATGAAGATCCATTTTCTAGAAGTTCTCAAAGTTCTTTTTTAGTTAAACTTACCAATAATCAATATGAAGATATTAAATTTTTAAAAACGTTCAATAATCAAATTTTTGGTATCGGAAGAAGAGTTGATGTACACTCATTTTTTGACGTATACATGTTTTATAATGATTATTTTTCATTAGGAAATATTGCTTATATGATATTGCCTTTATTGATATACATCACATTCATTGTTGCGTTTTCCTATTTTGGAATTAAAAAATTAAAAGTTTATAAAGATGAACTCAGATATAACTCAAAATTTTATTTAAATAACGGAGTAAATAAAACAAGAACTTCATTAATAAATGGTGGTTCATTAATAATTATAGATTTAATTAGTTATGGTGGAGCGATATTAGTTTCTTCAGTATTTTTATGGGCTATAAATTTAATATGGGGAAATGCTTATTCTAGTTTCAGTTTTAGTCCTTTAGGATTGGCATTTGGAGTTATTATAACTTTAGTACTAAGTCTATTTCCTTATACGGAAAAAAAGAAGTAGTGTCTTTAAAATATCGATTGTAGCGAAATAATTTTAATTTATAGAAAAAAGCGTGTCATAAAAAAGCCAAGTTCGTTTTTGAACTTAGCTTTTTTATAATGTAATATCTGAAACAATTGGTTTAACTAACTCTAAAAAATTAGATCTAGATGTTGATATTTGAAGACCAACTTTTCCGCCACTAAAATATATTTTTTCAAAATTATTTATTGATTCATCAATTGTTACTTTAAATAGTTTTTTCATTCCGATAGGAGAACAACCTCCATGAACGTAACCAGTGACTTTTAATAAATCTTTTAGCAGAATCATTTCGACATTTTTTTCGTTAACTGCTTTGGCAGCTTTTTTAAGATCGAGCTCTTTATTTACTGGAACCATAAATACAAAATATTCTTTTGATTTTGATATTGTAACTAAAGTTTTAAATACAGAATCAGCGTTCTCATCTAAAATATTAGCGATTTCACTTCCAGTTAATTTACTATTGGCTTCGTATTCATGGACTTCATAAGGAATTTTATGACTGTCCAGAATACGCATAGCATTTGTTTTATTCATTATTTTTTAAAGTGTGGTAATTCATTTAAAAGAGCTTTAGTCTCAATTTCATTTTTTAACATTGAGATAAATTTTTCTTTAGTAACAGTAGTTTGTTTTGGAGAACCGAATTTTCTATAAGTAACTGTTCCGTTTTCTTTTTCATTATCTCCAATGACAAGTGTGTATGGGATTTTTTGAAGTTGTGTAAGTCTAAGTCTATATCCAAGTTTTTCTTCACTATCATCAAGTTCAGCTCTGAAATGGTTTTTATTGAATTCTTCCATTAATTCTTTAGCGTAATCAAGGTGGAAATTGTTGTTAACTGGTAAAACTTTGACTTGAACTGGAGTACACCAAACTGGGAAAGCACCTGCAAAATGTTCTGTGATAATACCAATAAATCTTTCAAATGATCCTAAAATTGCTCTATGAAGCATAATTGGTCTTTCTTTTTCGCCATTGCTATTAATATATGTGCAATTGAATCTTTCTGGGAGGTTCATATCAAGTTGAATAGTTCCACATTGCCAAATTCTTCCCATACAATCTTTTAATTTGAAGTCAAGTTTTGGTCCGTAGAATGCTCCATCACCTGGATTGATTTTGAATTCTTTACCAGTTGCTCTACAAGCATCAGCTAAAATTGCTTCACTTTGTTCCCAAATTTCATCATCGCCAATGTAATCTTTTTCTGGCTTTGTTGATAAAACAATTGAGTAATTTAAACCAAATACTGTATAAATTTCATCAAAGAATCTAAGTAAGTTTTCGATTTCTGATTTTAATTGATCTTTTGTACAGAAGATATGAGCGTCATCTTGAGTGAAACATCTAACTCTAAATAACCCATTTAAAGCTCCGCTTGCTTCATGTCTATGAACAAGTCCAAGTTCACCTAAGCGAAGTGGTAAATCTTTATATGAATGGAGTTCACTATTATAAACTAAGATAGCGCCAGGGCAATTCATTGGTTTGATTGCGAAATCTCTTTCATCAATCTTAGTTGTGTACATGTTTTCTTTGTAGTGATCCCAGTGACCACTTGTTAACCAAAGTTCTTTACTTAAAATAATAGGAGTTTTGATGATTTTATATCCGTGACTATCGTGGAGATCATACCACCAATTTTCGATTTGTCTTCTTAAAATTAATCCTTTTGGAAGGAAGAATGGGAATCCTGGGCCGTATTCGCTAAATGAGAATAATCCCATTTCTTTACCAATTTTACGATGGTCTCTTTTCTTTGCTTCTTCCTTTAAAGTTTCGATTTCATCGAGTTTTTCTTTAGAAGCAGCAGCGACACCATAAATTCTTGTAAGTTGTTTGTTTTGGCTATTTCCTCTCCAATAAGCACCAGCAATTGTTTCTAATTTAAAGAATTTAATAAATCCTGTTGAAGGGACGTGAGGTCCTGAACAAAGGTCAACATAATTACCTTGTTTATAAATTGTGATTTCTCCTTCAATTTCATTAATGAGTTCGCATTTATAAGGATCGTTTTTAAAGATTTCGAGAGCTTCTTCTTTTGAAACAACTTGTCTAACGATATATTCGTTTTTCTTTGAAAGTTCTTTCATCTTTGTTTCGATTTTCTTTAAATCTTCTTCTTTTAAAACGACATCACCTAAGTCACAATCGTAATAGAAACCTTCTTCGATAGCAGGTCCAACACCAAATTTAACATCTTTATATAAAGAAGATAATGCTTCAGCCATTAAGTGAGCTGCACTATGATTTAAGATGTGGAATCCTTCTTCGCTATCAATTTTAATAAATGAGAATTCGCCATCTTCACTAATTGGAGCGAAAAGTTGGCATAATTTTCCATTTAATTTATAAGCGATGATTTGTTTGATTTCATCTTTAGCAAATTCAAGAGCTAAATCATGTCCTGTTTTGCCTTCGTTAACGTTAATAATTTGATCATTTAATTTAATTTCCATAAATAAATCTCCATTTGTATTAAAAAAGTCCTTAGAAAATGAATTCTAAGGACGTAATAATTAATTTACGCGGTACCACCTTAGTTATAAAGATTAACTTTATCACCTCGATTTAATGCTTTATCGATTAGCAAAAACGTTAAGTTACCTTAAATGCTCCAAAGTGGTATTTTAACTTTCTTTATAAGGAACTTTCACCATAATGTCCCTCATCTCTAAATAAATTAAGGTTAAAACGTGTCTTTTTCAACGCACACAAATATTATAGTTAATTAATAAAATTTGTAAACTATAATAAATCTTTATCTTCAGGAATTGTGATAATTCTCATGAAGTTTGTACGGCCGCTTCCTGAAGGAGTTCCACCTGAAATTAAAATACTATCTCCAGGTTTAAGACCGAACTTTTTAGCTTGAACAATAGCAACAACTTCCATATCTTCGATGAAATCTGGCATTTTCTTACTCTTTAATAAGACTGAGTTAACGCCCCAATATAAAGCGTTTTGTCTTACTGTTGTAAGGTTGTTTGAGATAGAAAGAATAGGGCAGCATGGTCTAGCTTTACTAATTCTTCTAGGTGAACGACCAGTTTCTGTAAATGAAACGATAAGTTTTGCTCCAATTAATTTTGCTGTATTAGCAATAGCGTTAGCGATAGCATCGTTGTTGTCTTTATTTGATGTATCGTAAGCTTGTTTAGCGAGTGTCTCGTAGTCTAAAGTTTCTTCCATGACTTTAGCGATCTTAGCTTGCATTTGAACACTTTCGATTGGGTAATCACCGTTTGCAGTTTCACCACTTAACATAACACAATCTGTTGATTCTGTAATAGCAGTAGCGACGTCACCAACTTCAGCTCTTGTTGGAATAGGTGATTTCATCATTGAATCTAGCATTTGAGTAGCAGTGATGACTGGTTTACCTTTTGTTCTACATAAATCGATAAGTTGTTTTTGAACGATAGGGACTCTTTCTTCTGGAATTTCAAGTCCTAAATCACCTCTAGCTACCATGATAGCATCACTAACATCGACGATTTCGCTTAAGCAACCCATTGCTTCGTAGTTTTCAATTTTTGAAATGATTTTAATTTCTGGATGGCCGTGTTCAACTAAAATCTTTCTCATATCTAAGACGTCTTTTGGACATCTAACGAATGAAGCACTAATAAAGTCAACTCCGTTTTCACAACCCCAAATTAAATCTTGTTTATCTTTTTCACTAATAAATTCAAGTGAAGAAAGTTTTGCACCTAAGCAATTAACACCTTTTTTGCTTGCAACTGGGTGAGAATTTAAAGCTTTTGTGACGATTTCTCTATTTTTTTCATCTTTTTCGACGACTAATAAATCGAGTTTACCATCATCGATTTTGATGTGGTTTCCGATTTCAACATCATCATAAAGCTTATCAAAAGTGACACTGATTTTATCTTTGTTTCCTAAGACTTTAGTCATTGAAATTCTTAAAGTTTGACCTTTTTCAATTTGAACTTTACCACCTTCGATATCGTGGCAACGAATTTCAGGACCTTTTGTGTCTAACATTACAGGAATGAAAATTCCTTCTTTTTCAAGTTCTCTTGCTTTTAATAATTTTCCTAATTGTTCTTCGTAATCACCATGAGAGAAGTTAAGTCTCATGACGCTCATTCCGTTTTTAATGAGTTCTCTTAAGACATTAATATCTTGGCTTGAAGGACCAATAGTACAAACAATCTTAGTTTTCTTTTTAAGATTAATATTTTCCATATTGATTAATGTTTTCCTCTTTTTTACTTTATGTAAGTGAATAATTTATAAAGCTCCTCATGTTTATTTCTTTCGAGATTTAAAGCTTCATAAATATCGGTGTAAGCGAGTTGATTATTTACTAATCCGACACAAACACCACCAATTCCTTGGTCTAATAACTCAATTGCATAGCTTCCCATTCTAATGCTATTAAGTCTTTCCATGGCAGTAGGAGTTCCGCCTCTTTGGATGTATCCTAAAACGTCCTCACGTGTATCCCATCCAGTTTCTTCTCCGATAACTTTGACTAATTCACTGACGTTTAATAATTTTTCAGCAACTAAAATAACAACGTGGTCTTGACCATTTCTCTTTTTCTCTTTCAATCCTTCAATTAACTCTTGTTGATTTAAAGGAGTATCGATTGTGAGAATGTAGTCAGCTCTTGTTGCAATACCTGCATAAAGAGTTAAGTCTGGACATTTATTACCCATAACTTGAATGACAACACATCTATTATGTGATGACATAGTTTCAGTAATTTTATCGATTGCTTCACAAATATTGTTTAAAGCAGTGTCGAATCCGATTGTGAAATCACTGGAAGCAATATCGTTATCGATAGTTCCTGGAAGACCAACACAATTAATACCAGCTTCTGTTAATTTTTTAGCACCCATATAAGAGCCATCGCCACCAATGACGATTAAAGCTTCAATGCCATGTTTCTTTAAATTTTCGATAGCGACTTGTCTAACACTTTCTTCTTTGAATTCGTTTAAACGAGCACTTTTAATAATGGTTCCACCATGACGTAAGGCGTTTTCGCCAAAGTTCATGTCAACTTTATGAATATCATCTTGGACAAGGCCTCTATAGCCTCCATAAACTACATACATTTCTTTGCCTAATTTATAACCTGTTCTGATAGCTCCAACAATAGCAGCGTTCATACCTGGTGCATCGCCACCACTTGTTAGGATTCCGATCTTTTTAATCATAATAGTAACCTCCGAAAATCCAATTAATTATATAATAATTAATGTCTAATATCTACTGATTTAATAGGTTCATCAAGATAAATTTAGGGCGTACATAAAAGTACTTAAAAATGACAAAGAATTAACATATAATGAATAGACATGAAACAATTAGAGAAAACTCATTACTTATTAAAGAAAAAAGGATTACTTTCTAGTGACTCCTTATCTTTTATGATGGAGCTTTATTTACCAATTATTGGAAGTAATGCCACATTTTTATATTTATTTTTGATGAACCAAATTCTTTTAGGAGAAACAAATTTTATTATTAGTGATTTAGAAGTGAAATCTAGACTTACAAGACAAGAATTTTTATTGGCTAAAAAATCATTAGAATCAATTGGTTTACTTGCTACATTTGAAAAATCAACAAATCCAACTGTACTTTTAGTAGTTAGTGATCCTGAAACACCGAAAAATTTCTTTAACAATGTTGTCCTTAAAGGATTATTTGTTAACGCAACTAGTGAACAAGAATTCCATAAAGTTTTAGATAAATATTCGTTAAATATTAACTTAGATGGATATCAAGATGTAAGTGCTAGCATTACTGACTCATTTAAAATTGAATTTTCAATGGAAGAAATTAACCTTAACAATGATGTTCAACTAGTTGGAAGAAATAAAGGTAACTTCAAAGACAATTTTAGTAACATTAAACTTAATAACTATTTAAAGAAAAATTCTCAATTAAAAGCTAGTAGTTTTAGTGATGAAGAACTTGAAAATATTAGAAGAATTTCTACTCTTTATGGCATCAATGAAGATGTGTGTGGCGAACTTGTTTTAAAATCAGTTGATATCACACAAAAAATTGGTTCAAAACTTGATTTAGCTGCTTTAAGAAAGAATGTTCAAACTTATGTAAAGACATTTAATGTCGATGCAATGAAGGCTTTCCAAACAAAATCTGAAATCACTAATAGCACTAGTGATGTTGCTAACCGCATTAATTTCTATGAAAATACATCACCTAGAAACTTTATTAAGTCAAAACAAAATAACATTGAACTTGTAAGTAGTGATAAAAAAATTATCGATTATTTAGCTTTCGATATGCATTTCACTGATGGAATGATTAACGCTTTATTAGATTACGTGATGAAAATTAAAAATGGTGATCTTAATAAGAATTATATTTTAAAAATTGCTAGTAATTTAATTAGAGGCGGAGCAAAAGACACACTGTCTGTTTTAGAACTTTTAGAAGGCAAAAAAGATTTAGTAGTTACAACTTCAAAACCAAGTGAAGCAGCTAAAGAAAACAAAAAAGAATCATCAAGAATAGTTATTGATGATAGCGTTTTAGATGCTTCAAGTGTTGAAGATGATGGAGAAGATTACGATATTATTTAGGTTATAAATTATGGAAAAAGTAAGAATGACGTTGAAGATATCTAATAATGATTTAGATGAATATAGAAAAGAACTTTTCAACAAAATACTTAATGATCCTAATTATAAAGTTATTGTTGATGAAGGTTTTTCTAATGAAGAAATTTATAAAAATGTAACTAAGTTTGATGAATTTTTAGAAGATCTTAAAATTGCTCAAAAGATTAAAACATATGATGATTGCAAAGCTTTTAATAAGTTTGAACGCATTATTTTGTATAGAAATGGTGATATTATTGAAAAACAATTTATCCCATTAATTCCTTATCAAGACTATTTAGACGCAATTAAAAAATTTGTAATTAGAGACATTCCTAGCGGTGATGAAGAAGCTAAATGGAAAGATTTACCTACTGGAATTAAAAAATTTATTGCTCAAAAAGTTAAAGAAAACAAATGGGTTTATTTATATGGTGCTGTTAGAAGTGGTAGAAGTTATGCAGCTAGCGCAATGGCGAATCATAAATATATTAAAGAATGCGAAACAATTGCGTTTTTAAATTGTCCACTAAGATTTAAAGAATTAAGTGAATTATATTTTAAAGATAGTCCATATTTTAAAGAACTCATGAACGAATATTCAAATGTTGACTATTTAGTTCTTGATGACTTTGGTAGCGAATATAAAAATGAACTCATTAGAGATTCGATTTTAATTCCGTTACTTAAAGCCAGAATTACAAATAAAAAAATCACCAGTTTTACTAGTGATTTTAAAATCGATGATGTAAGAAGACTTTATACTTTTAAAAAAGATAATAACACAATTATGTTAGATCAATTAATGGATCTACTCCAAAATAATTGCGGTAAAGAAATCATTACTAGTAATTTAACTCTTTATTAATCTTTAAGCGCTTCATCGGCGTTTTTAAAGAAAGAATCAAATTCACCTGTCGCTTTAACAATCCTAATTTTAGGATTGTTTTTTTGATACAAGAAATCATGATTTAATTTTTTAGAGCTAGAAACATCATCATGTCTTGAAATAAGATTTTTAACTTGTTGAGTATTATCTATTTCTATAACAAGAATCTTTTTAAATAGATATTCGATATGTGCTTTGAATAAAGTTGGAGCTTCAATAATTACCAAATCGTTTTCTTTAACAATTTTAACTAGTACTTTTTCTAACACTGGATAAATATAATTTTCCACAGCAACTTTTTTCTCTGGATTAGAAATCATGATGTGACGAGCGTTTTTTGTTAAAATTTCATTTTCGATGTCGAATGGACAACCTAAAATTTTTGAAATATTTCTTTTATGGATTTCTTCTTTATATAATTCATGAACAAGTTCGTCACATGAATAACAAATAAATCCATTTTCTTTAAAGTGCTTAAGTAAAGTAGATTTTCCACTTCCTATTGGTCCAGTTAAACCGATTGCTTTTTCTAAAGAATGGTCAATTTGGCAATTAGGGCAATAAGTAGTGCCTCTACCTCCTAAAAAGTCTTTATGAAATCTAGTGCCGCAATTTGGACATATTTGGCCTTGTTTTCCATAGCACATTAATTCTTCTTGGAATCTACCGTCAACACCTTCAGAAGGATGAAATGAATGGATTGTTGAGCCACCTAAATTAATTGCTTTTTCTAGTACAATTTTTGAATTTTTAACGATGTCATCGATGTTTTGATGACAAAGTTCTCTTCCTAAAGTGAATGGAGAAATTTTACTAAGGTAACAAATTTCATCAGCATAAATGTTTCCAATACCACATAAAATTGTTTGATCTAGAAGTAGTTCTTTAATAGGCTTTTTTCTATCGAACTTTTTATATAAAAGCGCTAAATCACTTTCTTGAACTTTGTTCGCTTCAACTCCTAATTTTTTAATCATCGGAATTTCTTTATATTCATTTTCGTTAGATAAATACATCAAACCGAATTTTCTAGTATCATCAAAAGCTAAAGCGGTACCGTCTTTAAAATAGAAAATCATTGAAGTGTGTTTTATTCTAGCACTTGAATAATCTTTAGCAGTTCTAAATTTGCCTTCCATTCTTAAATGAGTGATGATAACTAAATCATTATCAAGGTGAATAAATAAATATTTTCCGTATCTTGATAAATATAAGATAGTTCTATTTTTTAATTCGTTTTTAAATGTAATCAAATCACTTTGAACAAGTCTATCATAAAAAACATCGATATAATCGATAGTTTTATTTTTAATAGCAGGTTCTAATATGTTTTTTACAGTTTCAACTTCTGGTAATTCAGGCATAACTATTTAGCTAAAAACCAATTTTTAGCATAACCTCCATCAACTTTTAATTTAACATTTAATGAAACGCAATTTTCCATAATGGATTTTACAAGAGCTAAAATTTCATCTTTTTCATCGTCATAAACTTTTAAAATAAGTTCGTCGTGAATTTGACTTACTAATTTCGATTTATAATTTCCTTTTGTTAAAGCGTCATCAACTTTAATCATTGCAATTTTTATTAAATCAGCTGCGCTTCCTTGAATAGGAGCGTTCATTGCAGCACGCTTAGCAAATTCTCTTGCTTGATATTGACTTGAATTTAATTCTGGTAAATATCTTCTACGGTTAAACATTGTGCTTGCATAACCTTTTTCGGTAGCTTCACTAATTAAACTATTTAAGAATTCTTTGATTTCAGGGAATGCGTTATTAAAACTTGAAATTATTTGACGACTTTCAGTTACAGAAATTTCTAGTTGTTCGCTTAATCCCCAATCACTAATGCCATAAACAATACCAAAATTTACAGCTTTTGCTTGTCTACGCTCTAAACTTGTAGGTTCTCTATCTAAATTGAAAATAAGTTTAGCTGTTTCGGCATGAATATCTTTATCTTCATTAAAGAATTTAATTAAAGAAGGAGACTTTGATAAATGAGCTAAAATTCTAAGTTCAATTTGAGAATAGTCTAAAGATAAAATTTCTATATTATCTTCTTTATAAAAGAAAGCTTTTCTAATTTGTTTTCCTTCTTCATCTCTTGTGCTAATGTTTTGTAAATTTGGTTCACTGCAAGATAATCTACCAGTTGTAGTTAATGCCTGGTTGAAAGTAGAATGAACTTTTCCATCATGCTCGATAAAAGGAATAAAGCCATCAATATAAGTAGAAATTAATTTAGTATATTTTCTATATTCTAAAATGCAATTAATGATTGGATGTTTATCAACTAAAGCTAAAAGATGTTCAACTGAAGTTGAGTTCTTTCTATTAGAAGGTAAACCTAATTTTTCATATAAAATATGAGCGACTTGTTTACTTGAATTGATGTTAAATTCTTCTCCAGCTAACTCATAAATTTTATTAACTAAGACATCAACTTTCTTTTGAAATTCTTCTTTAAAAGAAACTAAAGTATTTTCATCAAGTGGAAATCCTTCAATTTCCATCTTCGCTAAAACTTTTGTTAAAGGAATTTCAATCTCGTAAAGTAGGTTTAATTGATTTTTATCTTTAAGTGCTTTTTTGTATTCTTCTGCTAATGATAATGAATAATAACTTGTGACTGCACTTAATAATTTAGTAGTGGAATCAAATAAAATATCGGTTGATTCATGAATATAAGTTACATTAATTCCTTTACCGATAAGAAGTGATTCAATATCACCTTTTGAATTTGAATCGAGTAAATAATTTGCAAGCAATAAATCAAAAGTGAT
The DNA here is from genome assembly GCA_048405595.1 of Candidatus Onthovivens sp. Lineage (GTDB taxonomy): Bacteria > Bacillota_I > Bacilli_A > RFN20 > CAG-826 > Onthovivens. The sequence continues at coordinate 30,982 of DBFJOT010000006.1, forward strand.
GCCGTTAATTTCTAATGAATTATGTGAAGCAATACAAAGTAATTTTTTAGTATCGAAACAATATTTTTCAATATTACAGTCTTTTAAAATATTTAAAATTTCTTGATTAGAAAATAGCTCATCTTTAGTTAAATAATACGTGTTATTTTTTGTTGAAAGAGCGATTCCTAATAAGTTTGCGATATGATAATTTTCGCTTTCAACATCTAAATCTATACCGATTAAAGAGCTAGATGTGATATCTTTTAAATCTAAAACGCTACAAATTTCAACTTTTTTTGCATTTTCACGTTTAACTATGTAACTTTTTGGAAGCTTATTAAGTAATGTTTTGAATTCATATTTGTTTGAGAATTCAGACATTGTTTCTAAGTCGTAACCTTTATAAATTGTGCTTTCTGGAGTGAAAGGAATTTCGTTATTTGTAGCGATGATTGCTAAATGTTTACACATTCTTCCATTATCTTGGAACTCAATTAAATTACGACCAACTTTAGTTTTTGTATCAGCGTTTTTAATGATATTTTCTAAGTCTCCGAATTTAGCGATAAGTTGTTTTGCGGTTTTATCTCCAATGCCTGGAACTCCTTTTAAATTATCGCTATCATCTCCTCTTAAACCTTTATAATCACAAATTTGAATTGGTTCAAAACCCCATTCTAAAACGAAAGTGTCGTGATCCATTGTGTGAATATCTTTTAAGCCTTTTTTGATGAGCTTAATTTTGACATGTTCATCGATTAATTGAAGATAATCTTTATCACTTGTATAAATTTCAACTTCATAACCTTCTTGTTTAGCTTTATTAGCCATAATTCCACAAATATCATCAGCTTCTAATTCATCCGATTCATAATGCAAAATATTTAAAGAATCTAAAAATTCTCTAGCAATAGGAAGTTGAATAATTAATTCTTCAGGAGTTTTAGGTCTATTAGCTTTATAGTCTTTATATTCTTGATGTCTAAAAGTTTTTTTACCTGCGTCAAAAGCAACAAACATGCCATCGCCTTCTTTTAATTCGCTTAAAAGAGTAGCGATCATATTTGAAAAAATATAAATTGCATTAGTTGGTGTACCACTTTTTGTGCGCATAATCGCATCTGGATTAATAGTGTATAAAGCATAAAATGCTCTAAATAAAAGACTGTTACCATCTATGATAAATAATTTAGACATAAATTTAGCTCCTTATAATTTTACAAGTTCTAACGATAAATGATGCGCGGTTATCTCTAATTTCTTTTATACCTGATAAAAGTAATATGTCATTAAATTTAATTGAAGTTTGATATAAAGCATATAAAGAAGAGAAGAAAGTACAATCAATTTCATCACTATCGTCGTATAAAGTGACAAAAGCCATTGGCTTACCTTTATCTTTACCGTTTTTGACTACAATTGTTTTAACGCTTCTAACAATTCCTACAATTGTTTGTTGAGTACCAAGTTTAAGATTTTCTATCGATGTAATCGATGTTTTATCGACAGCGTCCTCTAAATAATTTAAAGGAGAATCGCTTAACATGACACCTAAAGCATCATATTCGTTATTAATTCTTTCTAATGGATCGTCTACACAATCTATTTTAGTGAAAGTTAATCCGAAACTATCACCAAGAAGTGAAGAAGAATATATTGAGTTATTAGCGTATTGAATAGCTAAAGGAATTGATTCTTTTAAACTTTTTCTATTAGAATCTAATATATCAAAAGCACCAGCATCAATTAATTTTGAAATTTGAAGTTCGGTAATTTTATCTTCTATAGCGGTTAAGCGGCAAACAAAATCGATGAAAGAAGTGAATTTTCCATGTCTAGTTCTTTCGTTTAAAATGTTTATAACAACTTTAGTTTGTAATCCACTAATTCCAACAAGTGGAAGAAGTAATGCGTCTTCATACATTTCAAATTGATAAGTTGATTCGTTGATATTAGGCAATAAAACTTTAATTTTAGACTTTTTAATTTCAGCTAAATATTTTGAGAATTTAACATCGTTTGTTCCATATTGTTGATCTAAAATCGCACTATAAAATTCAATTGGGAAGTGAGCTTTTAAATAAGCTTCTTTGCATGCAATCATCGCATAGCATACAGCATGAGATTTGTTAAATCCATAATTGGCAAATTTTAAAATTTGATTAAATAAAATAGTTGCTTCTTCTTGTTTATGGTTCAATTTCATTGCGCCTTTAATGAAAGCACTTTGCATTTTTAAAATTTCATCTTTATGTTTTTTACTGATAGCTCGACGGAATAAATCTGCTTCAGCGAAAGTGAAGCCACTATACACCTGAGCAATTTGCATAATTTGTTCTTGGTAAACAATAATGCCATAAGTTTCTTTTAATACTGGAATAAGAGCACTTGAAAGATAAGTAACTTTTTCTAAACCTTTTTTACGCTTTGCATAATTTGGAATAAATTGCATTGGGCCTGGTCTATCTAAAGAAATGGCGGCAACGATATCTTTAAAAGAATCTGGTGAAATGTTTATTAATGCGTTATATGCAGCTTGAGTATCAAGCTGGAATATACCCATTGTTTTCATCTCTCGAATTAATTTGATTGCTTTTTCATCTTCGTAAGGTATCTCATCCATTTTTAATGAAATATTTCGTGTTTTTTTAATCTTATCTAAACATTTTTCGATAACTGTGAGGTTAGAAAGACCTAACAAATCCATCTTTAAAAAGCCTTGATCTTCTAAATAATCTTTCTCGTATTGAGTTACTGTGAAATTAAGATCATCATAATCTAAAGGCATAATAGAAGATAAATCGCCTTCATTTAAAATAACACCAGCTGCGTGAAGTCCTCTTTGACGTGGTAATCCTTCGATTAAATGAGCTCTATCGAAAATAAACTTAAAATCTGGAATGTCATCAATTTTGTTCTTAAAGGCTGGTATTTTATTATAAGCAAAATCTAAAGAGAAATTTTTTGCGTTTTCATCTTTAAAATTATTTGGAATAGCTTTAGCGATATCGCTAATCATCGCACTAGATAATCCATAAATTCTACATGTATCTCTAAGAGCTTGTTTAGCGGCAATCGTTTGAAACGCACTAACTCTAGCGACACGATTAGGACCATATTTTTCAATTAAATATTTAACAATTTCGTCACGCTTAATATCTGAAAAGTCGACATCAATATCAGGCATTGAATTTCGTTTCTCATTTAAAAATCTTTCAAATAATAGATTGTATTTTATAGGATCAGCATCAGTGATGCCTAAACAATAAGCGATTAAACTTCCGGCTGAACTTCCTCTTCCAGGGCCTACTGGAATATTATTATTTTTAGCGAATTTAATGTAATCTTGTACGACTAAAAAATAGTTAATGTAACCCATTTTTTTAATAACATTAAATTCTTTATTTAATCTATTTTTATAAACTTTATTGTTTAAATCGATGCCGCGTTCTTTTACGCCTTGATTAACTAAATCTATAAAAAGTTCTCTAACATTATCATCACTAGTAAATTTAATTAATTCTCCACGCTTTACTTCAAACTCAAAGTTAATTTTTGAAAGAAATTCTGTGAAGGAATAATTGTATTCTTTATAAATTGTATCGAATTCATCGATACTTTGAAGATATTCATCTTGTGTAGAAGGGTAAGTGTCTTTTTCGATTACAGTGTTTGCTCGAATTGCTTCTAGCATATCTAAAACAATCGCTTCATCTTTATTTAAATAAGAAATATCTGGAAAAGGAATACAAGGAATATTAATTTTATCTAAATGTTCTTTGATGAGATTAATATGTTGATGCTCATAAAGTTTGTAATTTGAAATTCCGACATACAAATCATCGACTTTATTTTTTAAACTTAAAATCTTATTTTCAAAATTTATATTAATCTCATCAAAGATCTCGTTGTGTTTTGTACTTAAAACAACAACAAGACCTTTAAAATAAATAAAAGCTTCTTCTAATGAAATAGAAGCATTTTCTACTTTATATTTGTTTTTTAAAGAAACTAACTTAGAGAGATTTTGATAACCAATTTCGTTTTTAATGTATAAAGAAAATAAATAGTTATCAATCTCAATGTCCATACCAAAAATAGGCTTAATATCGTATTTTTTTGCTAGTGAGTTGAATTCAGGAACACCGTACATGACTTCAAAATCACATATTCCTAAGTACTTATAATTTAACTCTTTAGCTTTCGCAAAAAGCCTATTTAAAAGGATACCGCTTTTTAAAAACGAGTATCCAGTTTTGATGTGTAATGGTACGAAATTAGTCATTATTTCCTTTAATAATTAAATCGTCTAAAGCTTTAATGAATGCAGGAAGTTCGCTTAAGTCTTTGATTTGGCAACCGCTAGCTTGAGCGTGTCCGCCACCTTTAAATTCTTTAGCAACACCGTTAATTGTGTAATTTCTACTTCTTAAACTAATTCTAAAGCAAGGTTCAGTGATATCTTCAGTAATTGAACACCAAATATTGATGCCTTTGATGCTTGAGAAAATGTTAACATTTTCTTTTCCTCTATCGCATGTTAAACCTAATCTATCTAAATCACCTTCTCTTAAAACATAATATGCAACACCATGTTCACTAACTTTGAAGTTATTGAGGATGAATTTAGTGACTTCGAGATCGTCGATATTTTTTTCATACATTTTTTCATAAATTTTTGTGATGTTAATTCCACAAGAAAGTAAGAAAGTTGCAATTTCGAATGTATGAGGTGAAGTGCTGTTATATTGGAATCTTCCACTATCGCCAGTTAATGCGATGTAGAAATAGCGAGCTGCTAATTCACTAAATTTAAATTCACCTTCTAAGTTTAAAAGTAAGTTACAAACGAGTTCGCTTGCAGCGGCTTTTGAAGTATCTGTAATTGATAAATCGAAAATGTTATCAGTTACAGGGTGGTGGTCAATTTTAATTTTATAGCTTGCTTTTTGGAAACGTGGGTCAGCAATACGCTTTAAATCACCGACGTCAACGATAATTGCTAAGAAATCATCATTAAACCATTCATCGTTTTCTTTATTTGTTTCAGGGAAAAGACCACGTGGAGTAAAGACAACGTGGTTATCACCAAAAACTTTAATTTCTTTTTCTGGGAAATTTTCTTTTAACCAAGTAGCTAAACCGAATTGTGTTCCTAAAGCATCAAAATCAGGCATGATGTGTCTAAAAACAGCGATTCTATGGTATTTTTTTACTTGTTCAAGAAAAGTTTTGTATTCTCCTTTAAATTGTTTTCCTTCTTCTAAAATATAATTTTTTAATTCCATTTTTATAATCTTTCTATTTTAAGCAAAGATTGTAAGCATCTCTAGCAATCATGACTTCTTCATCTGTTGGGATGACGACAACTTTAATTTTTGAGTCTGGATTTGAAATGACTGCTTCAACACCGAGTGCTTTATCGTTTGCTTCTTTGCTGTATGTAATTCCTAATGCTTCTTGGATTCTATTTAAAACGATTTCTCTATATTCAGCTGCATTTTCTCCGATTCCAGCTGAGAAGATAATTAAATCAGCTCCGCCAAGTCTTACATAATATTGTCCGATATAATCAGCGATTCTTCTTGCCCATAAATCCATAGCAAGTTTGCTTCTTTTATCTCCATTATGTGCACTAGCAGCGACATCTCTTGAGTCGTTTGAAATTCCTGAAACACCTAATAATCCGCTTTGTTTATTTAATTCTTGGAATAATGTTTCAACATCTTTTCCAGTAACTTTAGCGATTTGATAGAAAACACTTGGATCCATATCTCCAGTTCTTGAGTTCATCATAATTCCGCCAAGTGGAGTAAGTCCCATTGAAGTTGCAACACATTTTCCATTTTTTGTAGCTGTGATACTTGCGCCACTTCCTAAGTGACAAATAATCATACGTTTGGCATCACCATTACAATATTTTTCACCGATTTCTGATAAATATTTGTGGCTTGTACCATGAGCACCATATCTTCTGATTTGGTATTTTTCTGTGTATTCGTATGGAATTGGGAATGTGTAATCTTCTGGTTCCATAGTTTGGTGGAAAGCTGTATCAAAAACTGCAACTGCAGGTGTATTTGGTAAAACTTTTTTGAATGCATTATATCCGACTAAGTGAGCTTTATTGTGTAAAGGTGCAAGTGGGATTAAGCTTTCGATTTTTGCGTAAACATCATCATTGAAGACGACTGATCTATCAAAGTAAGCGCCACCTTGAACAACTCTATGTCCTGTAGCTTTGATTTCATCGATTGATTTGATGATTTGTTTTTCTAACATTGCATCAACAACGATTTTAACTGCATAACCGTGATCAGCAACTGGTAATACTTTTGTTTCTTTTTCCCCGTTATATTTAATGGTAAAGATACCATCATCATGTCCAATTCTTTCAACGATTCCTGAACAAATAACTGTTTCTTCAGGCATATCATAAAGTTTGAATTTAAAACTGCTTGAACCGCAGTTAACTGCCATAACTTTTTCCATAAATTTTTAAATCTCCTTAAGAACTTTAAAATTATACTATTTTATGTAATAAAAATTAAGTATTAAGCGACCTAAAAAGCTGTAATTTTAGAAATTATGAATGAAAATTTTTCAGAAAACTGAAAATGAGTAATTCATGATAAGAATATTCTATAAATAAAGTTAAATTTGTTTATACTTTGATAATAAATAAATCATAAAATTTCCCGATTTTTAATTTATCTATAAAATTTAATTAAGAATCGAAAAGTTTATTTAATCGAACAAATCACAAAGAAAAGAACGAAAAAATCAATATTTATGAAATTATTATGTAAAATTTTCAGAAAATAAATGAAAAAGAATGAAAAAAATACTTTTTCATTTATTAAAAAATAAGAATTAGGTATAATTTTCCTGTATAAAATATTCAAGGAGAGTTTTATGGCTTTTGGTTTACTCTTAGATTATTTAAATGGACAATGCACAGAAGGTTATAATTATTTTGGTGCACATTTCATTAAAAAAGAAGTTGAAGAAATTGTCGAAGTACCTTTAAAAAAGGACCCAACAAGAACTAAAAAACTTACTAAGAAAAAATATAAAGATGGGGTTGTTTTTAGACTCTATGCTCCTATGGCAAGTGATATTAGTGTAATTGGTGATTTCAATGATTGGAACCCTTCAGTTCACAAAATGACTAAAATTGATGATTGTGGTGTTTTTGAAATCTTCATTGAAGGACTTCATAATTATTCCTTATATAAATATCACTTTAAAAACGCTAAAGGAGAATACGTTGATAAAGCAGATCCATTTGCGTTTTTAAGCGAATATAGACCTGGATCTTGCTCGAGATTATTCAATATCGAGAATTTTATTTGGCATGATAAAGAATTTTTAGAAAAACGTGAAAGAAATTTCGATAAACCTATGAGCATTTATGAAATGCATTTAGGAAGCTGGAAAGGTCAAGTTGATAATCGTAATTTATCATATGAAGAAATTGCTGATTATTTAATTCCTTATATCTTAGATTTAGGATATACACATATTGAAATTATGCCAATTACCCAATACCCATTCGATGGAAGTTGGGGATATCAAGCTACTGGATTCTTTAGTGCTGATTCACGTTATGGAAATCCATTTCAACTTATGTCATTCATTGATAGAATGCACCAAGCTGGAATCGGTGTAATTTTAGATTTTGCTCCAGTTCATTTTGCTACAGATCCATGGGCACTTTGCCAATTTGATGGAAGTGATATGTATGAATATAGCAATGAACACCGTTATTCACCACGGGGAAGCTTACAATTTGATTTAGGAAAAGATCCAGTTAGAAGTTTCTTAATGAGTGCGATGAATTACTTTGTTGATTATTTCCATTTTGATGGCATTAGGGTTGATGCTGTTAGTAATATTCTTTATTGGGATGGAAATAAAAATAAAGGTCAAAACGAAGGTGCAATCGAATTTATTAAACGTTTAAATGGAAAAATGCATTATCGTTTTCCAGGTGTCATGATGATTGCAGAAGATTCAACTGATTTTGCAGGTGTTACTAGAGCAACAGAACATGGTGGCCTCGGTTTTGATTATAAACGGGACTTAGGTTGGATGAATGATACTTTAAAATATTATGCACTTGATCCTGTTTTTAAAAAATACGACCACAATAAATTAACTTTCTCGATGGCTTATTTCTTCAGTGATAATTTCTTGTTACCTTTATCACATGATGAAGTAGTCCATGGAAAAGGTACTATTCTTAACAAGATGTGGGGTTCTTATGAACAAAAATTTGCTCTTATTAAGAATTTATATACTTATCAATATGCCCATCCAGGCAAAAAACTTAACTTTATGGGTAATGAACTCGCAAGTTGGGATGAATGGAATGAGAAAAAATCATTACCATGGGAACTTAAACGATTCCCAAAACATGATTCAGTTAGTAGAGCAGTAAGAGATTTAAATTTAATTTATAAAGCTGAAAAAGCGATGCACTTTGAAGAACATAATCCAGCTCATTTTAATTGGCTCATGGTTGATAATAATAATGATAGCGTCTTCGCTTTCGAAAGAAGAGTTGGTGATTCACATTTGGTATTTGTGTTTAATATGACCCCAAATTATTACGAATTCTATGATATCGGTGTCACTCGCGAAGGCACTTATGAAGAAATCTTCAATTCAGATAAAGATGTTTATGGAGGAACGAATGCTTATAATGGACTTCCAATTATGTCTTATTATTATGGACCCGAAGGTAGACCACATAAGATCACTATCAAGTTAGCTGGATTTGCTGCTTGTATATTTAAATATATTCACGACAATAATCCACAAGAAGAAAACAAAGAAGAAGTTAATTTAAAAGAGGAAATTAATAAGAAAGGGGAAATTAAATAATGATTTTTAGTAACAAAGACGAATTCGTCCAAGAGTATAAATCAAGAATGATTGCTAAGTATGGTAGAACTCCAGAAAACGCACACATTTTTGAAAAGTATGAAATTTTAGGCGAAATGGTAAGAGATTATGCTGGTAATAACTGGCGTGAAACTCACGAATACATCATTGACAAAAGAGAAAAACAATTAATTTATTTCTCGATGGAATTTTTAATTGGAAGACTTCTTACAAATAATATGATGAATTTAGGAATTTATGATATTTGTAAAGATGGTCTTAACGAATTAGGAATTGATATTGGCGAACTTGAAGATATGGAAAGCGATGCTGGTCTTGGAAATGGTGGTTTAGGAAGACTTGCTGCTTGTTTCTTAGATTCGATTGCTAGTTTAGGCTATCCAGGTCATGGAAACTGTATCAGATATGAATATGGTTTCTTCAAACAAAGAATTGTCGACGAAAAACAAGTTGAATTGCCAGATCAATGGTTACAAAATGGCTTTGTTTGGGAAGTCAGAAAACCTAAACATTCAGTTGAAGTCAATTTCTATGGAAACGCTGAAACATTCTTAAAACCAAATGGCGAATATTCAATTAGAACTGTTAATTCAACTAAAGTTAGCGCTTGCCCATATGATGTTAGTGTAGTTGGTTATAAAAATGGAATCGCTAACAATTTAAGACTTTGGAAAGCTCAACCAAGTGAAGAAAATTTACCAGTTAATGTTTCTTTTGATGAATACTTAGCACAATTAAATGAACTTTGTCATGGTCTTTATCCAGATGATACAACTGAACATGGTAAGTTACTTAGACTTAGACAACAATACTTCTTTGTAAGCGCTGGTTTACAAAGTGCAATTAGAGGATATTTACATTTAGGCTTAGATTTACATGATTTTTATAAGCATTATGTATTCCAACTTAACGATACACACCCAATTTTAGCAATCCCAGAACTCATGAGATTACTTATGGATGAACATGGATTTGGATGGGACGAAGCTTGGGAACAAGCTACAAAATGTATCGCTTATACAAATCATACTGTCATGCCTGAAGCTTTAGAAAAATGGCCAATTCAATACATTCAACAATTAATTCCACGCTGCTATATGATTATTGAAGAAATCAATAGACGTAGTTTAATTTGGATGAATAAACAAGGTGTTTCAGAAAGTGAATACAACAACATGATGATCATAAAAGATGGAATGGTCAGAATGACAAATTTAGCTATCTTTACATGTTTTAGTGTTAATGGTGTTGCTGCTTTACATACTGAAATTTTAAAGAAAGAAACGTTTAAAGATTTCTATAAATATTTCCCAGAGAAATTCAATAACAAAACAAATGGTGTCACTCAAAGAAGATGGTTAATGTATGCTAATCCAGAATTAAGAAAATTAATCACTTCATTAATTGGAGATTCACGGGAAAAGAATCCAGATGATCTCGAAAAATTATTAGCATTTAAAGACGATGAAGAAGTGTTAAATAAATTAATGGAAGTTAAACACATCAACAAAGTCAAATTCGCTAATTATGTTGCTAAAAAAGATGGCTTAGTAATCGATTCAAATTCAATTATTGATACTCAAATTAAACGTCTTCACGCGTATAAAAGACAATTATTAAATGTCTTTAGAATTATGCATTATTATTTTGAAATTAAGACAAACCCTAATTTCAAAATGCAACCACATACATATGTCTTTGGTGCTAAAGCTGCTCCAAGTTACGCATTCGCTAAAAATATTATTAACTTAATTAACGCTGTTGCTAATATTGTTAATAATGATCCAGAAGTTTCTAAATTCATGAAGATTGTCTTTATTGAAAATTATGGTGTAAGCTTAGCTGAACTTATTATTCCAGCAAGTGATGTTAGTGAACAAATTTCAACAGCCGGTAAAGAAGCTAGTGGTACATCAAATATGAAATTTATGATGAATGGAGCCCTTACTTTAGGTACATTAGATGGTGCTAACGTTGAAATTAATGAAAGAGTCGGAGATGAAAATAGTTTCATCTTTGGTTTAAAAGTTAAAGACATTGAAGATATTAGAAAATCAGGTTCATATAATCCTTGGGATGTATATAATCAAAACGAAGCTGTTAGAAGAGTTTTAGATTCATTATTCAACGGACCATGGTGTGAAGGAATTCACGATAGATTTAGAGGGATCTTTGATGAAATTATGAATCATAATGATGAATATTTCATTCTTTTAGATTTCAATGCTTATTTAGATGAAAGTGCTAAAGTTGAAAAATTCTATCTCGATCAAAAAACTTGGGCTAGAAGTTGCTTAATTAATATTGCGATGAGTGGATATTTCTCAAGTGATAGAACGATTGAACAATATAACAAAGATATTTGGCATTTAAATAAAATTAAATTGAAATAAAAAAATGGCTGAATTAGAAGAAATCTAGTTCAGCCATTTTAAATGGATAAAAATAAATTGATAAGAGTATAAAAAAACCTCGATTGAATCGAGGAAATCTTTAAGTTAGTGGTGGCCCAACCCAGGATCGAACTGGGGACACAAGGATTTTCAGTCCTTTGCTCTACCTACTGAGCTATCGGGCCTTTTATAAAAAAATGGCGGACCAGACGAGAATCGAACTCGCGATCTCCACTGTGACAGAGTGGCATGTTAACCGCTACACCACTGGTCCACCTCGCGTATTTATAACTTACTTATAAATACTTTTATATTAAGCGCTTCTTAACTCGCGCTTAATAAATATACCATACGACCAAACTTCAATGCAACACTTTTTTTAAAAAATTTAATTTTTTAAGGAACTTTTATAAATTTAGTAAATTTCAATCTATAAAAGAAGTCTGCGTTTTTAGGCGCTTTATATTTATACCCTATAAGTAGTGGTTTTGTCTATTGTTTTTTGTTTAATTACAAAACTTTTTAATTCTATATAGGAAAATAATGTTAAAATAATATTAAGAGTGTAAGATAGTGACACGAATAAAGTGTCATATTTATGATTAAAACATTTTTATAAATTTGAATAGATATTAGACACATTTTTTATGGAAAAACAAATTATATCGATGTAGTCGATTATTATTAGTAAACAATAATTAATTTTTTGTTTTATTGGAATGGCTTTAAAGGTTTAAATGTGATACAATGATAGAGGTGGTTAAAAAAGAAGGAGGCTAACTATTAAAAATCAAGAGAAATTTCATTAATTTAATTTTTTTAAAAATTTGTACACGAAAATTGTTGCACGTTAGCAATGTGTAACAATTATTGTTCTTTGAAAACTTA
>DBFJOT010000007.1:0-2911 GCA_048405595.1 Candidatus Onthovivens sp.
TTTTTTATTCAAATAATTTGAGGACGCAACACGCTCAGGAAATTTCCTACATTTTTACGTGAAGTAAACAAACAGTAAAATACATTTATCCACAGAAAAAAGCACCAAATAATGTGACGATTTATTCACATTATTTAATGTGCTTTATAATGTTTGAATTACTTTTTTAACTAATTCCAATGTTATCCTTTTCATTTCCATGTTATCCGCTAGCATTAACGATTTATCCATGATTCGATCTATAATTCTTGGAATACCTTTTCCACCGTTAATAGTAGCTTCGATTGCTTCAGGATCGAAATATGATAGGTTTGAACCAGCTTTTTCGATTTTTGTTTCGATGTAATTTTTAGCTTCATTTTGAGACATTGGTTCGGAAATAGCTTTCGAACTTATTCTTTGATTAAGTGGTTGATGAATAGCTAATTCTAATGTACTCGTAAGATTTGGCAGCCCAATCAATATCAAGATTGCTTTATTTTCTGAATCCATATTGAAATTTAATAACATTTTTAGATCATTAAGAACCGCATTTGACAAATAATTAGCCTCATCAATTACAATTACAGGAACGATTTTCTTTGTGTCGTGGTATGAGATAATTTGATTTTTGATTTCATTGATTAAAGCTACTTTGGTATAGACTTCCGTGATACCAAATTTTCTCCCGAGTTCATAATAGAATTCTCTAACAGTCAATGTAGACATGGTTGTATAAATCGGCTTGTAAAGATTTCTTGGTAACGATTGAATGAAGTTTTTAGTGGCACTAGTTTTTCCTGCTCCAGGATCACCAACAACAACTCCAATTCCTTTTGTTTTGATTACGTAATTTAAGTTCATGACCAATTCTTTGTAATTTTGAGTTTCAATAAAGAATTTGTCTGTTTCTTTTTGAAAAGGGTTATATTCAAATTCGAAACGTTTAGAATAGTTATCAATCATTACTTGTTAGCTCCTTTTTAATCTCGGTTAATTTAGTTCTTGAAGACTTAGAGGTAGAGATTTTATCTAGTCGATAAATTTCTATAAGTTCATTTTTGTCTTTGATGTAAACATGCTCAAGACCAGGCTCATAAACTATTCTCACTCGTTGTCCTTGATATTTATATCCAGTTTCATACTCAATTCCTTCAACCTTTATTACTCCATCAATTGAAGATTTTCGTTCTATTTCAAATAAGAAAGCTTCATTCTTTTTTGACTCTTCTAAATATCTAATGATATTTAACTCAGAGTTAAATCGATCAATCGGTGTCATGCCGTTTAGAGAACTATGAATTTTTGAATTATATTTATTAACGTATTCGTTTAAACTTGTTTGAATCTCTTCTAATGTTTTACATCCATTAGCTGTCCAATGATCTTTAAGAGTTCTAAACCATCGTTCAATTTTCGCCTTTGCTGTTGGCGAATAAGGTGCACAATAATGAATTCTCGAACCTATTTTCCCAGCTATTACTTCCATTTGTTTGCATTTATAATTTCTGCCATTATCGAAATTAAAAACATCGGGAATTCCAAATTTTAAAACACTAGTTTTAAGTGTCTTTGTAAGATTGATTGCGTTATCGTTGTGAAAGACTTGTGCTCCAACAATTCTTCTACTAGCATCATCAATTAAAGCGATTATGTATAGTTTAACTGGGTTTTTGTCTAATTTATTTGCCCAAATTACAGTAGAATCACCACACCAAACTTCATTTATATGAGCTCTTTCATATCTAAGCATTTCGTCTTTTATGCTTGTAACTTTTTCTTTTCTGATTTTGTTAACTAAACGATTTATCGTTGATAAGCTTATATTTCCCCCAAACTGTTTTTGAACTTCAGCATGTATTTGAGTAGCTGGAACTCGTGGAAATGTAACTAATTGTGTTGTTACATAATCGATGATGTCAGCTGATATTTTTCTCATTGTTCCAAGATCTCGTCTTCGTTCTGGAACAAGTCCATTAAATCCATTTTTTCGATAAGCATAGTACCGCCTTTCGATTGTTGTTGCACTAATCTTAACTTTTTTGCCATTGAAATTATGAAACATATTTGAGGCAGTACGAAAAAATTCAGCATCACTTGAATATTTATCTCGTGATGTTATTAAAGGTGCAATTACTACATAACGAGCGACAGCAATGTCGTTGAATTGCGTTTCGATTGATTTTGTCATATGTTTTTACCTCCGATTTGAGTCTACAAGGTTTTAGGGGCAAAAAATACTGAACTCTTATGTTGGCCCGTCATTCGAATATACGCTTCCTCGATGAGTTTGAAGAAATGCGTATCTTTCTTTTTCAATTAGTTCTTCGTTTATTTTGGCTAAATCATTTGAATCAAAAACATCTTTAAAACAGTTTAGGTAATGAGATCTAAGCTTTTTTATTCGTTTTAAAAGAGATATGAGAATTGCTTCTCGAAGAAAATCAATTTCGATATTAAGAGTCTTGTTACAAAAATAATCATATGCTGTAGCTTGGTCTATAAAACAATATGGTATGAAGTCAAGCGTTAAAACAGCATGAGTACGATGACAATTGCGGCAAAAAACACGATGAACATCGACAAATTGGATTTCACCATGTACTAAAATATTTCGAGTGTATGTTCCGTAGCTAATTAGTTCGTGGCTCCCACAGTTAGGACATTTTAAACTTTCAGAATGAAATTTTTCTCTAATTCTTTCATGGCATTTTTCATTAAAATTTTCAGTTTCATTATTGATTAAGCGAACCAATTTTAGTATCATTTAAAAGCCTTTCAGGGTAAAGTCAGTGTGGTCTTCGAAAACTTGGCACTGGCTTTTTTTCTTGCAGTAACAGCTATAATTATATATAAAAAAATGTCACTTTACATGGTGACATACCATCATTTAATTTGACAAAACCATCATTAAATATTTAGGCTAGCGACA
>DBFJOT010000008.1:0-1863 GCA_048405595.1 Candidatus Onthovivens sp.
CTCTATTATAATTATTTCAAAGTAATCTGTCAATACAAGATGCGTAGCTTCACTCTCTCGTATTCTCCATGTTGTCTGTGGTCTTTCAAGATTTTTTGTTAATTTAAAATCGTCATCTAAAATTATTATTGATATTGTTTTTCTTAAATCACTATATTTATCTCCAATTTTTAAATTAGCTGCATACATTTTCGCCCAATAATATAAAAATCGCTCATTTATATTATCATTTGAAACAAGTTGTACTTCTATGTCACATTCAGTGTTTCCATTGATTATTGCTCTTAAATCTAGCCTTCCATTTTTATCATCTGCATTTTCATTTAGTAAATCTGTACTTTTATCAAGCTCAAGCTTGTCTATCTTCATCTTTAGTATTGCCTCTAACATTGCTTGTGTTATCCTTGGTTTTCCTCTCGAAAATAATGCTTTAAACACTACATCATTCTTTGGTTGTAATATGCTTTTCTTTTCATTTTGCATATGTAAACCTCCTTAAATTTGCATAGCAAAACTGCTATACTTAAATTTAGTTATTAAAAATTCAACTATAATATATTTAGTTTATGTTTGGAATATATTCTAATAAGAATTTAAATAATTAATTGATTAAAAAAATTGATTAGTTCGTTTTCATGAACTTTAAAAAATAATTTAGAATTTTGCCTTCCGCAAAATATGTATCGTATAAAAATTGTATTGTCCATTTCAGAAATATAATAGATAATTCTATATTTTTCACAGATTCTTTCTCGAAACTGCTTATCTGAAAATTCTGGAACATTTCTACCAATATACGGCGAATCTTGTAAATCATAAATTGTATCATATATTTTATTGACTATTCTATTTGCATAATTAGAAGAAATATTATATGAATAATTATATATATCTGTAATTGCAGACTTTGCATCATCCGATATTATTATTTGCATGCTTTTCCTCCAATTCATTAATGTGTTGTCTTAATTCTTCTAATGTGCAAATCCTACCATTTTTTATATCTTCTTCACTTTCTTGTAATTTGGCATAGAAAAATAAGTCATAAATAATATCATATAGAGTATTTTCTTGTACATTTACTTTATTTAAAGATTTTTTCAAAAATTCCATTTGCTTTGCCTCCTTTTAATTTAAATCTTATTTTCAAATATTTTTTTAAGATTTTCATAATTAAAATGTTTATCAGTACCCGGAATAATAGTAGTTTCATCTTCTCCATACCTTTTGATATATTCCACCATAAGCTTAAACACCATTTCTGTTGGTTTTAATCCATCAAAATAATCATCTGGTACAGAATTAACAATATCTATCATTCTTTGTTTTACATCTGGCATATCTTCCACTCCCATCTTTAAATTTATACATAATATACCATAAAATTAAATTCATTATACATCTTTCGCTATAGCAAAAGATTACTATTTTTTCTCATTTAGTATTGCTTTTACATCTTCTTCATTTAATTCAACAGCTTTAGCAATCTGTTCTATAGATATATTAAGTTCATGTAACTTTTTTATTACAGCCTTTTTTTGTTTTTCTATTCCAATTACTAGTCCATCTGCTAAGCCTTTTTCTCTTGCTTCTTCTGCCTCTTTTTTTAATTGTAATCCGTCCGCTATTTCAAGAGTTCTATTTAATGCCTTTCTTCTTAGTATATCATCTTGGCTTATTCTTTCCAACTCTTCCTTTGCTTCTTTAATATCCTTATTTTCTTCCATAATACGAGTTACCTCCTCTTTTTCTGGATTATCTAGAAAAAGCATCCATTGCAATACTTCGTCATTTGGTGTTTTTTTGTATGCTTTTACTACTTTTGGTATCTCTATTATAATTATTTCAAAGTAATCTGTCAAT
>DBFJOT010000009.1:0-41411 GCA_048405595.1 Candidatus Onthovivens sp.
ATATAAGAGCTTATACTAAGAAACAAAAAGCCATAATAAAAGCTTTGAATTTAGACATTAAGATAATCGAAAAAGGGCTATTTAGTTTGAACAAGTGATTTTAGTATAAAAAGTTAAGGCTCCTGATTATTTGCTCCTCCTATCCTTGTTTATATTTTATTATTTTATGAATTTATATACAATTTTTTAAGTTTAGAAAAATAAATTTAAGTTTCGTTTTTTTATACACGGCAGCCGATATAAAATCACCATTTTTCATTTTTCCAAGCAAAAACCTTGCAAAATCCATATAAAATAAAACACCTAGTACTATTTCAGTAGTTTTCTAGGTGTTTTTTTAGTTATTTATAATGTCTTTGTTTTATGTTATTTAAGTTACGATAAATCTTACTTAAAGAAGGATAAATCTTTACATAAGCATCTTTATATAATTCTTTATACGCATTGCTTGCAACTTTATTAGGTGTGAATTTTCTAGTATATCTAACCATTTTATTTTTAGCTTCATTTACATCTTTATATGTTCCTAAAGCTACAAATTGAGCCATCGCACATCCTAAACTACTTGATTCATATGTTTCACTTTTAAAAACAGGTAAATCAAATAAGTCACTAGTAATTTGACAAATCGCATCGCTTCTAGAACCACCACCACTTATAGTTAAATATTGAACATTGAATCCTCCACGTTTGACAATAGATTCAAGGCCTTCTTTAAGTGCAAAACCAATGCCTTCAATGATTGCTCTATAAATATGATATTTTGTATGTACGTCATAAAATCCAACAATTGACCCTTTAGCTAATGGTCTACTTAGTCCTGGTCCCCAATAAGGTTGAAGCAATAATCCATCTGATCCTGGAGGTATAGACATAATTTTGTCATTAAGCAATTCTTCAGGCGCAACTTTTTCGATGGTTGCTTCAATACTTTCTTTATCTCCAAACTCGTGTAAAAACCATTTTAGCATCCGATATCCACGATAAATTTGTACTTCACCAGTGTAATGATTTGGGAAACATGTACTATAGGAAGGCAAAAATCTTTCTGGCTCAAAATATTTTTCACTAATAACAGCGATTGTACTTCCTGTGCCATAGCTTACATGGGCACAATTCGAAGTAATTGCTCCACAACCTAAAGCTTCACAACTTTTATCGTTACCTGTACAAATATATTTTAAACCAATCGGAAAACCAGTTTCTTCATTACATTCTTTTGTAATTTTTCCAATCACTTCCCCTTCTAAGGCAATTTCAGGCATTAAAATAGGGTCTATATTAAAAACTGAACCTTTTATAGAACCTTTTTTATACCATTTTCTTTCTTTAAAGTTCATTGGAAAGTGGCCTGTCATATTTGAAGCACTATCTTTAAGAACACCTAACATTCTATAGTTAAAGTAAACGTTTAAAGGAACATAATGTTTTATCTTTTTATAATTTTCTGGTTCGTTTTCTTGAAGCCAAACAGCAGGCGTTCTTTTTCTATTTAATTTAACTGTATCTAACATTCTAATAGCGATATATGCAGCTGTGTATAGTAGAGGAATAGGTTTTTTTAAAGAAGCTTGTCTTTGATCTAACCAAATAATTGACGGTCTAACAATTTGATAATTTTCATCTAAATATACAGCTGTATCTCTAAAACAAGTCGAAGAAATAGAGACACATTTATCTAACAAATCTTTATGTTCTCCAGTTAATTTTTTAGCCGCTTTACACATACATCCATAATAAAAATTAGGATCTTGTTCGCAATATCCAGGTTTAGGCGAAAAATATGGGTTCTCGTAAACCACTTGTTCAAACGCTTTAAAATTTCCGTTTCTATCAATAATCGAAACCCTTACACTTTGAGTTCCATAATCAATAGAAATAACATATTTTTCTTCCATAGACTAACCTCTATTTGTCATCAAACATTCGATGTAATCGAATGATTTTGAATTTATTTAATTTAAAATACATTGAACGTCGAATAACGTCAATAAAGTCAATATATAATATTTAACTATTTTTTTGAATTACTTTTTGCTTTCGTAACAACTGTTTTAATTTTTGGTTTAGGTTTACTTTTTTGTGTTTTTTCTTCTTGTACCTTATTTATTTTTTCCTTAATTGTTGGCTTAGAATCAATTAAATTCGGATTTTCAACAAGTTCTTTTACATAACTCTCTGCATTCATTCCAATCACAACAAAAGCGACTTCCATGAATGTAATTCCAATAACGATCCCGGCAAGTTCATTGAATACTATAGTTGATAAAGATGAAAATATCCAAGCAACTACAATTATCGCAATATCAGACAAAATTAAATGACTGCTGTTTTTTATTGTCACTACTTTTTTAACATCAATCTTTTTATATCCATGAACAATATATGCTTCATATAAAGCAATTAAAGCATAAATTATATAAGACAAAAGTGTTGAAACTAAGGCGCTAAATTTCCATAAAGAGAACAAATAAATACATAGTGTCATAAGCCCGCCAGATAGAATCGTATCAGCGATAGTAACAATTATGAGTTGATAGAATTTTCTATCAGCAATTTCCTTTCGAACAAGTATTTTAATCAGGAAAAATCCACCAATAAAGCCAATTCCTAAACACACTATAATTACACCTAAATAAACTGTAATTTCATTGATAACAATAGATACAAAACCTTCAATTTGAACTACATATTGATCATAATTTACCAGTAGAGATTTAAGTGAGTCTGTAATGGTTGTTTCTAAATATTCTCTTGAAAATAAAATTCCTAAAGCATCGAATGTATTCGACCAATCTAGTTTACTTAACGATCCCCAAAGTGAATCTACAAACGCATTTCCATCAATTATTAGCGAAAGCGAAGAGATGTTTTCAACAAATGTTGTTAAGGTTACATTTAATAATGGCAAGACGATAGAAAAACCTATTATTATTCCTAGGAATAATGTGCCTAAAGGGATGAAAAAATATTTTAGATTTATGAAAAAGTTTTTTAGTCCATTTTTAATAATCATCATGACATTATTATAAATTCCAACATAAAATAATTCACTATCAAACACCAAGAATAGTACGCTAACAAACTACAATTTAAATTTGCCTATTTTTTACTTAATTCTTTATTTATTGTGAGTAGAATATTTACAATGAAATTGCAAAAACATTGCATTTCTTCTAAAAAATAATTGCGATTTTTGCGGTGTGCAACTTTAATCCTAACTAAAAAACTATTATAATATTAGCGAGTTGTTAAACAACTGCCAATATTGGAGGTTTTTAAATGGCAAAAAAATATGTATACCTCTTTAAAGAAGCTCACGGCTTAGGAAAAGAGCTCCTCGGAGGTAAGGGTGCCGGCTTAGCTGAAATGACCTACATCGGAATTCCAATTCCACAAGGTTTCACAGTCTCTACAGAAGCATGTACTCTTTATTATGAAAGTGGCAAAAAAATGCCAAAAGAACTCATTGATCAAATCGATCAAGGAATTAGAGATACTGAAAAAGAATCCGGAAAATCATTCGGTGGTTTAGAAGAAGGTAAAACACCTTTATTAGTTAGTGTTAGAAGTGGCGCTAGAGTTTCTATGCCAGGTATGATGGACACAATTTTAAACCTTGGTTTAAACGACAAGTCAGTTGAAACACTTGCTAAAGTTTCAGGAAACGAAAGATTCGCTTACGATTCATACAGAAGATTTATCTTAATGTTCACCAACATCGCAAAAGGTTGGCCAAGAACAGATATGGATAAAATGCTTGACAAAATCAAAGAAGATAACGGATATAAAGTTGATACAGAAGTCACAACAGAACAATTAAAAGACTTAGTAAAAGCATATAAAGCATACTATTTAGAAAAATTTGGTGAAGAATTCCCATCAGATCCATATGTTCAATTACATGAAGCTGTTGAAGCTGTCTTTAGATCATGGGACAACCCAAGAGCTAACGTTTATAGAAAAATGAACTCAATTCCATACGAATGGGGTACAGCTGTTAACGTTCAATCAATGGTTTTCGGTAACTTAAACGCAAATTCAGGTACAGGTGTTGCTTTCTCAAGAGACCCTTCAACAGGTGAAAAGAAAGTTTATGCTGAATACTTGCCACAAGCTCAAGGCGAAGACGTCGTTGCTGGTATTAGAACTCCATTCCACATCGACTACTTAAAAGAACAAATGCCAGAAGTTTATGCTCAATTCGAATCAACAATTAAAAACATGGAAAAGCATTACAGAGATATGCAAGACATGGAATACACTGTTGAAAACGGAAAATTATACTTCTTACAAACAAGAAACGGAAAGAGAACAGCTGCTGCTGCTTTACAAATCGCTCTCGACTTATTAGATGAAGGACTCATCTCAGAAGACGAAGCTGTCTTAAGAGTTGAACCAGCTTTACTCGATTCATTATTACACCCAACATTTGATCCAAAAGCATTAAAAGCTGCTACTTCAATCGCTTCAGGTAACCCAGCTTCACCAGGTGCTGCTGTCGGTCACTTATCATTCGAAGCTGAAGACGCAAAAGCAAGAAAAGAAAAAGGCGAAAAAGTTTTACTTGTCAGAGCTGAAACATCACCAGAAGATATCGAAGGTATGGTTAGCGCTGAAGGTATCTTAACAATGCGTGGTGGTATGACTTCACACGCTGCTGTTGTTGCTAGAGGTATGGGTAAATGCTGTATCACAGGTTGTAGCACTGCTGTTGTTGATGAAGAAAAGAGAACACTCACAATCAACGGTAAAGTCTACGGAGAAGGCGATACATTATCAATCAATGGTTCAACAGGTGAAGTTTACGAAGGTGCTTTAGCTTTAATCCCTGCAGATACAAAAGCTGGTAACTTCGGAAGAATGATGAAACTTGCTGATAAATACAGAAGATTAAGCATTAGAACAAATGCTGATACACCAAAAGACGCATTACAAGCTGCTGAATTTGGAGCTGAAGGTATCGGACTCTGTAGAACAGAACATATGTTCTTCTCAACAGACAGAATCTTCCACATGAGAAGAATGATCTTAGCCGATACAGTTGAAGGTAGAGAAGAAGCATTAGCAGAACTCTTACCATATCAAAGAGAAGACTTCTATGGTTTATTCATGTCAATGAAAGGATTAGAACACATCAACGTTAACGTTAGATTACTCGATCCACCACTTCACGAATTCTTACCACAAGAAGAAGAAAAGATCCAAGAATTAGCAAAATCATTAAATAAACCAGTCTCAGCAATCAAAGAAAGAATTGAATACTTACACGAATTCAACCCTATGATGGGACACAGAGGATGTAGACTTGACGTTACATACCCAGAAATTGGACGTATGCAAGCAAGAGCTATCATCGAAGCTGCTATCAAAGCAAGCAAAGAATTAGGCAGAGAAATCGAACCAGAAATCATGATTCCATTAACTCTCGACCTTAAAGAATTCAAATATGTCAAACAAGTCATCGTCGACGAAGTAGAAAAAGTCTTAGCAGAAAACAACATTAAGATGCACTACCACGTTGGTACAATGATTGAAATTCCACGTGCTGCATTACTTTCAAGCGAAATCGCAAGCGAAGCAGAATTCTATTCATTCGGTACAAACGACTTAACACAAATGACATTCGGATTCTCAAGAGATGACTCATCAAAATTCTTAGATGCTTACTACAGCAAGAAGATTTTCGAATCAGATCCATTCCAACACGTCGACCAAAAAGGTGTCGGACAACTTATTAACAAAGCTGTCGTTGATGGAAGAGCAACAAGACCTACATTATTATGTGGTGTTTGTGGAGAACACGGCGGCGATCCAGAATCAATCGCATTCTTCAACAAAGTCGGTTTAGACTACGTCTCATGTTCACCATTCAGAGTCCCAATCGCAAGACTCGCAGCTGCTCAAGCTGAAATTCTCTTAAAAAGAGGAAAATAATCTACACGATTAAATATTAAGGCCTCCGCTTTGGAGGCCTTTTTTTGTTACTAGAAATTGATATTATAAAAACAAATCCAAGTATATATTTAAAATTATAATTAGTAATAAAAGAATCAAAAAAATTTAAGTTACCTGCAAATGCAAATAAAGAAAACTATCATTTTGTTTTAATATTTTTCGCTTTAATTAACTTAAGTAAAAATAAAAATCTCTACCGATGATTCGATAGAGATTCTATTTTTATAATTTTGCTCCTAAAAATTTTGTTGATTCAACTTGATACCCTTTTAAGTAATATTTCTTTTCGCACTTTCTTAACAACGCTTTATCTTTAGTGAAGCCAAAGCAGCAACTTCCAGCTCCACTCATCATAGTACAAATAAATCCATCTTTTCTAAGCTCATCAATTACCGTTTTTACTTCTGGTAAAAGATTTATAGCTGGGTTTTGCAAGGTATTGAAGACAATTTTGTCGAGTTTTTCAAAATCATTAGCTAAATACGCTTTATAAACTTCATCAATATTTCCATGTACTAAAGTTTCACTAGAGTCACATTCAGCGAAAACATCTTGTGTTGATAAGCCTTCTTTTGGTTTAACAAGTAAAATATAAATAGGTGCTGCATGTTCAAAGAATTCAAGATCTTCACCTTTGGATTTTAAAATTGTTGGCTTATTGAAAATCGCCCAAGGTACATCACTGCCGATATTAATTCCAATCCTAATAAGTTGTTCTTCTGTTGGCTTAATTTTTAGTAATTTACAAATTGCTCTTAAAACAGCTCCTGCATCTGCACTTCCTCCGCCAAGTCCAGCTTGAAGGAAGATGTTTTTGTGAATACTTACAGCGAATTTTTCAGTGAATCCAAACTCTTCACGTGCCGCATCAATAATTCTATGAACTAAATTATATTTAGTTACTTTGATAGAAAAATCATCAATGATAACATGATCATCTTTTGAATTTTTATCTATAGAAATATCTACTGTGTCATGTACTTCAATCGGAAGCATGATTGATTCTAAATTATGATAACCATCTTCTCTTTTAGATTTAATATCTAGTGATAAATTAATTTTCGCATATGCTTTTTCAATCATAAATTTAACCTCTTAGCAACATGTTCCCTTTTTAATTAATATAGTAGTAAGTTTAACAAAATCACTTACACTTAACTCTTCCGCTCTAGCTGTTTCTTTAAACCCGCCTTCAGCTAATGCTTCTTTAATAACAGTTTTATCTCTACTTACACTTGATAAATTATTAAAAATTGTTTTTCTTCTATTAGCAAAACATAATTTACTGACTTTATATAAAGATTTAACAAATGAATAATCAATGCCTTCTTTTTTAGTCAAAGAGAAAACAATTGATTCTACGTTCGGAACTGGGAAGAAGTTTTCTTTAGTTACTTTAAATAATTCTTTTACATTAAAAACATAACTTACAAGTACATTTAATGCGTTATAATCTTTTCCGTTTAAAGCAGTAAATCTTTTTAAGCACTCTTTTTGAATCATAAAGACACATTTTTGTGCGTTCTCAAATTTCAAAGCGATATATTCAATGATATCACTTGTAATGTAATAAGGAAGGTTTCCGATAACTTTATTAAAATTATATTCTCTAAATTTTAAAATATTATTTTTAACAATTCTTACATTTCCATTTTCGAATGATTTAGATAAGAAATTTACAAATTTTTGATCATACTCGACTAAAGTGTAACTTTTAGGTTTACTTACAATAAAATTTGATAAAGCACCAAGTCCAGGTCCTATTTCTAATACATCATCATTTTCATTAATTTCTAAAGCTTCAACAATTGAAGAAGCTATTTTTTCA
Source organism: Candidatus Onthovivens sp. (assembly GCA_048405595.1). Lineage (GTDB taxonomy): Bacteria > Bacillota_I > Bacilli_A > RFN20 > CAG-826 > Onthovivens. The sequence goes on from DBFJOT010000009.1 coordinate 7,787, forward strand.
TTCACTAAAAAGTTTTGGCCAAGTTCTTTTTTAGCATGCGATCTCTCTAATTTAAAGAAATCAATAATGTCGTTAGTTTTTAGCATTTAACAGTTCCTCCAATTCGCTTTTAGTGATTCCTAATAGGTTTAACTTCTTACATAAAGCTTTACCGTTATTATGACCTAAATGGTATTTTTCATCGATTAATTTTCTTCTATCTGAAGAATCACTTTTACCGATTAATCCTAAATCAAATAAGTCATTAATTGTAATTAAGTTAGTATAATTCTTTTTGTCAAAAACTACAAAATTTTTTAAAGCATAAAGTACTTCTTCTTTATCGCATTCAGCAACCCCAACTTTATGTCTTTTAATAGAAAATTCTTTTCTAACATAGGCATTTTTTAATCCTGGAATTTCATCATTTATGTAGTTTCTAATCTTCTTTCCTGGATAGTCAGGGTCCGTCAAAACAACGATGTCATGCGACTTTTTCGCATTTTTGATAAATTCAATGTCTTCTTTAGATACAGCAGATCCATTAACTTTATAGAATCTTGCATCTATAAAAGAAGATAAATAATCTATGTCGCTTTTTCCTTCGACAACTATAATACAATCTAACTTAGTTTTCATTTTTCACGTGTAAAATTTTACAAGAATTACGATATGTAATATCTTCAACTTTGTCTTGTTCAAGCCCTAAATATTCACTAGCAAATTTAACAGTTTCATAAATATATTTAGGCTCGTTTAATTTCCCTCTAAAAGGTGTTGGTGCAAGATAAGGCGCATCAGTTTCAAAAACAATATCATCTAAAGTTATAGCTTTAATTACTTCTTTAATTTCTTTACTGTTTTTAAAAGTTAATACACCACCAAACGCAATTTTATATCCTATTTTTATAAATTCAAGAGCCATTTCTTTGCTTCCTGAATAACAATGCATTATCCCTGTTCGATTGACAGGATGCGATTTTAAGACATCAAAAGTATCTTGTAAGGAATCTCTTGCATGAATCGATACAGGTAAATTTAATTCGTTAGCGAGCTCTATTTGTTCTAAGAACATCTCTTTTTGTTTAGCTTTTATTTCAGGTTCTTTTTCCCGATAATAATCTAATCCAATTTCTCCAATAGCCTTTACATATTGTGCATTATTTTTGGCTAAAATGCGAATTTCATCGATTGTATGCTTATTTTGAGAACTTGACTTAGTTATATATTGTTCATGTTCTGTAGGAATTACACCAATTGCAGCGTATACTCCTTTATATTTTTTAGAAATTTCAATTGCTAGTTTTGAACTTTCTAAATCAAAGCCAACACACAAAAAATCAACTATTCCTTTTTCGTTAGCTTCTTTAATATATCGATCTAAATCATTAAGAAATTTATCATCATTTAAATGTATATGTGTATCAAAAATCATATTATTTTCCTACACAGAATCTAGAGAATATTTCTTTAGCCATATCGAAGTCGTTATCTTCTCCGGTTAAAGATAATATTTTTAGATACACTTCTTTTAATTGGAGATTTATTATATCGATTGGTACATCTTGAGAAGCGTTAACCAATACACTATTTAGATCTTCTTTAATAGAAGATAAAATTCCAAGTTCTCTAGTGTTTGCAATTGAAGGATTTTCATAATTTTGTTTTGATAGTCCTAATCTATCAAAAATTGCTTTTTTAAGCGGTTCGATATCATCATTTAAAGCACTAATATACAAAGCATCATTATTTTTTTCTTTTAATAAATCACTTTTATTATAAACGACGATAGCATCTTTATTTTTGATACGTTCTAATATATCTTTATCTTCATCATCTAATGTTTTATTATCAAAAACAGCAATTACAAGATCACTATTTTCAAGTTTTTCGATACTTTTTTTAATTCCAATTCCTTCAACGATATCTTCACTTTCTCTAATACCTGCTGTATCAAATAAATTAATAACAATTCCATTAACAATAAGTTTACCTTCAACGATATCTCTAGTAGTACCTTTAATATCAGTGACAATAGCTTTATCTTCTTTGATCAATCGATTTAATATAGATGATTTTCCGACGTTTGGTTTACCAACAATCGCTACATTTATACCATCTTTAATAATACGTCCTTTATTCCCGTTTTCTATTAAACTCTCGATGTAATCGATGTTTTGACGACAAACAATATTTATCTTTTCGCTATTCGCTTCTTCAATATCTAAATATTCAGGGTAATCGATATTTACTTCGATTAAACTTAGTAAATCTCCAATTGAAGTTTTTAAAGGAGTGATTAAAGAACTTGTTTCTCCTTTTAAAGCCATCAAAGAAATCTTTTTACTAGCTTCACTTTCAGCATTAATTAAGTCATTAATTGATTCAGCTTGGATTAAATCTAATTTTCCATGCATATAAGCACGACTAGAATATTCTCCACCTGTAGCTAATCTTGCTCCATATTTTATAGCAACCTCAATAATTTTATTAAAAATAAGAGGTGAACCATGGCACATAATTTCAACACTGTCTTCGCCTGTGAAAGATCTTGGGCCTTTATAAGCTAACAAAACAACTTCATCGATTGTTTCTCCTTCATCGATGATGTAGCCATGAAAAATAGTGGACTTTTTAACCTCTATAAGGTTTTTATTAAAAAATTTACTAACTATAAAAAAGCAATCATCGCCACTAAGTCTGATGATTGATAAAGCACTCTTAAGTGGTGCTGTAGCTAATGCAACAATTGTTTCAAACATATCATTATTATATATAAAATAGACAAATCTTGATAGTTAAGAGCGTATTTATTCACTTAAAATTATCTTATTTTTATCTATTTTTTAAATACTCCTATATATCTTTTATATTTATATATAAAGAAGTGGTGGTGAAACTCTAATCCAGAATAAGGAACAGTTTCGTTCATTACTTTTAATGCATATATAAATATAGATATATAGATAAAAAAAGCGCCTTAGATTGTCTAGAAGCGCAATTTTTAATTCTTTTATTAAGAAACTTATTCAGCTTCGAATTCTTCGTTAACAGGTTCAGTAGAAGTGTTGTTTTCAACATATTTAACAACTATTCTTCTATCTTTTCCATCACCGATAGATTCAGTTTTAATATTCTTCCAGCTTGTTAAAGCGTTATGAACTTTCTTTCTTTCATCAGGTGTCATTGGATTTAAAATAACATCGACGTGTGTTTTAGAAACTTGTTTAGCAGCTCTTTTAGCGATAGAAATAACTTTGAAATATTTCTTATCTTTATAAGCTCCAACATCTAAAAGAATTTTGAATTTTCTTTTGAATTTTGAAGAAACAGCAAGTTTTGTTAATTCATTTAATGATTGAAGTGAGGCACCGTTTTTTCCGATTAAAATTGAGTTGTGATTTGTTTCAATTAAAATCTTAATAATGTCATCTCTATAGAATGTTTTTAAACTAACATCTAAACCAAGACTATGGCAGACATCAGTAATATATTCTTCTGCGAATTCGATAACATCTTCTGTTTCAGTAACAGCTATAGTGACTTTTTTAGAGAAAAGACCTTTCTTTTCTTCTTCGACTTCATACATTAAGTCGTTAATTTCGCAATTTAATTCTGTCGCAGCTTCTTGTAAGCATTCTTCTAATGTTTTTTTAGTATATCTTCTCATATTTGTCCTTTCTTATTTTTACGCATAAAGACAAAATGCATAACAACTGATTGTAAAATACTAAATAACGCACCAGCTAGCCAATATACACCTAAAGCACTAGGTAATGAGAATCCCATGAAGATGACCATTGCAGTCATAATCCATTGTGTTATTTTCATTGTCTTGTTTTGCTGATCAAGAGTTGGGTTCTTACCTGTTTTCTTGACATTTTTTGTTCTAGCTTTATTAAGCCATTGTGGAACAAGCATTGCGAAGATTTGAGCAGCACTCATTAAGACGATAAGTACAAATGCAGTCCACCATCCAGGTAATGCAGGCCATCCATTAACATTAGTTAAAGCGTTCCAAATCGTATCACTAAGTCTAAGTCCTAAAACTGCATCTCGAGATAATGAAGCACTACCACTGAATGCGTTCCAGACACTAATAAACAATGGGAATTGAATAAAGATAACAAGCATTGAACGGAATGGGTGAACTTTATATTTCTTATAAAGTGCCATTTGTGCTTGTGTTAACTTTTGTTTTTCGTATTGGTTAGTAGCAGCATTTGGATACTTTTGTTGAATTTTTGCAAGTTCAGGTTGCAAGAAAGTCATTTTTTGTTGGCTTAATGTTGATGGTAAAGTTATGAGAATAAAGAGTGTTCTAACAATTAAAGTTGTTAATAAAACAGCTCCGATTTGTCCATAACCATTCATGCCAAATGCGTGTGATAAGTTTTCAACTAAAGCACTAATTGGATAAACAAGTAAACCTTCTAAGAAGCCATGTTCAGTAAATGCTCTTCCCCATCCTTTATAGAAATTTTCACCTTTACCTTCAATTAAAATTGTACTGTTTAATGGATCGTTTCCGATGTGTCCATAGAAACCATCTTCCATTGTGATACATTGTTTGAAAGCAGAAGCTTTAGCGTTAAGTTGTTGTTTATAAAATGTTGAATAAGTTTGTGAAGGAACATCATTAATTGAAATTTTTCCATCTTTAACTAACTCATTTGTCCAGGTATTGATTACTTCAAAATGGTCATTTGCACCTTCAGCAACTTCGAATTTAATATGACCTAAAGTAGTCATTAATCCATAGTTTCTACCTGGATTATTGCGATCAGGTTGTCCGTTTGAATCTTTATCACCTTCAAGCATTTCTTTTAATAACTTTTCGTTAGTTTCATCTTTTCTAAATTCAACTAAATCAGTGTAGGAATAACCATAAAGTTGGTTATAAGTGATAGTTTCTTTAGTTAAACCACTAAGCCAAGTATATTTTGATGCACCTTTAAGCATTTCATCGAAATACTTTTCATCAAGTTCTTCAAAATATTTATAACTTGGAATAACACCTTTTTGGCTTTGAACAAGTGTTAACATTTGTTTTGTAAAATCATTTAAGCCAAATGTATAACCGATATTTGTTCTGTTATTGTTAGAATCTGGTTTGCTTGCTTGACGTGCGATAATATCGACTGGTTTGATTTTAAATAAGTTTGGATTAATTTCTTCAAAAACTAATTCAGCTTTATAATCTACAGTTTCAATTGTAGTTCCATCATCACTTACTTTTCTAATTTCAAGATTGTTTGTAGAAAAATCTTTTTCAGTATCGTATCCGTTTTGTTTTTTAAATGTTTCTTTTAAGTAATCTTCTCCGTGTTCAATACTGTCGAAAAAAGTAGTGTTGATTGGGTCAGTAGTGTAAAGATAATTGCTTATATCGGTATCAGAACAAAATGAGTTACAGCTCGATAAAAGAACTGCTCCGCCTAAGACGATACCAACTCCCAATATCCTTCTAGTTTTTTTCTCCATTTATTTCTCCTTGATAGAGTTTAATAGTGTTACGAGTAAAGATTTATTTTTTGCAAATTCTTCAACGTTATAATTTTTGCTAATTACGATAATGTAGTCATAAACATCGTTAGGTAAATCTAATGTTTCATCTACAATCGAGCGAACTTGTCTTTTAATTTTAACTCTAGTAACAGCATTCCCATTTCTTTTTCCTACCAGAATCCCGACTCGAGCTACGTCTTCTTGTTTATTGCGAAAGTATACTGAATAAATTTCGTTTCGTTTAAATTTTCGCAAATCCATTATCGCTTTGAATTCACGATATTTCTTTACTCGATTTACTTTTTTCATTACTTACTGCTAACTGTTAAGACTTTTCTTCCTTTTTTACGTCTAAGAGCTAAAACTTTTCTTCCGTGTCCTGTAGCCATTCTTGCTCTGAAGCCATGAACTCTAGCTTTATGTAATTTACTTGGTTGATATGTTCTTTTCATAATATTTTTCCTCCTAAATATGCAAAGAAAATTATATATGTATATATACATATAAGTCAAACAAATTATGTTTTTGGTGGTTTTATAAGAACAACAAACTAAAAAGTTACTCCACATTTTTTTCTACATATGTGTGGAATGTATGTTTTGTACCGTGTAAAAGTCAAATTATATCGATAACAATCGAAGTTTTTATATGTTGATAACTTTTTTTGTTGTGGAAATCTTTCCATAGAGTCCACATGTTTCCACGTTGATAAAACTTTTCCACATATTTTTCCACATATGTTTTTGTGGATAAATTAAATAGTTGCCGTAACATCGTGTGTTTCTATATACTTGTTCAGTGGATAAACGATTATAAGGCTTAATTATTGTTTAATTTTATCCACATTTAGACTATAATTTTTAAGGTACAAGAATATGATAAAAGTTAACGGAATTAGTGAAATTACAAATATATGGGATCAAATTTTGTCGATTATATCGACACAAGTAGATAAAATTAGTTTTGACGCATTTTTTAAAGATACAAAAATCGATGGTATCGAAGGCGATACAATCTATGTTGTATGTAAGCAACAATTTTTAAAATCACTTTTCGAACAAAAATATTACAAATTATTCTCTGACGCAGCCGAACAAGCTACTCAAACTAACTATAAAATTGTTTTTAGATTAGAAGGAGAACAAGTAACTAACGTAGTCAAAAATGATTTATCCACATCCTGGTCATTTTTTAGAACAAACATTATCGATCCATCTTTAAATTTTGAGAACTTTGTCGTCGGACCAAGCAACAACGAAGCTCAAAAAGCAAGTATCATGGTTGCAACAAATCCAGGAACACTTTATCAAACTTTATTCATTTACGGAAATAGTGGTTTAGGTAAAACTCACCTACTTAATGCAATCGGAAATTACATCAAAGAAACAATGCCAGAAAAAAGAGTTTTACTTTGTTCTAGCCAAGATTTTATTAATGAATATTTAGATTTCGTTAACGGAACAAACCGAAAAGAACAACTCATCACATTCTTAAAACAATTCGACATTTTTTTAATCGATGATATCCAAATGTTACGTGATAAAAAGAAAACTCAAGAGTTTTTCTTCAATATTTACGAGGATTTTCGTCAAAATCACAAGCAAGTCGTCTTTACAAGTGATAAATTGCCAGGAGAATTAGACGGAATTGATGCAAGATTAATTACAAGATTTACAAGCGGTTTAAGTGTTCCATTATATAAACCAGACGTCAAAACTTGCGTTGAAATCCTTAAGAAAAAAATCACTCGTGGAGGATACGATATCAACTCTTACGACGAAGATGTAATTTATTTTATCGCTGATAAATTTAAAGACTCAATTAGAAGTTTAGAAGGTGCTCTTGTTAGATTAAATTTCTACGCTTCATTCAACAAAATAAGTCATATAGATATCGATTTATGTGTCGAAGCTTTACAAGGTATGGTTGATTGCAGTGACGCTAAAGAAACAGTTACAGAGCAAAAAATCTTAAATTCAATTGCTAGTTACTACAATTTAAGTATTTCTCAAATTACCGGAAAAATTAAAACTTCAAACATCGCTTTCGCTCGTCATATTGCTATTTATCTTATTAGAGATATGTTAAACCTCTCTTTCAAGAAAATTGGAGACCTTTTCTCGAAGCGCGACCATTCTACAATCATGCATAGTGTGGAAAAAGTTGAAAAAATGTTGAAAGATGACCCACAAGTTCAAACAGTCGTAAAAGAGTTAAAAAAGCGCATAGAATCGTAACAATTTGAATTTCGGTAAAATAGTTTTCCACCATTTCCACCGAATCCACAATGCTTATTATTATTAATTAAACTAATATAAATATATGTAATATTAAAGAGGTACCAAAAATGAAATTTATAATTAATAGAGAAGAATTTTTAAAAGGTATTACCAATGCAGGTAGAGTAGCTCAAAATAAAATCGATCCTCTTCTTGCGAATTTAAAATTAGATTTGTACGAAGATCGCCTTGAAATCACAGGTTCTAATGGAACTCTTACAATTTCTACTAGCATCAGTACAATCAAGCATGATAAAGAAATCATTAGAGATATCGAAGAAGGCTCAATTTTAATTAATGCTCGTTTAATTACTGAAATCGTTAAAAGGTTTGATGGCGACGAAGTCTTATTTGAAATTTTAGATGATACTATGGCTAAAATTGAAAGTGATAATTCATCTTTCAAACTTAGTTCAATTAGAGCTGAAGAATATAGAGAAATTGATTTATCTTTAGATGGTATTAAAGTTACAATTTCAGCAAATGATTTTATTGATGCCGTCAACCAAGTCGGATTCTGTGCCAGCGAAAAAAGTACACGTCCTACTTTAACTGCAGTTAATGTTGAATGTAATTCATCACTTTTAACTTTTGTCTCGACTGATGGTGCTAGATTGGGTAAAAAAGAATTGGCAGTTGATAATAATGAATTATTTAACGTCAATATCCCAGCTAAATCGCTTTTTGAAGCTATTAAAACAATTACAAACGAAAAAGAAATTAGTTTATATGTTGGAGACAAGAAAGTTGCTTTCGAGTTTGAAGATACGATTATGACAACATCATTAATTGGTGGCGAATATCCTAACGTTAAAAATATTATCCCACGTAGTTTTTATTATTTCTTAGAAGTTAATGCTAACGAATTCCTTAGAGCTATTGATATGGGCGCTATCACAAGTGGTGATAGAGAAAATATCGTTAAAGTTATTATGGAAGAAGGGAGAGTTACAATCACTTCCAAATCACAACAAAGCGGTAGCTCAGAAGTTAGGTTGGATTTATTTAAATACACAGGCGAAAGATTAGAAATGTCATTTAATTGCGCTTACGTTTCAAGTGCTATTAGAGCGTTAAAATCACAAGATGTTTTATTATCATTCGTTGGTGAAATGAAGCCATTCACAGTTACAAATAAGAATGATGAAACGGTAATTCAACTTATTACACCAGTTAGAACTTATTAATAACGTATTTTAAACATTAAATTATGATGGAGATCTAGAGATAGGTTTCCATTTTTTTTGTTCTTAAAATGTCTTTAAAATGTTTAAAAGAGAGTTTTTAGAAATCATAATAGAAACGTTTACTTGGTTTAAAGGATTGATAATAGATATATCGTAAAGATAAGCGCTCTTAGTATCATCGAATTCCTTATTTTTTATTAATTAAAACGAAAAGAAAACATAAATTTAAAAGAGTAAAAAGTTGTAAAAAATAAATTTTGAACTTACTTAACATAGATAAAGTGATATGCTAACACTTATTACCGTTTCTACTTAAGAAATCAAAAGAAATAAAGAACAAAAAATCACAATTAAAATCGTGCATTGAAATTTTGTAAAATCACAAAAAGTAATGATTGCATCGATACTTTAACGACATCTAAAAAATAAATTATTATAAATAATCTTTATTGTTTTAATAGTGAATTGTTAAAAACAATACCTTTTAATTAACTGGAATAGATATCGAAATCACGTCTGTTAACTTCAATTTAATTTTTATATTGCAAAAAAACACAAAAAATTGCCATACATATAAACGCGTTTTAAGGCACTTTTTAGAGCTTTTAAACTTTTTTAGGTATATCTACTCGAACATGATTAAAATACTTTAAAAATTCCTCCCTTTAATATATAATATTAAAGGAGTTTTAAATATGACAAAAAGCAATCAAAAAATTATTAAAATCGATACTGATTACATTACACTCGGCCAATTTTTAAAATTTGCTGATGTTATTGACAGCGGAGCTATGGCGAAGAGTTTTATCTTAGAACATAAAATTTTTGTCAATGGTGAAGATTGCAAGATGAGAGGCAAGAAATTACGTGAAGGAGATCTCGTTTGTATAGATGACTCCTTGTTCTTTGAAATTGGTAGATGATTGTTAAAAATTTAAGATTAACGAATTTTAGAAATTACAAGTATTTAAATGTAGATTTCGTAGAAGGTATGAATTACATCGTTGGCGATAACGCTAAAGGTAAGACAAACCTTATAGAAGCTATTTATGCTCTATCTTTTGGTAAGTCGTTTAAGACTAACAATAATTTCGAATTGATTAACAAAGATTCGCTTCTAGGTATTATAAAAGCTGATATTACTTTCGAAGATTATTCGAAAACGATTGAAATTAAAATCGGTAAAGAAGGTAAGAAGATTCTTCTTAACGGAAAACCTATTAGTAAACTTAGTGAAATTAACGATATCTTGAATGTTTTATCGTTCGTCCCTAAAGATACAAACTTGTTAAAGGATGTGCCTAAATTAAGAAGAAATTTCTTAAATGCAACTTTATCTAAATTCGATAAACAATATCTTAAAAATTTAATAAATTACGAAAAACTTCTTAAAGAAAGAAACGATGCACTGAGAGCACCGCTCATAAATCGTGATTTATTAAATGTTTTAACTATTCAGATGTCGAGATACGCAAAAGAGATTTATATCGCTAGAAGCAGGTTTATAGATGAACTAAATAGCGTTTTATCTTCTGTTTATCATGAAATTTCCTTAAACGAAGAAAAACTATCGATTAAATACCTTGAGCTTATAAAAGACGCTGATAATTATGAAAAAAAGTTTATTGATTTGTTTGAAAAGAGTTACGAAGCTGATTTAAGACGTAAATCAACAACTACAGGAATACAAAGAGAAGATTTTCAACTCTTCCTTGGTGATAGAAATTTAGCACTTTACGGTTCTCAAGGAGAAAATAGGATGGCTGTAATTTCTTTAAAAATAGCACCTTATTTTCTTACAAAAGAAGAGAAGAAACTTCCGGTAATTATTCTTGATGATGTTTTAAGTGAATTAGACAAAAAAAGAGAAGAAGCTTTAATAAAATTTTTAACCAATTTAAACCAAGTATTTATTACAAACACTAAGCAAAGTGAATTTTGTAATGGAACCTATTATCTTTGCGATAAAGATACAACAAGCCTTATTTAAGGCAAACTCGCTTAATTACAAACTATAGATACCCTAAGTTTGTTTTATAAAAAAATTAAGAATTAAAGGAGCAGGAAAATGGATGAGAAAGAAAAAGTAGCTGTTCAACCTGAAATCCAAAAAGAAGAAGAGATAGTCAATGATAAAATTGACGAAAACGAAGGATTTGGTGAACAAGAAAAAAACATTGATGGCAAAATTTTTGACGAAATTATCGAAGTCAATGATGAAACTGAATTAGAAAAAGGTGACCAAAATTACACATCTGACAATTTAACTGTTTTAGACGGTCTTCAAGCTGTTAGAGTTCGTCCAGGTATGTACATTGGATCAACTTCCTCAACAGGTTTACATCACCTCGTTTGGGAAATTGTTGATAACGGAATCGATGAAGCGCTCGCAGGATATTGCGATACAATCACTGTCACAATTAACGAAGGAAATACGATTACTGTTACTGATAATGGTAGAGGTATTCCAATCGATATCGTTAAAAAGACTGGATTAAGTGGAGTTGAAACTGTTTATACAGTACTTCACGCTGGAGGTAAATTCGGTGAAGGAAGTGTTTATAAAGTAAGTGGTGGACTTCACGGTGTTGGTGCAAGTGTTGTTAACGCTTTATCAAGTTATGTTGAAGTTACAGTTCATAAAGATGGTGGTATTTATTACATTAGATTCGAAAACGGCGGACATGCTGTAGATAGAATTAAACGTATCGGTGATTGTGATGATCACGGAACTATTGTTACTTTTAAACCTGATCCAACAATTTTCAAAGAAACAACTAATTTTAATTACGAAACAATTAAAAATAGATTGAGACAAATGGCTTTCCTTAACAAAGGAATCACAATTATTCTCAAAGACGACAGAGTCAAACCTGCTTTAACTGATAAATTTAAATTTGATGGCGGTATCAAAGAATATGTTACTTACATCAATAGAAATGCAAACATTTTATTCCCAGAAGTTATTTATAGCGAAGGTGCTCAAAAATACGATGACCTTGGTCAAATGGAATTAATCTATTGTGAAATCGCTCTTCAATTCACAAGTGGTTATAACCATAACGTATATTCGTATTGTAATAATGTTTCTACTGGAAACGGTGGAACTCATGAAGAAGGATTTAATTTAGCTCTTACACGTGTTATCAATAACTATGCTAGAGATAATAAATTCTTAAAAGATAACGATAAAGATAGAATAACTTTAGATGATTGCTTAGAAGGATTAACTGCAATTATTAGTGTTAAACACCCTAACCCACAATACGAAGGTCAAACAAAAGGTAAATTAGGTAACCTTGAAGTTAAAAAGATTGTTTCAAATATCTTTGGAGAACAATTCAATAGATTCTTACTTGAAAACAAAGATATCGCAACAATCATTATGCAAAAAGTTAAAGCTGCTTATGATGCTAGACTTGCAGCTAGAGCAGCTAGAGAAAATATTAGAAGAAAAACAGGTTTAGAAATCACAACTTTACCTGGAAAATTAAGTGATTGTTCTTCAAACAATCCAGAAGAATGTGAATTATTTATTGTTGAAGGTAATTCGGCTGGTGGAAGTGCTAAACAAGGCAGAGATCCTCGTACACAAGCTATCATGCCGCTTAGAGGTAAAATTCTTAACGTTCAAAAAGCTCAAGCACATAAAATTTTCGACAATGCTGAAATCGGAAATATGATTAGTGCTATCGGTGCTGGATTCGGTGAAGATTTCGATATTAGCAAAATCAGATATCACAAAATTGTTATTATGACTGATGCTGACGTTGATGGTTCACATATTAGAATTTTATTGCTTACATTCTTCCATAGATTTATGAAACCATTAATTGATCATGGATATGTCTATATTGCTCAACCACCTTTATACAAAATTGATTATAAAGGTAAATCATATTACGCATATAACGACGAACAACTTAACGTTATTAGAAAAACATTAGATTTAAAACCAGGATATCCTTACCAAAGATATAAAGGTCTTGGTGAAATGGATCCAAAGCAACTTGAAGAAACAACAATGGATCCAAAAGAAAGAAAAATGCTTCGTGTCACAGTTGATGATGCTGCAGCAGCTGATCAAGTATTTAACGACTTAATGGGTGAAGATGTTGAACCACGTTCCTCATTCATTGAAAATAATGCGAAGTTCGTTAAGAACTTAGATATCTAAAAAAGGGGGTATTTGCATGGAAAACGAAGAAAAAAAGCTAGAAAATGCAGAAAATAGTGAAAAACAAGACCAAATTAATCAAGAAAATGCAGAACTAGAAGCAGGTATTGTCCCTAGTTTAATCGATACTGAAATTGTTGATGAAGTACAAAATGCTTTCTTAGATTACGCAATGAGCGTTATCGTAAGTAGAGCTATTCCAGATGTTAGAGATGGTCTTAAACCAGTCCATAGAAGAGTTTTATTCGGTATGATCGATGGAGGCTATACTCCAGATAAACCGTTTGTAAAATCAGCTAAAATTGTTGGTGACGTCATGGGTAAATATCACCCACACGGCGACTCAGCGATTTATATGACACTTGTTAGACTTGCTCAACCATTCTCAATGAGATATTGTCTTGTCCAAGGACATGGTAACTTTGGTTCGATGGATGGTGATGATCCAGCAGCTATGCGTTACACCGAATCAAGAATGGCTAAATTAGCTCTTGAAATGGTTAAAGATATTAACGCTAATACTGTAGATTATGTTCCTAACTACGATGGTAGTTTAGAAGAACCAAGCGTGTTACCTTCAAGATTCCCTAATCTTTTAGTTAATGGAAGTGATGGTATTGCAGTTGGTATGGCAACAAAAATGCCTCCACACAACTTAGTTGAAATTATTGATGGTATTAATTATTTAGCTCACCACCAAGATTGCTCAGTTGAAGAATTAATGGAAATCGTTAAAGGTCCTGATTTCCCAACTGGTGGCATAATTTATGGTTTAGGTGGAATTAGAGATGCTTATACAACAGGTAGAGGAACTTTCAAATTAAGAGGTCAAACCGAAATTAAAGAAGAACCAAATGGTAAATCGAAAATTATCATTAAAGAAATTCCTTACCAAGTTAATAAAGCTAACTTAGTTGCTAAAATCGGTGAATTAGCTAGAGATAAAGTTATTGACGGAATCACTTCAATTAAAGATTTCTCAAAAACAGATGTTAATATCGAAATTGAATGTAGAAGAGATGCTGTACCTCAAGTCATTCTTAATCAATTATTTAAGATGACTCAACTTGAGGTCAGTTATGGAATTATTAATCTTTGTATTGTAGATGGAGCTCCAAAAGTTCTTGGACTTAAAGCTTTAATGAATCACTACTTAGACTTCCAAATTCAAGTTATTGAAAGAAGAACAAAATTCTTCAAAGCTAAAGATGAAGCTAGAAAACATATCGTCGAAGGTTTATTAAAAGTTCACGATATTCTCGATATCAAAAAGCCAAATGGTAAAGAAAATCGTGATGAATTCATTGATATGGCAACATCAAGCGCTAATCCAAATGAATTTGCTGAACGCTTAATGGCTCGTTACGATTTCAGTGAAATCCAAGCTAAAGCAGTTGTTGGTATGACTTTAGGTAGATTAACTGGGTTAGAAATCCAAAAACTTGAAGATGAATGCACACAACTTGAAACAAATATTCTCAATTACAATTACATCCTTGAAAGTAGAGAACACATGCAAGATGTGGTTTTAGAAGAATTAGAAGCTGTTAAAGAAAGATATGGTGACGAAAGAAAATCAGTTATTTCAAATCAAATCGTTTCAATTGATGATGAAGATTTAATTCCTGAAGATGAATTAGTCATCACATTAACAAATAAAGGCTATATTAAGAGAATGTCTACCACAGAATTTAAATCACAAAATCGTGGTGGTACAGGTGTTAAAGGAATGAGTGTTTATAACGATGATGAAGTTATAACAGCAATTTATTCAAAAACACACACTGACATCTTATTCTTCACAAACTATGGAAGAGTTTATAGAAAAAGAGGTCATGAAATCCCTGAATTTAGTAGAACAGGTAAAGGTATCCCAGTACTTAACTTACTCAATTTAGATAAAGATGAAAAAGTTGTCTCAATTATTAACGTTGAAGATTATGAAGATAAATACTTATTCTTCGCTACAAGAAACGGTATTGTCAAACGTACTTCATTAGAAGAATTCAAACGTATTAATTGCAATGGTAAATACGCTATCACGTTCAAAGAAGGTGATAACTTACTTGATGTTAAAGTTACTAACGGTCATTGCAAAGTATTACTCGCAAGCAATGAAGGTAAACTTTGTATGTTCGAAGAAACTGAAGTTAGAGCAATGGGTAGAACAGCAAGCGGTGTTAGAGGTATGAAACTTGAAGGAGATGCAAAACTTGTTGACCTTTCAACTGATCAATACGGAGATAAAGTTTTTGCTTTAAGTGAAAACGGATTAGGTAAAATTTCTAACATTGAAGATTACCGTTTAACAAAACGTGGTGCTGGTGGAGTTATCACAATTAAGATCAATGAAAAAACCGGTAACTTAATTGGCATGAAAGTTATCAATGGTGATGAAGATTATATTGTTATCACAAATAACGGAACTGTAATTAGATCACCAATTAGCCAAGTTAGAGTTTGTGGTAGAAATAGTTCAGGTGTTAGAATCATTAACTTAAGAGAAAAAGAATCAGTTTCTAGCTTCGCAGTCCTTCCTAAGGAAGAAGAAGTAGAAACTGAATCTACTACTATATCTCAAGAAACAACTACAGAAAATCCTGCAGTTGACGGAGAAGCAAACAAATAGTAACTCTATAAACTATGCAAAACCCTAATAAAATAGATGTTTACCTGTATTCTTCGAAGTCTCAAACTTTTTCAAGTGTTGATGATGCGAAACTTAGAAGATTCTATAAAAACGCACTTGAATTAAATAATATCAAATATATTACGAATCCAATTGATGACAATATTAAAATTGTTCACTTTGTAAAATTAGAAGATTATAAGAAATTTAATTCATTTAAAAATAAGAAATTTATCAAAATCGTTAACGTATTTACTAACGACAAAGATAATGAAAAAGAAATAGTTTCGAAAGTTAAAAATAAAGAAACTAAAATGATTGAACATCACATTCAAAATAGAATCATTGACTTGCTTAATGAATTCGATGTTGTCATTACTCCTACCCCGTTAACTAAAAAATTTCTTATCGATGAAGGCGTAACAACTGATATCGAGGTTTTAAATCTACCAGTGAAATTAACAAAGGTAGATTTAAAATCAAGCGAGATTGCTAATATTGCTTATATTTATTTCCACTTAGAAGAAAATGCGAAATTTTTCTTAGTACTTCTTGATCATCAAGATAAAGAAGCGGCTGAAAGAATTCAAATTCTTGCTTCTATATATAAAGAATATCGATTCTTGGTTTGCACAGGAGATATGAATTCAAAAAGTGGAAAAGATGTAAGGAAAGTATTTAAAAGACATCCAAGTAATATTATTATCGCTACAAATGTTGCTGAAGATGTTTATTATAGTGCTTTATATCGCTCTGAAGGCGTAATTTTACTTAATAATACAGCGTATTATTCATTAGAAGCGATGGAAGTGTTAGCATCTAAGAAACATTTATTAGCATTAGAAACAAGTGTAATTAAAGATATGATAATTGATAAAATCAATGGGCATGTCTATAATGATTTTGCTTCATTAATTCAAGGAATTGATGAATTAAGCAAAGGAAAAATACTTGATTTAAGATTAAACGGGTATGAATTCGCATCAAAAAATAGGATACAAGCTATCGGCGAGAAACTTGTAGCAATATATCGAAAGACACTTAAGGAGAACAACCAATGATAGATATAAACTACATTATCCAAAACAAAGAACATGTAAAAGAATTATTAGCTAGAAAATTATATGAAGCTGATATTGATTCATTATGTAAAAACGTTGAGCTTAAAAGAGAACTTCAAAGACAAGTTGAAGTAAACAAAGCTGAACAAAACAAGTTATCAAAATCAGTCCCACAAGTTAAAAAAGAAGGCGGCGATGTTCAATCAATCTTCGCTAAAGTTAAAGAATTAGCTGCTTTAAATAAAGAAAACGAAGAAAAGGTTGCTAAATTAGAAACCGAAATAAATGAAGTTTTATTTGCTTTACCTAACTTACCTGATGAAGATTTATTAGGCGGAGGAAAGGAAAATAATACTCCAATTCACGAATTCAAAGAAAAACCAAACTTCGGATTTAAAATTAAAAATCATGTTGAATTAGCTGAATCACTTGGTTTAATTGATTACGATAGAGCTGCAAAAATTAGCGGTCATGGAACTTGGTTTTATACTGGACTTGGTGCTCAACTTGAATGGGCATTATTAAATTTCTTCATTAGTGAACATTTAAAAGATGGCTTCACAATGATGCTTCCACCACATATTTTAAATTATGAAAGTGGATTTACAGCAGGACAATTCCCTAAATTTGAAGAAGATGTTTTCGAATTAAAAGGAATCGAACCAACAAAATTCTTACTCCCAACTGCTGAAACAGCTTTAGTTAACTACTATAGAAATGAAATTTTAACCGAAGAAGAACTTCCAAAGAAATTCTTTGCTTATACTCCATGCTATAGAAAAGAAGCTGGAAGTTATCGTACAGAAGAAAGAGGTATGATTAGAGGATACCAATTCAATAAAGTTGAAATGGTTGAATATACCGCTGAAGATGATAGTGATAGAGCTTTCGATGAATTAGTTCATAAAGCACAAACTTTACTTGAAAAGTTAGGATTACATTTCAGAGTATCAAAACTCGCTGCTGCTGATTGTTCACACTCAATGGCAAGAACTTACGATTTAGAAGTTTACTTACCATCAATTGATATTTATAAAGAAGTCAGTAGTGTTAGTAACGCAAGAAGTTACCAAGCAAGACGTGGTATGATGCGTTATAGAGGAAAAGATGGAAAAGTCCATTATATGCATACACTTAATGGTAGTGGATTAGCGACAAGTAGAATTTATCCAGCTATTCTTGAACAATATCAACAAGAAGATGGTAGTGTTTTAGTCCCTGAAGTCCTCCAACCATTTATGGGTGGAATTAAAGTATTAAAACCTATTAAATAATAAAAAAATAGTGTATACTAAAAAAGCCATTGCGAACAATCGCTTCGAACCAGGTCAGGATGGAAACATAGCAGCCTTAAGATCCTAGATTGTCTGTGCAATGGTTTTTTTATTTGCTGACAAGCTCTCTTTTGCTGATTTTTGTTTAGAAAAAATAGTTTTTGATAAAAAATCTTATTATAAAAAACTATTGTTAAATGCTTTTTAAGGCAAAAAAGAGGTGTATTTGCCGCTATTTAATTAGAAAGGGCGTTTTTAGACATAAATTTTACTCAAGGTATTTAAATACCTTTTGGAAAATATGAGCCTAGAACAGATTCTAGGCTGCTTTTTAAGCATCATAAGTTATTAATTGAATTAGAATAATTTGGATTTTGGCGATTTTAAAAGTAATAGTTAAGTCGTTAAAACATCGACTACATCGAAGGAAATATGATTTTTGAAAAAAATGATGTTGATAAATATGTATAAAATATTAAATAGATTTGATAAAATTAATTTTATGAGAAATGATGAGTATTTTATGAATTTAGCACTTGAAGAAGCA
Organism: Candidatus Onthovivens sp.; assembly: GCA_048405595.1. Classification (GTDB taxonomy): domain Bacteria; phylum Bacillota_I; class Bacilli_A; order RFN20; family CAG-826; genus Onthovivens. The sequence goes on from DBFJOT010000009.1 coordinate 26,428, forward strand.
AAAAAAGCTTTTACGCTTGGTGAAGTTCCTGTAGGGGCAGTCATTGTTAATAATTTAACACATGAAGTAGTTTCTAAAGCTCATAATCTAAAAGAAACAAATCAAAAAGTTATGGCACATGCTGAAATGATTGCTATTGAAGAAGCTAATAAAATAAATAAATCATGGAGATTAGAAAATCATACACTTTATGTAACACTTGAACCTTGCTCGATGTGTGCAAGTGCAATAATTCAAAGTAGAATTGATCGAGTAGTAATTGGAACTATGGAACCTAAGATGGGGTCTTTAGGTAGTGTGATTGATTTAACGAAAGAATTTAAATCAAATACAACTATCAAAAGCGGCGTCTTAAAAAGTGAATGTGAAGAACTTTTAATAACGTTTTTTCAAAGAATACGCTAAAACTATTAATGAGAAAAAAATGCAATAATAGATATGTGTGACAGAATAAAGCACCAGGAGAAAAAAAGAAGATTTTCTTGGTGCTGTTTTTTGTTTAAATTTAACTAAAAAATTCTTAAATTATTAAAAATATTTTTAATAATGTAGTAATCTAATAAGAGAAAAAAGAGAGGGGAATTTATGTTGGAGCTAAAGGAAATTACAAAAGATTATTACGTTGATAAAAAGCCATTTCAAGCTTTAAAAGGAGTTAGTCTTTATTTTCCTCAGCAACAATTTTGCTCGATTTTAGGAGCTTCTGGAAGTGGTAAAACTACCACATTAAATATTATCGGTGGGCTAGATAAATATTCATCTGGAGATTTGTTAATTGAAGGATTATCGACAAAAACATATGACGATAAAGATTGGGATAATTATCGAAACAAAAGAATTGGTTTTATTTTCCAATCGTACAACTTAATTCCTCAATTATCACTTCAAGATAACGTTTCAATGTCTTTGACACTTGATGGCGTTTCTAAACGTGAAAGAAGTAAAAAAGCACGCTTAGCTTTAGATGCCGTTGGCCTTAAAGGCTTGTATAACAAAATTCCTAACCAACTTAGTGGTGGCCAAATGCAAAGAGTCGCTATCGCTCGCGCTTTAATTAATGATCCAGAAATTATTTTAGCTGATGAACCAATAGGAGCTTTAGATAGTGTTACTAGTGTCCAAATCATGGACTTACTTAAAGAGATCAGTAAAGATAAACTTGTTATTATGGTTACTCATAATAGAGAGTTGGCTGAAAAATATAGTGATAGAATCATTGAATTTAAGGATGGTTTGGTTATTAGAGATACATTTGAAAATCAAATCCAAGAAATTAAAGTAAAAGAAGAAAAAGAATATGAAAAAAACGGATTATCGTTAAAAGATTTTGCTTTAATTGACGAAAAGAAAAGAAAAAAACTTAAAAAAGCAAAACGTGAGAGAAAGTCTTCAATGTCTTATAAGACTTCCTTAGATCTTTCTTTTAAAAACTTATTAACTAAAAAAGGCAGAACTATCATGACTTCAGTTGCTGGTAGTTTTGGTATTATCGGTGTTGCTTTAGTTTTAAGTGTTAATAATGGATTTGGAAATTATATCAATAAACTTGAAGTACAAACCGCAAGTCAAATGCCTTTAAATGTATCAAGTTATTCAGTCACGTATAAAAAAGACCCTAACTTTGTACCTAATGAAGCTTTTACTGACAAAGAAGTTGTTTTACCTTATTTAACAGATACTGGTGAACCTGAAGTTTCTTTTAATAACATTACTCCAAAATATATTGCTTTTTTAGAAAGTATTAAAAACCAAGGAAAAATAATGAGCGATTATATTGTATCTTATGGAGAACAATATGCTTTTAATTTAACAACTCAAAATCCAGGTACTAAAGAATATTATCAAGTTAAAAACGGAAACTTCTTAGCTTATAGTGATATGATTTCAAGTTTAACTGGATTACCAACAAACTATTTCCATATTCTTTATGGCGATGAAAACGCATACGATGTAATTGGTGGAAGATATGCTGATCCAAATAACATGCATGAAATGATGTTAATGGTTGATAACAGAAACCAAATCCCGCTTGAAGTTTTAAAAGAACTTGGATTTTACGATAAAGAAAATGATGAAATAACTGACGATTATGCAAAAGAAAATCCAGTTACTTTTAATGAAATCTTAAATAAAACTTTTAAAGTTTTTCCCAACTCAGAATATTATACTGAAGAGCATAAAGAAGTTCCTTATAACGATAAAGACGTCTATTACTACAAACAAAATGATTTAGAAACTTTATTTAACGACTCTACAAAAGGAGTTGAAGTTAAAATCGTTGGTATTTTAAGACCAAAAGAAGATACAACAATTCAAACGATGGCTGCTGGAGTTTGTTATCAAAAACCGTTACAAGACCATTTAGTTGAATTAAATAAAAAAGATAACATTTATCAAAACATCAAAAATAACGTTACTTGGAAAGATGGCGCTAATGCTAGTGAATTAGCTACTGATTTATTAAAGTTAGCTCAATCATTAAGTAATGCTAATAGTTCAAACTCATCATCAGTTCAAAATGAGTTTAATAATTTAATGAATAAGTACTTTGAATTCTATTCTATTTTTGATGGGAATACTATGAACGAAAAAAATATCCGTTATACGATTAAAGACTACATGACTTGGTGTAAAACAATCGGTGCTGATATTATTGATGAAGAATTAAAATTCGGTGGACTTAATTCATTACAAGAATATATTGAAAAAGTATCTTCAGGCATTGGTAAATTCGCTCTTACTCAAGATAAAAAATATTTAATTGAAATTTATCCATATTTAATTAGCTTAGTTGGATACATGGATGGATATAGTGACATTCAAAATGTCATAATTTTCCCAGTCGACTTATCATCAAAACAAAAATTAACTAAGTTGCTTGATGAATTTAATGTTGTTGATCCAACTGATGTTCCTAATCACGCAAAAAACGAAAGCGAAATTGTTCGTTACACTGATATTGTAGGGACATTTACTGGTGGAATGACTCAACTTATTGATATTCTATCAATTGTCTTGATTGTATTCGCTTCAATTTCTCTTGTTGTTAGTTGTGTTATGACTGGTATCATTACTTACGTTAGTGTTATTGAAAGAACTAAAGAAATTGGTATTTTAAGAGCGTTAGGCGCACGTAAAAAAGATGTTGGAAGGCTCTTTGAAGCTGAATGTGTCTTTATTGGTTTAGGCAGTGGACTTATTGGTTGCTTTGTTGCTTTTGTTGCGACATTCCCAATAAATGCCATTATTAATCATTTATATCCAGAATATAATATAGGAAACATTGCCGACTTACATTATTCCAGTATAATAATACTAGTCCTTGTTTCTTGCTTATTAACATTCTTAAGTAGTTTGATGCCAGCTAGAGCGGCAGCAAGAAAGGATCCTGTAATCGCATTAAGGAGTGAATAGTGGAAATTATTAAGGGTAAAAACATCCGTTATTACGAAGTTTCAAGCGATGAAGGTCTTAATGATGATCAGATAAATGAAAGATTATTACATGATTTAGTAAACAAAGAAAAAAGATTCACTAAGACCAGCTATTTACGAATTATCCTTAGAAATGTATTTACGTTTTTTAATATATTATTAATAACAATCGGGATAATTTTAATATACTTCCAACTTTGGACTAATTTAATTTTCTTAGTCATTCTTTTTGCTAACCTATCGATTGGTTTATTTCAAGATATTAGAGCTAAACGTATTGTTGAAAAACTTACTTTAGTTCAAAAAAGTAAACTCTCGGTTGTTAGAAGTGGAATTGTTAGACAAGTTTATAGTGATGAACTATTTCTTGATGATGTCGTTATTTTAAAAGGAAACGACCCGGTTCCTTGTGATTGTTGTGTTTTAGAAGGAACTTGTAACGTTAATGAATCGGTAATTACTGGCGAAAGTAGAACTGTTAAAAAGAAAAAAGACGACTTACTTTTAAGCGGAAGTTATGTAACAAGTGGCGAAGTCAGATGTCGTATCGATAAAATTAAAGGCGACAACTATATCAATAAACTTCAAGCACAAAGTAAAGAATTTAAGACAAGTCGTAGTCAACTTTACGTTCAACTTAACCAAATTTTTAAAGTCATTACAGTATTTGTTATCATTATTGGCTGTTCACAAATTTTTATTACTCTTTTGCCGTTATTAACAAGTGAAGTTGAAATTACATTTGATGTTATTAGAGAGCAACTTGTTAAACCATCTGCCGGAGCTATTATTTCTCTTATTCCGAGTGGTATGTATTTACTCGCTTCGACATCTTTAACAGTTGGTGTTATTAATCTTTCTAAAAACAATGTTTTAGTCAACGATATGTATTCTTTAGACACGTTGGCTAGAGTTGATACTCTTTGCATTGATAAAACCGGAACTATCACTGATGGTACAATGGCAGTAAGGGAATATATCAAAATCGATAAAAACTACCCAGTATTACAAGATTTTAAGAACATTATGTCTTCATTTAATGCTGCTGTTAAAGATACGAACTTTACAGCTTTAGCTTTACTTAAGAAGTTTGGTGATGAAGATTTTTATAAAAAAGAAAAAGTAATTAAATTTGATAGTGAAAGAAAATATAGTGCAGCAACACTCAGTAACTTTGGTACTTTGGTTGTTGGAGCTTATGGATTTATTCAAATAGAAAAAGATTCTTTAATCGAAAAAAAGGTTAATGATTTAAGCAATCAAGGTGAAAGAACACTTCTAGTGGCTTATTCTCCTGATTCAATTAAAGATGATGATATTTTACCTACAAACTTAAAAGGTATCGCAATCATTGTTATTGAAGATCATATTAAAGATGACGCTAAACGTATTTTAGATTGGTTCAAAAATAACGATGTTGCTATTAAAGTTATTAGTGGCGATAACAATTTAACAGTTGAAAAAATCGCACGAGATGTTCACCTTAAAAACGCACACCTCAGTGTTTCTTTGGATGGAAAAAGCGAAGAAGAAGTTAAAATGCTTGCTAAAGAAAATACTGTTTTTGGTAGAGTTTCACCTGAACAAAAGAAATTTATTGTTCAATCTTTAAAAGAAGATGGACATACAGTTGCTATGTTTGGTGATGGAGTTAATGATATTTTAGCTTTTAAAGCGAGCGATGTTTCGATCAGCGTTGCTAATGGAGCTAGTGCGGCTAAAGATTTAGCAAATTTAATTTTAATTGATAATATGTTTAGTTCTCTTCCTTCAATTGTTGCTCAAGGAAGAAGAGTTATTAATAACCTTCAAAGAACTTGTTCATTATTTTTAATAAAAACAACTTTTTCAATTATCGTAAATATTTTCTTTTTAGTATTTGGGTTAACTGTTGGAATAAATTGGCCATTCTCACCATCTAGTTTCTATGCTTGGGAATTCTGTTCGATTGGATTAAGTGCTTTCTTACTTGCTCTTGAACCAAATAATGAAAGAATTAAAGGTGGGTTCATCAAAAATATCGTTAAAGGTGCGTTCCCAAATGCGTTTATATTGTCGCTTATAGTTATTTCGCTTTATGGGTTCTTTGCTGGAACAAATATGTTTGATGGAAATCCTCATATTTATAGAACAATATCAACTTATGTCATTTCGATTGGTTCGCTTATGGCGCTATTTGAAGTTTGTTGTCCTTTAAATAAATATAGAACAGGCGTTTTTGTATTAGCATTTGCGTGTTGTATTGTTTTATTTGTATGGTCAATTTATGGAACTAACTGGTTAGATTTAGCGGGAACCGATGCTCCTAGATATATTCCAGGAACAGCTATTATAATTATTGCAGTATGTGTCCTCTTAATTATGGTTATAATGTTATTAAAGACATTTGTATTTTATTTAATTAATAACAAAGGCGACAATATCATTACAAAGATTGTAAAAAGGATAAAAGATGAAAAAAATAGTAGAGAAATCGATTAAATCAACTTTCTTAAATCTATTAAAAACAAATGATATCGAATCGATCGATGTCAAACTTGTCTGTGATACGTTAGGTATTAAAAGACAATCTTTTTACTATCACTATAAAAACATATATGACGTAATCTGTGCTCTTTATGCGGATGATGAATTAGAAGTTAAAGATGTAGATACTTTTAATTCTATCATTGAGGGATTGATAGATTACTTATACAAAAACGAAGAATTTAATAAAGATGTCTTAAATAGTGGTGCAAAAGATATTTTAGAAGAATACACTTTCAGCTACTTATATCGTTCTTTTAATATTTATTTAGAGAAATATGAACTTCGTATCGACTCTAAAAAAGATATTAGTAGATTTTTTAGTAAGGCGATCGCAGAGCAACTTTTATATTACTTTGCTCATGGCGATTATAATAAACAAGAAATTTTCAAGAAATTGACTTACTTAGTTAACGAAAAGAATTTAGAGTTTGTTGTTCAAAATTACAAAGCCGGAAATTAATAATTCTTTACTTATTAGCCGGTAACTTTTAAAATTTGTTTATTGCCTCTTAAACATTAGACGTCAGCTCAATGAGCGGAGGAACAAAACATGACAAAAGAAGAATTTTACAGTCTATTTATCTACGCTTCAATGGCAGCGATAATTCTTTTAACGGGATTTTTAATCGTTAGACCAGCGATGGAAGCAGGATATTTAGCAGTCCAAGCCGGAAGCAATTTCGCGTTTTTATTAATTTCTTTAATAATCGGAATTTTAGTTAATGTTTTACTTTTAGAAGTTGGACATTTTATCGGGGCAAAGCTTGGCGGATATAAAGTATTATCATTTAATATTTTAGGACTTTGCTTCTACAAAAAAGAAGTAGCTCCAAATCAATACAAAACAAAATTCAGATTTAAATCATTTGATGGATTTACAGGAGAAACTAAAATCGCTCCTAAAAAAGAAAAAGCAAATCCTATGGTTTACGTCTTTTTACCTTTATTCTTAATGTTATTAGAATTTGTTGTTTTATATTGTGTTATTGCATTCATTAAAGACAGTAAAGAAGATACTGATAGCATGTTAATGTTTGTGAAATATGGAACAATTGTTGTAGCAGCGGTTGCAGGATGTTTCATTGTTTATGATTATTTCCCTGCTAGAATCGATTCTTTAAATGATGGATATCGACTTGTTTTATTAAATAAAAAAATTAATATTGATGCTTATAATGCTAAACTTATTTATGAAGAAGCTGAATTCTATAATCGTGAAATTAAAGAATATAAAACATACGATGCAATCACAGATTTTACAGCTAGAGCAAACCTTGAAGTTGCAATTGATAATGTCTTAAAAGATAAATATGAAGAAGCGATTGGGTTAATCGATAAAACGATATCAGATCCTAAGAAAATGTCTAAAGTAACTCTTGATGAACTTTTAAAAACAAAATCGTATATTTATTTCTTGTCTAAACCACTTGAAGAAGCTAAAACGTTCTACGAAGAAACATTTGATGGCGGTCAAAAAAATAACATAAGAGATTGCAAAAAATATAGTTCGATTAGACTATACATCTTATTTGAAGGTTTAATTGAAAAATCAAGAAGTGAAATTGAATTCGCTAACCAAAGAAAAACAAAACTTGATAGTAGAAGTGAAGATGGCGAAATCAAAAAAGAAAGTGCTTTAATTGAAAAATCATTGAATAAAGTTTACGAAATTAATCCTGGATTAAAAGTAGAAAAAAATGATAAAAAAATAGAAAACACAACCGATAAAGAATAAGTAAAAGGTCTGTTGATTATCTCTTTTGACAGGAGATACAAGCAGACCTTTTTATTATTTGTTTGTTTTAGTTTCTTTTAAAGCGTCTCTAATTTCTAATAAGACTTGTAATTCAGTTGGTTGAGGTTTGCCTGGATCAACTGGTTTTGGTCTTTCTTCAGGATGCTTTTGATAATATTTTTCTTCTTCGGCTTTTTTAAATGCTTCTCTTTTGTTTTTTAAGAAAGTAAATACTTTTAAGATAGTGAATAAAAGTAAAGCAACAGCTAAGAAATAAATGATGGCGTTAATAACAGCACCCCAATTGATTACGTTAACGATATCTTTATCATAAGCTACACCCCAATAATAAATTACGTTAGTTGTTTCTGATGTTGCTAATGCTTTGCTTCCGTTTAATACTGTAACAAGTCCGTCCATACCACCTGTAGGAATTGCCCAAGTGATAATTGGCATAAGTACTTTTTGTACAAGTGCAGTAACGATTGCGCTAAAAGCACTTCCGATAATGACACCTATCGCCATATCGACGACATTACCTTTTGATATGAATTTTTTGAATTCTTCAAAAAGCTTTGATTTCTTCTTTTTCTTCATTGGTTTCTCCTTTAATATACATAGATAAGATAGATTTTTAGATAGAAAAAAGCAAATGTAATGTGATTTTATTTTACTTGAATGGTAGAATATAAATGTTATAAGAAGGAACGAACAAAGATGAATAAAATTATCATAATTGCAGATTCTACTTGCGATTTAAATCAAGATTATATCAAAGAACATGACATTAAAATCGTCCCATTACATGTCAGTATTGATGGAGATGATAACGACTATTTAGATGGTGTTAATTTAAATAGTGATAAAGTATACGAACTCGTTGAAAAACATGGAGTCACACCAAAAACAGGCGCTAGAAATATTGCTGAATTTATTAACGATTTTGAACCATATATTAATGAAGGCTACGATATTATTTTTACAGGTATCGGTAGCGGCTTATCTTCAACTTATAATAATGCTGTTTTAGCTAGTAAAGAATTCCCTGAAGGAAGAATTGAAGTTGTTGATAGTCAAAACCTTTCAACTGGAACAGGTTTATTAGTTTGTAAAATGGTTAAATTTAGAGATGAAGGTCTTGATGTCCATGAAATCGCTAAACGTGTAAGAGAACTTGTACCTTTAGTTAGCGCAAAATTCTGTATTAATAGATTAGATTATTTATATAAAGGTGGTAGATGCAGTGGCATGACTAAGATTTTTGCTCATATGTTGAAAATCCATCCAGTTGCAAAAGTTATTGATAATAAATTACAAGTTTACAAAAAACCAAGAGGTGAATATCGTAACGCTGTAGAAGAACAAATTGAAGAATTTTTAACAGACTTTAAAGCTAAAAATATTGATTTAGATCATATTTTTGTTACTGATAGTGGCTATATGGATGGCGAAGATGAATACATCATCAAAAAATTATCAAAACACGTTGATCCAGAAATCATCACTCACACAAGAGCAGGATGCGTCATTACTTCGCATTGTGGACCAAAAACTATTGGTATTCTTTATATTTTAAAACATCAATAAGCAGTTTAAGTACTGCTTTTTCTTTTTATATGGAAAAAGGAACAAAATACCCAATCATCTTAATTCACGGAGTTATAATTAAAGAATTCAAATTTTTTCGTGCCTTCGGAAGAATTGAAAAAGTTTTAACTAGTAACGGATACAAAGTTTATACTGCTCCAATTGACGGAGTAGGAACAATAGAAAATAATGTCCATCAATTAGAAAAATTCATCTGTGAAGTACTCAAAAAAAGAGAACACGAATAAAGTAAATCTAATTGCGCATTCTAAAGGTGGTTTAGACAGTAAGTTTTTTATAGAAAATTTAAATAATAACGATGTAGTCGCCACTTTGACGACATTATGCACACCGTTTAAAGGATCTCCTATTGCTAGTTTTATTTTAAGGTTTCCTAATTGGATGATTAAAATCATTGCATGGTGGATCGATCTTATTTATAAAATGTTTGCTGATAAAAACCCTGACTCTTTAAAAGTTTGTAATGAATTAAAACTTGTTGACGATTTAAACGATGAATGTCTTAAAATTTCTAAAGATATTTATGTGCAAAGTTATTCCACAATAATGGAAAGAAGTAGGGATGATTTTGTTATGGGGATACCTTTAGCGTTTTCTAAATATTTTAGTGATAATAAAACAGATGGACTTGTACCTATTGAATCTACCTTCATTGGTGAATATAAAGGTTTAGCTATTAATGAATCGACATCACATACAGAAATAATAGACTTTATGGTTAAAAAGAAGAAAAGAGAAAAGATTCATAATTTCTATTTAATGCTTGTTTCTGACTTTAAAGAAAAAGGTTATTAAATATTTAAATTTCTAAAAAATAGTAAACTAAAAAAGAAGTTTTGCTAAAAAACTTTTTTGAATATAAATACACATAGATTTCCCGTCCTTTGGACTAATAAACCTCTAAAGAAATCTATATAAAAATTCTTTAGAGGCCTGGCCAAGAAGACGGGCAGGCTCTATATGAAAGTTTCTTGATCTTTCAACCTGAAGAAAGGAAATTTAATTTAGCTATGCTACTACAAATAGTGTAATGGGAATATCAATGTTAACACGCAAAGCTTCTCGATATCTCATACAAGTACTTGATTTCACTATTGCCCCACAATTGCAATATTTCCTTTCTTACTAACACAAAAGGACCAATCTAGGATTTTTTCAAAAAAAATAAAAAAGTGATGATTTTTTATCATCATCACCTTTAGATATGTAGTTATTATTATTCAGCGCTAATTTTTAAGCCCTTAATTGCAATAGATGGAACTGTATCTGAACTTAATAATAATTTTGTGTTGTTACCAACTGCAATAACATCATTAAATACTTTAAATAAATTGCCACTAGCTGTAATTAATGTAAGTGGTTTATCTTTTTTACCATCTTTAATATGGAACCCTTCAGCTTGTAATGAGAAGTCGCCGCTTCTTGAATCCAAGCCTGCGTGTAAACCTTGTAAAGAAGTGATGTAAACACCATTTCCGATTTTTTCAAATAATTGTTCCTCAGAGAGTCTACCTGGTTTTAAGAATAAATTACCGAATGAAACACTAACTTTACTACCGTTTCTTTGGCCGTTACCAGTTGATTCTACGCCATCTTTTTTAGCTGTACCTAAGTTATGTAAATATGTTTCAAGTACACCTTTTTTAACGATGAATTTATTTTGCTTTGGTACGCCTTCATCATCGATGAAATCATAGAAAATGTTGTTAGCAAGAGGTTTTTCTTCGATAGTAATTTTATCTGAGAAAATCTTTGTGTGTAATTTACCTTCAAATGAAGAAGAGTGTTTTTGGATTTCTTCAGCTGAAGCATTTGAAACTAGTGCACCTAATAAATTGTCGACAACATCACGTGATAAAACTGCATCATATGATCCTGGAGTAATTGTTTCACCATGGAATTTTTCAATACCTTTTTGTACAGTTTCATTAACGAATTCATCGACATTGAATTTTTCTATTTTGTTGTCTAAGAATACATTAAATGATGATTTGACTTCATCACTGTCTTTAATAGTAATTGAGGCTACAAAATCATAAAAATTACTCTTTGTTTTGATTAATAATCCGTATGAATTTGAGAAAGTGAGAGCTGATTCAGAACGTTCAAAAGCAACTTCGACATCAGTAATTCTAGAATCTTTAGCATATAATTTTTCTTCTATTTCAAAAAGAATTTTTAAAATGTCGTCTGCTGCCCAAGATGAAAGTTCTTTATTAAATACGTTTTTCTTTTTATATTTTTCAGCGCCTTCAAAGATGATTGCTTCATCATCTGAATTAATGACACTAGCAGCATCTTTAATTGAATTGATAATGTAAAGTGGAGTAGTTGAATCATCTTTTTCTGTTGTAACGAATCCAAGCTTACCGTTATAAATTCCACGTCCAGTTAATCTAGATGTTTCTTTTAAACTATAACTTGTAATTTCTTTTTTGAAGATTTCAATTGAGAAATTAGTAGACTTAGTTTGTGTTAATTCAGTTACTTTAAGGCCGTTTTGCTTAGCTAATTCATAAAATTTATTAAAATTCATCGATAGATCCTCCTCTACCACCGACAACGATTTCGTCGATTCTAATAGTTGGTTGACCAACATTTACTGGGATTGAACCACTTGATGAACCACACATTCCTTGTCCGAAAGCACAATCGTTAGCGACCATATCAATGTGTTTTAAAATTTCTTTTGCGTTACCAACTAATGTTGCGCCTCTAACAGGTTCAAGAATTTTTCCGTCTTTAACAATATAAGCTTCGCTACATCCAAAGTTGAAATCACCAGTTGCTGGATTAACACTACCTCCGTTAAATGAAACAGCATATAAAGCTAACTTTGTATTAGCGATGATTTCTTCTCTTGTTGATTTACCATTAGCAATATATGTGTTGCCCATTCTTGAAGTAGGTTCAAATTTGTAGTTTTGTCTTCTACAAGCCCCGTTACCTTTTTCATTCATTCTTCTTCCGTTAAAATCGTCAACAAGATAACCGACTAAAACACCGTTTTCAATTAATGCGTTTCTTGTAGGAACGTTACCTTCATCATCAACGTTATATGAACCCCATTCATTTGGAATAGTTGCATCATCATAAGCACTTACGATGTCATTAGCAATTTTTTCGCCTTTTTTACCACTAAAAACACTTAAACCCTTAGCGACAGAAGTTGCTTCGAGTTGGTGACCACAAGCTTCATGGAAAATAACTCCACCCCAGCCGTTTCCGATAATGACAGGGAACTTGCCACTAGGACATTCTTTAGCGCCTAACATCATAATTAATTTTGATGCGTTTTCTTCAGCTAATGAACGGACATCAAGTTTTTCTGTGAAATATTCCCATCCACCTTGAGCGCCTGGACCGTCGAATCTTGATTCGATTTTTCCGTTTTCGCTAGCTATACTTAATAAAACAAGTCTTCCGTATTCTTTATGATCTGGAATGAATTTTCCCTTACTATTAAAGATTGCTGTATCTGTAATAGTAAATGATAAACCTGTTGTAACTCTAACGATTCTTGGGTCTTTTTCTCTGATTAATGTATTAGGAATTTGTAAGAAATCGATTTTTTCTTGTGTAGTTACTTCTTTTAAAGATTTTTTAACAGGTGAAATATTTTTAATTTTTACAGTTTCGAAATCAGTTAATTCATTTAAAACTCTTTCACTAGAAAATGATTTTGATAAGTTTGTTGCTAAAGTTAATAAACCTTTTTTTGATAAATCGTTTGTTGATCCGTAAACACTTCTATTTCCTTTAAGAAGTCTTAAACCAACGCCGTTAGTATTTCCGTTTGTGACGTTATCAACTTTACCGTTCTCTAAAGATAAAGATGATGTGTATGTATCTTCATAAAAGATTTCTACGAAATCAGCACCAGTTGATGCAGCGAGGTTAATAACTTCTAAAGCTAATTTTTTATTTAACATAGCTTTTTCCTCCTGCTTCATATTATAAAGCATGGGTAATTTTTGTCATTTATATTTCATTAAAAATATAAATGTTTTTTTTAGCGGTTAGATGACAAAGTCATTGCAATAAATGTAGGTGCTATTGCAACAAAAGACAAAGTTATTGCAATAGAGTATCTTTAAATAATAAAAATATTCAAATATTAATATTTTTTATTGCAATGAACCTGTCACCAGGTGTGATAATGATTATATTTCATGCTTTTGGTATAATTTAAAGGCACAACAAAAAGGGATTATGAAATTGTGTGACTAACAATTTCTATAACCCAAGTATCGCTATGTACGTTCTTGTTGCTGCTTTTTTCTAGAGAAGGTTTGGTGTTAAATTAACATCCTTTGGGTTGATTTTTCGGATATTAAGTTTTTCAACAACACCTTCTCCAAATTCTTTTACAAAAAGATCATATGGTGTAACACCATCTAATGATTTTCTAATATAACTGTTTATGTGTGAAAAAATTAGGTTCAAATTTTCTTGAGTAATGTTATTTAAAGTCTCGTGTTTATGTAAGATGCATCTAATGAATTCATGATTTCTTTCGCATTCAGGTTTGTGATACGATTTGTATGGATCTGTGTAAAAAACTTTTACGTTCTCATGTATTGATTCATTTTTGTAGAAATTTTCAAACTCACTTCCGTTATCGCAAAGGTTTATTTTGAATACGGTTTTGTATTCATCGCCGAAAAGTTCTTTTAAAGACTTAATCACAAGATTAACAGAGGACGATTTACCTTTTTCTATTACGTATCCAAATTGAAAATTTGTATCCGAGTGTGTGATAGTAAGAATTGATAATTTATCATCAATTAATCCGATTACACTATCATATTGAAACTCATTTCTTCTACCTACTTTGTTTATTTCTTGTAGATAGTATTTGTAAGTTCTACCTTCTAAGCGAATAACGTTAAGTTTTTTTCTAGGGCTATATTCGCGCTTTTTATGCGATAATTTCACATAATTGGGCAAATTATGAGCTTTTACATCAAACATACCATCATAAATGTATCTTCTTAAGGTTCTTTCTGACATATTGTCACGAATTAGTTGATTCGAAGACCGAATATGATATAGACCTTGCCTTTTGTTTATTCTATCAATTAGAACATCATTAATTTGTTTAATTAAATCAGATTCGTTTGAGAATTTTTTACTCATCCTAGTTGATGAATGTAATAGTAAAGCTTTTTGATTTGCCTTTTCACAATCGTAATATCTCTTGTTGTTTCTACAATAAGATTGACGTTTACATTTATTACAAACGTATGGATACTTTTCAAGTTGTGGACAAAACGCTGGAGTAAATTCCTTGCATTCACCACCAACAAACTTAGGTTTTATCAAGCAAACTTTTGCACAATGTGCGCATGTTTTCCTTCCATTTTTAATGTATGAATTGTTCACTATTTCCCTATAAACAGAACTAGGCGATCTATTAATACGTTTTGCTGTTTGTTCTAACGATAATTCTCTTTCTATTGAAGCTTGTATTGAAATTCTTTCGCTTAAATCAATTCTCTTATATTTGCTCATATTACTTTAATTCCTTTCATTTACGGTTGAGCAGCAACAAGAACAAAAACATTTTAAACTCAAGAGCGCAAAGAAAAAAGAGAGTACAACTTTCTTAAGTTTCTCACTCTCTAATTCATATTTTTTTAATTTCTTTTTTATTGCAATAACTTTGTCACTTAACG
>DBFJOT010000010.1:0-141483 GCA_048405595.1 Candidatus Onthovivens sp.
TTTTAAACTCAAGAGCGCAAAGAAAAAAGAGAGTACAACTTTCTTAAGTTTCTCACTCTCTAATTCATATTTTTTTAATTTCTTTTTTATTGCAATAACTTTGTCACTTAACGATCTAATCGAGTTTTCTTACTTCTTATTCTTAAGTTTTAGTGATTCTTCTTTTAAAAGTTTTCTAATAATGCTTATATCTTTTTTAGTTAAGACATATCCTGTATCGAAAATTCCACCATTATCAGTCATATTTTGATAGACGAAATCGACAAAATTTTCATATTTTTGGATATCTTTCTTTTTATATATTCTTTTCTTAACTGGAGTTTGAGTTAATACTTTTAACTTTTCTTCTAATTCAGGCAAAACGTCTTTTAAATTATATTCATAACCAAAATAAACTAAAGGGAGATAATCTATAAGATCATCTTGTAAAGCGCTTTTTTTAATCGCGGTATCCTTACTTAAATCTTCAACTGTATAAAACTTAATGTCAGTTTTCTTAATCGCTCTTAATATTTTTGTTAATCTAGTTTTTGTTAATGCCATAATTTTTTAAAAGAAAAGAAGAGTCTCAATATTATCTAACTAAAATTTGACGTTTTCACTCAAATTATCTTCTGAGCTCTTCTTTATTGAAGTATAAATACTTAAGTATCCTTCTATATTTATTATTAATTATTTTTAGTTATTTGTCAAATGCTTTTTAATGTCTTTGCGCCGAAAAATAACGATTTAATCGGCACTTTTCATTTAAATAAATATTTTGATGTAAAAAATAAAATTATATTAAACAAATTATTTTCATATTAAAATTTGTTCATTTCAACCAAAAAAAATTTCGTTTTTAAGTTTCAAGAAATATACTATAGATATGAAAAAGATTAATATTTATCCTATTTTATCGCCACTTCATGACGATAAATACATTGAAGAAGCAAGAAAAAATTTATTCAATTCATTAAGCGAATTAACAGGTTATAAATTTGAAATTTCTTCAATAGAAAACTTATACCAAGGTGATTTAGGTCTTGTCTTAGTAGAAAGCGGGGGCAGCGAAAATTATTTTTTACAAGTTTATGACAAGCTCAAAGAACCATTCGTTTTATTAACATTTAAACACAACAACTCATTAGCAGCATCTTTAGAAATTTTGTCTTTCTTAAATAGAGATGGTAAAAAAGGTGAAATTCTCCATGGCGATGCAGCTACTATTGCAAAAAGAATTAAGGAAATTATTGAGGAAAAATAAATGGATAGATTAGGAATTATCGGAGCACCAAGTGATTGGTTAATTTCATGTCACGTTGATGCAAATTTATTAAAAGAAAAATTTGATCTTGAACTTGTTCAAATCACAACAGAAGAATTAATCGAATTAACAAAAACTCATAAAGAGGAAGCACCAGAAGGATTAATCAAAGCTACTTTCAAAAAAAGTGAGCTTGATTTAGCTTATCAAATCTATCTTTCTATCCTTGATTTAGTTAAAAAATACGATTTAAAAGGCTTTACAATTAGATGTTTCGATCTTTTAGGAACAATCCATTCAACAAGTTGCTTAGCTTTAGCTTTATGTAACGATGCTGGAATTATTGGAACTTGCGAAGGTGATGTCCCTGCTATGATTTCAATGTACCTTGTTAAAAAATTCCTTGGACAATACGCTTTTCAAGCAAACCCAAGTGAAATCGATTCAAATACAAGCAAAATCACTATTGCACACTGCACTTTACCTTTAAAAATGTGTACTTCATATAAATTAGATACTCATTTTGAATCAGGAATCGGTGTCGCAATTAAAGGTGAACTTGAATGTAAGGATTGTTTTATCTTTAGAATCAGCCCTGACTTAGATAAATATGTAATTTTAAAAGGCAAAATTGATGAAAACTTAACAAGAAATAACCTTTGTAGAACTCAAATTGTTATTTCAGTTGAAAATAACATCAACTACTTCTTAAAGAATCCTTTAGGAAATCATCACCTTGTAGTCTATGGTCATGATACAACGAAATTAGAGGAATATTTAAAAGAAAAAGGATTAAGAAACGTTGTTGCTTAATCATTAAGTAAATCTAAAATTTCGAAATAGCGCTCTTCAAGGGCGCTTTTTTCGTCCGTCAATAAGTCAATTTCAGTATAATCTTCAAAATCAGCTTCAAGCATTTCATCAATTTCGTTTAATCTCGATTCAATTTCGCTTGCCTCATTTTTTAATTCGTTGATTTTATTATTCGATAATTTCTTTTTAGTTTCTATTTTATCGTAAACTAAAGGTTTGGTTTCATTTACCTTTATTTCCTTAGTTTCATTTTCAATATTTTTATAATCTAAAGTTACTTTTAAATCTTCATAACTTCCTTCAATTAAAAGTGTTTCTTCCTTACTTATATAAAGAATATAATCAGCTAAAGAATTTATAAAGTAACGGTCGTGAGAAATAAAAATAATTGCTCCGTGATATGATTTTAAAGCATCAAGAAGACATTCTTTAGTTACTAAATCAAGATGGTTTGTAGGTTCATCTAAAATTAAAACATCATAATCACTTAAAGATAAATCACATAAAACTAAACGCATCCTTTCTCCGTTAGAAAGGTTTGTACAGTTTTTGAATACATCTTCTTTTTTGAATAAAAATCTACCTAAAGCAGTACGTAATTCGCCATCAAGTTTCGTTGGATATTTACTTCTTAAATAATCTAGGCATGTTTCTTTAGAGACAAATTCATAGTCATTTTGCTTGATATAACCAATTTTTAAAGTTCTAAGATGTTTAATTTCGCCAGTTATTGCAGGGATTTCACCTAAAATTGTCTTAATTAAAGTAGTTTTGCCAATTCCATTGTCACCAACAATTGCAAGATGATCTTTACCATAAAGAGTAAATGAAAATGGATCAAAAAGTGGTTTTGAGTCGTATCCTGCTGATACATCTTTTAACTCAAGTAAACCCTTATTTTTAAGATTACTACCTTCAATTTTAAATTTAATGTTTTTATTTTCTTTAACAGGTTTATCAATATGATTCTTTTCTAACTTTTCAAGTTTATGAACTCTATCTTTTGCTCTGCCTACAAAACGTGGTTTAGGCATATAAAATTCTATAAACTTTTTAAGACGTTCCATCTCTTCTTCTTCACGCTTAAATTTAGCAAGTTCATTTTGGTAATTGATTTCTTTTTCTTTTAAATACTCTTGATAGCCCATTGAGTAAGTTGTAATTTTATGGTTTTCTAAATCTAAAACTTTAGTGGCTAAAGTTTCTAAAAAATATCGGTCGTGAGAAATAAATAAAATAGTACCTTTGTATGATTTTAAATATTCTTCTAACCATTCAATTGTAGCGATATCAAGATGGTTAGTAGGTTCATCAAGTAATAAAACATCATAATCCACAAGTAAAAGCTTAATAAAAGCAATTTTCATTCTTTCACCACCACTTAAACTTGCGATTTTTGCATTTAAATATTTCTTATCAAATCTAAATCTAGATAAATATTCCTCAATCTTATTTTCAAGATTAAATGCATTCATCTCATTTAAATAATCTAAAAGTGTATTATATTTTTCTAAAGTTTTTTCATCACTTTTGGTTGCTAACTCAGTCGTTAAAACATTGAATTCATCAAGCTTTTTTGTAATTTCTTTGAAAGCTAAGTACAATTCCTCTTTAACAGTATGATTAATATCTTCAATAGCATTTTGATTTAAATATCCAATTTTTATATCGCTTAAAATAGATATATCACCTGGCTTATCTTCTTTAGCAACAAGTGTAGGAAATTCTTTTTTGAGTATCAATTTAAACAAAGTTGTTTTTCCAGTTCCATTAGAGCCAACTAAAGCAACTTTTTCTCCTTTATTAATAGAAAAAGTAACATGGTCTAAAATTAGATCAAGTGAATAGTATTTAGTAACATTTGAAAAACTGATTAAAGACATACTTATTTATTATATAAGACATTTTAAAATGTTTCATTAGTTCTTTTGACTCGCTTTATCATTAAATTAACCATTAAATCAAGATAATACCTTTTTTTAGTAGCCTTGACCTTTTTCAACGAAGTGATAGAATATTTAAAAATCGAAAGGAGTAAAGATATGTCACACATAAAAAGCACTGCTTTAATTTGTTTATTATCATTATCTCTTTTTTCATGCGCCTCTAAGCCATTAAATATTGAGGAAGCAAATGTTGTTATAGATAATATAGAGAGCACATTAAACGATTCAACTTTTAATTTTCCAACTAAAATCACAATCAACAAATTAACAAAGAAAAGTAACCAATACATCGATAAAACCATTGTTAGATTTTCTTTAGACGATTTATATTTTTATCATTCCAAAGGTTTTGACGAAACAACTCTTAATGAACAATGGATATACGTTAATAAAAAAGACGAAAAATTATATAAGGTTACTTCTAAAACAGAAAACAATAAAAGTTATAGAGAATATGAAGTAACAGATTATAACGAAGATACTTCTTTTTTCACTTCGGTATATCAAAAAATTAAAGATTTAATTATTTCTGAATGTGCTAATTTTAAGGAAACATTGAGTATATATGAAACTTTAATTAACGAAAGCAATTCTTCAGTTAACGTAAAAATTTCAAGCGATACTAAAAAAGACATTGAACTCGATGCTTCAATTAGTAAAACAAGTTACGAAATTAATGCAAGTCACTCTTTTGAAAATTATTTGCCAAAAGTTTCAAACATATATTTAGTTAACGAAAACAAAGAAGAAAAAAACTTCGAAACTAAATATTATTATAACGGTGTAAATATCACTCGCCCTAATATTCATAATTTTAAGTAAAAAAAGCAACCGTGATTTAATTCGCGGTTGCTTTATTTTTATCGACTTGATTTATCGTAAGGTATACCTTCTGCTTTTGGCGCCCTCGATTTTTTCGAGAATATGATAAGTGTAATAAGAGCCAGTAAGTAAGGTAATAAATAATAGAATGCTTTTTGTCCAAAAATTGTATTTCTAATTCCAGCAAATGATGGATCTGAGAATGCTGTAGAAATAAAGATTGGAGCAAACGCAAAGAAGAATGCAAAGAATAATGAACAGAAGATAATGTTAGTTTGTTTCCAGTTGCCGAAGATTTCAATAGCTAAAACTAAGAAACCATATCCTAATGCATCAATTTGCCATACACCAATTGGCATACATGAGAAGATAATAAATCCAGCTAATGCAGCACTTGCTGAACCAATTGCAGTACCGATATATCTCATTCTATTGACATTAATACCAACACTATCAGCAGCAGCAGGATTTTCACCACATGCTCTAAGTCTTAATCCAAAACGAGTTTTACTTAATACAACCCAAAGAACAACGATAAGAATGAAACCGATTAAAACAGAAATATTTAATCCTGAGAACATATTATCAAAGAATACATTTCCTGTTTTAATTTGAAGAACACTTGAGAATAAATTATTTGCAGTTTCAGGTGAATCTTTTCCTGTGATTTGTGTATTAATAATTGTACAAATTGCAATTGCTAATGTGTTCAAAGCAGTTCCGACAATCGTTTGATCTGCTTTTAACTTATTTGAAACAAATGATAATAAGAATGAAAATAATAAACCCACTATGATTGAAATTATTGTACCTAATAAATACACAATAACTAAACCACCCATAGTTGTGACGAGCCAAGATCCAGCGCACCATTGAGCCATACCTTGTAAGAATATAAGTCCGAAGAACCCACCAACAACCATTGAACCTTCAAGAGCAATGTTAATAATACCTGAAGCTTCACTGAATAATCCTCCATATGATCCTAAAACAAATCCTACAATATAGAAGATAAAATAATTAAAGAAAGAACCAATACTATTCGCGGAGAACATAATTATTTAGCCTCCTTTCTTGCTTTTTTAAATTGATTTCGAGTGAAATAATCATTCATTTCATTTTTATCATTTAACTTAGTTAAAATAATTTTGAAGAATGAAGATAACGCAGCAACATAAATGATAACTGACTTAATAAGTTCGGTGTAATGAACATTATAAGCACCATTACTAATTGTTTTAAGGGAGTTACTACTTGCGTCAATTAAAGTTAAGAAAATTGAAGAAAGTAAGCATCCAATCGGAGAATTTTGAGCAATTAAAGAAACACTAATTCCGGTGAAACCATCAGCTAATAATGTATTAGCACTGCTATCCCAAACAAATTTACTTGGTGCTGTTGGTTCTGCATATAGCATATATCCACAAATACCAGCCAAAGCTCCTGAGATAGTTAAAGCTAAAATAGTTGATTTTGATTGATTAACACCAGCATATCTACTAGCACTAGCGTTTCTTCCAGTCATTTTAAGTTCGAAACCGAAAGTTGTGTAATTAAGAATGACAAATATTCCAATTATAAATAAGATAGCAATAATAAGACCAACACTTATATTTTCCATTCCGGGAATTCCTAGTGAAGGCATTCTTGCATCACTTGGAATCATTAATAATTGTGATGGCGAAGCTTTATCTTTAAATGCACGAGGCACTGCTAAGTTACCACAAATTCCAATAATATAATAAGTTATCCAGTTAAGCATAATTCCGCTTAAAACTTCATTAACATGGAATTTATCTTTTAATAAAGCAGGAATGAATCCAACTAACGCACCAGAAAGCATACCAACTAACATGCAAACAAACCAATTTGCACCAGATAGACCAGCCAAAATTGATGTGAATGCGCCGAGTGTAACTTGTCCAGTAATACCAATATTGAATAATCCAAGATTGAAAGAGAAAGCAATACTTAAACCAGCAAAGATTAAAGGTGTTGCTTTAAAAATAACTCTAGAAAATAAGTGTGCATCAGAGAAACCTGTTGAAATTAAGGTCCATAGGCCAGTAAAAGCGTGGGTTGGACTAACGATTAACATAATAATTAATCCGACTACTAAACCGATTAATATTGATGCAACCGAAGAAATTGAAGCTTTAAATCCTGGTCTTTTATTAGCGTTATGGAAAAATACAGCAACAGGATTAAACCAAGATTTCATTTTATTTAAAAAATTACTCATATACATCTCCTAAAGTATCGCATTGACTTCATCGCGTTTTGCTCCGCTCATATAAAGTCCGAGTTCTTCAATAGTTGTATCTTTAGGATTAAATTGACCGACAAATTCACCATTATACATAACTAAAATTCTATCAGCTAAATTCATAACTTCTTCAAGTTCTAAAGATAAGAGTAAAACACCATTTCCTGCATCTCTACTTTCGATGATGTGTTTATGAATAAACTCAATAGCACCAACATCAAGTCCTCTAGTTGGTTGAACTGCAATAAGCAAAGGATTCTTTTTATTGAGCTCACGAGCGATGATTGCTTTTTGTTGGTTACCTCCACTCATACTTCTAACAGTTGTTTGAGTGCCTTTGCCGGATCTAATATCATAACTATCAATTAATTCATTAGCTGTTTTTTCTTTTTCTTTATTATTTATAAAACCAAATTTTTGGAAAGGAGATTTATAATAAGTATCGAGAACAAGATTGTCTCTTAAATTAAAATCAAGAACTAAACCATACCTATGTCTGTCTTCTGGAATATGCGAAATTCCATTTTCATTTCTTTTTCTAACAGACAAATTTTCTAAGTGAATTTTTCCTTCCTTAGCTTCATCTAAGAACGCTTTTTCAGAACGGACTTTGTAATTTGGTTTGGTTTTCGCAAAGTTTTTCTTATTTTTTCTAAATAAATTAGTGAATAAGTTCATACCTTTACTGGTGTAATATCCAATAAATTTAGTACCAAATGTTAGTGAATCGGCGAAGTAGTACCAACCTTGTTTAATAATTTTATTGGTTTTAGTAATCCATGTTTCTTTAAGATATGGATTATTTTCACCTTTATCAAAATGAAGAACAGCTTTGCCATTTTGAATTTTTTCAAGACCAGTTAAAGCATAAATTAAATCACTTTGACCATTTCCTTCAATTCCAGCAATACAAACAATTTCACCTTTTCTAACATTGAAAGATACATTATGAACAACTTCTTTTTTCTTATCTGTATTAAAAACACTTAAGTCTTTAACTTCTAAAACTGTATCTCCAGGTTTACATTCTTTTTTATCTGCACTTAGTTTAACATCTCTACCAACCATAAGTTTTGAAAGCTCAACTTCGTTAGTATTTTTTGTTTCGTAAGTCCCAAGACATTTTCCTTTTTGTAAGATTGTGACTCGATCACTTACTTCCATAATTTCATTTAACTTATGTGAAATGAATAAAATCGATTTTCCTTCCTTAACCAATTCTTTCATTGATTTCATTAAGTTTTCAATTTCTTGTGGAGTCAAAACCGCAGTAGGTTCATCAAAAATTAAGATATCATTTTGACGATAAAGCATTTTTAAAATTTCAATCTTTTGTTGAGCACCAACTGGCATATTTTCGACTACATCGTTTAAATTGACATCGAAATGATACTTTTCACATAAATCAACTAATGATTGTTTAACTCTTTTTGGTTGTAAAAAACCGTATTTAGTTGGCTCATGACCTAAAATGATGTTTTGTAATCCAGTATAGCATTCAACTAATTTGAAATGTTGGTGTACCATTCCAATGCCATATTTTGTAGCATCATTTGGATTTTTAATTTGAACTTTTTGACCTTTAACAAAAATTTCACCTTTATCTGGTTCATACATTCCAAATAAAATTGACATTAAAGTTGATTTTCCAGCACCATTTTCTCCTAATAAAGCATGAATTTCACCTTTACGAAGAGTTAATGATATATCATCATTAGCTTTAATTCCTGGGAAAGATTTAGTTATGTGATTTAGTTCAATGACGTTTTCGTATTCCATAAACTATTTCCTTTTTGCAAAAAAGTTAATAGGCATACTTAGTGTATAACCAAGACACCTATTAACTTCATTAAATCATTTTTAATTAAATTAGCCAATGTAATTGACTGTACAGTATTGTGGATTTACACCAAAATTATTTTCTTTTAAAGTTTCGTTATCCGAGAATGAATTAACTTGAACAGTTCCGTTTTTAACTTTTTCGTAGAATGTTTCGTATTCTTCAACTGTAAAATTACTGAAATTCCAGCATCCTTCTCCATCAACTTCTGGTGTTGGTAATTTACAGCTATCTGATTTACATCCAACTGTAACGACATTTTCAGCTAAATCTGTTGACCATTTTTGATCATTTTCACAATATGTTGTTAATAAAACTTCAACAGCATCTTGTAAGTTTTTCATAGCTGAAGTTAAAACTGCAGAACCATTAACACTTGAATCAGCGTATTGGTTAACGTCAACACCAATCCATTTTTTGTTTCCGTTTGTTTTTGATGCCTCTAAAACTGATTGATAAACTGCACCACCACAAGCAAAGATAACATCAGCACTTCCATTTTGATACCATGTTTTAGCAAATGATGTAGCTTCAGTTGTTGGCCCGAATTCGCCAGCATAATAATATTGAACTGAAACTGGTTCACTTAAATTTAATTCTTGAGCAGCATAAGCAGCGCCTTGAACATATCCTGATCCATATCTAACAACAGCAGGAACAGCCATACCACCAACAAAACCTAATTTTTTAAATCCTTCTTTTACAGCTGCATATCCAGCAAGGAATCCGGATTGTTCTTCTCTATAAATAACAGATGTTACTCTTTCATTATATTCATATGGTGTATTTTCATCATCTTGTTTAACACAATCTAAAGCTAATAAATGAACATTATCAAAAGCATGATCATTAATTGCTAATTTGATAGCGCCTTGGAATAAGTAGCCAGGTAAAACAATAACATCTGCTTTAAATTTTGTAGCTGCTTCTTTCATAGCTGCAAATCTACCATTTGTATCATAAGCGTCTTCTGCTGGTTGATAATACATTGTATGAATTTTTCCAGTTTTAACTATTTTATTATCGATTTTACCTTTTCCGTTTTTGACAGCAAATTCATTAACACCTTTCCAAGCTGATTCATTAAATGAGTGATCATCAAGAGTTCCACTATCTGTAACTAAAGCGATTTTTAATGGGTTTGTTTCAGTAAAATTAGCTAATTTATCTTCTGCAACTTCTTTATCTGTTCCAATGTTAATTTCTTCTAAATATTCTTTTTGAACACTTTCCCAATCACCGTAATCGACGACAGTTTCACCGCATGATGTAGCGAGTAATGCGCACATAGTTAATGAAAATAAATTAATAATTTTTTTCTTCATATTATAATGTCCTCCTTATACAAAGAAAAATTGGCATATTATTTCAAATTTTCACTTCCTTGAAAAAGAGGTTAATAACTAATCCTATCTTCAGGTAGCCCCTAAACTTTGGCTTCAGGCTGGAAGTGGTTCACCTTTTTGAACCGATATACCTGTAAGAACTTCTTACCTCTAAAATATAAAAAAATTGTAAATACTTGTAAATTAAAATATTTAGGACATTTTTCTTTCCAAATTAAATTTATTCGATTGCATCGATATTTTTCACAATTTATTAATTTTATAAGTGAAAGTATGAAAGCGTTTTCACTTAATGTTAAATTAATATCCACATTTTTATTAATTTGTTTAACAAAAATAAGCATCAAAAAAAGGTGGCATTACCACCTTCTTATATTAATGGAATCTTGCGTATTGATCTTTGATCTTTTCGTGTGATTCGTGTGATTTAATACAATCAGCAATCATTTCAGCTGTTGTAATTACTCTAATCTTTTTGGAGTCTTCGAATTCTTTATGTTCGATTGTATCTGTAACAAGAACTCTTTCGATATAATCAGCATTCTCAAATTTTTCTAATGCATTGCCGTTAAATAAAGCGTGTGAGCAGCAAATGATAACTGATTTTGCACCTCTTTCTTTAAGAACTTTAGCACCAGCTAAAATTGTTCCGCCTGTATCGATAATATCATCAACCATAATACAAACTTTTCCTTCGATATCACCAACTACGTTAGTAATTTCAGCAACGTTTGGTTTTGGTCTACGTTTATCGATAACAACAATTGAAGTATTAGGAATGAAATTAGCTAAATCTCTAGCTCTATGCATAGCACCATGATCTGGAGCAACGATAGCAATTCTATCTGGATCATCTTCATTATGTTTCAATAAATATTTCTTTAAATATTTACCAAATAAATATGATGGTGAAAGGTTATCTAAAGGAACACCAAAGAATCCTTGAATTTGTGGAGTGTGTAATTCAACTGTTAATACACGTTTAACTCCTACGTTTGTAAATAAATCAGCGACTAATTTTGCACTAATTGGTTCGTTGATATGCGCGATTCTATCTTGTCTAGCATAGCCAAAATAAGGCATGATGACAGTAACTTCGCGGCAGTTTGCTCTTTTTGCCCCATCAATAAATATGAGAGTTTCCATAATTCTATCATTGACAGGTTTACATGTTGATTGAATTATATATACTTTTTTGCCTCTAACATCTTCTAATGATGTTGCTAAGCATTCCCCATCAGCAAAGTGGTGAATCTCACTCTTCGATCTTTCAATTCCGAGGTGAGCGCAAACTTTGTTAGTGAGCTCAATATTTGAAGATAATGAGAAAACTAAAATATCTTTTATCATGAGAATTTATCCTCCTTCTTCAGCATCTCAAATATTACCATTTTAGTTAAATAAATAAAATAGATTTACGTCACAAAAAAGCGTTTCGTAACTTAAAATTCAAAAATTTATTCAAAATGGATTGAAGTTGAAAAAACCTCGGCCCCATCGTTGAATTTTACGCCTTCATTATTTCTTCCATTCACGAAATACTTAGAATATATTTCGTCAATTTTAAATTCATCTCCACTACGAAAAAGCATTTCGTTAGTTAAAGGTGTTCTTGTTTTTTCACCATTTAATTCATCATTCGTTGAAAAATATAAATTTGTATAATCTTGATCAAGTTCTTCAAAATTTTTTACTAATAAAGTTGCTTCATTAAAATAATCAATATTTTTATTTTCTTGTAGTAAATAATGATAGCCTAATTTTTTTATTACTTTAGTTTCAGATAATGGCGCCTCGCCAGAAGAATTTGTAATAACTTTCATTCCTACTTCAGCTTTTGAGATCGGAACACTCGAATTATAAAATTCAGCATCGACAACTTTATTTTGCATTTCTAATTTCAGTAATCTACCGTCAATATGAAATATACGATATCCACTTTCATCTATATCAATTGAAGGAACTCCTTCTTGCTCTGAATCATTAGTCAAATCAAAGTAATTGAGAGAAGATTCAGAAGCATCAAAATAATCTAATAAAATATATTCTTTAAATGGATTAAAAACATAATTATCTTTGTTTTTGCAATTCAATTCTTTTTCATCTTCAAGTATAACTACACAACTATTATTTTTAATTAATTCTTCTTCGTTAATTGTAGCATTTCCGTATACAACATAAGGTTTCATCCAACCTAAACACATTTTTGAATAAGCATTATGATCAAATAAATTTAAATCCATCATATCAAACCCAGCCATTGGATAATATGAATTACCATAATCATATAAATCAGATAATCCAAATAAATGACCAGTCTCATGAATGAAAGTGCGAGCGTTTATTGCTCCATAATATCCATCCATAAAATCATAACTTGCAAAACTATAGATTAAAGGTGATTGATTTTGTGAGTGATTGGTTGTTAAAGATTTAGAAGCGGTATATGCCCATAAAAGTTTATTCTTGTTTCCAGGATTATTTGTATAATTTGGAACATCATAAATTGCCCAAATAGCATCGATTACACCATCTTTATTTTTATCAAATTTATTTAAATCAATTTTCTTACCATTTATTTTTGCGTTCTTTGTTGCATTAGATATTAGCAAATCAACATTTTCTTCTTCAAGCAATGCTTTACTAGAAAAAGTTGTATACCAATCAGCAACTTCAAAATTAAGATTTATCTTGCCAAAACTTGATTTTTTATAAAATTCTTTAACTGATGTCGGATAAACTTTTTTATTATTACTTCCGTTAAAGGCCGCTTTAATATTGGCTTTTATTTCATCTTCAAATATAAAATTATTACTATCTTCGAAATGAATAGGTAAAACTAAAACATCAATCGCATCTCCAACTTGACTTGTTAAATAATATGGGTAAGTTTTGTCTTTAGCTAACTGAGGTAAGGTATTTGTAATTGTTAAATCACTTGGTTTAATCACTTCTCCACTTGTAGGAAGTGTTTTACTAATTGTAACTTTAGCGTTTTTAGAAGTTTTGTGGTCGACAAAATAACTATTACCACAACTTGATAATGACAAACTTATTAAAGCTATTGAAGCACTATAAACAGTAAGATTAATTTTTTTATTTCTATTTTTAAACATACCTATTCGTTAAAGAAATTTAAAACGTCTTTATAAACTTTAATGTTATCTTTTTCGTTTAAGATTTCATGACGCATATTTTTATAAACAATTACTCTAGAATTTAATCCATTCTTTAAATAAAGTTCATTCAACTTAACTAAGCCCTTACCATTACTAGAAACAGCGTCACTATCTCCACCAATAATTAAAATAGGCAAGGTTTTCTCAATGCCTTTGATATTTGATGTTTTTTGGATAGAAGATAAACCCTTCATAAACTCTTTATAGAATCCATTAGTTGGTCTATATCCACTGAATTCATCTTTATCGTATATTTCAACATTCTCTTCATTAAAAGAAATCCAAGCATTATTTGACTTCGCTCCTTTAACGGTTTTTTCATATGCACCTATTGATAAAGTATGGATGAATCCAGCACTTTTATGGAAATTATTTTTATGTATAAATAATTTCGTAAACAATGAACCAGCTTTAACAAGTGGGTTTCTTCCATTTGTTCCACATAAGACAACTTTATCAATTGAGCTACTATATTTTTCAATATAACCTTGAGTTACAAAAGATCCCATCGAGTGAGCAAATAAATAAATTGGTTTATCTTTATATTGCTTTTTTAATACTCCAACATATTGAAGCATTGTATCTTGCATCTTGAAAAAATAATCTTCGACAACGTGACCTAATTCGCCGTTTTTTCCTAAACCTTGTCCATAGTGATCTAAACAATAAACAGCTATTCCGTTCTGATTTAAGAATGTAGCAAAATCATCATAACGAGCACTATTTTCTGCCATCCCAGTAACTAACAATAAAATTTTCTTTGGATTTTCAATTTCCCACGAATTTCCAAAAAGTGTATCACCAAATTTATTTTTAAAACTAATTTCTTTCATTGCTTTATCTCCGTTATTAATTAATTTTATCATATCTTGAAATTTATTTTAAATAGTATGAATATGTCATTTATGTACAAATGTTCATTATTCCATATAAAAAGTCGCGTTAGTAAAACTCGAATATCTATATATTTTTTAATTTATAAACATTAAAATATACTTCATGGAAAAATGGGTAATGGTAATTGATTTGAAAGCGTTTTATGCTTCTTTTGAATGCATCGAAAGAGGCCTTAATCCTTTCACCACTCCATTAGCTGTTACAGATTTAGAGAGAAAAGATGCTACAATTGTTTTAAGTGTTTCACCATTTTTAAAAGCTTTAGGCGTTCCAAGTAGATGTAGAAGGCGTGAACTACCTAAAAATATACCAGGAATGATTTACGCTAAGCCTCAAATGGAAAAATATGTTAAATGTAGCGCTAAGATTGTTTCTATATTTTTAGATTATGTAGCTTTAGATGACATCCATATTTACTCAATAGATGAATCATTTTTAAACATAGGACCATATTTAAAATTATATAAATGTTCACCATATGAACTAGGAAAGCGAATTCTTAATTCAATTAAAGAGCAAACTGGATTAACCGCTACTTGTGGGATTGGACAAAACATGTTTTTAGCAAAAATGGCAGACGATAAAGAGGCAAAAAACAATAAAGATTTTATTGCTATTTGGACATATGATGATGTGCCAAAGAAATTATGGCCAATAAAACCATTAAATGAAATTTGGGGAATCTCATCAGGGTATACAAAGCGATTAAATACTCTTGGTTTATATAGCGTATATGATGTCGCTCATTATAATAAAGATATTTTAGTTAAAAAATTTGGGATAATGGGCGAAGAACTTTATAATCACTGCAACGGAATTGATAACAGCGATATTAGAGAAAAATATATTCCTGTAAATAAAAATCTCTCATTAGGACAAGTTTTAATGAGAGATTACTCTAAGGAAGAAGCTATATTGATTATCAAAGAAATGAACGAAGATCTTTGTGTTAGACTTCGCCAAGCAAAAATGAAGGTTGGCACTGTTTATCTAATGGTTAGATATTCTTTCACATGTAACGAACCACCATTTGCTCATCAACTAAAGATGACTATACCAACGGATTTAAATAGTGAATTATTAAATGGCTTGCTTTACTTGTATCATTCTTATGTTAAGGACAAACCGATTAGACAAATTGGTATTTCTTTCGGAAGTTTAGAGCCAAATAAAATAACACAGTTAAGTATTTTCCAAGACATTGATAGCGTAATGAAGGAGAAAAATCTTTACACAGCAATGGATGAAATTCAGAAAAAATACGGCAAAAATAAAGTTTTAAAAGGCGATTCACTTAAAAAAGAATCAACAATTAAAGAAAGACATAACCAAATTGGCGGTCATAGAAAATAATTTTAAATTATTTATTCTTTATTAAATTAGTTAAATCAGCAATTTCTCTTTCTAAGTTTTCATAGAACTTAGAAATATGAAGTCCATCTACTATAGCATGATTGCATAAAGTAGAAATTGGAATTTTTACTTTTCCATTTTCTTCAAAATATTTTCCCCATGTAATTCTAGGATTGCTATCTGCAGGAATTAGTATTGGATTAATTGAAGGCTGAATAAGAAATCCAAGGAACACACGAAATAAAAAATCCTTGTAGTTTATCTTCTCTACTTTCTTTAATTGTATTTCTCTTTTTTGCCTCTTCTTGAGCTTTTAATGAATGAGGTAAATATTCAAAATAAGGTAAATTTGGATCTAGCTTACAATAACAATATGTCTCATCTTCTAACGCTAATGTGTGAGTCGAAAAACATTGATCAAATTCGATAATTTTATCACCGATTATTCTTTGTCTAAATTCTTTAACTCCATTTGCCGCTCTAGTTACGCAATAACATAACGATAAAAAGAAAGGACATTTATTTTTTTTAAGTACTTTCAAAAAATCAGTAATATCAATATTAACTGTTACACCAACATGCGGAATGGCTAACTTATTAAAATAATCAAAATGACTTTTTCTTTTGTAAGTACTCATATCTATATATTTATAACTCATACATTCTCCTTCATAAGTTAAATTCATAAAAGAAAAGTCATTAAGTATGAACTTAATAATCGTTCTACTTAATGACTTGTATTTTAGTTAGCTTTTTTAAATTTCTTTTGTAAGAAATGGAATAAAACTACAGCTTCGTGAATAATGAGTGGTAAGACTGAGAAGCCTAATGTAATTCCCCATTCACTTGCTGTTAAGTTAGCTGTTGAGAAGATTTCTTGAACAACTGGTGTTTCGATAACGAATAATTGTAATACGATACCAGCAACAAAAGCTACTAACATCATCCAGTTCTTATTTTTGAATACTGTAACGAATGATTTATTTACATTGCTCATACCAATCATGTGGAATAATTCACCAAATGCTAATGTAGTGAATGCCATTGTTTGAGCTTGATGTAAGAGTTCATCATTTCCGTCATATAATGCTTTGATTTCACTGTATGAAACTGCTCCATTGAGCCATGCGCAGCTAAAATAAGCAATTAAAACAGCAAGAGATAAAGCAGCGCCATAGATTAAAGTAGTTTTCATTCCGCCTTTAGCGAATAGACTTTCTTTTGGATCACGTGGTGATTCTAACATATTATTAGGATCTTTAGGGTCCATACCTAACGCAATTGCAGGTAAAGAGTCAGTAATTAAGTTAACCCATAATAAGTGAATTGCGATAAATGGAGCTGGTAAACCGATTAAAACAATGACGAACATTGTTAAAACTTCAGCGATATTACTTGAAATTAAGAAGATGACTGTTTTCTTAATGTTAGCGTAGATTCCTCTACCTTCTTCAACTGCTTTTTCAATTGATGCAAAGTTATCATCTGTAAGAACCATATCAGCTGCACCCTTAGCAACATCAGTTCCAGTGATACCCATAGCAATACCAATATCAGCAGCTTTAAGTGAAGGAGCATCATTAACACCATCACCTGTCATAGCGCAAATATTACCATTAGCTTCAAATGCTTTAACAATTTGAACTTTATTTTCTGGTGAAACTCTAGCGAAGACTCTAGCAGTTTTACATGTTTCTTTGAGTTCTTCTTCGCTCATATTATCAACGTCACTTCCAAGTTTACATTGATCAATTGTTTGAGCGATTCCAAGATCTTTAGCAATTGCAAATGCTGTATCTTTGTGGTCACCTGTAATCATTACAGTTGTGATACCAGCAGTTTTGAATTTTTCAACAGCAGGTCTTGCTTCTGGTCTAGCTGGGTCGATCATAGCGACAATACCGACGAAGACTAAATCTTCTTCTTCGACTTTATCTTTATTATTATAAGCAAGAGCTAAAACTCTAAGAGCTTTTGATGAATAATAGCTGTTTGCTTTATAAATTTCATCGATATCAGCTTGTGTAATTGGTTGTTCTTTACCATTAACTAAAATCTTAGTTGTATGTTTTAAGATTTGGTCAAGAGCACCTTTTGTATAATTTACAACACCTGTTTCAGTCTTGTGTTGTGTAGACATCATTTTTCTGACACTATCAAATGGTAATTCATCAATACGAGGAGTTGCCTTTTCAAGGTCTTTTTTATGCATTTCGAAATTGTTAGCTAAAACAACTAAAGCAATTTCAGTTGGGTCTCCGAATAAACCTTCATCGACTGTAGCGTTTGAACAAAGCGACATACCTTTAGCAAGTAATCTAAGTTGTTCATTTGTTGATTCAGGAACGAATTCACTTCCTTGAATGTATGTACCGTTAGTATAAGCTTCTAAAACGGTCATTTTATTTTGAGTTAAAGTACCAGTTTTATCACTACAGACAACACTAACAGCGCCTAAAGTTTCAACACTTGGTAATTTTCTAACAACAGTGTTAGCTTTAACCATTCTTTGGACACCAATTGCTAAAACAATTGTAACAACTGCTGGTAAACCTTCTGGAATAGCAGCAACCGCAAGAGCAATTGAACTTAATAAAGCATCAATCCATGAACTTGCTTCAGCTTGTGTACCGTTTACAAAGATCCAGATAATGTCAACGAGTAAAACTGCGATAACAATACCTAAAGTTAATAAACCTAATGATTTTGATAATTTAGCAAGAACTTTTTGTAATGGTGTTTCTTGATCTTCTTCATTATCTAAAGCGGTAGCGATTTTACCAATTTCAGTATTCATACCTGTATTGATAACAATACCTGTACCTCTACCATAAGTAACAGGTGTTGACATGTAAGCTAAGTTGACTCTATCACCGATAGCAACTGTTGAATCAAATAATTCTTCTGAATCTTTTTCAACTGGAACACTTTCACCAGTTAAACTTGATTCGTTTGCTTTTAAGTTAACTGCTTCAATTAATCTTAAATCAGCTCCAATTGTGTCACCTTCTTCTAAGACGACAACATCACCTATGACTAATTCAGATGATTTAACTTTGAATCTTTTACCATCTCTAATAACTGTTGATTCAGGTGATGATAAATTTTTAAGTGCTTCTAATGATGTTTGAGCTTTGATTTCTTGAACGGTTCCGATGACTGCGTTCAAAACGATAACTGCGAGAATGATAACAACATCTGGCCAATCTCCAACATCTAAGAACCAGTTATGAACGGGTGTTCCGTCAATCATTCCACCATTATTAATCGCGCCAACCGTTTCAATAATTGAAATAACAATTGTGACAATAATAGCAGCAAATAAAACAAAGATCATTGGATTGTTCATTTGCTCGAAGAAAATTCTAATAGCTGATTTTTTCTTCTTTTCTTGAAGCTTATTAGGTCCATATTTTTCTAATCTGGCTTTAGCTTCTTGTTCTGTTAAACCTTTTTCGATGTCAGTTTCAAAATGTTTAACAGTTTCCTCTTTACTTAAAGTTTCGAAAGAAATTTTCTCACTTTGAGTTGAAGGACTTACTGTTTCTTTTTCTGCCATAACAATACTCCTTTTAATTATGGTCTCGCTAATTTACTCGTTTAGAGACGGGAATTGTTTCCGTGATGACGTTTCTCTATACCTCGCTACTCCCCAATGCATATTATTTTAGGTAATTTCACTTCTAAAGTAAATAAAGACTAAATATGTATTCATATTTATATGAACGTTTTTACCTTTTCTTAACTATTTTCTACCTAAGATATTAAAGCAATAAATAAAGGCAAGATTTCCTAAATAAACTATTTGAATATAATTTTAAAATGAACAAGACAAAAAACATTTAAAATTAACTTAAAAATCGCGTTTTTGCATGTTTTTTAATACACATTTTTGATTTTCTACGATAATATTACATTATGAAACCTATAATTTTATTGTCATTAATAGCAAGTACATTTTCACAAAATATAAACTACCATAATCAAGCAAATAACAGTATTGATACTACTGGAACTATTTATCATGACTTAAATAAAAAAGAAGCTGATAAATATTATGAAAATATCGAAGAAGGATCAAAAGGTGATGTTCTTTTATCAAGTCTTCAATCAACTCTTAAAAAAGGACAAAAGAAATTAAATTATAATTCCGGAGATTCCACAAGCACTGACTGGCATGGATATTATTTATATGAAAGAAACTACGATTTATCTCCATTAGAAGAATCTGAACTTAACGGAAAATACAAGACTTCAGGAATTTGGATTAATTCACTTTACTCTACTTCACCTATTTATATTGAAACTAGAATCAATAAAGGTGATTATAAATATTATGATGAAAAAGGCGAAGTCAAAGAAGGTACTTTTGGCTCTAAAGGCGGTCAATTTGATAGAGAGCATGTTTTCCCGAAAAGTTTTGGTTTTAATTATCAAGATGACTCTGGTGGATATAAGAAATTAACTGCTGGATGCGATGCTCATAACTTAAATATCGGTGAACACGCTGGTAACTCAAGTGGCCACAACAACTTGCCTTATGGCAATGTAGTTATAAAAGATAAAACCACTGAAATTAGAAGTACTTTAAATGATGAGATTGTTGGATATAGAGGCAACAATAAAGATGGTTTAGAAGTTTTCGAGCCGTTAGATAAAGATAAAGGCAATATCGCTCGAACAATATTCTATATGGCAGCTAGATATCACGAATATGAAGAATTATCTTCGACTGATAAAACACCTGCTTTAGCTTTAGGCGATAAAATCGAGCCAGTTTCCACAAAGTCACCAGAAGAAACTAAAGAAAATCCTGGAATTTATGGTCAATTATCCGACTTGCTTGAATGGAATATTTTAGATCCAGTTGATAAATATGAAATTCATCGTAATAACTTAATCTATAATGCAGTTCAATTTAATAGAAATCCATTCGTAGATTATCCTTCATGGGCTGAAGCTTGTTTTAATCCTAATAATTCTGAAGGTATTAAGTTCGATGATTTCCAAAGTGTTGATAACGTAATTGACCCAAATGTGCCTTCAGCTAAATATAAATTAACTTTAACAACAAATAATAAATTCAAAAAAACTTATGATTGTTTCACTAAGTTCGATCCAACTGGATATGAAGTTGAACTTTTAAAAGATGGTGAAAAAATTGCTTCCCCTAATTTCTCTTTATATGCTGGCGACCAAATTTTAACTGATTCTTATATGATTTTAGGAATCGGAGATATTGAAATTCAAGCTGTAGTTGAAATCGATAATAAAACAATTTATTCATCTAACACAGTTACAATTACAATGGAATTATCAAAAACTCAGATTATTATCATTGCGGTTGTTGGGGTCGTTTTACTTCTATTAATCATTTGGTTTATAACTCGGGCTAAGAAAAAGAAAAATAGAAAGAAAGTAAAATATTTAGAAAATAAAGTAGAAAAAATTTATAAGAAATCTAACAAGAAAAAGAAATAAGTTTTCATTAAAGAGTCGATAGCATCGGCTCTTTTCTTATTTTTTATTACTTTTTATCGTTTTTTAAGCATGACAAAAAGATTGTTTTTAGTACTTTTTAAATTATTACTATTTATAGGTGTAGATTTCCCGTCCATTGGACTAGTGAGCCCCTAGAGAAATTCATATTAAAATTCTTTCGGGGCCCGGCCAAGAAGACGGGCAGGTTCTACATGAAAGTTTCTTAAGCTTCCAACCTGAAGAAAAGGAAATTAATTTAGCTGTACTACTACAAATAGTGTAATGAGAATATCAATGTTAACACGAGAAGCTTCTCGATTTCCTCATACAAGTACTTGATTTCACTATTGCCTCGTACTCGCAAAATTCCTTTCTCACTAACACAAAAGGAGGAAAAGAAATTTTTTTCAAAATTTCTTTCTTTTTTTATATAAAAAATCCACAACCCATTTTTAAGGTGTTGTGGATGAAAATTTAAATGAATTTTAATTAAAAGGAACAACTTTATGAGAAATCCAAAGCGAGAATCTCATTAACAATTTACCAAAATATCCATCTGCCATAACAAATCCGGCAAATGAACCATACTTCAACTTACGATAAAGCTTTTTGTTAAGAGCTTTTGTCTCTTTTTTGAGTTCTCTATAAGTCTTGATGCTTTCTGGAGTGTCAGTTAATCTTGTATAAACATAAGCGATAGCGTTAACAATGATTAAATGGTGAATTAATGTATTATATAAACCTTTATTATCTTTATATTTAAATATATCATATTTATGATTCATTAAATGTGCGATGTAATAATGGTCATGGAATCTTTTAATACATTGTTCGCGGCTAACTGATTGACCTTCTCTACCAATAAAATACATATAGAATGTAGTTGGCAAGTAATAAATTGTCTTAACAAATGGTAAAGCACAGTAGATAAAATAGTTATCTTCATAGAAAACGTGATGTGGTAAATCAATTTTAGCTTCTAAAAGAACTTCTCTACGATACATAGTTGAGTGTAAAGTTAAATTTTCCCATAAAGCAAAGTGTTTTACGTTGTCCCAACCAGTAATTTCATTAACTTTTAAAACACGATTAAATTTAATGATTTTTTGTACTTTATTAACTTTATAATAAGCATAATCAGTTACAAACATATCGATTTTATCGCCATATTTTTCAATTTTTGATAAAAGTAACTTATATCCTTCTTGATCAACCCAATCATCACTATCGACAACTTTGAAGAATTTACCTGTTGCTAATGATAAAGCTTTATTAATTCCAGCTCCGTGACCGCCATTTTCTTGATGCACAGCAATTACGCTTTCAGGATATTTATTAGCATACTCATCAGCTATTTGAGGAGTTGTATCTTTACTTCCGTCATCAATAATAATAATTTCAACTCTATCTTTTTGCGTTAACAAAGATTCAAGACACTTTCTCATGTCTTTTTCAGAGTTATAACATGGTACACAAAATGAAATTAATTTTTCGTTCATATTTTTTCCTTCTAAAGAGGATACAAAGAACTATTTTTTCTTTGACTCTTTGTATCTATTTTCTTTACTTACTTTTGGTTTTTTCTTACCTTCTTTAAAGAATTTTCCTAACCCCTTATGGAAATGTCCGTTGAACATCAAGATTAAACCGTCAAGTTGACCCATTGAAATTGCTCCACCAGTCATTCTTGATAATGCTCTCATTGGTTGATTTAATACACCCATAACGAGAGTGTTTGCGGTTGTTTTTTGTCCGATTCCTCTAAGGAATTTAATTCCGAATTTAATTCCCCAGCATGTTAATCTTCCTGTCCAACCTTTTGCGTGTTTTAATTCACTTATTGTTACATTGTAATCAACAAGAATTTTATTTTTCTTAATAAATTTAATGTGATTTTCTGGTAATGGTCTTCCAATAAGTGTCTTAAATTCTTCATCACTAATAGATGTGATTTCACCAGTATAATAGTTTTTCAATAATTTTTCATCGTAAATGTCGTTAAGTTCAACTCCATCGACGTCAATTGAGCCTTTTAATCTGATATCTTGTGAGCTTGCGCCAACATAAACATCATATGTGCCTTTTTCAATTTGGAATTTTCCTTCATTTACATTGAAGAATCTAAATGAATATTCATCAAATTTAAGTGTGATTTCTTTTGTTTCACCTGGAAGAAGTTCGACTTTAGTGAATCCTTTTAATTCTTTCTTAGCTCTAAATACTTTTGATTTTTCTAAACCAATATATAATTGAGCAATTTCTTTACCAGGAACTTTTCCTGTATTAGTAATTTTGAAAGTGACCCCATCTTTACTAATTTTTAAATCGCTATATTCGAAAGTTGTATATGATAAACCAAATCCAAATGGATATTTAACTGGTTTATTAACTTTTTCAAAGTAACGATATCCAACAAAAATACCATCTTTATAGAATGAATTCCATTCTTTTGCTGGGAAGTAATTCTTTGTAGGAGTATCTTCATAACTAATTGGATAAGTTTCGCTAAGTTTACCACTTGGATTATGACGTCCAGTTA
Organism: Candidatus Onthovivens sp.; assembly: GCA_048405595.1. Taxonomy (GTDB): domain Bacteria; phylum Bacillota_I; class Bacilli_A; order RFN20; family CAG-826; genus Onthovivens. Next base: position 23,729 of record DBFJOT010000010.1, read on the forward strand.
AAACATCTAACATAGCTCCACTTCCTGCTTGTCCGAATAATGAACCATAAACAAGAGCATCACAATTAACATCAAATCTTAAATCAACAACACTGCCTTCACTTAAGACAACAACAATTTTCTTTCCTAAAGTTTTTAATTCTTTAAGTAATGAAATTTGATTTTCGTTGATATTGATATCTTTTCTTTCAAGGCCTTCAGCTTCACTGATTTCATCTAATCCCATAAAATATACGATTACATCAGCATTTTTAGCAAGTTTGATTGCTTTATTTGCAAGTGATTTCGATTTTTTACCACCACGCTTATAACCTTGTTCGTATCCGATATAATTTAATTTATAATCTTTAATAAGTTGAAGTGTGTTATCAATTTTTGTTGGATTAACAATACTACTTCCAGCACCTTGATAACGTGGATTTTCAGCAAATTCACCAATGAAAGCAACTTTTTCTACTTCATTTAAAGGTAAAACGTTATTTTCATTCTTAAGAAGAACGATTGATTCAAGAGCTGCTTCTTTAGCAATTTTATGATGTGCTTCAACATCAAATTTATAACCTTTAGCTTTTTCTAAAGCAGGTTTTGTTCTTTCACTTAATGTTAAAATTCTATCAACAGCTTGGTCTAAAACGCTTTCATCTAATTTACCAGCTTTGACAGCATTAATAATATCAAGATCAGTTTCACCATTATTTCCTGGCATTTCGATTTCGTTTCCAGCAATTAAGCCATCAACTCTATCATTATTTCCGCCCCAGTCAGTGACAACACAGCCATCAAAACCGAATTCATCACGGAGAACATCTGTTAATAAATATTTATTTTCATTTGCATAAACATCGTTTACTAAGTTATATGCAGACATAACAGCATAAGGATGTGCTTCTTTAACAATAATTTCAAAACCTGTAGTGTAAATTTCTCTAAGAGTTCTTAAATCCATAACACTATTTGAAGCAAGTCTTCTTTCTTCTTGGTTATTACAAGCATAATGTTTAATACAACTACCAATTCCATTTGATTGGATACCTTTAACATAACTTGCACCAAGTTTACCTGCTAAATATGGATCTTCACTGTAGTATTCGAAGTTTCTACCACATCTTGGGTTTCTTTTAATATTTAATCCAGGTCCTAATACGAGGTTTACGTTCATTGAGACAGCTTCTTCACCTAATGCATGTCCAACTTTTTGAGCTAACTCAACATCAAATGAGTTTGCTAAAGTTGCACTTGTAGGAAAGCAAGTTGCAGGAATGGATTTGTTGAGGCCTAAATGATCTGCTTCAGCCATTTGTTTTCTCATTCCATGAGGACCGTCACTAAAGAACATGCTATCAATTCCTAAATGAGGAATGTTCATTGTTTCCCAGAAGTTCTTACCACTAGTTAAGGAAGCTTTCTCTTCTAGTGTCATCTTTTTTATTAATTCTTCGTGTTTCATAATTTCTCCCAGCGTGAAAGCGCTTACATCATTTCCTATTTTAAAAGAAAAATCAAGTCGAATTCTATCAACTTGATATTATTTTTATAATTTTTAGAAACTATAGTTTAAAATTATATAAAATTTTACAGTTTTAAAAGCGGTCAGACTTTTTCGGCACGCTTTTGTCAGGTTTGTGTTTAAAAAATCTTCTAATTCCTTTAAATGGATGACCGTTAGCAGCATAGATCAAATCATCCAATTGAGTAGAGTTAATAATGCCATTTGACATCAAGAATAATGATCTAATTGGCTGATTCAAAACACCACTATAAATATTATTTGCTTTTACCGCTTTTCCTTTTTTATAAAGCTTATTAACTTTTTTGATCATAAGTTTTACAGCAAAAGAAATAAGTTTAGACTTACAGCGACTTAAATCCATTATGAGCGTGTTATAATCGCAAACAATTATGTTCTTATGATTATTATAAACTTTTTTATGCTTATTTATAACAGTATAAGTTAGAGAATCATAAAAACTTTCATCGCTTAAAATTTTAAACGAGCCATCTTTATAGCATTCTAAATATTTATATTCGTGATTTTTAGAGATTTCATCACCGATAAGATCAATTTCTTGTTGATAAATATCTTGTTGAGCGTTTTTAGCAATATGAATTATATATTTTCCATCCTCATTAACGAAAACATCTTTTTCTTCATCGTAAGTTATAAATGTCCATTCATCAAAAGGGATTACAATAACTTTACTTTCACCAGGAGCTAATTCGTATTTTTTAAATGCTTTCAATTCTCGTGATGGTCTTAAATAAGTTGAATTTACTTTTTCAATAAATATTTCAACAACATCTTTACTTGTAATTAAAGATGTATTTGTACTTCTAAAAGAAACACCGTTTTTATCAACTTTAAAGTCATCATAACTAAAAGTTGCGTAACTTAATCCATACCCAAAAGGATAAAGAACTTTTTTCTTAAATGTTTGGAAATATCTATATCCTATATATATAGATTCTTTATAAGGGGTATCATTTGTTAAAAAATCTTCTTTAGCGAAAATATTACTATTAGGATAATCGATGTAATCTTTAGCCCAAGTTTCACTTAATCTTCCACTAGGTGCATTTATTCCAGTTAATGTATTTAAAATTGCACGACTTCCTTCCATTCCGAGTAATGGAGCATAAATTAAACCAACAAAATCATCTAAAACTTCTTTAAGATGGACAACATTCCCACTTACAAGAACACCGATTAAATCAATATCATATTTTGCAACTTCATGAATAAATTCAATTTGATTTTTTGGTAAATCAATATTTTTTCTATCGACACCTTCATTTTCATTTATATCATCTAGCCCGAAGAATACAATTGCGTATTTTGGCTTAATTAATTTAATGTAATTGAGAGTTTCTTTTAAATAATCATGATCTTCTTTAGCGTTTTGATTTACTGTAAATCCATGTAATACTTTTGCGATATTAATACTATATTCTTTATATATATCATAAACTTGTTTACGGTATTGAGGATTCACCATTCCACTTCCGCCACCTTGAATTCTATTTTTAAAAGCATAAGGTCCAATAATTAAACCTTTGTCATCAGCAGAAAGAGGTAAAATATTTCTATTATTTTTTAATAAAACAATACATTCTTCAGCAGCCTTTAAAGAAATTTGAAGGTGGTCTAAATTACCGTTATTATTCATTAAAGCCTTATTTGTCTTTAAATCTACGTCTTGAATTCTTTTAAATGAATCCATGATTTGGTTTTTTGATATTTTTTTATCTAAATAAGCATCAATAATCTTTTGATCATTGTATCCATTCGATGTAGGCATCTCTAAATCATTAGTTGCTTTAAAAGCTTTTACCCTATCATCGATTGCTCCCCAATCCGACATTACTAAACCTTTAAATTCATATTCGTTTCTTAATTTATCAATAAGTAAATATCGAGATTCATTAACGTGGAACCCGTTAAATAAATTATAAGAAGTCATAACACAAGAAGGATTAGCTTCTTTTATGGCCATTTTAAAAGGGAATAAATAAATATCATTCAATGCTTTTGTATCAACGATAACATTAGAATTGAATCGATTTGTTTCTTGGTTATTCAAACAAAAATGTTTTAAACAACTTGCAACACCATTTGATTCAATACCTTTAGCGATATTTCCAGCTAATTTTCCAGTTAAATAAGGGTCTTCACTAAAATATTCAAAGTTCCTTCCGCATAAAGGACTACGTTTTATATTCATTGAAGGACCTAAAACAATATTAACTTTATAATATAAAGCTTCTTCACCAATCGCTTTACCTATTTGATAAGCTAACTTTGTATTGAACGAGCAACCTAAAGCTGTTCCACTAGGAAAGACTGTTGCTGGATGTCCTTTTTGAAGTCCGAGTTTATTAGCGCTAGTTACTTGTTTACGGATTCCATGACCTCCATCACTTAAATACATACCACTTAATTCAAGATCAAAAGATGGGATTGTTTCCCAATAATTTTTTCCACTAAAAGTAGCACATACAAGTTCTATATCTTTATCTAAGTCGATTTTGTGCTTTTCCATCATTAATTTTTCCTACAATATTAATATTCTAAGTCAAAACAAATTATAAAAAAAGGCAATTTAAGGCAAATTTAATACCTTCTACGCCAAAATATCATGTTTTTAATCAATAAAAATTGTATGAAATTTAAAAATGTTATAAAATTAAACTATGAGTTCAGCGAATGTAAAAGTAATTGACAGTTACGAAAACGAATATGTTGATGATTTAATTTTATCAACACACAGCGGGGAGACTCGCTTCTTAAACTTTATTAAGGAAGGACGCTATGAAGAAATCGAAAAAGATTTCCAAAGCACTAACCTTGATATTATTGTCGGAAAAATGTCTAACGACACAATAAGACAACTTCGTTATATGGCGGTTAGTGGTGTTACATTATTTTCTAGAGTCGCGATTGCTGGAGGTATGTATCAAAAAGAATCATTAAACTTAAGCGACCAATTCATTCAAACCATTGACCAATACCAAAACCCAGACGACATTGTTAAAGCAGTATTTGATGTAATGATTAAATATGCTAAAGCCGTTCACGATTCAAAACTCAATAGTGCTACTACTCCTATTGTTTTTAGAGCAGCAAACTTCGTCCACAACAATTTGGATCAAAAAATCACAAGTGCCATGGTTGCAAAGCAAGTTAATTGCAGCGAACAATACTTAGGAAAACTTTTCAACAAAGAACTAGGTTGTTCAATTTCACAATTTATCCTTAAAGAAAAAATTGATCGTTCAATTGCCTTAATTAACGAAGGAAAATTAACAATGAACGAAATTTCATATCAACTTTGCTTCTGTTCACAATCTCACTTCATTCAAAGCTTTAAGAAAGTCACTGGAACGACACCAGCTAAATATTCTTATAAAGTTAGAACAGTAGTTAAATAAAAAAGTCTCACTCATTGGTGAGATTTTTTTATTGTCTTTTCGTTAATTCATTAATTATTTTTATTAAATACGATGAAAGATCTCTAGCAAGTAATGAATATTCGTTAATTTCTTCAACTGCTAACTCACTACTTTTGCCTAAAATATAAGCTCCACAAGCTACTCTTTCAACTAATCGGTCTTTTTTTGTTATCAAAGACAAAGTGATTCCACTTAAAACATCACCACTTCCGCCTTTTGCAAGTCCAGCGTTGCCATTTTTATTAATAAAAACTTCGTTTCCATCGGTGATAACACTAACATCATTTTTTAAGTTAATTACGACATCATATTGTTTAGCAAAATTTTTAGCATGCCCTATATAATCTTTTTTAATTTCTGAAATTTCTAAACCACTTAATCTAGAAAATTCTTTGATATGAGGAGTTAAAATCACTTCACATTTATGGTTAGATAAAGCATCAATACCAAATCTACTTAATGAATTAAGACCATCGGCATCAATAAGCAAATTGCCAGTATAGTTTTCTAGTAGATACAAAATAATTTTATAAACTTCAAATGATGTTCCTATTCCCATACCAATAGCTATAGCATCATAATGGAGTATTTTTTTAATCTCTTCCTCAACAAAAATTACTTGTCCATCATTATCACTTAATGTTGAATAAATGTTTTCATTATTTCTTAAAGCATAAAGTGGATATAAACTTTTTGGTACTACAACCATCGTATAGCCAACTCCACCTCTTAAACTAACTAAAGCATTTAACGATAAATTGATTGCTCCAGGAGTAAATTTAGAGCCACCAATTAAAGCGACTTTACCATAGGTTCCTTTATTACTATCACGATTTCTTCTACTGAAAATCCACTGAAAATCTACTAATTCATTACTTTTAGCAAAAAACGATGGGTTTTTGCCACGAATTTGTATGTCCACTACTTTTAATTCATCATAAGCACTAATGCCTTCATTAAAATAATGACCATACTTAAAATTGTTTATAGCAATCGTTAAATTAGATTTTATGTAAGCGCCTAAAGAGAAACCTGTTGTCGCATCGATGCCACTATTTACATCTATACTAACTTTAAAAGCATCGATTGAATTAATCGAATTAATTAAATCTACATATTCATCTTTTAAAGTTTTAGATAATCCGACACCAAGTAAAGCATCTATAATAACTAATTTTTTAGAAGGTAAATCGTCTAAAGAATTAATGTATTCTCCTTCATATAAATTTTTATTAATTAATGTTTCTTTCTTATAATGATTTCCAAAAGGCAATACTTTAACATTATATCCTTCATTTAAAAGTAAGCGTGAGACAACATATCCATCGCCTCCGTTACCACCACTTCCAGCAGCAACAATAATTAAATTATCTTTATTAATATATTTTTTAATAATATCAAAACAAGCTTTTCCAGCTCTTTCCATAAGTTCTAAAGAAGGTGTGCCTAAAGAAATTGTATAAGCATCACTTTCTTGCATTTCTTTACTTGATAAAATATATTCCATACTATAAATCAATATCTAATTCGATAGGACAATGGTCGCTACCATATATTTCATTATGAATAATTGAGTCTTTTACTTTATCTTTAATTCGATCACTTACAACAAAATAATCAATTCTCCATCCGGCATTATTTTTTCTAGCATTAAAACGATAACTCCACCAAGAGTATTTAACAGTTTCAGGATATAAATATCTAAAAGTATCGATGTAGCCTTCATTTAATAAATTAGTAAATGCAGTTCTTTCTTCAATTGTGTAGCCTGCATTATGCTCATTTGTTTTAGGATTCTTAAGATCGATTGGATTATGAGCAACATTTAAATCGCCAGCATAGACAATTGGTTTTTTCTTTTCAAGTTCTTTAAAATATAAAATTAAGTCTTTTTCGTATTGCATTCTAAAGTCAAGTCGCTTTAATCCATCTCCACTATTAGGAACATAACTCGCAACATAATAAAAATTATCAAACTCTAAAGTGATAACTCTTCCTTCTTCATCATATTTATTATCTAATAAACCATAATGGACGCTTAAAGGCTTATTTTTAGTAAAAACAGCTACACCACTGTAACCTTTTCTTACATCTGAGTTAGTATAATATAGTTCATATCCTTCAGGAATAAATGGAAATTCAAATGCTAAATCAGTAGTAAGTTTAGTCTCGTTTAAAGAAAAAATATCAGCATCTAATCGAGAAAAATCTTCTTTAAAATCTTTATTTAAAATAGCTCTTAAGCCATTAACATTAAATGATACAATTTTCATGGTTATCTCCAATCTATTATCTATTTTAATATATCTAATATTTCTATTATACCTAATATTTACTTATAGTTATTAATACTTATATTTTTTACTTAATTCTTGTTATTACCTTATATTAGTAATTTTATAATTAATACTTAACGCTTTAGATGCATTCTAGTAAAAATTGGTTACTTTATATTTTTACCAATATTTATATATTTATTATTGTGAAAAGTTTCTATAACAATAATAAAATAGTATCGATGACATCAATAAAATATCGTGAAAGTTTTTATTAATGTAATTAATAATTATTTAATTAAACAACTTGTTTATATACTAGAGATAGTATGATATAATATTATCAAGTCAAGGAGTTAAAAATATGTTTAATGCTTTGGCTGGGTTGCTCTTAGAAATCAAAAAAATTGTATATGGAAACATTAGGATTAATTTTTTTAATCTTGGTAATGATATTGTTGTTGGTGGTTATTCTTAGAGATAAAAAAAGAGACTAGCTAGAGCTAGTCCAACAAACCAACTACAATATACCATCTACATTTTAAGATTTCAAGGGGCAACCCTTTTTTTGTTAAACGGAGATCAAACTATGCCAAGAACAAAAGCAGATAATAGAGCCACAATGAAATATAATAAGAAAGCATATAGACGCTTTACGTTCTATCTTAGAAATGATGACGACAAAGAAATTATTACTCTTTTAGAAAACAAAGAATCGATAGGCGCTTATATTAAATCATTGCTTTTAAACGACTTAAAAAATTAGTTTTAAGAATATTTAAATTGATTGTTGCAACTCGGTTAACTTATATTCAACTATAATCAGTCAAAGGAAATAAACCAATGACAAAATTATTAACCGGGTCGTTCTTAGAAATCAAAATCAATTTAATAAATGGAGTATTTAGTACTACTAATTATTATATTAGTGACGGTTGAAAAGATTTTCGATAAAGACGAAAACAAAAAGGGCTAGTACAACCAGCACAAATAAACACACTAATATATTAAATTAAACTATGTAATTCAAGAAGCAACCCTTCTAATAAAAAAGGATATAAGAATATATCAACATCAGAAGCACAAAAGCGAGCAAGTTCAAAATACGATAAGAAAACTTACAAAATGTATGCGGTAAAGTTGCGAATTATCGAAGATGCGGACTTAATAGAATTGCTAGAAAAAGACACATTCAAAAAAAATTTCAATAAAAGCATACAGAAAATAAAAAAGTCCCAATGTATTACCTCAAATGACTTTGCATGGTCTTCATCATTCGTTCACAACTAGAACGTTTGATAACGATTATAACGTCAAAGAAGTCTATCAACATCTAGGTATTTTAAACACGAACACAACAATGAGATTTTATATCCTTTGCACGCAAAATAAAAAAGATAACTCCCACGATGATTTACTCTAGAACATAGTGTAAAAACTTTGTGGGAATTACCTGGAATTAGTGTCTATTTGTGTGAGTTGTGAGGTGTTAGAAAATACGATAAAATGCGTATTTTTGCCAATTAGTGTTTAATATAAACTCTTTTAATATATAACGAATATTATTAAATAAATGTTCAAAAAAAGATTGCCACAAGGCAATCTTAGACGCTCTATCTATAAAATAAGAATAAAGCTAAAACTATTAATAAGAATAAAATTGAAATCAGAGAAATTGCAAATCCAGCAAAAGCAAACGGTCCACCTTTTTTAACATTATGCTTAGTGTGTTTTAATCCAACGATTGAAGTAATCAATCCAGCGATACTAAAAGCAAATCCAAATGCAGCAAAAATCTCTATTCTAACAAATACAAATGAGTCAAATAAAACTGCAAATAAAGAGATTATAAAAGATAGCCAAGAAGCCATTGAGGTTCTATTGGTCTTTGTCTTTTTAACTTTATTCTTTTTTATCTCTTTAATATCGAGCATTGTTGTAAAAGAAGTTGTTTCTTTACGTTGATCTGCTCCACAATAAGGACAAAATGAATGTCTATCTGGTATTTCTCTTCCGCATTTTCTACAAAACATACAGTGACAAAATTTTACCATATATTGCAAACAGTACAAAAGAAATACTATTTGCAATATTCTTTTATTGAATGATTTATTAATTTGTTCATTTATAACGCAGAAAGTAATGTAAATAAATGCAAAAACCCAGCCGAAGCTGGGTTTAAGTAATTATTTTGTTAAAGATTAAAGACCGAATTTTTTAATTCTTTCCCATCTTTGTCTAGAACATTCTTCGTTTTTCTTGAAGAGTTCTTCGTATTCACTTGGGTTGATCTTTGGTAATTGTGAATATCTTGTTTCCTTCATAATGAAGTCTCTGATCTTTGTGAAGTCAGGTTCTTTGCAATCGAGGATTAATCCTGGTTTGCCTTCAGCGACTAAACGTGGATCATATCTAAATGTTGTGAAGTAACCACATTCAACAGCTTCTTTTTCAACTTGAATTGAGTTGACCATTCCACCTTTAATACCTTGGTTAACACATGGAGCGTAACAGATAATTAATGATGGTCCGTTATAGCTTTCAGCTTCTTTGAATGCTTTAATTGCAGCCATTGGGTTTGCACCTAATGCAACTTGAGCAACGTAAACATTACCATAAGCCATAGCCATTAAAGCAAGGTTCTTCTTACTTGTCTTCTTACCACTTGCTGTGAATTGAGCAATTTGTCCAGTTTGTGATGATTTTGAAGCTTGACCACCTGTATTTGAGTAAACTTCAGTATCTAAACACATGACGTTGATATCATCTTCACTAGCTAAGACGTGATCGAGTCCGCCGTATCCGATATCATATGCCCATCCGTCTCCACCAACGATCCAGACACTCTTATCGAGTAAATCGTTTTCGTAGAAGAGTACTTCTTTGACAGCTTCATCTTTACTAGCTTTAACTTGTTCAACAAGAGTTGGGATGATCTTTCTTGCTTCATCTTTATTCTTGATGTTTGTTAAGTAGTTTTTGATTGTTTCTTTTAATGTTTCTTCAACTGTTTCACTTTCTAAAGCAGCTGTGAAGATTCTTGAAATATTAGCAAGTTTATAGTCTGTTGCTAATCTCATACCATAACCATTTTCAGCGTTGTCTTCGAATAATGAGTTAGCCCATGCTGGTCCGTTCTTATCTTTATCGTTGACAAATGGTGATAATGGAGTTGAACCACAATAGATTGATGAACAACCTGTTGCGTTACTGATTAATAAATCTTTACCGAATAATCTTGAGAGTAAGTTGTAATATGGAGTTTCACCACATCCAGCACATGCTCCACTGACTTCCATATATGGCATTAAGAATGCAGCACCCTTAACTGTTGTAACTGGGAATTTGTCAGCTTTATATTCTGTATGTTTATATAAGTAAGTTGCGTCTTGTTCTTTATTGAATTGTGATTTAGCTTCAACAAGTTTTAATGCGAAATTCTTGTTTCCAAGTCTTTCAGCTGTCTTGTTAGCTAAACATTCTTTAACACATAATCCACAGCCAACACAGTTCTTTGGTGAAACTTGGATAATGTATTTGAGACCTTTAACTTGTGGTCCTTTTGCGTCTGTGACTTTATCTTCTAAATGTCCTTTAGCGACTTCTTCTTCAGTTAATAAGAATGGTCTGATTGTTGTATGTGGACAGACAAATGCACATGTATTACATTGGATACAGAAATCTTTATTCCATTCTGGGACTCTATCAGCAATACCTCTTTGTTCACTATAAGTAACGTCAGCTCTCATAGTTCCATCGAGTAATTCATATTCTGTGAATTTACTAACTGGTAAATCATAACCATCAAGTGTATTGATTAAATCAACATATGAATCGAAGTAATCATCACCGATTGTTGTTCTTTCTCTGTTATATGGTAATTTTGCCCATTCAGGATTAACTTTAATTTCTCTTAATCCTTGTGTACCACTATCGATAGCTTTGTAGTTGAGTTCAACAACATCGTTACCTTTTCTACCATATGTCTTTAAAGCAAATTTCTTCATCCAAGTATTTGCTTCATCGTATGGCATAATTTGTGGATTTAAGTAGAAGAATGCACTTTGTAAAATTGTATTTGTATGTCTTCCCATACCGATTTCAAGAGCAATCTTGTTAGCATCGATAACGAAGAACTTTGCATTCTTTGTAGCTAATTGATATTTAACTCTGTTTGGAAGTGATTCAATTAACTTTTCATCGCTCATATCAGTATTAAGTAAGAATGTACCATTCTTGCTTAAGTTCTTTAACATATCAAATCTAAATAAATATGTATCTAATGAACATGAAATGAATGATGCGTGTTCAACATAATAAGTTGAGTGAATTGGTTCTTTACCGAATCTTAAGTGTGATCTTGTGACACCACCTGATTTACGGCTATCATATGCGAAATAAGCTTGAGCATATTGTCCAGTTGCATCACCGATAATCTTAATTGATGATTTATTAGCACCAACTGTACCATCACTACCTAATCCGTAGAATAAGCATGAAGTATATGTGTGAGCGATTTCGTAATTTTCATCGACTGGGATTGATAAGAATGTGACATCATCGTTAATTCCGACTGAGAAATTGTGATGTTCTTTTCCGCTTAACATCCAATCGAAGACTGATTTGATGTGTTTTGGTTGAGTATCTTTTGATGATAAACCATATCTACCACCGATGACTTTAATACCGGTAACGCCTTCGAGGTTAAGTGCTGAGCAGACATCTTCATATAATGCTTCACCAACACTACCTAATTCTTTAGTTCTATCTAAAACAGCGATTTCTTTGACTGTCTTTGGTAAAACAGAAATTAAATGTTTTGCTGAGAAAGGTCTATAGAGGTGGACTCTAATCATACCAACCTTTTCACCTTTGTTCATTAAGTCTGTAACAACTTCATAAGCTGTTTCATTGACACTACCCATTGCGATAATGACTTTAGTAGCATCTGGAGCTCCATAGTAAACAAATGGTGCGTATGTTCTACCTGTCATTTCGCTAACTTTAGCAAAATATTTTTCTGCGACTGGTAAAACATTGTCGAAATGTTTATTTTGAGCTTCTCTACCTTGGAAGTAGATATCGTCATTTTCTGCTCCGCCTTTAGCGACAGCGTGTCCGTGTGGATTTAAAGCTCTTGCTTTGAATTTAGTAACTTTATCCCATGGTACTACTTTCTTCCATTCTTCATCAGCGATGAATTCAACGTTTTGAATTTCGTGTGAAGTTCTGAAACCATCGAAGAAGTGACATACTGGATATTCAGCATCGATTGCAACTAAGTGTGCGACTGAAGCTAAATCAGCGACTTCTTGGACTGAATCACTACAAATCATAGCGATTCCTGATTGTCTAATTGCGTAAACATCTTGGTGGTCACCGAAAATTGATAATGATCTTGTTGCTAAACTTCTTGCTGAAACGTGCATAACAGCTGGAAGTAATTCACCACACCATTTATAGATGTTAGGAATCATTAAGAGTAAACCTTGTGAAGCTGTATATGTTGTTGCTAAAGCACCAGCATTAATAGCACCATGTAAAGCACCACTAGCACCTGCTTCTGATTGCATTTCACAAACTTTAACAGTGCTGTTGAAGAAATTCTTCTTTCCTTGTGAGGCGTAAATGTCAACGTAGTTTGCCATTGGTGATGATGGAGTAATAGGGAAAATTGCTGCGACTTCTGTAAAGTTGTAGCTCATTAAAGCTGCAGCTGTATTACCATCAACACTAAGCATAGTTTTTTTAATTTCTGCCATATTAAAAAATTATCTCCTTTGTTAATACGAGTTTATTATACTACTTCAATTTTTGATTTTAAATAAATTTAAATATTTTATGTATAACATAAATCAAACTTATAATTAGCAAAAATTTACGACATTTTGGCCAAAAAATCTAACAAAATAAGGTTTATATTTCTATTATATTTATCTTTAATATGATATAATTTGAAATACGAGGTTATATAAATGCATAACTTATCTAATTTATTAGTGTCTTCCTTAAATGGTTTACACACCGATAGTATTTTTACTATCGATAAAATGATAATTGATTTTTTCAACTCGATGTTTGATGGGAATGGAATCGGAAATTTACTACTGATTATTTTGTCCTATTTAATTTGTATCATCTTAGTTGGAATAGTCGGTTACCAAAGAGAAGCTCAAGGACATAATGCAGGCTTTCGTACACATTTATTAGTTGGTATTGGAAGTTGCACTATTATGATAGTTTCAATGTATTCAATAGGCTATTCAGCAGATAAATATGAAACTATGAGACTTGCTGCAAGTGTTCCAACCGGTATCGGTTTCCTTGGTGCAGGCGTCATTATTAAAAATAAGACCTCAATTAAAGGTCTTACCACTGCTTCAACATTATGGGTTTCTATGGCGATTGGTTTGGCTTGTGGAAGTGGAAACTTCGTCATCGCTCTTATTGGATCATGTGCTGTTTATTTGACTTTATTTGTATTCTATAGATTTGAAATTCATGCCGGCAAAAAAGCTAGTAAATTAATAGTCTATTTAGACCGAGATAGTCAAATAACATATAAGCAAATTATCGATGTAATCGATGTTTTCCAATATACAGTAAAAGAAACTTATATGAGACATCAAAAGATAAATAATCAAGATGCTTTAGCAATTTATATTGAATTCAATAACTGTTACCTTGATATTCTTCAATTAATGAAACGCGATATCGAATTAACATTTCACCCTATCCGAGTAGATATCGAAATTTATGCAAAGGATAGAGTAAAAAAATTACCAGAATAACCTGGTAATTTTTTTATTCAGCAAGAACTGTAATCTTGTCGTTTAATAACGTGGTAACTAAGTCAATTACCCAGAAAAGAGGTCCTACAAAAATACAAAGAAGACCAACTATTAATGTTGTTGTATTTTTTGTTTCTGTATATTTGAAGACTCTGTAAAAACAAGAAATAGGCCAGCCTAAGAATAATTGGAGAATTACTCTAGCCAACATAGGTAATGAATCGTATGTTTTTGTCATCCTAAAATTCTCCTTTCGCTATACTTTAATACTAGCACAATAAAATTTTTTATATAGTTTTTTGATATTTATTTCCTCTTTTTTTAAAGTAAAAATGGTGTTTAATTTATGACATCATTTTAGTTAAATTGTCTTTAAAGTCTCGATGCAGCCGATACTTTAAAGACAATTTGAATTTTTATTGTATAATTGAATCTTATTTATATTTCTAAATAATCAAATGAAGTAAGTTGAATAGTAAATTTATATAATTTTAAATTATAGGTAAAATAAAAAGCCAATTTTTTATTGTGATAACTATACAATATATATTGGCTCTTTTAATTTAATAGAAATTGGCTATCCTGGTTGGACTCGGACCAACAAATACATGTTTCAGAGACATGTGACTTTACCATTTGTCTACAGGATAAAGTTGCTTTATGCAACTTATATTTTATTTCTTTCTTTTAAGTTCTGCAATTTGGAAATTATAACCATCCAAACAAGCATCTTCGATATTATATTGGCACTTAAAGCCTAATTCATTGAATGCTTTAGCTGTTGAAGCGTAGTTTTCAGGTACATCTCCATCACGTCTAGGTTTAATTTCGAAAGGAATTTTTACCCCTGTTGCTTTTTCGTAAGCCTTAATAACTTCTAAAACAGAAGTTCCTTTTCCAGTTCCAAGATTATAAACAACTAAACCACATTTTGTTTCTAATTTCTTTAAAGCAAGATAATGACCATAAGCTAAATCTACAACATGGATATAGTCTCTAATGCATGTTCCATCAGGTGTATTGTAGTCATCACCAAAGACGTTTAGTTTAGGTAAAACTCCAGCTGCTACTTTATTAATAAATGGCAATAAGTTATTTGGTAATCCGTTTGGATCTTCTCCAAGTAATCCTGATTTATGAGCACCGATTGGATTGAAATATCTCAATAAAGCGATGTTATATTCTGGGTGAACAAAAGCCATGTCGTTTAAAATTCTTTCGATCATTACTTTAGTTTGACCATATGGGGATGTTGCATTTTTAACTGGTGAATCTTCAGTTAAAGGTACTTCATCTGGTAAACCATATACAGTTGCGCTTGATGAGAAAACTAAGTTATTTACTTTAAATTCATCCATGCACTTTAAAAGCGCAAAGGTAGAATCTAGATTATTTTCATAATACATGAGTGGTTTTTGGACGCTTTCACCAACTGCTTTATATCCAGCAAAATGGATAATAGCGTCAACTTTTTCTTTAGCGAAAACTTTTCTTAATTCTTCTAAATTTTGAACATCTAATTGATAGAAGTTAACATCTTTTTTTGTGATTTCTTTAATTCTATCTAATACTTCAATTTTAGAATTGTAGAGATTGTCAACGATAACAACTTCAAATCCATTTTCAAGTAATGTAACGCAAGTATGTGAACCAATAAATCCTAATCCGCCAGTAACTAAAACTTTCATTTTGTTCCCTCCATTTATCTTGTTTTTAACTGTTCAGCTTCCTTCTTGATCTTGATATTTTCAATTTTTGAATCAATATCTTGACCTTTTTGAGCTGTAGTTGGCAATAATTCTTTGACGATTCCACTAGTCAACGCATCAGCAATTAATTTATTAATTTCGCTATCGATATATAGTTTTAAAGCTAAATTTGCAATGTTTTTATTGAAATCGTTGTCTTTTTCTTCCTCTTCTTTATCTGAAGATTCATATTTATCAATATAAAGATCAAGTTTTTTTAATACATTTTGTAAAATCTTTTCCATTTGGTTGTCATGGATTTTTTGAAAAAGAGTATATAAATCTTTTTTATCTGTCTTTAATAATTTATTATCGACTTCGATTAAAGCGGCTAAATTTCTTAAGCTAGCACTTGTTTTTAATAATGAGATAAAAATTAAATACCCAATGTGGTTTACATCATATTTTTTATCCTTTGGAGGTATTAAAATTTTTGCTTTTACATAATTATTAACTCTATGAGGTGAAATAATGCCATCTAAATTATCTTTAAAAAGAGGAGAAAGTGTATCACTAACATATGTTGTTACTTGCTCCATATATAAAGGAATTTTTGGTAATTCATTATAATCAGGTAAAGAATACTCTTGTAATGTTTTTATATATTCAATAATCTCATCAAAATTCTTTTTCATACCTATAATTTACTACTTTTTATAAATTAAGTAAATTAATATAAAATAAAAAGAATCGATACAATCAACTTTAAAATTAAAGTAATTATTTCAATTCTTGATATATATTGTCGAAATCTTTATCTATAAGTAAGCTTGTTAGTATCTCATCCTCTTCAGGTAGTCCTTGCATAATGGACATATCTTGAATGAATTTATAATCAACTAAACCACCTTTTGACACTCCGCATCCATCTTTTGAAATTAAATTGGATGAAATTGTAACCATTAAGTTTTCATAAACTTTTGGAACAATTAGTGATGAGAAGAATTTTTTATTCTTCGACTTCAAATGAATAACATCATTTTTCTTAATTTTATCTTTTAAATATAAAGAAATTGTATTTTGATTAACTTCAGGAATTAAAGCAGGTAAGTTCTTATTTTGAGCAATAACTAGTACACCTTCGTTAGTATTAATTTTTGCTTCTTCTTGAGTTATTTGTGAAGTACCTTCTTCTCCTCCAAAAATGCTCACAAATGAATGATCAATATCAATATCACCTTCACTAATCAACCCAAATACATCAGTGTTAACAATCATTTTTGCTTCATTTTTGAAGACAATATTTCCATTTTCTCCAAAACTTTCAACGCCTGAATTATTTGAATCAACAAAGGTTGAAGCGCCATCAAAGTTAATAATTTCACCTTTTAGACCGACATAAGATTCAAAAATTTTAATTGGGAAATCATCTTTTTCATTTTCGTTTATAAAGTTTAAAGTACCTTCAGTTACAACACCTTGATTACTTGATTTGATAAAGTAATGACTATTTGTTGAAGTTAAATTTCCTAAAGCTGAAATTGAATCATCATCTGTATCTAAATTAAAACGAGAATTAACAAAATTCGCTTCTCCATGAGTCAAAACGCCTTTTGTAGAATAATTTAATTTATATAAAACTTTGGCGTTATCGTAATGTGCAGGATCAACACGATAAAAATCTTTATCATCTTTTACATAATAAATATCGTTAAAATCTAGTTTTTCAGTTTCAAGATTTACTTTTTGATAATTACCAACTGTATAAATATAAAAGTTTGAATTTAATGCAGTAAAATCACGAGATTCGATTGCATCCATCGACCCGGTATAAATAAATAAAGAATCATTAATATTTAAATTTCCTGTAGTAACAATACCTCCGCCTACAGAAAATCTAATTTCGATTTTTGCATTATCAATAAATGTATTTCCTTCAACTTCAAACGTAGAACCAGTGGAAAGTTGAACAATAATTCTTGTGTCTTTAATATTTAAATCACTTGAAGTATAAATACACTTTCCATAATTTATTAAATCTTCATTTTTTCCATATGAGTTAAGGAACAAGAACCCTTTTCCGTCAATGTTTACATCACAAGAAGCATAAATAGCAGCTTTATTATCATTAGTTTGGCTATCGCAAACATAATTTTTAGTTTTTGAATTAACGTGAATATTTAATACTTTAGCTTTTTTTACTTTAATTGGAGTTCCTCCGATTGAAGTAATATTTAAATTATCAAAAACTAGATTAACAACACCATCAGCATCAATCTCAATAGAACAATTTGTTGATTTGCCTGTTAAACGATAAGTTCCACCATTTTTAATAGTTACTTTTTTATCTTTTATATTATCGAAATCGATAATTTCATCTGCGGAGTTATTAATTTCTAATGCTTGATTTTCAAATTCGTTTTCAAAATTAGGAGCGACAGGTCTTTCAAATTTAAATTTTGCATTATGAAAATTACTACCGGTTTTAAAACGATAGCAATCAAGATTTTTAATTGCGCTGCCGCAACCTGTTAGCATAACTCCTATACAAAGTGATGAAAGTAAACTACTTCTTTTCATATCTATATTTTATTTGATTTGTTCTAAATGGTAACTTAAAGAAAACTTAGAAATTATGTTTTGCTCAAGTTCGTTTAATATAATACAAAAAATACCGATTAAATCGATACTTTAATGTATTCGAACACATTCATTATTAAGTTTAAATTTAATTATGTTAGTTGAAAACGTTATTTAAACAAAAAATTATCTATTTCTTTGATTTAAATATTCTTTTATTCCA
The DNA here is from genome assembly GCA_048405595.1 of Candidatus Onthovivens sp. Lineage (GTDB taxonomy): Bacteria > Bacillota_I > Bacilli_A > RFN20 > CAG-826 > Onthovivens. Next base: position 42,234 of record DBFJOT010000010.1, read on the forward strand.
CTAATAAACATCACACTTGATACAAAAATAACAATTAATTCTAAGATAATTCCTGTAATCATCATGAAAGCTAAACTGTTATTAAAATCAATAAATTTACTTGTAGCAAAATAATAAATTAAACAAATTTCCCCAGTAAGAAATATTATAAGGACACTTAATGAAGGTAAAATTCTTGGAGGTAACTCTTTTTCAGTGTGTTCTTGATCATACTTATATAAAAAATATCCACCTAAACCAAAAAATAATAAAGAACCAATAGATGAACCAATTGCGATGTTAGCATATAAATTATTTTCTCCAAAGAAAGCATATAAAATAATTGACGAACTTAATAACAATAAGCCAATCGCCATAAAGGTAGTTGAAGTAATAAAATATTTCTTGCTAGCAGTCATACTTCTTTAATTATAACTTAAAAATATTTTTTAGTTACTTTAACGATAACAATTATTCGATATGCTCATTTCTAGTATTTATTTTGTTAATTTCATCTTCTCTTCTTTTTAAAACTTTTGGAAATGTTATAAAAATTACTGTTCCAGTAATTACTCCAGCTACTAAATCCGCAATTCCTTCAGACATATAAACTCCTTGATACCCAAGGAAATTAGAAAGCAAGAAACATAACGGAATTAAAATAATAACTTTCCTTAAAACAGCTAAAGAAACAGCACATTTGCCTTGTCCTAATGCGACATTTATATTTTGCAATGTCATTTGGATTGTAAACATGATGGTTCCCATTAAAAATAGTGGACCATATATTTTAACTAACTTCATTACTTCTTCATTTGCGTTAAATATATAAGCATAAATTTCTGGAAAAATCATTGATACAAGATAAAAAATCGAACCAAATGTAAAGCCAATAATGAAAGTATATTTTATTGCTTTTTTTATTCTATAAGAGTCACCTTTTCCATAGTTATAGCTTACAAAAGGTGCGATACCAAATCCTAAACCATTTAATGGCAATGATACGAGTTGAAGTGCACTTAGCATAATCGTTAAAGCAGCAACATAATTACTACTACTATCACCAGTTGTATTTTTTAAACAAACGTTAAATACAATTTGAATTGCGCTTTCAGTCGCTGTCATAATAAAAGGAGATAGGCCTAAAAATAAAAAAGCACCAATGATTTTGAAATCAGGTTTCATATCTTTAAGTTTGAATTTAAAATTTGACCCCTTCATTGAAAAGAAACAAATTACCCAAATAAATGAAATTAATTGTGAAATGATAGTAGCTAAAGCAGCACCTTTAACACCTAAATTCATATTAAATATAAAAATAGGATCTAAAATTATGTTGATAATTGCTCCGATTGCTGTTGTGCACATTGCAATAAAAGCATGTCCTGTAGCACTAATAAAAGGATTTAAGCCTTGAACTAAGATTACAAAAATAGTTCCTAGAGCATAAATCTTTAAATAATCAGTTGCATAAATTAATGCGTCGTCAGGACAACCAAAAAGTAAAACTATATCTTTCGCAAAAAAGAAAAGAACGATAGTTAAAATTAATCCAATTAAAAATAGTAAAATCGAGGCATTATTAAAAATACGATTAGCTTTTTTATCATCTTTTTCACCTAAAGCCATCGACGCTTTAGGACTTGCACCTAATCCGATTAAATTCGAAAAGGCTTGAACAATAATAGTAATAGGAAGAACTATACCTAATGCTGCAAGTGCTTCTGTTTTAATACTTTCTAGATTAGAAACATACATTCTATCAACTAAATTGTATAAAAAAGTAATAAGTTGAGCGATTACAGCTGGGATTGTAAGTTTAAAAACTAGTGGTAAAATTTTTCCACTAGCAAATTTTTTTGTTGTGTCCTTCATTTTAATCATATCTTGTAAATTATATACAAGATAAATTAGTAATAATAGATTTATCTATTTTTATTATTTACTTATGAAAATCAAAGTTTCAATAAATCAAAATAATAACAATTTAACGTTACAGTTTTATTTTTAAACTTTAAAAATGACTCTTCGTTTCTAACAAATATTCCACCATTTTTAATAATCACTTTATTGCTTCCTATATTGTCAACGTTAGCACGAATTGTCATTTTGTCGTATCCAATTTCTTTTAAATAATGTAAAAAAGTGTTCAAAGCCTCACTCATTATCCCTTGATTCCAATATTTTCTTGATAAAACATAACCTATTTCTAACTCATCTCCACGAACAAGATCAATGCAACCAATAACTTCATCATTGCCTTTGATGGTAATGCCAAATCTTGTAATATTTGGCTCTAATTCTTCATCCTCTTTTATCCAACCCGTTAATAAACTTTTTGTAAATTCTATATTCTCATGAACATTCCACGTTAAATATTTCGTGACTTCTTCATCGGTTGCGTAATTAGAAAATATAGCTTCAGCATCACTAAGTTTTAATCTTCTTAATATCAGTCTATTTGTTTCAATTATTTCAGGCATATTTTACCTCTCCACTATACAAATTTATTATATCAAAAAAATATTTTAGAAAATTTGAAAAAATTTTAAATCACACCTTTTGTGTTAAGTGAAGAACACTAGTTCTAGTCATGTTAAGTTGGATATAAAATTGCAATTGCGAGAGCACTAGTAGTAACTGATGCGCATTGATTAATTAAAGTGAATCTAGCTCTATAAAACTTCTTATTCGTAAAGACTTAAACATGATTAGAAAATAATTTTTCCAGGAATTAATTGAGTTAGCCGTAATCATTAATCTCCTGCCCACCCTATGGCTTGACTTTCCCTACATCGAATCTCCATTAATTAAAAGTGGTTGAATTGTGATTAGGGATTGTTTATGCGCCCTCTAGGGTGGGAAACCTATGCTTAAATTAAGCGAAAAAATATTTTCCGCTTTTACTCTTTTTGTCATGCCTTATAAATTTAATAGCTATGGCCATGTTTATATAAATATGAATTAAACTACCTATTTTTAAAAATGGCCCGTAGAAGTATATCTACGTGGCCTCTAGAGCATTTTAGTGTTTTTTAGACTCGCTAATGAGCTTATTTTGCATATCTTTACTCGCTTTTAGAAAGCCTAACAATACATCTTCATAATATTTTTTGTACTCTTCGTTTTTGACTTTAGAAAGATTTTTTTCTAGCATTTTAGACTCTCTTGAAGCATCTAAAACAGGATAATCATTTTCCAATTTAAAGGATGTAACTTCTTTTACAACATCCATTCTTTCTTCAAATAGTTCAATAATTTTTGAATCAATCTCATCGATTCTTTCTCTGCATTCTTCAAGTTTATTCATTTTTGATCCTTTTTATAAAATTATATTGCCTAAAGGATATCCAATAAGTAAAGTAACGACTATTGAGATAATCATCAATAATCCGCCATAAATCAAAACATCCTTTGTGTTACAAGTTTCTCCACCAGCGATAATAGCAATATGAGGCATTGATGGAGGTGTTGCAAAAGCGAAACTTGCCATCATTCCAATTAAGCATATTACTGTTTCAACATTTAATGTTGAATTTATCGCTGCCAAAATCGAAGAAGCAACTGTAGCGACTAAAGTTGCAGTTACCATATTAGAAGAAAGATTTGTTTGAATGGCAGCCCAACATACAAAGATAATAAGTAAAGCTATTTGAGGCAAATTAGCTAATGATGTACTTAAACTATTTTGTAGAAATGTTTTTAATCCGATTGCATCATTAGTTAACGCAGCACCTAAAGCTAATGTTCCTGCACACATTACTAAAGACGTCCAAGGAATTCCATTTTTAAAAGCATCGTCAATTTTTATTAAAGGCTCATTATCGACTCGAATAATGCATAAAGCAATCGTTCCAAGTAATGGAGGCATTGCTGTACCATATTTATTAATCGCATTATAGAAATCTTCACTTGCACCTTTAAATATTGAAGGTAATATCCATAATAGAATTACAACAATAAAAATAGAAATTGTAATGATGTCACACTTATTAATTTCAGCAAGATCTTTTTTTAATGAACTAACATCAACATTTACCAATTGCTTAACATCAGGTCTAAGTATAAATTTAAACATAAGCATCATTAAAATAAAGATAATAAGACCTACTGGAATTGCAATTGACATATATAAAATAGGTGAAACGCTAATATTAGCAGCATTCATTGCAAGTAAAGGAAAAACGTGAGCAATCGGAGTCATTCCACTGCTAATTGAAACAGTAAAACCAAGACCCATCATAAGTGTTTTTGCAACTTTATCTTCTTTATTTATGTTAGCTAAATCTAAAATCTCATTTAAAATTGGTAGCATGACAACAAATAAAACCGATGGAGAAATAAATAATCCTAGTAACAAAACAGCAGTTAAAAATAGAAAAACAAACCAATTTCCACTTCTTTTTGCTAACTTAGAATCCACAAACGATAAAGCTACCCTTTTAATTAAAGTTGTTTTTGATAAAGCGTATGTGCAAACAAAAGTAAAAAGCAAGAATACAAAAGTTGAATTTCCAAAACTACTAGTGAACGCTTTATTAAAACCAAATTTTTCTAAGAAACCTAGAGAAAAAATGCATACTAAACTAGGCCAATCAATGCCAATAGTTAGCCATAAAATAATCGTTCCTAAAAATATGAAGATTACTCCCCATCCATCGCTAGTCAATTCACCAACTGGAGGTATAAATCTCCCAACGAAGCATAAAGTTAAACAAAGCGGAATGATGATCCATCTAAATATTTTGTTATCTTTTAATTTCATTTTATTGCTCAATTTTTCTTCTTAAAATATCATACTTTTTAATCGGTAAGTCAGTTTTAATGTAGAGTCTTTGTTTAACTTTTCTTACTTCATCAAGTGGATTTAAAACTTCATCAGTAATTTCATCTATAACTAATGTTTTATTAAATGCTTCTCCATTAGAAAGCACCTCTGCTTTATCCCCTTTAAAAAATCTATTTCTAAGTTCAACTAAAACTTTTCCATCTTTTGCGTCTTCAAGCGCCATCGCAATAAATTCATGTGTTTGCAATAATTTCGATGAGTCAATATTTGTTTTATCATTAGCACCGAAATAAAATCCAGTTGTAAAAGCACGATTTGATGTTTTTCTAAGTTCTTCTATTAAGTTAAAATCAACATTTTCATTATTTAAATACGCATCCATTGCTCTTCTATACGCATTAACAACTGTTGCAACGTAGTATGTTGATTTCATTCTGCCCTCAATCTTAAAACTTCTAATACCAGCTTCAGCGAGTTCTTTGATGTGTTCGATCAAACACATATCTTTACTATTCAAAATGTAGGTTCCTCTTTCATCCTCTTCAACAGGATAATATTCGCCATTTTCATTTTGACTATCTTTATTATATAAAGCATAATTCCATCTACATGGTTGTGCACAAGCGCCTTTATTAGAGTCTCTGCCTACAAAATAGTTTGATAATAAACATCTGCCACTATAAGAAATGCACATTGCTCCATGACAAAAACATTCAATATCAACATCTTCACCAACAGCTTCTTTAATATCTTTAATTTCTTTAATAGATAATTCTCTTGCTAGAACTAAACGTTTAGCACCAAGTTTCACCCGCATTTTTGCAGAATAAACGTTAGTGATATTGGCTTGTGTAGAAACATGTAATTCAAGATTTGTATGTTCTTTTACTAAACTTGCGATTCCTAAATCGCTAACAATAACAGCATCAACTCCATTCTCATCTAAAAATTTCAAATAGTCGACCATTCCATTAAAGTCACTATTATGAGCAAGTATATTAACAGTTACGTATACCTTTACATTTCTATCATGACAATATTTAACGGCTTCGATAATTGATTGTTCATCAAACTTGTTAGCGAAAGCTCTTAATCCAAATCTTGTACCGCCAAAATAAACAGCATCACATCCAAAATGTACTGCTGCAATTAAACGTTCTTTGTCTCCAACTGGAGCTAATAATTCTAACTTTTTCATATGTATAATAATAAACACTTTAAACTCACTTTTAAAGTAATACTGAATCTATTAAAAATATCGTTGTTTTTTTCTTGTTGAACCAATAAAATCAAGGTTACTCTAAAAGAGTAATTTTATTTAATTCATGATAATATATTAAAGGAATTTAACTATGAACGAAATTTTATCACCTGCTGGAACAATTGAATCTTTTTATGCCGCGATTGCTAATGGATGCGATGCAATTTATTTAGGATTAGATAAATTCAACGCTAGAGCATATGCAAACAATTTTACCGTTGAATCTTTAAAAGATTTAGTTTCATTTGCTCACCTTAGAAGTGTAAAAATTTACGTCACTATGAACACTATCGCCTACGATTATGAATTAGATGAAATTTATAAAACCATCGATGAACTCGCAAAAATTCATATTGACGCTTTAATAATACAAGATTTAGCAATTTTAAATTATGTAACAAATAATTACGAATCTTTAGAGGCTCACGCTTCTACACAAATGGGCATCGATGATTTAGATGGGGCAACTTTATTAAAAGAATTAGGCGTTAAAAGAATCGTTTTCGCTAGAGAAACACCAGTTTCAACAATGAAAGAAGTAAAAGAAAAACTTAATATCGAAATCGAGGCCTTTATACATGGCGCTTTATGTGTAGCTTATAGCGGGAATTGCTTAATGAGTTCAATGATTGGTGAACGTAGCGGAAATAGAGGTCGTTGCGCTGGTTGTTGTAGACAGCCATATTCATTAATTAATTTAGACGATAACAAAGTTGTGAAAACTGGATACCTTCTTTCAATGAAAGATTTAAATGTATCTTCAAAAATCGATGATTTATCTTTCGTCGATTCTTTAAAAATTGAAGGCAGAATGAAAGAACCAAATTATGTAGCTAGTGTTACAAATTACTATAGAAAATTAGTCGATAAAGAAAACCCTAATAAGGATATCTTAAAAAAAGTTTTCAATAGAACTTACACTGAAGGTTTTATGAATGGCGAGACCAGTTCCACTATAACTAACATTGAAAGACCTAATAATTATGGTTTCCCAATTGGAAAAGTAGTAAAAATTAATAACAACAAAATTTGGATTAGACTTACTGATACATTAAATAAAGGTGATCAACTTAGAATCGAATCTCCTAATATTTTTGATGAGATTAGCATTCCTGTTACAAAAATATTTAATGCAAATTTTAAAGAAGTCGTGTGCGAAAGCAAAATTGCTATTGTTCAACTAAACAAAAAAGTAAATTTAGGAGCTACAGTTTATAAAACAAAAGATATTAAATTTGTAAACGAAGCAAACGATTCTTTAAAAAATTCTGAATACAAAAAGTTACCACTTGACCTGGAATTCGTTGCAAAAATAGGAAAAAATCCTCTTTTGATAGCGATTTATGAAGGAATTCAAGTTCAAGTTTCAAATGATTTTGTTGTTCAAAATGCTTTAAATAGAGCTATCACCAGTGAAAATATTGAAACACAATTATCTAAACTTAACGACACGCCTTATAAAGCGTCTTCTTTAAAATTAGATATTGATCAAAATATTTTTATCTCTTTAAAAGTCTTAAACGAATTAAGAAGAGACGCTATTGAAAAAATCAATTTAATTAGATTAGATAGGCCTTTAATTTATCACACACCTAAAAAAATTATTCCTATTAAGCACGAACAACATGAGCCAATAATCACGGCTCAAGTTTCTAACGATGAACAATTTAATGTGGTCAAAGAGTTAGGTATAAAACACATTTATTATAAAAATATAGTTAGAAGAAATAACGAAACTTATATAGAGCCAACTGATGAAATATTATTTGGTGGACTTGGTGCAATTAACCATTACAAAAATACTGCTGTAAAATTAATTTCAGACTATTCTTTAAATGTTTCGAATCATATCTCAGCAGGTATTTTATCATCTTTAGGAGTTGATCGAGTTACATTGTCTCAAGAAATCAATAAAGAAAATATTAATAAGTTAGTTTCAAATTATATCGATGAATTCGATACTTTCCCTAATTTAGAATTGATAGTATATGGTCGAGCAACCGCGATGCATTCTAAATATTGCCCATTAAAAAGACTTGATATGTGTGGTGAATGTAAAAAACATAGCTACGCTTTAAAAGATAAATTTGCTACATTCCCATTATTTTTTAATAACGACTGTACTATTCAAATTTTAAATAGTAAGACTTTAAATATTATGGATGACTTATCTAATTTAAATGGCGTTAACTATTATAGATTAGTTTTCACAACTGAAAGCCCATCTGAAGTTAAAGAAATTACCACTTCTTTTATAAATAAACTAGAGGGGAAAAATATCAAACTTTTTGATCCAAATAAAAATACGAGAGGACACTTTATAAAGAATCCTCTCTAAATATTTTTGGCTATCAATATTTTAAAAATAATTATTACGAATTTCTTCGGTTTCTTCTTTATTACTTAAAAACTATATGGAATATTCATTATAATTCATTACTACATTACATTATTCCCAGAAAGATAAGATTAATAATCTTCGATGTTTTAAAGAAATTCTTATTAGATTTTTCTCAAAACATATGGGTATCATTTATTTAGTAGGGTTTTATTTTTCTAGTAGAACCAAATTTCTAAAATCCGTCGGTTCGAACAAATTTTTATCTACTAACAAAACGCAAAAATTAAAAAAGCCCGATTTCTCGAGCAAATATCGTTCATCTTGAGACTCTTGCTTTGTTTCAAAATGTTAGTTATAAGATGGCGGGGGTTAAAGGAATCGAACCCTTATCAACGGTTTTGGAGACCGCTGTTCTACCATTGAACCAAACCCCCATATTTCTATAGGCTTTTTAGCAAGCCTATAGATTATAAACTTTTTAATACCTTATTTACAAGCCCCATATCACATTTACCAGCATAATTTTGCTTAAAATGCTTCATAACACTTGGAATTGACTTATCTTCAAGTGAAGAAATGACTTCTTTAATCTCTTCTTCACTCATCATCTTAGGTAAATAAGATGCGATTGCTTTGATTTGATAATCGATTTTAGCAACTGACTCAGGTCTATTTGCTTGGACGTATCCAGCTTTTTCTTCTTCTAACTCTTTAGTTGTTTTATTAATAATTTGAATTAAATCTAAATCAGTTAATTCTTTTCCTTTAGCTTTAGCTTCATATCCTAAAACCATATATTTATTAATAATGACACTAAGAACTGCTCTTTTATCTTGATCTTTTTCTTTTAAAGCAATCATGTTTTCTTTTTTGATTGTATCAATTAACATAATTTACTCCGTTTATTTAATGAAACGTCCTTTATTCTTTCCTTTAGAGGCGTGCACAAGTAAAGTTCCATCTTGGTTTTTAACAAGTGTGGAACAATATTCCATAGCTTCTTCTTTAGTAGCGAAAGTTTTTATAACTTTTGCTCCTTCTTTAAGAATTACTTCCCAACGACCATCTTCAGGTCTTTTCTTAAGATGATAAACTTTTTTCTTAGGTGTAGTTTTTTCTACAACCTTTTCATCCTTTGTTGCCATAGCTTAATACCTCCCCTATAAGTTATAAATTAAAGAATAACGTTATGGTAAACAGCTTGGACGTCTTCACAATCATCAAGCATATCTAACAATTCTTTGAATTTTGTTAAATCTTCGCCTTCGATTGTAATTTCATCGTTTGCTTTCATTGTAACTTCAGCAGCTTCAAATTCAGCAATTCCGTTTTCAGCTAATACTTGTTTAGCTTTTTCAAAAGCTGATGGATCAACTAAAACTTCAGCGATTCCATCTTCTAATGTGATTTCTCTAACATCAACATCACCGAAAACTAAAATTTCTTCAAGGCTACTTTCATCACCATCATATTTAAAATCTAAAATTCCGACTTGTTCAAAATTATAGCTGACATCACCTAAGTGGCCACCTTTTTTAGTAACAAGTGTTCTGACATTAACTAAAGCTCTATTTGAGTTATCGCTTAATGTATCAATAATTAAATAGCTTCCAGCAGGTCCATAAGCTTCATATCTTCCTTCGATGTAGTTAGTAGCATCGCCACCTTGTGCTTTTTTAATTGCTCTATCAATAACATCTTTTGGACATGACTTTCTATATTTATCAATTGCAGCTCTTAAAGCAAGATTTGAGTTTGGATCTGGGATACCTCTTTTTGCGGCCATGTAAATTTCTTTTGAGGCACGCATATAAATTGCACTTTTCTTTGCAGCAGTTGCAGCCATAGATGCAGCTCTGACTTCAAAATGTCTACCCATATAAAAAAATCTCCTTTGACAAAAAGTATTTTACTACTTTAGTAGTACTTTTTTCAATCTAGAAGACTTCTAATATATAACTTCTTTTAAATATAAAGCTTTTGACGGAGCTTGATAGCTGACTATATCTCGTTTAGTCGAAGATAAATGTTTCGAAATGAACGATTCATCAATTTTACCTTTACCGACTTCAATAAGAGTTCCAACTATTTTTCTTATTTCATATCTCATGAATCCATCGCCATAGAAATAAATATATACTCGATCTTTTTTATTTTCGAAATTAATTGAAAAAATTTCGCGAACAAAATTTTGATCATCATCTTTTTTAGATGTAAAATCCATAAAGTTATGTTTTCCAATAAATAAGCGAGAAGCTTCTTTAATTTTTTCAATATCTAAATCACTAAGATAAAGTTCCAAATCTTTAAAAAACGGAACATATTCTTTTAGATTTAAAACATATTGGTAGATTTTACCTTTCGCCGAAAAGCGAGAATGAAAAGTCTCATCAACCTTTTCTATACTTTTAAAATATATATTTGAATCAATTAATTTATTTAGTGAATATCTAAATTTTTCTAATAATTCAATATCTTTAGTTGCATCAAAATGTGCAACTTGATTGATAGCATGAACACCTTTATCAGTTCTGCCGCTTGCATATAAATTTATCTTCTCATTCAAAATTAAAGACAAAGTTTTTTCAATTTCGCCTTGTATAGTTCTTGTATCAATTTGCTTTGCATAACCATTAAATGATGTTCCACAATATGAAAAAATAAGTTTATATCTATTCATTAGAATGCACCAATGCCAAACCAAGCATTTAAGAAGTTGTCAAGTCCGTTTACATTTTGGGTAAAGTAGCACATTGTTCCAAACGCACCAACAACAATTAAAGTTAAAATAATTCCACTATAATCTCTAAAATGGAATTTTAAAGCTCGATAACTAGTTCTTTTAGCGTATGGATCATACCCTCTAGCATTCATCGCTAAAGCTAATTCATCACTTCTTGAGAAACAACTACTCAACAATGGGACAATTAATGTTGTAACACTTTTTAATTTTTTTCCTATAAAACCACGTTCGTAATCAACACCCCTACTTTTTTGAGCTTTCATAATACGATTTGCTTCATCTAGTAAAGTCGGAATAAATCTTAGAGCAAGTGATAAAGTCATTGAGATAACTTGTGTTGGGAATTTTATTAATCGTAATGGAGTAAGATACCATTCAAGTGCGTAAGTTAAATCCATTGGTGAAGTTGTGGAAGTTAAAATCAAAGTCAAAGCAACCATCATTACAAGTCTTAAGAAAACGTGTAATGTTTGAAATAATCCTTCCCGATAAATTGCATATCCATTTGGAAAAGTTACAATTGGATGAAGAGATGAGAGATCACCTGTTTGAGGAATAAAAACGAAGATAATCAACAAGAATATCATCATAAACCGCATTCCTTTTAGGCTCTTTAAAAAATCTAAAAAATTGCATTTACTTAAAATCATTAAAACACCGATTATAAAGCAAAGAATTCCAAGAATAATAAATCTATTAGCATAATTTCCATATGGTAAAAAACAAATTACCATCAATCCAATTAAACCAAAAATTTTAATTCTAGGATCTAAACGATGAATAATTGTGTTATATGGAGTAAGTTTACCAAATACATTTGTCATATTATTTCGTAATCGCCTCCACTAAAGTATCAATAGAAGCGACTTCACTTAAATCTTTTTTAAAACCTTTCTTAATAAGTAATTTCTTTAACTTATAAAGAGTAGGAATTTCTAAAGAGTACTCTTCTATATTTTCACTGTTAAAAAGTTCCGATGGTGTCGTTACTTTTACTAATTTCGCATCATTCAAAACAATAACTTTATGAGCGTAATTCATAACAACATCCATGTCATGAGTTACAACAATTATCGTTTTTCCAGTTTCATGAACCTTTTTGACCATTTCCATGATGTCTTTTTTTCCAACTGGATCAAGACCAGCTGTAGGTTCATCTAGAACCAAAATATCAGGATTACTAGAAAGAATTCCAGCAATTGCAACTCTTCTTTTTTCGCCACCTGACAACTCAAATGGTGATTTTTGATAATACGATTCATCGATTCCTACCGAGGTTAACGCTTCGATAGCAACTTTCTTAGCTTCTTCATCACTTAATTTGAAATTCTTAGGTCCAAACATTACATCTTTTAAAACAGTTTCACTAAATAATTGATATTCAGGAAATTGGAAAACTAGTCCTACAGTTTTTCTTAACTTATATTGTTTTTTATTATCTTTTTGCTCTTCTTCACTTAACGTTTTGATTTTATCTTTAAAAAGTTTTTTATCCGCAGTGACATAAAAATAATCGACCTTTGTATATCCACTTGTTGGTTTAATGAGCGCATTAAAAGTTTGAACAAGAGTAGATTTTCCACTTCCTGTTTTTCCAACGATTGCTATGAATTCTCCTTTGTCAATTTCAAGATTAACATTAGATAAAGCATCGTAGTGATTAGGGTCTTTTTTGTTATAGACATATGAGATATTTTCACATTTTATTTGCATAAATAATCACTAAATTCCTCTATAGTTTTGATTTCGCTAGGGATTTGCAAGCTTTTTTCCGCTAATTTCTTCTTAATTTTCATTAAAAACGGAATGTCAAGTCCAATTGAATAAATTTCTTGTTCGTTTTTAAAAACATCTTCTGGCTTGCCTTCTTTAAAAATTTCGCCTTTATTTAATATAATTACGCGGTCGCTAATATAAGCTTCTTCAATGTCGTGAGTGATTGAAATAAAGGTTAATGAAGGGTCTTCTTTTCTCATTTCAGCAACGAGTTCTTTAATATTTTCGACTCCTTCTGGATCTAACATAGCTGTAGCTTCATCAAAAATGATAATCTTTAATCCAAGTGCCAAAATTCCAGCGATTGCAACGCGTTGTTTTTGCCCACCACTTAATTCTTCAGGTGATATGTTTAAGAATTTTTCCATTCCAACTTTTTTAGCAAATTCTCTAACGGTTTTTTGCATTTCTTCGCGTGGAATATTTCTATTTTCTAATCCAAAAGCAATATCATCTTCTACAGTAGAGCCAATAAATTGGTTGTCTGGATTTTGGAAAACTATTCCTATTAAATTTCTTAGACTAGGATAATTCTTTTCATTTACTTCAATTCCGTTAATTAATATTTCACCACTATCAGCAGGTAAAAGGTAACAAAGAAGTTTGCTTAATGTTGATTTGCCACTTCCATTATGTCCAATTAACGAGACATATTCCCCTTCTTCCACACTAAAAGAGATGTCCTTTAAAGTCTGAACATCTTTTTCATATGAGAAATTTAATTTTTTTACTTCTACTGCTTTCATTACTTAAATTCTACTTCCGTATATCTACCTTCGTATTTTTTAACTTCTACTCCAGCTAACGCAAATAATTTTTTACTTGCTCTTGTGCTTACTGAATCTCCGTATTTATCGCTTAAATAAACAATTCGTTTTATACCAGTTTGAATGATCGCTTTTGCACATTCGTTACATGGGAAAAGTGTTACGTAAACTGTGCATCCTTTTAATGAGCTACCGTTACGGATATTTAATATAGCATTAAATTCAGCGTGACATACATAAAGATACTTATTATTTATGTCTTCACCTTTTTCCCGAGTTAATTGACTTTCATCAACACATCTTGGCATACCATTATATCCAATAGATACAACTTTATTGTCTTCATCAACAATACAAGCTCCAACTTGTGTAGATGGGTCTTTGCTTCTTTTTGCACTTAATAAAGCAATTCCCATAAAGTATTCTTCCCAGTTAATAACACCCATAATCTTTCTCCATAAACTCTCTAAATAATACTACAAATATCCCCTATTGATAATAAATAAATTTTTTGTTAAAAAATGCCAAATTTAATTTTTTTAAAGATATGTGAATTTTTAGTTAAAACAAACCTTAAACAAAGTGACTTTTTGTGCAAATTTAAGCTGAATTTTGCTATAATTTATTTATGAATGTTTTATTTTTCTTAACACCAAAAAGTCAAATTAAATATGTTGATACATCAATGTCAATTAGACAAGTTTTAGAAGTAATTGAGCATTATCGTTTCACTACAATTCCATTATTAAGTAAAGAAGGAAAATTCGTTGGAACAATCACTGAAGGTGATTTACTTTTTTACATTAAAGATCATCCATTTAAAAATATTGCTCAATTTAATAACATCAACATCTTAGAAGTTAAACGTCATAGAGATTATTTACCTATTAAAAGCGATTATGAAATGAGTGATTTAATCATTACAGCCGTAAACGAAAACTTCGTTCCTGTTTTAGATGACTTAGGTTTTTTCATCGGAATCGTCACAAGAAAATCTATTATTAACTACTTATACCTTGAAAACAAAAAACAATCTCAATAATTGACTTCCTTAATTTAAATCATTCCTTTCAAATTAATGTATTTACATTCATAAATTTGAAAGGTTTTTTCTTATTACAAAAAAGCGCCTCTACTTGAAGCGCTTAATTTTATTTAAATAATTCTTTTAAGATTTCTACCATTTTTAACATTTGAGTTACACTAACAAACTCAAATCTTCCATGAGGATTAAAATCTCCAACACCTAAATTAGGACATGGTAAACCTTTATATGTAATAGTTGCTCCATCAGTGCCACCTCTGATTGGTTCATAATGGATTTTTGTTAATTTATTAAGATAAGCTTTATTAATCATTGTGATTGCAGTCATATCTTTAATAAAATAATCTCTCATATTTCTATATTCATCTTTTATTAATACATCAACTTTAGCTTTTGGATATCGATTCATAATGACTTTTCTAGCATTAAGAAGCATATCTTTTTTCTCTTCTAATAAATTAAGCTCGTGGTCTCTTAAAATATAGAAAAGTTCGGTTTTCTCAACATCACCTTTTATTTCATCAAGGTGAATAAATCCTTGATAGCCAGAAGTTTTTGATGGAATCATATCTTTTGGTAATAAAGCATTGAATTCCATAGCTAAAAGAACACTATTAATCATTAAGTCTTTAGCTGAACCTGGATGTACTCCAACTCCTTCAATCGTTACTTCTGCGCTAGCAGCATTGAAATTTTCAAAACTAGCTTCATAAATTGAGCCACCATCTAAAGTGTAAGCAACATCAGCTTTCATTTTACTTGGTTCAAAATGTAATGCACCTTGACCGATTTCTTCATCTGGAGTAAAAGCGATTGCTAAATTAAAATTGAATTCGTCTTTATGTAAAACATAATATTTTGCAAATTCAAAAATAATTGCGATACCAGCTTTGTCATCTCCACCTAAAAGATGTTCGCCATCTGTAACTAATAAATCTTCTCCGATGACTGTTTTTAAAACAGGGAAATCTTCTTCACCCATTGAATATTTATCATTGAGTTTAATTATTGAGCCATCATATTTTTCAATTAATCTAGTGTTTGTAATTTGTCCACTAATTGTAGGAGCAGTATCCATATGAGCAATTAAACCAATTGTTTTTTCTTTTCCGTTTGGAACTTTTCCATAAATAATTCCAAATTCATCTTGATAAGAATCGCTTACACCGATTTCTTGAAGATCTTGAAGTAAAATTTTTCCAAATTCTAATTGTGAATTAGTGCTTGGATAAGTAGTACTTGTTGGATCACTCATCGTGTCATAAGAAATATATTTTTTAAATCTTTCTAATAAAGTCATAAATTACCTCACTTCTTTAAAGCAAAAAATTGCAAACTAATCGCTTCTATATCAAGAACCCATTTAACATCTTCTTTTGATGTAAAAGTTAAATCAAAGTAGTCTGTTGAATCATTAAAATTTACATTTTCTAATGTAGAAAACATATCAGTTGAATAAGGTAAAGTTTTTAAAACATCTTCATTCTTGTTTTTAAGTACTAATGATGGATAATTCATATCATTTTGTTCACTTGATTCAACAATTTTAATCTTATAAGCGAAACTAATTTTATAATCGTTTGATTTAAAAGATGGATTATCTTCGATTAAAGCATCCAAATTAAAACGATATCCAAATGTTAACTTAGTGAAAATCCCTTCGCTTTCTAAATTATAAAGATAGTCTAATTTGTCATTTTCAATTTTATCTTTATTTAAATAAATATCATAATCATGTTTAACTAAACGATAATCTTTTGTGGTGAAATATATACCGCAAAATGTAGCAATACCAGCTAAAATCGATATGACGCCGACACTAATTACTGCAATTAGTCCAATTTTCTTCTTTTGTTCTTCGTTTTTCATACATTGATTATAATATAAAGAAAATTCTAGATAAATATATATGTAAATAATTTATTTTTACTTAAGGTGAGCCAAAATTTTAACGCAACTTGATATCAATTTATGACAAAGTTGCTACAATTAATTATATGAATAAAGAAATCATCGTCGATACTCATACTCACATAGGTTATTGGCCAAATTTAAAAACTACAGAAAATAACTTAGTAGCATCATGCCAAGATTTTAATATATCGTTTGCTTTAGTTAGTTTCGATGGTTCGGAATTCCTTCACGAAAGAGGAAGACTTATAAATCAGATTGAAGCAAGTAAAAAATGTCTAAAATTCATTAATGATAACGAACATTTTGGGATGTTAATTTGGATTAGACCTCATCTAGAAAAAAATTATCAAGATGTCGACAATTTTATCGCGAAACATCGTGACAAAATTTATGGATTGAAATTCCATCCTTTTTTATCAAGAATGAGAATTAATGATCAAAGACTTTATCCGTATTTTGATATAGCTAAAAAATACAATTTACCAATTTTAGTTCACACAGCTAGTGATCAATATTCAAATATTAAATATTTAGTTCGAGCAGCTAAAAGCTTTAAGGAACTAAATTTTGTTGCTGCTCATTTAGAGCTTCAAACTGATAATTTAGAAGCATTAAAAGCTTTGAAAGATAATGAAAATATATATGGTGACACTGCTTGGGTAAATATGAATTCTTTAATCGAAGCAAAAAATTTAGGTGTATTAAATAAAATTATGTTCGGCTCTGATAATCCAATTGACGGCTATGAAACGTTAAATAATCCACTTTATCAATCCTACTTCAATAACGAAATTGAGCTAACAAAAAAAAGAGCTACAAAACTTAATGTATAAAACAGCCATTAAAGTTTATAAGCTCGACAAGAAATTATTTAGATAATCCATTTAATACGAATATCACAATTACACAACCAATGATTAAAAGTAACAAAAAGAAAATGAAATAAAGTAACTTTGAATGTTTCTCATCTTTTATTGGAGCAACTTCTTTTTCTTCGTTTTCTTCATTTAAAACTTCACTCAGGAGTTCGTCTTTTTTGGTATTTGTTTCTTCGTTTAAGTTTTTATTTTCTTCGTTATTCATGTTGAACTTCCTTTACTTTTTCACCTTCAAAAGCTAATTTATCCGTATTTTGCATAGTTTTATGTTTTAAAATCCTATTCATTAAGTTATTTTTATTGAGTAAAGCACCTTCAGCATTAAAGCGCAATGATAAATCTAAAGCCATTAAAATAATTACAATATGGCCGAAACTGGTTAAGAAACCTGTAAGCATTCTAACCGTTAAAATAATCATAAAGTCATATCCAAGAAGGAGAGTTTGAATGGCTGATCCAACTGGAATTTTAAATAAGAAATAAGTCACGTAAACGCTAGTAGCGATGATATAAGAATTGTAATATTTATTAAATTTACGATTCTTAAATCTATTTTTTATATAAATCGTACCTACAATAAATATAATCGATAAAGCTAAGAAAGTTGAAGATAATCCCCATTTAATCCAAGGATAAAGTTCATACGCTTTTTTCCCTGACTCGCTATAAATAACATCGTTTGTTGCCATAAATGTTATTACAAAAATGTTTAAGGCGAGAAGAATGATAGTTAAAATAATTGGAAATTTATTTTCTAACTTTGTAAATCTTATAACTTTATATGCTAGATAAGGAATAAGACCAGTTAATGAAGCTGCAATAGTATATAAAGGATTAAATTCTCCTCCAAGAGGATATAAAACAGCTCCTAAAACATCTACTGCTGTACCAACAATTAATCCATAAATCGGGCCAAGATAAAAACTAGAAAACATGACAACAGATGGGGCAAAACTAATTTTTAAAAATGGTAAACCAAATAAATGACTGATCGATAAAAATCTTGATAATATAATTCCTAAAGCAATAAAAAGAGCACTATAAGAAATTTTGTAAAGAGTATTCATTTTTTTCATGATTAATCTCTTTTCATAGCTTTAGCCATGTCTCGTTTATCGTCACGAGCTTTTATAGTTTCGCGTTTATCATAAAGTTTTTTACCTTTGCCTAAAGCAATTTCTAATTTAGCGCTTCCTTTTTTTAAATAAAGTTTAGTTGGGACAACTGTATATCCATCTTTGATTGTTTTTTGTTCAAATTTTAAAATTTCGTTTTTATGAAGTAATAACTTCCTAGTTCTTAAAGGGTCATGATTAAAAATATTACCTTTTTCATATTCACTAATATTCATATTAATAATAAAAGCTTCTCCGTTTTTAAAGGTAATATATGAGTCATTTAACGAAACTTTATGAGCTTTAATTGATTTAATCTCAGTTCCTGTTAAAGAAAGACCCGCTTCTAAAAAATCGCTTAAGAAATAATTAAACGATGCTTTTTTGTTTTGAACGACGATTTTAATACCTGAATTTTCCATCGGTAAAATTATAATCTATTTTTCGTAATTTATCATTACTAAAACATTATTATTCATAATATTTGCTCTTTGTTTTTTCGGCCTTAAGCAAAAAAGATAGCCTGATATTTTTTGTATTTTTTCAGACTATCTTTTTTAATATTTTAAAAATTTATTCGATTAAATCGATTATTTAACGACGTCGTTTTTGTTATCATGCTTTGACGCCAAAAATAAAGTTAACGAATTTAAGCAAACAGTTATGCTGCTTAAAGCCATCAATAAAGAAGCATACATTGGTGAAAGCATTACACCAAACATAGATAAACTTCCAGCCGCTAAAGGAATAAATATAACGTTATAAATAAACGCCCATAACAAATTAAAACTAATATTTGTTCTAATACGTTTTGATACGCTAACAATGTCTAAGATATCATCTAAGTTTGAATTCATTAATATGAAGTCACTACTCGCTAAAGCAACATCACTTCCTTTTGCTAATCCTATACCAACATCACTTTCAGTAAGCGCTAAAGAATCATTAACCCCATCCCCTACCATCATGACAGTATGTCCTTCACTCTTTAGCTTTTTAATAATGTTTCCTTTATCTAAAGGTTTGACTTCGCTTATTACTTCTTCAATACCGACTTCTTTAGCAATATTATTTGCGATAATTTCATTGTCGCCTGTTAATAAAATAATTCTATTGAATGTCTTTTTTATCTCTTTAATAAATTCTTTTGCGTTTGTCTTTAATTCATCTTTTAAATAAAATAAAGCAAGTATTTCTTCTTTAGTGAACGCAAATATTTTCAATAAACCATCGCTAGAATCGATACTATTTAAGATTTTTTCTTTTTTGTTGTCTTCACAATATTCTTCTAACAAACTAGCATTTCCGATAAATATAGTTTGATCTTTATATATTCCTTTAACACCTTTGCCAGGAATATTTTTAATCATTGAGAAAGTTTTATCCAGTGAAATCACTTCATTTAACGAAACAACAATTCCTTCACTTAATGGATGAGTTGAAAATTGTTCAATAGTTTTAATACGAGTTAGCGTTTGAAGATCACTTGTAAAAATTTCTTTATTGACAACTGTCAATTTTCCATTAGTGATTGTATTAGTTTTGTCTAATACAACGGTATCAACCTTTTTAATTGATTCAATTGCTTCACTTTTATTGACTAAAATTCCTCTTTTTGCAAAAACACTACTTCCTACTAATAGACTAATTGGAGTTGCTAAACCTAGTGCACAAGGACAAGAAACAACTAAAACACTTACACCAAAAGTAAATGCTTCATCAAAGATACTAGTAAAGTGATTTGGAAATACCATTGCTCCAAGTGATAAATCAACTATTAACCAAATCAAGAAAGTCAATAAAGCTATTGCAATGACAATTGGCACGAAGACTTTAGCGACCTTGTCAACTTTTCTAGTTAAATTAGTATCCATATTACTCGCTTCCATAACTAAAGAAATAATACGGTTTAATACATTTTCTTTTTTAGTTTTATCAATTAAAACTGTAATTGATCCATCTTTATTAATTGATCCACCAATTACTTCATCACCTTCATCTTTAAAAACAGGCAAAGACTCTCCAGTTAACAAGCTTTCATCTACACTTGTAGTTCCTGAAATAATAATCCCATCTAAAGGAATAGTTTCTCCTTCTTTAATAATAACTTTATCGCCACTTTTTAAATTTTTTGTTTCGATTTTTTTAACCTTATCATCAACTAGTACATTAGCGTATTGAGGCCTTAATTTTAAAAGTTCATTGATTGTCGATTTCGCTTTTCTTTTTGATAAATTTTCAATGAATTTGCCGATTGAAACGATTACTAAAATCATCGCTGCGCTATCTAAATAGTTATGAAACATAATTTTACCTTCTTCATGTTCGAAAACAAAATATGAATCCGGCGAAATAATCAATTTTACTATCAAATATATTGAATAAACTAGCGAGAAAAACGAGCCTAGGAAAATTAAGTTATCCATATTAGGACTTAACTTAACCAAACTCTTAAATCCATTAATATAATAAGAACTAAAAATACCGATAATAATTAAAGTTAATCCAAGTTCAATTAAAGGCAAGATATAATTAGGTTCTTTAAAAGTTGGAATAATTAAATCTGGATACATGTGAGACATTGATAAAAACATCAAAAGCGCTAAAAGTACGCTTCCAATCAATAGTTTGACGACATCGTATTTTTCTTTTTTAGACGAATTCACTTCAATTATTTCATCTTGAATAACTTCTAAGCGATATCCAACTTCTTTACAAGCTTCGATTATCATTTGATCATTTACTAGCTTTTCGTTATATCTAACTTTAATAACATTAGTTACCAAGTTTGCATTAACATCCATAATGCCGTTTATTTTTTTAAGTCTTGTCTCGATATTACCTTTACAAGCAGCACAATGCATATTAGAAGAAAATATTTGTTCCATAATTAATTAAACCTCTTAAATAAATCAATAATTTCTTCAATTGCATTATCAGAATCCTCACTTTGAATCGCATCTTTAATACAATGTTTTAAGTGATATTCTAATAAAATACTTGATAGGCTTTTAATAGACGAATCAATTGCACTTAATTGAATTAGGACGTCTTTACAATAACGATCATCTTCAATCATTTTCTTAACGCCTTCCAACGATCCCATAATTCTATTTATTCGAGTAAAAAGATTCTTTTTGTCTTCTTCGCTACGTATAGTTTTTTTGCAATCACAATTAATTTTTTCCATAGGTAACTCCTTTCAATATTAGTTTACCCCCATAGGGTATATACAGGAAACATTTTGCTTAGTTTTTATTACTATTTATTGTTTCTTTTAGCGAGTTAATAATATTGAAATTTATACAAGTGTTTATTAGAATTCTCTTATGAAACTTTACGAATTAGTCGATAAATATCATCGAGATACAAATTTAACATGTGCTGAAGCTATGTTTAAAGCATGTAATGAATATTACAATCTTAATTTAAACGAAGAAAACAGAGCCTTATTCTCCTTAATGGGAATCGGAATGCAAACTGAAATGTCTAGTTGTGGTGCCTTTACTGTTGCTGTAGGAATAATTGGTTTATTTACAACTAAAGAAAACCAAATCAATGAAGAAAATGAAGATGGCATAAAAATGGTTACTAAATTAAGTCAATATGTATTAGATACATTCGACTCTTTACAATGCTGCTATTTAAATCAACTCGAAATAGATGGTTACGAAAACCCATGTCACTACATTGTAGTTTCCATAGCTAAAAAATTAGAAGAACTTATTGATAATTATCTTCATAATAATTCTTCAATCTCAGCTTAATAATTATAGTCGTTATAATATCGATTATATCAAGATTATTCTTATTTTTAATATTTTAAAAGTCCAGAAATTAACTGGACTTTTTATTGTAGTTTATTGCTCTCTACTTCTTATTTTACACATATGGTAGACATCAATCATTCTATCAATTGCGTTTGAATTAGTTAAATCAAGTGGTGTATTTAATCTTTGTTCAATCATTTCTTGAGAAACACCAGCTGGAATTTTATCAGTTTTAAATGCTGCATTTAATCCCATTTTCATCATTTTTTGTTTTAAAGGAGACATTTTAGAAATATCTAATCCTCCAGGTAATAAATAAAGTCTTACATGATAAAACTCTAAACCATTAGCTGTGATAACATTTTCTTTTTTCTCTTGATCAATTGGTTGAATTCCGGTACAAAAAACAAATATATTTTTGTCACCAAAAAGTTTGTGATGTTTTAAAAACTTATCTAAACCTTCAATGACGTTATTTTTCAATGGTCCACCATAAAAAATATAATCTGCTTTTTTAATTTGATCTTTTTTTAATTTACCAATTTCAACTACTTCACAAGGTAAAACACGTCTTTCAATCATATCTACGTATTTTTTTGTAAAACCTGTGTTTGATTTATAAACAATTAAATTACTCATAACTATAATATTATATACTTTAAATTCTTTTAATGTATCCTCAAATTCATTTTGTAATCGCTAAATTCATGATAAAATCTACCATATGAAAATTAATACGAAAGAAAGTCTCGTTTCAAAATTTATCGAAACAAAAAATTTAAATATTTTAATCGCAAATATCTACAATTCTTATTTTAATGAATGTCGTCAAAATGTCGATGAATTCATCGTTTCTCGTCATTCGGACAAAAACAATGCAATTTATTACGCATGGTTAGAAGCGCTCGAAATCGACCCTGATGATTTTGAATTTCTTCAACTTAGTAAACAATATCATTTAGACGAAATTAAAGAATTGAATATTGATGAATTTAATAAGAATCCTTTTTTAACAAATATTATGGCTTCTATTCATAGTTCATCTAAATGGAATGTACAACTTAAAGAATATTCTCCTTACGAATGTTTTTTATATGACTCACTAGAAATAAAAGAAACTTCATTTTATAAAGAGATCACTAAGTTAGGTTATTTTAAGAAACCATTTACTTATATCGAAGCAACTAATAAAAACAATGATATTATCGATATTAATCCACTCGAAATTAATGTCGTCGCTAAAGAGTTAGTTTCATTAAAAGGCAATATTTTATCATATGGACTTGGTTTAGGGTATTTTACATATATAGCAAGTTTAAAAGGAGATATAACTAGCGTTACTACTCTCGAAGAAGATGAGTCTTTAATTGAATTATTTAATGAAAATGTTTCTTCTTTTATTCCTAATACCAAAATTACAATAATTAAAGATAATCTATTTAATCACTTAAATGATTCAAGCAATAAATACGATTTTGCTTATATAAATCTTTCAAACGATATAAATAAAGCACTAAAAGAATACATTGCAATTAAAAAAATAGAGAATTCTCATAAAGATATTACATTTTTCTATCATAATGAAAATGAGATTCTAGCTTTATTAAGACGTTATTTGATTATTTTATTTGAAGAAAATTTAGAAGGATTTACTAAAAAGGACTATGTAAAAGGAAAAACCTTTGAAGATAAATTAATTAACTCTTTATTCGCTTCAATAGAAAACGAAACTTTCACCACAAGAAGTTCAATTGACAAAGTATTAAGTAACGAATCTTTGAAAAAGATTGTTAAAAAATTAAGCATTTAATCTTGTAAAATAGATTTTAAAAAGACTAGCTGCGCTAGTCTTTTTGTTTTGATAAATGCACTTACTATATTTGTATATTAAATAATTTTTGCTAAATATAATGTCTTTAAAATATCGATGCAATCAAGATTTTTACTTATTTAAAGCGAAATCGTAGTCTTCATAAACCAATCTAAACGTAATCCATTCGTCTAATGGTTTTGCGCCAATTGATTTATAAAATCTGATGCTTGGTTCGTTCCAATTAAGACATGTCCATTCAAGTCTAGGGCAATTTTCTTCTTTAGCTACTTTAACAACTTCTTTAAATAAAATTGTGCCTAATCCTTGATGACGATATTCTTCATCTACATAAAAGTCTTCTAAATGAATACCACATTTACCAGTAAATGTTGAAAAATTATAAAAGTATAAAGCAAAGCCAATTTCTTTGTTATCTTTTATAAGGAAAATAACATTACCAATTTTTCTTTCAAAAATTGCAAATTCAATATCACTAACAGTTGTTTTAACTGTATCTAGCATCTTTTCATATGTAGCAATCTTTTTAATGAAGTCTAAAATTAAACTTGAATCTTCTTTGTTCGCTCTTCTTAAACTAATCCCTTCCATTGATATTCCTTTCTAAATAAACTTAAGGCCATGATTTAATCATGGCCCATTTAATTATCTTAAATTTCCGATTTCTTTATCGAATAAATATGTAGTTGTATCTTTTGTTGCTAAATCATATTTTTCGATTAATTCTAATGCTTTAGCTTCTTCTTCTGTTTGTTCATCAACAAACCAATTTAAGAATCTAACAGTGCGAATATCGCCAACCTTTAAAGCTTCTGAATAAATCTTATTAATTGAAGCTGAAATAAATTTTTCATGTTCATAAGCGGCAACTAATGGATCTCTTACGTTCTTAAAAGTAGCTTTTGGTGAATCGATAGCTAATAATGTAACTTCTTCACCTTGTTCATAAAGGTATGAATTTAATTTTGTTGCGTGTTCTAATTCTTCTTGAGCTTGTTTATCGAACCATTTTGTAAATCCGACCAAACCTTTTGCTCTATAGAAATTAGCAATTGCATAATATAAATAACTTGAATAAATTTCTTTATTAATTTGAGAATTAATTAAATCTCTAACAGTTTTATTTAACATTTTTGTCCTCCGTTTACTTTTCATTATTATAACATAGTAACTATATTTAAAATTTTAAAACGCATTTATATTTATTCATATTTAAGGATCACAATTTTATTTTTTTCAAAAAAGAGCAAAAAAAATCGCCCTCAATAGGCGTAATCTATATAAACACTTTATTTTCATAAAGTGATATTCTTGAAATGGTCGGGGCGACAGGATTTGAACCTGCGACCTTCTGCTCCCAAAGCAGACGCGATACCAAGCTACGCTACGCCCCGAAATCGACTAATAGTATATCACAATATTTTGATAAGCGCAATATGGAGCTTCCTAGCGGATTCGAACCACTGATCATTGAGTTGCAGTCAATTGCCTTACCAACTTGGCTAAGGAAGCATTCAACTTAGCGCCTAAATAGTATATCTAATTATATGCCTGTAATGCAAGCACTTTTTTCACATAAAGCATAAATTCTTGCTTTTCACAATATTTTTATGCCAATTTCTTAGCAATAAAAATATTTTTATTTTTTTAAAATGAAATTTTGAAATTTTAGCCTCCTCCAACTTTTGTGTTAGTGAAGGAGGCTAAATTAAGGGTAAGGTAAGATTTATGCCTAAAGCCCATTGTTCTTTGAAATATTAGCCAAGTAAATCTTTATAAGCTGTATCAAGATAATTTAAGGCTAAATCAATAATTTCGCCTAACACTTTTACAGTACGATGATAATCATTAGGTAATTCTAATGAGTGTGGCAAATCTTCATAGATTGTGAGAAAAGGATAAATAAACTGTTTCTTAATCAATGAAGTTATATCGATATATTGGTCTTGTTTACTCGTCACAACAAAATCAGTTTGCTTAATAAAAGGTAATGTTTCATTAATTGGAGTTAAACAAATGAACCTAGCTCTAACTAAAGAAAAATGTTCTCTAACTTTAGAAGCCACTACAGTTCCTACGCTTTTTCCTATCAAAATAATCTCGCCATATTTTGACCAATCGATATCGCTTAATCTTTCATAAGCGATATCGACACTAGATTTTATTTTTTCTTGAAAATCTTCGATTACATCGATATTTCGAGGTAAATCATATTTTAAATAAATTGAATCACCATCGATATATTTATCTAAGAAATAAAGCAAACTTCTATCGCAAGAATATTTAATTCCAGGAAAGAATATTTTTAATGTGTTCGAATTTCCAATCATAATTAAGAATTTTCGATTTCCTTTCTTAATTCTTTTCTCTTTTTGACTCTATACTTTTTAATAAATTTATAGCAACCTAAGTAAGAGAAAACTGCAACTAAGAAAATTACTAAAGTTACAACGACCCAAGTTGGTAATGGGTTAACTTTAACATTTTCCCGCATTGTAACAATTTTGTTATTTTGTTCTTCGAAGTCTCTCATTACATAAAGCGATTCTTTGTCGCTTGTTTGAGGTAATTGAGCAACTAAACTTCTACCTTCATATGATGAGAGATCAACATTTACATAAATATCGATTTTTCCATCACCATCTTCATCTTTAAATGTAAAAGTTTTTACATCATCACCATCAGCTTCAGCTTCTTCTGGAGATTCATAACTTAAATTATCATAAGCGACAACTTCAAGTTCAGTTAATGGTTCATCATTTTCATCTAAGAAATCAAAATAGTAACTAATATCATATTTTGTTACTTCGCCTTCGTATTCAGCAGCATCTTCATCTGTTAAGCCATATGAATACAAGAAGTAATTTAAAGCGTCATGTGAATCACTTGTTGAACCAATAAATGTTGTGTAGCCATTATATGACATATTTGCAACAGCGTTTAATGGATCATTTAAGAAGTCTAAGAATTCTAATGTGTATTTATATTGATCGCTATTATAGTAAGATTCTTCTCTTTCTGGTAAGCACCAACCGTCAAACCAAACGTTTGCACCAATTTTTGGAATGTTGTAATAAAGCTCAACTTGTTGTTCTTCTGGCCATGGTTCGCTCCAATCATCATCAGCATAATATCCTCTGCCAATTGAGTTAACTGCGTCTCCACTCCAAGCAATGTTTACACCGATTTTTTGTGTGACAATGTCATCTTTACCACTATCAACTTCGAAACCGAATATATTTTGTTTTAGTTCGATTAATTTTTCTTGTACTAATTTTATGGTGTCATCATCGCATAAATTAAATTGTTCATTTCTTTTATGATAATCATTAATATATGATGAAGATTCAGGATCGAAATAATCTTTAAAGACTTCAAAGATACCAATTGCATAAGTATCTCTCATACTATCTTTAATAGATTGAGTTTTATTGAATTCTTTTGACCATAATTTTGAGTATCCATCAAATGATCTAAAGTCTTCAATAATAATTTCTTTTAACTCTTCATCTGATAAACTTTTATATTCTTCGATTGCTCTAAATAAAGAACCATTTCTTTCAACAATCAAATTTGGGTTATATAAAATACCAAGAGTTCCCCACATGTAACCTACTGCGTATTCAGCTAATGTTTTTGATTCATCATAAATTTGATTGCCTTGAGCATCTTCTTTTCCTGTAGGAATTTTAACCGTGATATTATTTAATTTTCCTTCGTTTTCTTCACCTTGAGAATAATAATCTACTAAAAATGGTGAAACATAGTTTTTATAGTTATCGAGTTGGCCACTTTCAAAGCCATCTTCAAACGAATGAAGCATGCCTTCACGAGCTAATCTTTGAAGCATGTAGTCGCTACAGCAAATCATATCATAGGATTGTTTACCTGTTTTTAAGGTATTGTACATGGTTTCATTAGTGTCATAAGTTTCATATACAACTTTAACTTTTTTTCCATCTCTTTCTTGGATTGCTTCTTCGAAAGTGCCAAATAAGCTATCATCGATATAATCTTCAGCATTTAAAACATAAATATATGTTGTTGAATCCTCACTAGTTGCTTGTGCACATGAGAATAATGTAGGTGAAAGTAATGAAGCAAAGGTGAAAGATAAAGCGAGTCTTTTGCCAAAAATAATTTTTTTCTTCATTTCATTAAGCCCTTTCTCTCATCTTTTTACGTCTTACTGCTTTAGCGCTAACGTTATTATTTCTTTTAAAAGAAATTAAAATAACAACAAGTAAAACAATTAAGAAAATAATAGTAGTTAATGGTCTCATTTCAGGTGGAATAGGTCCTTTTTTAATCTTTGCTTGAACTAATGTAGAAATAGTTTCGATATTTCCAGCACCTGAAAGTAAGCCGCTTCCTCTAGTGAAAGCTGTAACGATAAAATCATCTAAAGATAAAGTTATTGATAACATAAAACCACTAAATACGCCTGGTAAAATTTCAGGTAAAACAGATTTTGTTAAAGCTTGTCTTGGTGAACATCCTAAATCTAAAGCTGCTTCATATAATGATGGATCCATTTGTTGTAATTTTGGTTTTACGTTTAAATAAACAAATGGTGCAGCAAGAATGATGTGACCAATTAATAATGTCCAGAAACTGAATAAATTAGCTCCACCAAATATTTTATTTCCAATGAAAACAAACATAACAACAAGAGATAAAGCCATGACAATTTCGGCATTAACAACCGGAATTTGATTTATGTTTTCAAGAACAATTCTACTTCTTTTTTTGGAATAAAATGCACCAACTGCACCTAAAGTTCCAAGAAAAGTTGCGCAAATCGCACTTATAAGAGCAATAATAAGTGTATTTCCTACTGCAATCATTATTTCTTCACTCTGAAATAATTTTGCATAAAGGTCAAAAGAGAATCCGTTCCATTCTCCAATATAGGTAGCGTTTGTAAAAGAGAAAACGATTAATACAAGAATTGGAACATACATTAATAATAAAATTAAATAGATATAAGAATATCCAAGAATTTTCTTTACCATGCTGCAGCATCCTTTCCTTCATCTTTTTCAGTGAAATTTCTAGTGACAAGCATTGATAAGCCGATAATTAAAAGCATGATGATTGCCATAAAGCTAGATGAATTCCATTGGTTATTGGCAAATCCTAAATAAATGGAGTTACCAAATAAAACGATTTTACCTTCACTTAAAGTTTCAGGAATAACATAACTTGACATTGTTGGCATGAAAACCATTTGTGCTGCTGCTACAACTCCAGGTACTGTTTGTGGAAAAATACTTTTTGTGAAAATTTGTACTCTGTTACAACCTAAATCTAACGCCGCTTCAATTTGAGATTTATCAAGCTTAAGCATAGTTGTATATAAAGGTAAGATAACAAAAGGTAAATAGTTATAAACTAAACCAATCATTGTAGCTAAATATGGGTGACTTCCACCATTCATACCTAACCAAGTTAAAACGTCACGAGTTGCACCTGTTCTTAAAACGAAGTTAATCCACATTGGCATAACAAACAATAAAACTAAAACATAACTTTTATTGAATTTATTATTTGAAAGCAAAAAAGCAATTGGATAACCGATAAACAAACAAATAATTGTATTCATTGTTGAGAATAAAAGAGACTCAACTAGAACATTTATTTTATTTGTAGTTGTGAAAAAAGTTACAAGTGCTTCAAAGGAGAAAAATCCGTTTGCATCTGTAAACGCATAAAATACAATAAAGAAAATTGGAAAAATAACAAATAAGATTAAGAATATGAAATAAGGTATACCAAGATACTTTCTTTGGAATCTAAATTTCATAGTTGCTTACCTCTTTTTTAAGACGTAGCTTAATATCTGTTGGTTTTACTTTTAATCCGATAGTATCGTTTAAGTTATATGAATAAGTCGAAACAAAGACAAAATCTTCTTCATTTTCAGTTCTAACAATGTAACGGTAATGGTCACCGACATAAATTGAGTCGACAACTTCGCCGATAATTTGAGCTTCTTCGCTTTCGATATCATCGACAACATCAATTTTATCAAGAGCAATTTCAGCAACGACGTCAGCATCGTTTAAATCATATTTATGTTGTCCATCTTTACTAATTAAATAGCCATCCTCATCTAATTTTGAACCTGGTAATAATTGAGTAACATCACAATCAAATGGTGCATCATCAATCATGACTTGATTGTTTTTATTAATCCATGAATCAGTATAAGTATTCATTGTGTAATCTTTTTTCATGATATGAATTCCATCTGGGTTAATATTTAATTCAACAGTTGATCCAACTTCGAAATTATCAATTGATTTAACAAGTAATTCGTTTTTACCAATCATAATTGTATATTGGTAATTCATACCTTTGAAAATTTTTGTATCGATGTAGCCTTTAAGCATTCCGTTTTCAGTAACAATGTGGACATCTTCTGGTCTAACAACGACATCAATCTTTTCATTTGTAGGGAATTCGTCCATACAATCAAAGTTATGGTCAAGGAATCTAACTTTATTACGACCAACAATTGTTCCATTATAAATATTTGATTCACCGATAAAGTCTGCTACGAAAGCGTTTTTAGGTTCATCATAAATTGCTTTTGGTGAGCCGATTTGTTGAATGACACCATCTTTCATAACAACAATTGTGTCTGACATTGTTAAAGCTTCTTCTTGGTCGTGAGTAACATAAATAAAAGTAATGCCTAATTTTTGATGCATTTCTTTTAATTCGATTTGCATATCTTTACGCATCTTTAAATCGAGAGCGCCTAAAGGTTCGTCTAATAAAAGAATTTCAGGTTCATTGACGATAGCTCTAGCAATCGCAACTCTTTGTTGTTGTCCACCACTAAGCGTACTAATATTTCTATCTTCGAGTGCTTCTAAATCAACAATTTTTAAAGCTCTTGCAACTTTAATGTCGATTTCTTTAGCAGATAGCTTTGCATAAGAATAGCTATTTACTGGGGTTGATTTGTAATAATCAATTTGTTCTTGAAGCTTGTGTAACTTTTGTTCTTTTTCTTCGTCACTAATGTGCTTTTTTCTAGAAACAAGTCGATACTCGCTTTTAAGTTCCCTAATCTTCTTTTTATTAATTTTTAAGATTGGGTTTCCGTTTTCATCCTTCTTTAATTGAGGGATACGCTTAAGTCTTAGTCCGAATGCGATATTGTCATATACATCTAAATGAGGAAATAAAGCATAACGTTGAAATACCATGTTAATAGGTCTTTTGTTTGGTGGAACATTGGAAATGTCCTTACCGTTCAATAAAATAGATCCTGCTGATGGGAATTCAAAACCAGCAATCATTCTTAATGTAGTTGATTTGCCGCATCCTGATGGTCCAAGAAATGTGATAAATTCACCTTTGCGAACATAAAGATTAAAGTTGTCTACAGCAACCATGTCATCGTCATAGACTTTACTTACATTTTTAAGTTCGATAATGTAGTTATCTTGCATTTAAAAAACTCCTATTTTTTGAAAGTAAATTTCTTTCAACTAACGTGCATAAAAACACAAGCAAAATATAAAGAATTTTTATCCAAAATACAACATATTTTTTTCGTCAAAAAATGATTTTAATTTTTTGTTAATTTTTATTTAACAAAAAAATAGGAATTACATCGATAACATCGATACTTTTCCTATATTCATTTTTTCAAAAATTGGTGAAAAAAAACCGAGAAATTTTCCCGGTTTTTCTTACATAGATTCTTTAGCTTCAACACCAAGTAAATTTAGCACATTTTTTAAGCAAATTTGGCACGCTTTAACAAGTGCTAATCTTTCACGTGTTACTTCCTTATTTTCAGGATCAATTACTTTAACATCGTTATAGTAAGAATGGAATAATTGAGCTAATTTATGAGCATAGTTTGTCATAATATTAACTTCTCTAATTTTACAAACATCAATAACAGTATCTTTAAATGAAGCAACGTGTTTTAATAAAGAAATTTCTTTCTCGTTTGTAAGTAATGGATATGAATCTTTAATTTCAAAATCATTTTGTTTTGAAAGAATTGAATTCATTCTCGCATATGCATATTGAATATAATATACAGGGTTTTCACTAGATTGTTTTCTAGCTAATGTTAAATCGAAATCTAAATGTGAAATAATTGGCTTTGAAATGAAGAAATATCTTGCTACATCTACGCCAACATCTTCGCAAAGTTCACGAATTGTAACAGCGTTGCCAGTACGTTTTGACATTTTAACTTCTTGGCCATTTTCCATTAATCTAACGATTTGAATAATTCTAAATTCAAGCTCGTTATCATTGTAGCCAAGGATTTTTAATCCAGCTCTTAATCTAGCCATATAACCATGGTGGTCAGCACCAAAAATATTGACTAAATGTGTGTAACCTCTATCGAATTTATCTTTATGATAAGCGATGTCAGGTGTAAAATATGTTAACGAACCATCACTTTTAACTAAGACTCTATCCTTATCATCTCCAAAATCTGTAGTTCTTAACCATAATGCGCCATCTTGTTCAAAAGTATAAGGAGTTTTCTTAAGTTCGTTTAATGCATTTTGAACTTTTCCACTTCTATAAAGATCTAATTCTGATTGATAATGATCAAAGCCAACACGATATAAGTCTAAATCAACCTTAATTTTATCTAATTCTAATTTTGTTCCAACTTTTTTAAAGAAATCTTTTCTTTCTTCGCTATCATCATCAACCCATTTTGTGCCAATTTCTTTAGCGATATCTGTTGCTAATTTGATGACGTCTTTTCCTTGATAGCCAATTTTATTTAAATCAAAATTAAGTCCAAGAGCTTCTCTATATCTTTCATATAAAGAATTTCCTAAAGTTTCAATTTGATTACCAGCATCATTAACATAATATTCTCTTAAAACATCATATCCTGAGAAATTTAAAATTCTTGTTAATGTATCTCCATAAGCTGCTCCACGAGCATGTCCTAAATGAAGATCACCAGTTGGATTAGCACTTACATATTCAACCATTACTTTTTGATGATTTCCGAATTCATTTCTTCCATAATCGTCGCCTTTTGTAATTGCTGCTTTAATAATAGCCGTAATTGAATCTTTTTTAAGATAAAAATTAATAAAACCAGGACCTGCAATTTCAATCTTTTCGACGAACTCACCTTTTTCAAGGAAAGTTTTTAAAGTTGTTGCGATGTCTCTTGGTGCTTTATGTAAATCTCTAGCTAAACGCATTGCAACGTTAGTAGAATAATCTCCGTGTGATAAATCTTTTGGAATTTCGATGATGATATTTCCTTCATTAATATCTAAGTCGAAAGCTTCTTTTAAACTTGTTTGAATTAAGCTAACCAATTCTTTACTAATTTCACTCATATAACTACCTCAAGTTTTTCTAAATCGTGTCTATTAGGATATCATAATTACTACTTTTTTTCTATTATTAATAATAGAAAGGCTTTTGCTCTTTTAAAGAGACAAACTTTCAAATAAAATTAAATTATGACTATCGCAAAAAATTGGTTCACCATAGTAAAAATCGACAATCAAACTTTCGCTTTATGTGAAGCAAATCACGACGAAGAAACAAATTCATTTTTGCTTATCGGAGAGAAAAAAGCTTTATTAATTGACACCGGAATGGGGATTAAAAATATTTTTGATACCGTAAAATCTCTTACAGACAAAGAAATTGTAGTTGCAATCACTCATGCTCATTGGGATCACATTGGAGATATCGATAAAATTAAAACAGTCATGATAAATAAAAATGAGGCTCCACGGCTTAAAAAATTTCCAATTAGTCAAAAACAAGTTCGTGACGAATTAGCAAAAACATCTCTTCCGTTTCCAAAAGACTTTAATTTAAATGCATACAAAGTCCCTCTCGCTAATAACATAATTTATATTAATGACAACGATACTATCGATCTTGGTAATCGTAAAATTAAATGTATTTTCACACCTGGCCATTCTCCTGGACACACGTGTTTTTATGATCTTAATAATAATTATCTATTTTCAGGTGATTTAGTTTATAAAGGAGAACTTGATTGCTATTATGAATCAACAGTTCCAACTGAATATAGAGATTCAGTTCATAAACTTGATTTATATAATATTTCTTATATTTTTGGCGGTCATCATGATTTATTTTTATCGCGTTCAATTCTTGATGAAACAATAAAAGCATTCGATTATCTTTATTCAACTAAAAATTTAAGACACCAAAACAAGATTTTTAAATTCAATAATATTAGTATCCGTTTATAAAATTAAGCTATATTTTAAAAATCGACTAAGGTATATATTTAAACCATTACATTAATAAAATACAAATCCATTACTTCGTAGGCTTTAAGTGAAATCGACTTGTTGGAACCGTCGATTGCTAAATTTAAATAATTTTAAAAAAACATCTTGCATCACTGGTATTGATATGGTATATTAATTTGCGCTGGCCTTGTAGCTCAGTAGGATAGAGCAACAGCCTTCTAAGCTGTGGGTCAGAGGTTCGAATCCCCTCAAGGTCACCAGTATAAAAATAGCGGGTTAAATTATATTTAACTCATCTAATAAAAAAGCCGTCTTGTATTAATAAGGCGGCATTTTTTTATGTCGTAAAGTCTCGATTGTATTGATACTTTTAGTCTTTTGCTCTTAAAAGATTATTTCTTTTAAGAGCTAAAACTTATTCTATAATTTTATTTCTATTTTCCTTTTTAATTTCTTTAGCACTAAAGTGATTAAGAAATATTGTTACAGAAATTAAAACAAATGGCACAATCAAAATTAAATTAGGTAATATGCTAAATACTTTTTGATTAGAAAAAATTTTTAACAAATAAAACTCATGAAATAAACCATAAACAACTACACCAAGCAAGAAACAAAGAATGATTAAGACGTAGTCTATGGCTTTTATTCTTTCTTCTTTGTTCTTTTTCACTACTCCTTGATAGAAAGAGTGAGAGAATCTTGATAAGTTTGCAGTCATCATTGCTGAAGAGAAACTAGTTGCATCAAATTTAAAGAATGTTCGATACATAATCGCTCCAATCACAGCAAACAAACAATTAGAGATAATGTTATTATAATCAAATTTATGATGGTCAATTTTATTAGAAGCAATTTCAAACGAAGACGGAATAAAAATAATAATTAAAAGTATTACAAGAGCCATTATCGAAAAAATAAATGGGGAATGTTTTTCTTTTTTGTTAGCAATATCTTCAATCACATCACAAACAAATAAACCAATCATAAATGAAATTATTACCGGTACATAAATCATTAAATATTCAAATTGTCCTAAGATTAAATACATCGCTGCACTAACTAAATTACCTGTTTGGAGCATTCCAAAGAAACCTTTAAACATCAATGTGTAGCCATCTAAAATTCCACACGCAAAACAAGCTATAAGGCAAATAGCCAATCTTAAATAATGGTTCTTTTTGCCTTGAAAATTCGGACTATTTTCCATACTTATCAATTAAATACTCCAATTTTGCAACGTTTTCGGCGACCATTCCAGGATTTAAAGTATCTAATTCATCACTACTTTCAAAATTATCATACTTAACTGAAATAATTTTTACGCCAACTTTTTGGCATTGAATAACATCTTTTAACGAATCGCCAACATACAATAAATCTTCAGGTTTTAAGTTATGATCATCACATAATTCAAGAAGTCTTTTGTCTTTAATAGCTCCTAATAAATCCCCACAATAAAAATCTTCAAAATATTTAAAAGCGTGAAGTTTACTGAAAGAAATTAATGTTGACTCAACACTTCTACCCGTTAAAACGTATATTGTATAACCTTCTTCTTTTAACTTTTCTAGTAATTCTTCAATTCCTGGAAAGAATCCAGTTAATAATTGATCATGATTTTCTTCATATGATTTTAAGTATTCATAAAAAGCATCACGATGCTTTTCTTTTCCAACAAGCTTTAATAAAATTCCACTTTCATTTGGCCCAAAGCAAGCTTTAATTTGCTCAGCAGTTAAATGTTTTGGCCCATGTTTAATAATCGCGTCTTTAAACGCCTTATCAATAAGAGGCATTGAATGGCAAAGTGTTCCATCAAAATCAAATACTAAAGTTTTCATCTTGAGCACCTCCAGAAAAATATTTTATATTAAATGGATATCCTATTTAAATAAATATTTTACTTTGAACCTCAAAAATTAATATCAATATAGTCCTTATTAAATTGTTATTTTTTAGATCAGGATTCTAATAAAAAACCTTAAAAAATTAGAAAACATCGAACCCATATATAAAGATAATAAATGAAATTTCTTCTTGCATTTATAACTCTATTTTAGTATCATATTACAGCACGTAGAAAGAAAAGCGTCCGCTTCTCACCAGATTGAGTAGTATCGATTGGTTTTAAAGCTACAAAGAGTGATTACTATTGTATTTTTAACGGACGCATAACTTAATGCGTCCGTTTTATTTTATTTTAGGAGGACATTAATTATAGCAACCGGATTTAACCCACAAATGGATAAAAACGCTAGAAAAGATCGTTACAATGGCGACATCGTTAACGAAAAAATTCGTTTCCCAGAAGTTTTAGTAATTGGACCTAATGGTGAAAGCTTTGGAAAAATGAAAAGATATGAAGCTTTCAAAAAGGCAGAAGAATATGATTTAGATCTTCTTTGTGTCGCACCACAAGCAAACCCACCAGTATGTAAAATTATTAACTATGGTAAGTATCGTTTTGAATCACAAAAGAAAGCCAAAGAGGCAAAGAAGAACCAAAAGATTATTGAACTTAAGGAAATTCAACTCACTCCTCAAATTGGACAACACGATATCGATACTAAAGTCAAAGCAGCTATAAAATTCTTAGAAGAAGGCAACAAAGTTAAAGTTGGTGTCAGATTCAAAGGAAGACAAATGTCTCATCCTGAAGTTGGTGAAGACGCACTTAATAGATTTCTAGAAAGTGTTAAAGATTACTGCAATATCGAAAAGAAACCTGTTCTTGATGGAAGATGGTTAACTTGTGTATTAGCAAGTAAAACAAAGAAGTAGAAAGAGAGGATACATTTTTATGCCAAAAATGAAAAGTAAAAAGGCTTTAACAAAGAGAATTAAAGTTACAGGTAGCGGCAAAGTTAGAAGACATCACGCATATGTCAGCCACTTAGCACCACACAAAACACACAAACAAAAGAGACACTTAAGAAAAGCAGCTCTCGTTTCAAAGAGCGATATGAAGAGAATTAAGTATCTCATTCAACAATAGTAGGAGGTAACTAGCATGAGAGTAAAAGGTGGAAAAGTAACACATTTAAGAAGAAAAAAAGTTTTAAAACAAGCTAAAGGTTACTTCGGAAGTAAACATATCTTATTCAAAACAGCTAAAGAACAAGTAATGCGTTCAAAAAGATATGCTTATATCGATAGAAGAAGAATCAAGAGAGATTTCAGAAAACTTTGGATCAAGAGAATCAATGCTGCTTGCAGATTAAACGACATCTCCTATTCAAAATTTATGCACGGATTAAAGGTTGCTAAAATTGACTTAAACAGAAAAATGTTAAGTGAAATCGCAATCCACGATGCAAGTGCATTTGCTGAATTAGTTAAATTAGCTAAAGAAGCTCAATAATTAACAAACTAACTACTCGAAAGAGTAGTTTTTTATTGCCTATATAAAGAAGATAAATTCTTTGAAATGTTACTTTTTAACTATACAAAAAGCGCCCTTCATCCTTTCTTATCTAGGGAGATTTATTTAGGCGCTTTTAATGTTTTATTTAATATATTTAACTTCCAAG
This sequence comes from Candidatus Onthovivens sp., assembly GCA_048405595.1. Lineage (GTDB taxonomy): Bacteria > Bacillota_I > Bacilli_A > RFN20 > CAG-826 > Onthovivens. Next base: position 80,229 of record DBFJOT010000010.1, read on the forward strand.
TTATCTAAAGCTTCTTGAATTAATGGTTCAAAGTCAAATTTAGCTTCGATACGTTGACATTCGTCTAAATGAGGAGCCGTTTTTGGCTTTACAGGAGCAAAAATCGTGCAGCAATCTTCAAATGGTCTAATTGAAATGTCATATGTTCCAATTTTTTCGCTAATTTTTATAATATCAACTTTATCATATGTACATAATGGTCTAAGTACAGCAATATTCGTGACTTCATTAATAACATTTAATGATTCGAGTGTTTGACTTGCGACTTGCCCGACACTTTCACCTGTCGCTAAACAAGGTAAATGTAATTTATTAGCAAGTCTAGTTGCAATTCTATACATCATTCTTCTCATGATGGTGATTGGATAGCCTTCACTAGAAATTTCATAGATTTTTTCTTGGATTTTAGTGAAAGGAACAATAAATAATCTAATCTTTGGTTGATATTTATTTAATTGATGCAATAAATCCTCTAATTTATCGATGACACCACTATTTGTATATGGAGGTGATGCATAATGAATACAAGTAATTTCAATGCCTCTTCTCATTAATAAATAAGTTGCAACAGGAGAATCAATGCCACCACTAATCATCATTAACGCTCTTCCAGTCGAACCACTTGGATAGCCACCTAAACCTTTAATAGTTTCAGTGAATAAATAAGCGCCATCTTCTCTAATTTCAATATCAAGTAAAGTATCTGGGTTATGAACATCAACTTTTTTATTTGTTGTTTTTAAAATTTCAGTTGCGATGGCTCTATTAATTTCATCACTAATAAAAGGATACGATTTATCAATTCTTCTAGTGCGAATCTTAAAAGTTTTTCCTTCACTTTCTTTAACAATTCTAGTAGCTTCTGATAAAAGATTGTCATAATCTTGATCAATTTTTAATGATAAAGAGAATGAATACATTCCGCTAATATCTTTTAATATATCTACTAAGTTATAAATTTGATTTTTAATATTTAAATAAATATGATCATGTCTGATAATCATTTCATAGTCATCTTCATAATCACGAAGAGCTAATCTAATTGAATGAGCTAATTTAAAAACGAAATCTCTTTTATTTTTTCCTTTAGTCGACATTTCGCCAAATCTAACAATTACAACGTTGTATTCCATGGTTACTTTCCTCTCACTTTTAATAAAATTTCTTTAAATTTAGTAATAAATTCTTGGCATTCTTCTAATGTATTTTCATTTCCTAACGATAATCTTATCGCATTACTGGATTCTGAATTTGTTTTATTTAAAGCTAGTAAAACATAAGATATCGCTTCACGCTTAGAGTTACAAGCACTGACACTACTTAATAAAACATCTTCATTAGATAACGCTTCAACAATGACGCTACCTTTTTTAGTTTTTAATGAAAAATTTAGTATATAAGGTGATGCATCCTTAAAATCATGAATGATTACTTCATCAATTTGACTAAGTTCACCTATTAAATATTCCTTAAGTTTTTTAACTTTTTCATAATCAGTTTTAAAATTACGTTTTGAAATATTTATAGCTTCATTGAATGCTTCAATTCCAGGATAATCTAATGTTCCAGAACGAAGTCCATTCTCTTGTCCACCACCAAAAACTACTGGTGACAAATTGATTTTTTTCTTCTTAATCAAAGCACCTACGCCTTTTAAACCGTGAATTTTATGTCCACTTATCGTAATTAAGTCTGCAAAAGCATAATTAAATTGAGTTTTAAAGAGAGTTTGTGCTGCATCAATATGTAAAACACATTTTGGATTTGTGTGAATAATTTTACTTATATCTTCAACGTTAATCTTAAAACCAACCTCGTTGTTAATGACCATTGTCGAAACTAATATTGTGTCATTTGAAAATACTTTTTTAAATTCATCAGTATCAATTTTTCCGTTTTCATCAACGTCTAAATATGTAACTTGAAATCCTTCTTCTTCAAGTTCATGAAAGACATTTAAAACAGATTCGTGTTCAACTTTTGTTGTTATAACTTTATTTCCGCGGTTTTTATTTTTTCTACAATAACCCAAAATGCCTAAGTTATTGCTTTCAGTTGCTCCGCTTGTAAAAATTACTTCATAATCACTTGGAAGAGAGATTTGTTTAAGAATATTTTGTCTTATTCTATTGATCTCATTAAAATATTTCATTCCGTTCTTATGAATAGAATTTGGATTCTCGTAATTTAATAAAGCGCAACTTGTATACTTTTCAACTACCTCTTTATAAGGCTTTGTGCTTGCTGCGTTATCAAAATATATCATCTATTTACCATCTCTATTGTTTAATTTTTTTAAAATACTATCACTTGATTGATAAGCGGTTTTAAAATCACCTGAAAAATATAAAGTTTCACATTGTTGTAATAAATTATTAACTTCACTAAATTTCATTCTATCTCTATTAGCTAATAAAATTTGTTCGCTTGCTCTTTCTTTATAAGTATCAAGTTCTTGTATTTCTTTAACTAAGTTATTAGTTGCTTCATTTAATTCAGTAACAATTACATTGACTTCATTAACATTAATTGGAACGTTTTTAAGAAGTCCATAACATTGATCAATTAAGTTATAACATTCATCAAATCTTGGTTTGTAGTTTTCAACAAATCCTTCAATTTTCCAGTCTCTAACTATTCTTTCAGTATTTTTTAATTGCTCATATTTAATTTTTAAATTTGTAGCAGCACTTTCGCTATCATTTTTTAAGCTAGTCAAATAACTTCTAAATGCATCAACTTGTGCTCCAAATTCATTAGTACCCTTTTCCAATACATTAACTTTTTCAATTAAAACAGTATAAGGTGATTCTGACATTGAGAAAATATAAACATCAAGTCTTCTTTTATCTCTACTAACTATATCGAGTTGTTTTCTTAAATCTTTTAAGTTTTGTTCATGAACATCGTCTACGACATAGACTTTTCTAAATTTGTCGATGCTATGAGTTATTTTAATATATTCTTGCTCATAAGAACCAAAAGTTTTGAGGACATTTCCTTTTTTTCTTTCAAACTCTTCACTTGCGCTGACTTCTTTTTCGAAAGATTCAAATATTTTATCGATTTCACTATTAATACTTTCGGCTTGAGATTTTAATGTGCCAACACTTAACTTTTTGATTAAATCAATTCCTTTTTCGACACATTCATTAATGTAAGCAACTTTATTTTCAACTTCTAAATGAGCTAAAGGCTTATTTTCATCTAAAAGTTCTTTATAACGAGTATTAAGTTCTTCTATTCTATGAGGAATTTTTATTGTATATTCATCGACTAAACTTGGAATTTCATCGATCAATTTATCAAGTTGATTTACAACTTGTTGAATCTTTGGAAGCAATTTATTTGCATCATCATAATTTGCAGTTTCGATAAGTTCATCAAATTGCAAGAAATTACGATCGATAGCATCAAAAACTCTTTCGAATGATAATGAGACAAATTGTAAATGGTCTTCGTTTAAATTGTATTTTGATTTTAATGTTCTTAAATTTTCTTTCAATGCAACGCTTGCATCTCTAGCTTCTTCTTCAGGTTTAATAATTTGCATCAAATCATTATTTAATTGATTAACTGAATTTTCGTATTGTCTAATGTAAGCTGAGTGTTCTTTATAGTATTTTTTAAATTCTTTGATTTTATTTTCTTCAAGTAGGGCACCTAAATCACTTAAAATGTCTTGGAGATTTAAATCGGTTGTATCGCGAATTTCTTTACTTCTTTTAAAATAAGAAGAGTGGATATCAACATAAAGAAGATTAGTTCTAGAAATAAATTCAAGTCTTTGGATATATTGCATGTCTTGTCCAGTTAAAAGTGCATGTAAGTATTCATATTTTTTATGAAGTTCTTTTAAAGTTTTCTTGCATCTTCTTTTCGCAAAGTAGAATTTATTTAAAACAAAAACTAATACAGCACAAATAGCGATACCAGCAAAGATGCTTACAATAATAATCGCTACAAGAGCTCCTTCATTCTTTGGTGTTTCTTGTTGAGTAACATCTTCAGCTAATGTTAAAAAATCTAAAAATTTGAACATATTAAAAACCTCGTGATAATAGTATTTTATACTATTATCCAAAAATTATAAATTATTACATAAAATAAAATCATAAATATAAATATATATTCAAACATAATTTTTAATAAAAAGTAAAATTATATCGATGCCATCGACATTTTAACAACAATGCTTTTTGTAATATTTGATGTTTTTAATTATAAGTTAAGTCCATTAATTTATTCTTTTATCACCTCATTTTTATACTTATTATTAGTACTAAGAAGTTGACAATTCCTAATAACTTTTATCTATTAAAAAAATTTAAATTAAACTTTACTTTTTGAAAAGAAAGTAGTATTTTATATAGGCATGTAACGAAGCAGATAAGTACTTCTCGTCTAGTGAATTAAGGAAATTATTTCTTAAAGCAGTAACCTTAGCTACAAAGGTGAACCTGGCAGTTAATTCACCGTAGGAGAATGGAATTTATCCCTTGCTTTATACGCATTTGTTAAAGAAAGGAGTTCTATATGAGATATACAGGACCAAAATGGAAGAGAGCTAGAAGATTAGGCTACTCATTATTAGGAACTGGTGAAGAATTCACTGGTCACACATTAAAGAAGGGTGATAAAAGAGAATACGCACCTGGACAACACGGAGCTGCTAAAAAGAAACAATCAGAATACGGAAAACAATTAGCAGAAAAACAAAAATTAAGAGATACATACGGTGTTAGCGAAAGACAATTCCGTAGATTATTCTTAATTGCAGTTAACTCAAAAGAAGTTAAAGGTACAAAATTCATGCAAATTCTCGAATCAAGATTAGACAACTTAGTCTACAGATTAGGATTTGCTGCTACACGTAGACAAGCTAGACAATTAGTCAACCACAAACACATCCAAGTTAATGGTAAGACAATTGATATCCCAAGTTATCTTTGTAATGTTGGCGATGAAATCGCTTTAAGAGAAAACAGTAAAGATTTAGTCATTGTTAAAGCTGCTTTAGAAGCTCAAACAATCACTGTTCCTTACATTGAAGTTGACAAAGAAAAGAAGAGTGGAAAATTCGTCAGACTTCCTGAAAGAAGTGAAATGGCAAAAGACATCGACGAATCACTCATTGTCGAATACTACAACAGATTACTATAGTATTCAATTTTGTAGCAAATTATGCCTAGTTCAAATCGTTGAACTAGGTTTTTTTATTCTTTTTATATAAAATATACACATGAAAAAATTTATATTAGATCCAAAAAACACATTAACAAACGTAGGAAATTCAATTTTAGGTTTTTTTGATGTTCCTAAATTCCACGATTCCTTCGAAGCATTAGATAAAATTTTAAAAGAGACCAACAAACAAAAAGTAGCATTAATTTTATTAGATGGTATGGGAAAAATTATTTTCGAAACTTACAAAGACGACATCCCTTATCTTTATTCTCACATTTTAACAGAATATAAAAGCGTTTTTCCTCCTACCACTGTTGCTGCTACAACAACTTTAACAACAGGAAAATACCCAATTGAAACTTGTTATTTAGGTTGGACACAATATTTCGCTTCAAGAAAAGCTTTTATTAATGTCTTCCCTTCAAATAATCCTTTTAATCATAAAGAATTTTTCACACCTAATGTTACTTCAACTGAATTAGCTACTACTTATATTTGGGATTTAATTAACAAAACGTTAAAGCATAACGCAGCTAATATTAGTAGTTTCTTCAAAAAAACTCCTGAAAAAGAAGATGACTTCGAAGCTTTCTTTAAAGATGCTGATAAATTAATAAAAGAACATGATTTCGTATATGTTTATTCAACAAATCCAGATCATCTTTTACATGTAAACGGAATTAAAAACGAAACCGTTAGAGAGAATGTTATTTATTTAGAAAAGAAAGTTAAAGAATTAGTAGAAAACAATAAAGACACTTTATTTATTCTTACAGCTGATCATGGTTTTGCTGATATCGAAGAAATTAATTTTAAATTACATCAAGACTTTTTAGATACATTAAATGAAGATGTATTTTCAATTGAACCTAGATTTGCGACTGTTTCTGTCAAAGACGAAGCGAAATTTTTAGAATTAGCCAACAAATATTATGGTGATTATTTCTATATCAAGACAAAAAAAGAGCTCCTTGAGGAGCATACTTTTGGATATGGAGTTCCAAACGAACTTTTTGATTCAACAACTAAAGATTACTTCTTAATTGCTAAAGATAAATATTGTTTTTATCAAAGCGATGAGCCAATTGGTTTTAAAGGAACTCACGCTGGTTGTTTAGATTCCGAAACTGAAATTTATTTATTAGTTTTTAACGCTTAAGCCTCTTTAGAAGTTTGAGCGTTTTTCTTTCTTTGATAATACACTAAACCAAATGCAATCGCTGTAAAGATAAAGAATAAAGGTATTCCTAATCCTAAATCTAAAGCCATATTGCCTTCACCAAGCGCCCATGCATCATAAACAGCTTTAACATCACTATTATAGAAAACACTAACGATTGAACCAAAAGTTAATCCAGTAACCATAAAATAAGTTGATGTTTTGTGCTTAGTAAAGAAATGTGACATAACTTTACTTAAAGCAAAGAAACCAACAAGGAAACCTAATACAAGTAAAAGGATAAAAGCGATCCATCTAGGTTCTTCTTTTAATACACTAAAATGTAAAGCTTCCATAATAGGCTTAAAGAAACCTAATGACATTAATAAGACTGTTGCACTTAATCCAGGAACGATTTGAGTTAATGAAACAGCAACACCTAATAAGAAAGCTATTATATAAACATAGAACGGGAATTCCTTTAGCATAGTTGTGTTATCCATTGCAGGTACATTAGCAAAAGCAGCAGCTAAAGTAATTGGGAAAGCAAATCCTAAAATGAGCAATAATACTCGATACCATCTAGGTTTTTTAATATCATCTTTAATTTCTAAGAATATTTCAGGTGATGCACCTAACATCAATCCACCAAATACACAAACAACTAAAAATGTATAAGCTTCAATTACGTTTTGAACAACGAAAAATCCTAAAATAAATCCAACTAAAGCACCAAGTAAAATTGGTAATAAGTATAAAAAGCTTTGTGTAAATTTCTTAAAAATTTTGCTAACAGAATAAAGCATTTTATCATAAATTTTGAATAAAATTGCGATTGTTGATCCGCTAATTCCTGGTAAAATGACACCTAGACCTATTAAGAAACCGCTAATAGCACTATTAAACCAACTTTTAGTATTGTATTTTTCAATAATTATTTCATCATTAGTTTCAACTACTTCGTTATTCTTCTTTTCATTTTCTTTCATAACTAACCCCTTTCCCCTTTAACATTAAAATTATAATGTATTATTGGTTAAAATAAAGTATAATTTTAGCACTGCCGAATTAGCTTAGTTGGTAGAGCAACTCATTCGTAATGAGTAGGTCGTTGGTTCGAGTCTGACATTCGGCACCACTTAATAAGTAACAAGTTTGGTTCTATTGAATCAGACTTTTTTATTTGCTTTTGTGTTTTATAGACACCTACAAATATAAAAATGTATCTCTAATAAATTAATTGATAAAATCTCACTAATTTATTTTAGATACATTCGTTGTATTATTCTAAGAAACGATGTTTTTTAATATAGCGTCTTGCTTTTTTAATAACATCACGATCTTGTTCATGAGTAATTTTAAATAATGCTTCGCTATATTCGCACCATTCAAATTCATCAACTTCTTCATCATGAGTGTCCGAAGGAACTTGACTATCATCAACAGGTTGGGCTAAGAAAAAGATAACGTCCTTCATAGCATTTTCACTTGGTTTATAACGAATTGTTTTAACAAAATCAGTATTGAGTTTAACATCTAAACTTGTTTCTTCTTTGATTTCTCTAATTGCAGTTTCTTCGTCGGTTTCGTTCTTTTCTTGGTGACCTTTGCATAAAGATGTATGTCCGTAGCCCATTTTTAAGAGTAAAAATTCAATTTTATTGTTATTAATACGATAAATAACTGCTCCACAGCTTTTTTCTTTGACTAACAATTTGAAATAGAATCTATTAGCAATATAGAAAACATTGAGAATGACGAACGATAAAAACATTAAAATCATCATAATAATAAAGAAGTTATATATAAGATAATAGAATGTATTATCTTCAGCACTGCTTAAAAAACAATAAAATGAATTAAATAAGTCAGAAATTTCATCACAAACATCTTGAGGCAATAATCCAGTGATATCTATATTAGCGATATAAGCAAATCCAATAGCACTAAATATAAAAAGAAATAATATGAAAAAACTTAGCATTATATAAAGTGCTAAATGGCTAAAAAATGCAGGATCTAATGTATACTTTGATTTAGTTTTTTGTCTCATTATCATTTCCTTCTTTTTTCACATAGTTAACGTATTTATAAGTTGAGTACTTGCTCGAAACACGTTTCATTTCTTTGTAGCATTCATCTCTTAAATATTCTTTATTTTCATTAACAGATAAATATTCTTGAGGATAAATTGGTTCACTTACATATAAAGTAATTTTTGCTTTTTTAGAAAACTTACTTTTCCTATAACAAGCTGTAATTGGAACAATTGGTCTATTTAATTTAGCTGGATATTTAAAAGATGTTGAGATAAATGGTCGAATATCGGTATAGTAAGGCCAAATATGGGCTTCTGGATAAATTAAAATGTTGTGATTTAATTTAGTAACACGTTCTTCAAGTGCTTTTTGGAATTTTCTAAACGTTTTAGGCGAATCAGGAATTGGCATATATCCTAAAACTTTCGTAATCCATCCAAGAAATTTATTCGATAAAGAATCTGAATAACCTAAAATATCTGTTCTTTGGAACGGAGTTACTCTAACCTGAACATCAAATACATCTAAAAATGAAGTATGGTTTGAATAGAAAAAACAAGATTCCTTATTTAACTTCTTTAAGTTTTTCTTTCCTTTAACTTTTATTCCATAAAACAAAGTAACAAGCCAAAGAATCGGTACTGCAACAGCAAAATAAAATAAACTTGAGAAAAATCTATAAACTTTTCCTTGGTTATAAACAAAGTCATCAGGAATTTCAATTCGAGTTAAATTTGTTTTTTCAAAATCATCATTTAACTCATCTTCGTAATAGATAGTAGTTCCAAATTTAAATTTCTTATCTTTTTTCAACATTGTTGCCACTCCCCAACGCTTCTTTATCTACAATGACACCTTTATGCTCGATTTCTTTCCATAGAGTTCTCTTTTCTTTATGGAATAATCCGTCCAAAAACGCAAATAAGAAATCGCCAAAGAAAGTCATGTAAGTTAAAACAATAACCACCGATTGACCAAAACTAAATTTTAAATTCTTATTATCAACAGCTATTGTAAAGCTCGCAACAAAAATAAAAGTTATATAAATTAATGAAAATTGATAAATAGAATGAGCGAAAATATATGCTGCATTTTCTGGTTCAAATACACCAGCAACAATTGATAAAATCATTGTTGTTAAAGCGCTAAGTAATAAAGTAATTACCATAATTAAAAATGGAAAAATACTTGTACAATATTCAATAATTGATAGTCTTCTTTTAAATCTTGATTTTACTGGATAAAATTTTCCACCTGTTTTAAATCTAGATTTGTCAGCCATAAATCCCCAAACCCATCTAATGTGTTGCTTGTGGAGTGTCTTTTTATCTTCAGGTTGTTCATCAAAATATTTTGCGTAAGGATAATAAATCATTCTGACATTGTGATAATAACAATAATTTGTTAATTCGACATCTTCTGTCATACCGTTCCAAATCCATCCACCAACCGAATCAACGATTTCTTTATCGATATAATAACCAGTTCCAGTTAAAGTAGCTTTTTCAAACAAATAAGATCTACCTTTTGAAGTGAATTGGTTCATAAAAGAGAAAAGCGTAGCACTTGTTGAACACACCCAGTTTTTGGTTGCGTTAGTAAAACTACGATAACCAACACCAACTTGATATCCTTGATGTCTTACGTTGTTCATGAGTTTTAAGTAATCTCTACTAACTACATTATCAGCATCAAATATCATATAAGCGTCATGTTCAACTTTATTTGCTTTAAGATATTGATAAGCATCATCAAGAGCAAAGCCTTTTGTTTTACGGTTAGTTAAATCGCCCCTGACAATATAATTAAATCCGAATTCCTCAACGATTTTACAAGTCGGATCGTCAAGAGATTCTACAATAACATAAACATCAAATTTATCACGAGGATAATCAATACGTTTAAACGATTCTAAGATATTTTTAATAACTTTTGATTCATTTCTTGCTGGAATCAAAATACCGAATTTATAATAATCTTTAGCATCTTCAAATTTCTTAGGTGTCTTAACTGCAATAAAGAAATAGAAAATGTAGTACCACAAAAAGAACAAGAAGAAAAGTGTTGCCAATGTAACAGCAACATCGATCCAAGCACTAATTTCTAATAAAGTCATATTAAAATTATATTATGAAATAATATAATATGCAATTTACATTGATTTGAAAAAACCTTGCTAAAAACCAAAATATTCAGTTTTTGCAAGGTTTTTGTTTTGCGAAATTATTTTTTAGTTATATTTAAGTACTTTTTTAGTAATTATTGAGCAGTTTCAGTAGCTCTCACTTCGCGTCCTTCACCTAGGTCTGTTCCATTTTTAAGATCCATAAGTTTAAATTCTTTCTTAGAAATGATAATAACAAACGGAACATAAATTAAATTAACTAACGCCCATGAAATAGGGAAAGTTGCATATAGCCAAGGCAATGTGTGAATCTCAGGAATCATCTTAAACATCGTAAAGATAAAGACAAGTCTTAAAACACAAGCGCCAAATAATGTAATAACAGTTGGAGTAACTGGATGTTCTAATCCTCTTAAATATGAGCTTAAAACGTCCATCGTACCACACAAGAAATAAGTCATTGCAATAACAATAAGTCGACTTCTTCCGATTTCAATAGATTCAGGATTATCAATAAAAACGCCTAATAATTGAGTTGAGAATAGCGAAGTGAAGATACCCATAACAATTCCTAAAACTGTAACTGTCGAGAGAGCATAAATTAAAATCTTCTTGATGTTTTCTTTCTTTTTAGCTCCGTAGTTTTGAGCAACCATTGCAACTACAGCTACGCTAAAAGCAAATAATATGTTATAAAGATACCCCTCTATATTGTTACTTGCAGTATTTCCAGCCATCGCAATACTGCCAAACGTGTTCGCTTCTCTTTGAATAAAGACATTAGCAAAAGAGAAAATAAATGATTCTAAACCAGCAAAAACACCAATCTTTAATATAGAAATTAACTCCAACTTATAAACTTTTAGAGTTGAAAATGATAATTTAGCAAAGCCATTTTTATTCATGAACAAGAACGTTAAAACAGCAACAGCACTAACCGCTTCACTAATTACTGTAGAAATTGCAACTCCTTTAACATCTAATTTGAAATTGATGACAAGTAAGAAATTACAAGCAATATTGAAGATTCCGCTAAAAACTAAAGTCCAAAATGGTTTTCTCGAATCCCCTAAAGCTCTTAAACAAGCACTTCCATAGTTATAAATCATTAAACATGGGATACCATAAAAATAAATTGTTAAATACTCAGTTGCCTTATATAAAACATCCTCTGGAGTATTCATTAAAACAAGAAGATCTTTGGCAAATATAGATCCAAAAAGCATGACTATAATTCCAACCACAAAGCTAAGAATAATAGCTGTTCCAACGCCTTTTGTAGCGGCTTCTTTATCGTTTCTCCCTTTAGCGTTAGCGATGTAAACATTTGCTCCGACACTTAGTCCGGTAAATAAAGCTACAATAAGATTAATTAAAGAACCATTAGCTCCAACGGCATTAAGTGAAGATTCTCCACCACCAAATTTTCCAACAGTAAATAAGTCTGCGCTAGAATAAAATAATTGTAACAAAGTAGATAAAATTAACGGTACCGTATAAAGTATCATTTTCTTAAATAGATTACCTGAAGTAAAATCAATTTCTTTCGTCTTAATTTTCGCCATAAGTTGATATTATACTCTTATTTTTTTAAGTTTTAAATACAATGAATATGAATAAAATTATAAGCGCTTTTTTTAATAATAAACACGACAAAATAACCATTTTATCGGTCTTTTTTTGTGAACTTCCGATCATAAATAAATTATCAAACGCTCAATCATTTTTAAAATATGCAAAATATACTTTCAAGCAATTTAAAATTTAAGCCTTAAAAATAAAAAAAGAACACTACTGTGTTCGATAATTTCTTTAGAATGGTTGCAGGGATAGGATTTGAACCTATGACCTCCGGGTTATGAGCCCGACGAGCTACCAGACTGCTCTACCCTGCGATGTCGCTTTTGAGTTATTGGCGGAGAAAGAGGGATTCGAACCCTCGCAGGACTTGCATCCTCTATCGGTTTTCAAGACCGACCCCTTCAGCCACTTGGGTATTTCTCCATATTGGTGGACTCTACAGGACTCGAACCTGTAACCGATCGGTTATGGGCCGATAGCTCTAACCATTGCGCTAAGAGTCCACGTTTCGATTCTTTTAATTAACTCAATAATTTAATTGGTAGCAGCGGGGGGACTCGAACCCTCGACGCACCGGGTATGAGCCGATTGCTCTAACCAACTGAGCTACGCTGCCGAATAATTTAATAAATGGTGGACCCTAGGAGAATCGAACTCCTAATCCAAGCTTGCAAAGCTAGTGTTATCCCATTTAACTAAGGGCCCATCTGTTGTGCACTCTTAAAAGCGCTCATTAAATATAACACACAAATTAAAACTTTGGCAACACTTTTTTTAAAATTTTTTATTTTTTTTGATGCGAACTCGTTTTTTGTGAATTTCGGCTTCAAAAGCAGTAAAAATCCCAGGTTTTCCCTAGGATTTTACTTATGGTAATAAATTTCCACTTTTACGATAAAGTGTGTACCATTCTGCTTTTGTTAATTTAACTTTAGTACCATCAATGCTTTCTTGAATATGTTTAGTATTAGTTGAACCAGTAATAACTTGAATCCCATTTCCTAGCGTTAATAAAAACGCAGTTGCGATTGCACATTTAGAAACATTATATTTGGCAGCTAAAACATCAAGATATTCATTAAGTTCTTTCATACTAGGGTCAGTAAAAATACTTCCACCAAAGAAACCTACTTGATAAGGTGACCAACATTGAAGAGCGATGTTATATCTTTTCATATAAAAGAATAATTCACCAGTGTGCTCAGTTCCTTCTTCGTTATTCATATTTAAATTAAGTACTTCTCTTACTAAGTCTAAATGACCTAATCCCAGTTGTAATTGATTTGTTGTAATTGGAATATTTGTATGATCCTTTAAATACTTAAGTGCTTCGTGAGGAAAATTAGATACACCAAAAGAAAGAACTTTTCCTTGTTGTGATAAAGTTGCAAATGCTCTTGCAACTTGTTCAGCGTCAAAGAATATATCTGGTCTATGTAATAATAATGAATCAATATATTTAAGATTCATTCTTTTAAGTGAAGCATCGACTGATTCGATAATATGATTATAACTTAAATCAAAATATGTAATGTCGTTTTCTCTATCTTTTACTATTCCACATTTTGTTTGAATAAACATTTTTTCTCTTAATTCAGGGTGCTCGCTTAAAACTGCACCAAGGAGTCTTTCAGATTCTCCATCATTATAAACATCACTTATGTCAAAAAAATTAATTCCATGATCCAAATCGTATTTAATAAGATTATAAAGCTCATCAACGCTTAACCCTTTTAAGCGCATTAATCCTTGAATGATTGGGCTTGAATTATAATAGTTAGCCATAACATCAGCTCCTTATATGATATAATTGTACAATAAGGAGTTCAAAAAATATATGAAAGTTCTCACAATTATTACTAATGGTTTTGAAGAAATCGAGGCAATCGGTACAATCGCTATTTTACGTAGAGGAAACGTTGATTTAGATATTTATAGTCTTCATAATGAAGAAGCTACTGGAAGATATGGAGTTACAGTTAAAAATCTAAAGAATTTATCAACTTTGAGTTTAGATGATTACGACTTACTTTTAATTCCAGGTGGTCCAGAATATCAAGAATTAGAAAGTAATCAATTCTTTTTAAATGTTATAAAAGATTTCCATCTTAAAAATAAATACATTGCTGCAATTTGTGCTGGCCCAACAATTTTAGGTCACCTTGGCTTGCTACAAAACAAAAATTACACCTGTTTCAAATCAATGAATGAAGATTTTGGTGGAAATTATATTTATGATTATGTTGTTCAAGATGAGAAAATCATTACTGCAATTAGCGCAAGCGCAACAATCGATTTTGGATTTAAAATTTTAGAAGTAATTAAAGGAAAAGAAGTCGCTGAAAAAGTTAAAGAACAAATTTATTACTATTCAAAAAAGTAAGAATTAATAGATAAAATTACTTGGCTAGGTAAATAAAATAACCGCATCATAAAATAAACCACAAACTGAAAAGTTTCGCTTTCAATTGGTAAATTATTTAGCGCCACATTGATATCGCAAAGTATAAATAAGAATAGCGCTAATGCTAAAATCAAATTACGTTTATCTTTTTTAGAATGAACTAAAGTCATTATAAAATTTGATAATAATTGAATAAAATAAATTAAAGCGCACGTTGTTAAGGCATCAAGTTTTATTGATATCCCTACAATTAAAAGAATCACTGTTAAGCTAACTCTTAAAGTCAAATCAAGGGTTAGCTTTTTTGATTCGCTTCTTTTATTTAGAATAAAAGCATAAAATATTTGAGCAATAAAAAATGTAAAAATTCCTATATAAAATAAGTTTATATCATGACTTAAGAGCAAGAAATAATCGCTAATACATGTAAAAAGTAACGCTAATGCAGTAAAAACGCTGCAAATCGAACGTTTTTTCCGCGTAGCATAAAGTGATGCTAATAAGCAAGTTAAAATTGCTGAGTACTTAATATACTCACTTACTCTTCTGTCAACAAAATCAAAATATAAAAAAGAGGCATACAAAACTGCCTCTATAAAAACAAAGATAATTATTACTAAATTTCTTTTAATAAAATCGATATGTTTTTTGTTAGTACTCATTTTATTATTTTAGAACTACTAAATGGTAATTTTTCTTTCCACGTCTCACAATAATAAATTTATTATAAAGAGTAAATGAGCTATCAATTAAAGTAGTGCCTTCAGTTACTTTTTGACCGTTTAAACTAACTGCACCATTTTTAATAAATTCACGAGATTCTCTTTTTGATTTAGCGGCACCAATTGTAATTAATAAATCTTCTAAAATTTGTGGTTCACTAATTTCAGTTTTGATTGATCCAAATAATTCTTCAATTGATTCTTCTTTTAATGAAGCAAAATCATTTGAGAATAAAGCTTCACTCATCTTTTTAGCTTCAATTGCACTTTCTTCGCCATGAATAATTTTTGTAACTTCATAAGCTAAGTGTTTTTGAGCAATTCTAGCACCTAAATTTGCTAAGTGTTCTTTTTCAATATTTGTAATTTCTTCTCTTGATAAGAATGTGAAAACTTTAAGATATTTGACACTATCTTCATCACTTTGGTTAATAAAGAATTGATAAAGTTTATATGGTGAAGTTAAATTCTTGTCTAAGAATAAAGCTCCATCTTCACTTTTACCGAATTTTTTACCATCACTTCTTGTGATTAAATGAGCTGTCATGCATTCGACATTAGCTTCATCGCCATCAGTTCTTCTAATAAAATCTAATCCGGCAGTTAAATTTCCCCATTGGTCATTTCCACCGATTTGGACATTTACACCATAATTATTATGTAAATATCTAAAGTCATAAGATTGTAAAGTCATGTAGCAGAATTCAGTTAATGAAATTCCAGCTTCTAAACGTGATTTGACAATATCCTTATTTAACATGTAATTAATTGGGAAAAATTTAGCTGTGTCACGAAGATAATCTAAAAGTGAAATTTTGCTGATCCAATCGTAGTTATTTAAGATAATTCCTTTTTCAGGATCGGACAAATCTAAGAATCTTTCAAGTTGTTTTTTGATTGATTCAGTATTTTCTTTAACTTTGTCAGGAGTCAATAAATTTCTTTCTTTGCTTTTTCCACTTGGGTCGCCGATCATACCAGTTGCTCCACCAACTAAAGCAACAATTTTATGACCTGCTCTTTGGAGTCTCATTAAGATAGAAATCATAACAAAGTTTCCAACGTGCATACTTGAAGCACTAGGATCGAAGCCACAATAAATTGTAGTTTTCTTTTCAAACATTTTCTTTAAATTTTCTTCGTTTGAGTACTCTTTAATAAGTCCTCTCCAATTTAATTCATCAATAATATTTTCCATAATACTTCCTTTATATAAATTAATCACGGTATTTAATGTAAGTTAATCTACCGTTTTTTTCTATTTGAACAATAGAAATAATTTTATTTTTATTAATTATTTCCTTAACTCCGTTTTCGAATTCAATTTCAACATCGTCTTCATCGATTTTATTTACAAATTTAGCCATTGAGCCATTTTTAGATTCGACTTGGAGTAAATCATTTTTATGTAATCCATAGTTAACAATACTGATAACTGGGATTCCTAAATTTTTATAACCTTGTAAACTACGTAATTCGATTAAGAATAATCCCATAATTGGAATTCCACCAGCTTGTCTAACTAAGTTAACCATAGCTTTAGCACTTCCACCTGTAGCAATTAAATCATCCATGATGATAACTCTATCACCAGGTTTGATGCTATCCTTTGGAATTTCTATTGTAGCTTCGCCATATTCTAATTTATAAGTTTCACGATAACCAACTAAAGGTAATTTTCCAGCTTTTCTAGCGAGAACTAATCCTTTGCTATTGATACTAGCTAAAGGTCCAGCAAAAATAAATCCTCTACTTTCAGCTGCAATAATTTTATCCCAATTATCATAACTAGGAAGCTCCTTGTTAAGATCCATAATAACTTGGTGGAATGCATCTCCATCAGCAAGTAATGGTGTAATGTCTCTAAATTTGATTCCTGGAATTGGGAAATCATTAATAGTTCTAATAAACTTTTCGTATAAATCCATTGCAAAACTCCTCTAAATTAGAATCTAGTTGATCCTTTTTTAATATATGTACTTTCAAATTTATATTCTTTTTCAACAAGATTATCATTGATAAGATCAATTAACATATACATTGCTCTTTTACCAACATCTTGGAAATCGATATGTAAATTTGAAATTGTAGGTCTAATAATTGAAGAATATTTAGTTCCAATAATAGCGAGAACTTCAATATCTTCTGGGACACTAAGTCCACTATCAGTAGCAGCATTTAATACAGCTGCAGCAATTGAATCACGATAAGCGATGACATATTCTTTTCTTGTATATTTAAATCTTTCTAAGAAATCTTGATATGTTCTTTGATAGCTATCATCGCAATTCATAATGTTATATTCTCTATCATTTTGGAGGTGAACTTTAATAAATTGATTTTCAACTCTACTTAATAATCTACCTGCATTATGAACGTGTAAGAATGTCATCTTTTTATCGCCTTTAGTAAAGTTATCTTCAATGATTCTTCTAATCAAATGTTCATATCCAAATGAAATACATCCAATTTTACTAGCGACGATGTTGTTATTAACATCGATTACTGGAACAGCATAATTGTTGAATACTTCTAAATCTTCACCATTAAGTTCATCATCGAAAACGATAACTCCATCAACTCTAGATTTAATAACTTTCTCTAAACAATTTAATGCATCTTCTCTACTATGAGATGTTGTATATAAACTAACTGTGAATCCTTTATCTTTACAGACATCGGTGATTCCATTTAGCATATTGCTAATATAAACATAATTAGCACTAGGGATAATGACACCAATATTTGTTGTTTTACTAGTAGCTAACGCTTGAGCGAGGCCACTAGGTTTATAGCCTAACTTTTTAATAGTTGAAAGTACTTTATTTTTAGTATCTTCTTTAACTGTTCCTGAATTATTAATAACACGAGAAACAGTTGCTAACGACACGCCACAAGATTTTGCGACTTCATAAATTGTAACACGATCTTTTAAGTTGTCCATTAAGTGCCCTCCTTAACATGATACATTTTACCACTTTAAAATTTTTTTAAAACAGTTTTGAAAATTTTTTCATACTAAATTCATAGAATGAAAAAATGTTCACATTGGACAATAAAAAAATACGATTACAATCGTATTTTTTTGATTTATCATCTTTTGAAAATTTTTTCAAAAATAATTAATATGTCCAGAAATCTGAACCAACTTTATATTCATTATTTAGCTCTAAAAGTCCACGTTTTCCTTCATAGCCTTCAAGATTTAATTCTCTACCTGAACAAAGCATACCTGAACTTGCTACACCTAATAATTTATCTGGGACAATTTGATGTCCATTAGGCATAAATGTATAAGGCAATGCGCATACACAAATCAAATCTTCTCTAGCATTAAATGCGCCACAAACAATTTGAAGTGGTTCTTTATCACCAACATCAACTTTACAAATATGGAGATGGTCGCTATCTGGATGTTCTTCTATTTCAACAATTTTAGCAACTCTAAATCCACTTTCTTTTTGTAATTCAAGTTTTGGAAGTCCTGCATTTTCTAAAACGTGATTTATAACATCTAAAATTTGTTCATTAACAAGAGGAATAAATCCTTTAGCTTTAATTTTGATAATTTTTGAAATATCAAAAATATTAACTCCAACTAATGTATCGTTTTTATATAAAATTGCGACATTGTCTTTTTTATCACATCTATCTGGAGTTGCTTGACTATCAATGACAATCATTAAAACATCACCAATAGTTTCATAATCATAATATAAAGCGTATTTCATTATTCTTCCTCCACGACTTCTTTAATTGTATCCTTAGTTTTCTTTAATACCAATCTTTTAATATTGATACCTTGAGTTTTATAACGAGTTTCATATTCAGTTAAAGCATCAAAAGAATCATAAGTTGTATAGTTTGTGTTATTCTCTAAAATTTCCCATTTATATCTTTCAAATTGTTCTAATGAATATTCATAAAGTTCTTGATTATCACTTTTGAAGCGAATAATTCCGTTTTCTTTAATAATTTTTGCATATTCAACTAAGAACAAATCATGAGTCAATCTTCTTTTAGTGTGACGTTTTTTAGGCCATGGGTCGCTAAAATTCAAGAACAAACCTTCGAAAGCATCGCTTTGAAGGATATCGCGTAATTTATAAAAATTTCCATAAAATAATTTTACGTTTGTTAGTTCACTTTCATCGATTTTTTTAAGTGCAATTCCACAAATTGTAGGATTAAGTTCACAAACTAAAAAGTTATATTCAGGATGCTCTCTTGCGATTTGAAGAATAAATTGTCCTTTTCCAGGCCCAATTTCTAAATACGTTGGTCTTGATTTAACATAATCAAGCATCGCTTTTTTAGATTCTTCTTTATCAATGACAAATTGATTTTTAAATTCGCTATTTAAATAAGCAACTGCTTTAGCATTATATTTAGTTCTCATCTTTTAATGTTCCTAAAGCATAGATTGCATGGGCATAAATTGGCATTGAGTTATAAAAATCATCTAAATCAATCTTTTCATTTGCTTCATGAATGTGATCAACTTTTTCAGGGAAGCAGCTACCAAAAGCTACAGTATTTCTAGCTTCTTTAGCGTAAGTTCCTCCTCCAATTGCCATTGGTTTATGGGTTGTATCACCTGTTTCTTCAACATAAACTTCATAAAGTTTTTTAATGAAAGGAGTTGTTTCAGGATTGAAATAAAGATATGGAGTTTTTGATAAAACAGTTACAGGTAATGGTGAACATGCCTTAACTTTTTCAATAACTTCGTCTGGATTACAATTTTCAGGATGTCTAAAGTTAACTGTCATTGAGAAAATTCCATCTTTATAAGAGATTAAACCAACATTGTAAGTTGTTTTACCCATGTCTTTACTTTCATATTTAACATGCATATTTTGACCATTATAATCGCCATATTCATTAGCTAAAAGTGTTAACATTGGGTTATTATAAACTTCACCTAAGACATCAAGAGCGATAATTCCACTATTAATTCCTAATTCTGGAAGTGAACCATGAGCTGATTTACCAATAAAATTGAAAGTATTTTCATCAATTCTTTCATAATTTACTTTATCAGCTGTCTTTAAATATTCTTCTAATTTTTCTGGTTCAGTAACTTTAACAATTGCTTTATCAATAACACTATTTGATACAACACCCGCTTCGATTGAGATAACGTTATTTAATTCTAATTTTCCTTCATGTTTATAGTTGCAAATACCTTTTTCACCATAAATTAATGGAAATTCAGCATCTGGAGTAAATCCATAAGTTGGATATTCTTTCTTTAAATGTTCAAAATAATAACTTAAACATGATGAACCTCTTTCTTCGTCACCGCCTAAAACAAGCTTGACTCTAAAATTATTGATGAGCCCATTATCTTTCAATGCCTTTAAAGCATAATAAGCACTGATTCCTGGACCTTTATCGTCACTTGTTCCTCTACCATACATTCTATTTTCTTCTTTATCGATGTAAGCACTAAATGGATCGTGTTTCCATTCTCCACTAATTGGGACAACATCTTGGTGAGCAAAAATTCCAATTAATCTTTCACCTTCTCCACAACTAATTTCGATACATCTTCCATCACACATATCAACTTCAAAACCATCTTTTAAAGCTAATTCTCTTAAAAATTTAAAACATTCGCTGACGCCTTTTCCATAAGGTGCTTCTATAGAGACAGTTGTAGGATCATAAACACTATTAATTTTGATATCTTCACTTAACGTTTTTAAAGCTTCTTCTTTATAACTTTCACAAATCTTTTTAAAATCTATCATGTTAACTTTTCTCCTCTAAATCTTTTATATTATAAACTATGTTTATAATTTTATTCATTAAAAATAATAACGATTAAATGTATTGTTTTAACAAAAATTAGATAAGAAAAATCCAAGTTTGTTTCACCTTGGATTTTTTCGTTTTATAAATTATTTCAAATAAAACAATGTTAGGATTGTAACTGATAAAGCAATTACTAAGATAATGCTAGCACCAATCATTAGATAAACATTGGATTTCTTTAGTTTTATATCTCCACTTCCTACATACTCAACAACATTTAACTTATAGAAATTCATTGGCATTTTTTCATATGCATATAAACTTGAAACAGTTGGTACAAGAACGATTGAAGCAGCAGCTTCACATACAGTTCCAGGAGCAATAAAAGCTAAAATAAAGTTTCCAAACGAACCAAAAGCAGCTTCATTAGCTTCAATAATATCCATCATTCCTAAAGCTTGACTTATTTTAAATATATCTAAATATCCAAATATATATAAGCAACTAAGTGTTAAAAAAGTATGGAAGATGGTCAAAATCCCTGCAATTGGGGCGCAAATTGTTAAGAAAAGATTTTTATCAAGTCTTTTTCTAAAATAATCAAAGACACATCCACTAATAAACCCAAAGAGAACTCTAGGCAAAACACTAACGAAAGGATTAACAAAAAGATAGTTGATAGTTGATGGATAACTTAAAGAAACAAGTAAACTAAAAATACCAAAGAACAATCCAAAAAGTGCTCCTTTCCATTTACCAAAAATCATTGCGCCAATTAAAACAATGACATGGATTGTAGTAAAGCTAATTGGTCCAATAGTGATATATCCTAAATTTGGGATATATGAAAACCCAATAATTAAAGCTAAAAATAAAGCACTGACACTTATATTCAATAATGTTTTTCTATTTTGCATATCTTAAATTCCTCTATTTAAATCATAAATTTTATAAAGACCTTTTAAGACAAGATTTTCATCATATTCAAAGCAAACAATCTCATCTTTAATTTCTTCAGCAAAGCCACCTGTTAGAACTCTTTTCAATTCATATCCAAGTTCTTTTTCAATACGTCTCGCGAATTCACTAACCATATAAGCTTGACCAAAAACAATTCCAGATTGTATGCAATCTTTAGTATTTGTTCCTAATATTTTGCTTGGAGCAATAATTGGAGTTTCTAAAAGTTGAGCAGTATTTCCAACTAATGCTTTTAAAGAAATTTGCATACCTGCTGTAATAACTCCTCCAATAAATGCACCATTTTTATCAACTACATAAAGTTTTGTTGCTGTACCTAAATCAGCAACAACAAAAGGATAAGAAACAATGTCTTTTGCTCCAATAGCTCCAGCCAACATATCGCTTCCTAATTCATTTGGATTATCTATTTTAATAGGCATTTTAGTTTTTAATTTCTTTGATAAAATTAAAGCCTCAATTCCAAAAGAAAGTTTTATTGCTTTTTTTAATAATGGTGTAATTAAAGGGACAACACTACTTATAATTGCTCCTTCAACTTCACATTTAACAAGGCTAGAAATAGATAAAGCATATTCATCACTAGACTTGTTACGATCAGTTTTTAATTTGAAGACTTTAATAAGTTCTCCATTCTCAAAAAGACCGATTTTAATAGATGTGTTTCCACAATCAAAACATAAAATCATAAATTCTCCTTCTACAGCCTTAAAAAGTGCCGTGAATATAACGTAGATATTAAAACATATTAAAAAGATAATGAAAACCAAAAATCTAATAAGGTGCCACCTAAAAAGGTTGGCACCAAAATATCCACATTAACGAAATTAGATATAAAATTTGTTTGATTCGTATTTATTCAAGTTTTAAAAAAATACATCGTTAAAAAGAATACCTACTTTTGTGTTTACACAGAGTTACGCGCGGATTCTGTTACTTTAACGCTATGAACTTTTAATCTAACTAATTTATAAATCTTTAAATTTTTGCAGGTAGCAATACATAACTTTAATCACCTAATGGATAGACTGTATCTATTTTTGCAATAATAACTTTTGCTCCTACTATGAATTCAGTTTTATTTAATTGTTTAAAGTTTTTAATAGCTCTAAGATTAAAGTTATTGGCTATTATTAATTTCTTTCAGCAAACAATCGTGACAGTTTATTTTTTTAAAAATTAGTTGTATAGACATTAATATAAATCAATTTCCCGTCCGATCATTAGCTGCCATCCTTGCCTCGAATACACACTTTATAACACTTTAATTTAATTAGTGATTATCATATATATTAGAAGGTGTAGAAACTATACATAAAAAGAAGGCAAAAGAAAAACGCCAATTCTTAATTCTTTAACGTCCAGATAACGGTGTCGTTAAAGCATCGATTGAATCGAATGAATTAGCGTTTTAATAAAATTATATGTTCAATTAGTTTGCAACAATAGAAACAATTTTATTTTTAACAACAATAATTTTTCTAATTGTTTTACCTTCTAAATTACGTTTAATATTTTCACTAGATAAAGCAATTTCTTTTACTTTTTCATCATCTTCATCTTTTGAAACTTCAATAGTATCTCTTACTTTTCCATTAATTTGGACAGCCATTTTAACATTAGAAAGAACAGTTTTACTTTCATCATATGTTGGCCATGGTGCAAAAGTAATTAATTCTTCATGATGTAAGAATGTGTGATAAATCTCTTCTCCAACAAATGGACATAAGCAAGCAAACATCTTAATGAAGTTTTCTAAATAAGGAACATAAATCTTCTTAGCCTTATAAACCTCATTGATGAAAATCATCATTTGAGCGATTGCTGTATTAAATTGTAAGTTTTCAAAATCTTGAGAGACTTTTTTAACTGTAACGTTATAAATATAGTCTAACGAACCATCATTAGTTGTTACAAATTTACTTGTCATTTCTTGATTTTCAAAAATTCTATAAACACGGTCAATGAATTTTCTAGAACCTTCTAATCCAGTTGTTGACCAAGGTAAACTTGCTTCAAGTGGCCCCATAAACATTTCGTAAAGTCTTAATGTATCAGCACCATATTGTTCAATAATATCATCTGGATTAATAACGTTTCCTCTAGACTTTGACATTTTTTCGCCATTAGGACCTAAAATCATACCTTGGTGGAATAATTTTTTGAATGGTTCAGTTGATGAAACTACGCCATTATCATATAAGAATTTATGCCAGAAACGAGCATAAAGTAAGTGTAAAACAGCGTGCTCTTGTCCACCAATATATAAATCTACTGGTAACCAGTGGTCTAATAACTTTTTATCACCTATCGCATTATCGTTATGTGGATCAATATAACGGATATAATACCAACAACTTCCTGCCCATTGAGGCATTGTATTTGTTTCTAAAGTAACTTTTTTACCATCAAGAGTTGTATGCAACCAATTTGTAGCATTAGCTAAAGGCGATTCACCAGTTCCACTTGGCTTATATTCATCAAGTTCAGGTAAAGTTAATGGAAGCATGTCGTCTGGTATTCTAACCAATTCATTTGTTTCATCAACTGTAGCAATTGGGATTGGTTCACCCCAATATCTTTGACGTGAGAATAACCAGTCTCTTAATTTATAGTTAATTTTGTAATTTCCACTATTAAGTTCGATAAGTTTATCTGTAACAGCACGTTTCGCTTCTTTAATGTTCATGCCATTAATGAAATCGCTATTTATATGTTTACTATCTCCAGTAAACGCAGCTTTACTAATATCTCCTTCTAAAACTTGTTTGATAGGTAAATTATATTTTGTAGCAAAAGCATAATCTCTTTCATCGTGAGCTGGAACCGCCATAACTGCGCCACTTCCATAACTTGCTAAAACATAGTCAGCAATAAAAATAGGGACTTCTGCACCATTTATTGGGTTAATTGCGTATCTTCCAATAAAAACACCTGTCTTATCTTTGTTGAGTTCTGTTCTATCGAGATCACTTTTATGCGAAACTTCATCGATATATTTTAATACTTCAGCTTCTTGTTCTTTAGTTACTAATTCTTTAACAAGTGGATGTTCAGGTGCTAAGCAACAATATGAGCATCCAAATAAAGTATCAGCTCTTGTGGTGAAGACTTTAAATGTTTTGTCACTATCTTTGATTTTAAAGATGACTTCGGTTCCTTCACTTTTACCAATCCAGTTTCTTTGAAGTTCAATAGTTGAATTTGGCCAATCGAGACCTTCTAAATCGTTAGCTAATCTATCGGCATATTCAGTGATTTTTAACATCCATTGTCTCATAGGTTTTCTAATGACAGGATATCCACCTCTTTCACTTTTACCATCGATTACTTCTTCATTAGCCAAAACTGTTCCAAGTTCCGGACACCAGTTAACTGGCTTATAGTCAACATAAGCTAAACCTTTATCAAACATTTTAGCGAAAATCCATTGTGTCCATTTATAATATTTTGGATCACAGGTCATAATTTCGCGATCATAATCATAACTAAATCCTAAAGCTTGGATTTGTCTTCTAAAATTGGCAATGTTTTTTAATGTAAATCCTTCTGGATGTTCATTCATTTTCATTGCATATTGTTCAGCAGGTAAACCAAAAGCATCCCATCCGATTGGATGAAGGACATTAAATCCTTGCATTCTTTTCATACGGCAAACAACATCAGTTGCTGTATATCCTTCTGGATGACCAACATGAAGTCCTTGTCCACTTGGATAAGGGAACATATCTAAGGCATAGTATTTTGGTTTTGAAAAATCATAAGTATCGCAACGATATTCTTTTCTATCTAACCAAACTTTCAACCATTTTTGTTCAGTAACTTTATGATCGTACATGTTTATTCCTCCTTTGAATTAAAAAACGTCCTTAAAACAAATTGTCTAAGGACGCAATATTTACGCGGTACCACCTTAGTTCATTCAAATGAATGCACTTAATTTAGTATTTTATTAAATTCGATGTGAGACTTTAAGAACGATGTACTAGTTTTCACCAACCACTAGCTCTCTAAAACATGAATCTTAAATTATTCATCTACAATATTCTACAAGCAACTTTTATAAAGTTCAACGTATTCTAATGCTGAAGTTCTCCAGCTATGATCGCAAGTAATTGCATTAAGAACTAAACGATCAAATTCACGTTGTTTGTAGTTATAAAGAATTAAGGATTGAGCAGCAACTGTAATTGCATCAACTACAGAATAGTTATCAAATCCAAAACCATCAGCAACATCACTGTTATCACGAGCGAAGTTATATGGTTTAACACTATCTTTTAATCCACCAGTTCTTCTAACGATTGGTAAAGTACCATAACGTTGAGCAATCATTTGACCTAATCCACATGGTTCAAATGCACTAGGCATAATAAAGAAATCACTAGCAACATAATATTTATGAGCTAATTCATTGTTATATCCGATATAAATTTTGCATGTGTCAGGATATCTTTGATAAAGATTGTTGAACCAATCTTCAGCCCATTTATCACCACTTCCTAAAAGACAGAAAATTCCACCGCTAGAAAGGATAAATTCAGCCATTGCCATGATTAAATCTAAACCTTTTTGGTCTGTTAATCTTGAGACAACACTATAAATTGGTTTTTCTGGATCGAGTTTGAATTCTTTACAGAAAGCAACTTTATTAGCTCTTTTGCCTTGTTTTCTGTTTCTGTTATTAAATTTTACGTAAATGTAAGGATCTTTACAGTGGTTGAATTCTTTATAATCCATACCATTAATGATTCCTTTGAAGTCGTTTCTTCTTAAAGTTAAATCATACCAAAGACCTTTACTCCCTTCTGGAGTTAAAAGTTCTTCAGCGTGAGTTGGAGAAACTGTTGTAATTCTATTAGCGTAACGAATTCCAGCTTTTAATGTTGAAACAGCGTTATCGAGTCTAACATATCCCTTTTCATATAAGCTATAATCTAATTCATATAAGTCATATAAACTTTCTGGATTAAAGTAGCCTTTAAATAATGGATTATGAATTGTTAAAATAGTTTTAACGTTTCCAAGTTTTTCATCCCATTCATATTTAGTTCTTAATAAGCAAGGTAACATTGCTGTTTGCCAATCATGAACATGTAAAATATCGATTTTTGATGAGTAGCGTTTCATAAATTCGATGACTGCTAAATTGAAGAAAGCAAATCTTTCTCCGTCATCAAAATAACCATATAATCCACCATTTCTTCTAAAATAATAATCATTACCAACAAAGTAATAATCAATATTATCGTGAACTAAGTGTAAAATATCAGCCTTTATATGTCTCCAGTTCATTTTGACATCAATGCTATAAAGATATTTTACTTTATATTTTCTATCGAGTTCGTTATAGAAAGGGACAATTACTGAAACGTGATTGTCCATTTTTGCTAACTCACTACTTAAAGCGTAGCTAACATCTCCTAATCCACCTGTCTTAGAAAATGGTAAGCATTCGCTAGTTGCCATTAAAATTTCCATGTTATACATTAACTCCACGTGGGAAGTATAAAGGTGTTTCTTCAGTACCTTCCACATCTTTCTTTGATTTAAATACGACACGTTTGTCACAAACTACATTCTTTAAATGTACACCAGTTTTTACAACTGAGTGAGTGAAAAGAATGCAATTTTCAACAACAGCACCTTCTTCAATAGTAACATCACGTGAGATGATTGAATTTTTAACAATTCCATCAATTTTAGCTCCATTAGCTACGATTGAAGATGTAACTTTTGAATTTGGACCATATAAGACTGGTCTTGAGTTATGTGTCGTTGTGTAGAATGTCCATTCTGGATCATTTAAAAATTCCATTAATAATTCAGGACGACGGACAAATTCTAAGCTATTTTTAAAATATGATTCTAGAGAATTAACTAAAACGACTTCTCCTTCATATTTAATTGCGTGAATTTTACTAACATATTTAATGCAATATGTAAGTAATTCAGCAATTGAATAGCCTACTGAAATACTATCACTTAAAGAAAGTAATTCTTTAAGGAAAGCTTTATCAATAACTAAAACATTAATAGAAACTTCACATTCTCTATCATCGTTTGAAGTATATATTTTTTGAATATCACCTAAACTATCGATAGTGAATTTTTGAGCTAATGGATAATCATTTCCATTTTCAACGTGCATATAAAGTAATGATGCAAGTCTACCGCTCTCTTTATGTTCTTTCAAGATTTTTCTATAATCTACTTTTTTAACAAATGAAGGGTCACAAATTACAACATATTTAATTTTGTCATCATATAAGAAATAGTCATTTCCTTTGATGTTATTTAAATCAGTGTTGTAAATTGGATTTAAAATGCCTTTTTCATTAATAAATAATGATAAAAAGCCTGTTTTAGGATTTGATAAATAAGCATTTGGGTTTGAAATATGCTTATTAATGCTATTTGGATGGTCTTTGACTAATACGCCAATATTATCAATTCCACTATTTGAGAAGTTTGATAAAGCGAAATCGATAAAAGCATATCTAGCTAAGAAAGTTGTTGATGCTAAAGGACGATCTTTCGTAAGTAAACCTAAAGTATTTGGTGAATATAAATCAATTAAAGCGACTACATCGTTCATTTTTGAAGGCTCCTTTCATAATCGATTAAGACAACTGTGTCTTTATCTTTGTTAATTTCTTCACCGTCCTTAATTTGTGTTTTAGGACCGATAATCGCATTATTAACGATAGCTTTTTTGCCAATTCTCACGCCTGGCATGATAACTGAACGATTAACTTGAGCGCCTTCTTCAATAATTACTTCATTTGAAATAACTGATTGAGTGACTTTGCCTTTAATGATTGCACCTTGATTGATTAATGAGTCAGTAACAACTGCTTTTGGACCAATAAATTGAGGACTTGAATGGGTATCTTCGCTATAAACTGTAGGATATTCATCAAAATTAATTGTTTCTTCAGTTCTATTTGAAGGTAATAATTCCATATTTGCCATATGTAAACTATCTAAAGTACCAACATCTCTCCAATATCCATGGAATCTATAAGCAAATAATTTTTTCTTATCACCAAGCATCATTGGGATAATATTTTTACCAAAGTCGTGTTCACTCTTTGGATCTTTTCTATCTGCAATTAATGCTTTTCTTAAATCTTTATATGTAAATACATAAACACCCATTGAAGCTAAGTTGCTCTTTGGTTCTTTTGGTTTTTCAACGAATTTAGTAATTTGATCATTTTCATCGACTTCTAAAATACCAAATCTTGAAGCTTCTGCCCAATCAACTTCTAAAACGCTGATTGTACATGTAGCTTTGTTTTTAATATGTAAATCGACCATTTCGTTGTAACTTGTTTTATAAATGTGATCGCCACTTAAAATTAAAACATATTCTGGATCTTCTTCATCGAGAAAATCTAAGTTTTGATAAATAGCATCGGCGGTACCTTCATACCAGTTAGCACCTTCTTCTGTTTGTCTTGGTGGAAGAGTCGAACATTTTCCATTTACTCCATCGAATCCCCAAGTACTTCCATTACCAATATAATTATTTAAAGCGACAGATTCATATTGTGTTAAAACACCACAACATTCAATGTCACTATTGGCAACATTTGATAGTGAAAAGTCTATAATACGATACTTTCCGCCAAAATAAACTGCTGGTTTAGCAATCTTCTTTGTCAAAGCGTGAAGACGTGTGCCTTTACCTCCGGCAAGAATCATTGCAATAACTTTCCTAGCCATAATTCCCTCCTAATTTATATTTAATTTATTTTGAGTAAGTTAATTTGTTTCAGTTGCTTTTGTGTCTTTTTCAAATAAGCCAACGCAGCTTCTGTTCTTATCTCTTAAAACAATTAAAGTTTCGTCTACTAAAGGAGAAATATCTGGGACTTTATCGCTTGGAGCACTAAGAATGACTTGTAAGTTGAATTTCTTAAGAAGTCTGATAGCTTCTGTCATTCTGTTTTTGTCCATCTTTGAGAAAGCTTCATCAAAGATAATTAAACGAACTGTGTTTCCGAGTTCCCCTTCGTTATTAATGTGATATAGTTGAGCAAATGATGCGAGGACTGAAATGTAGAAAGGAGTTTGAGTTTCGCCTCCACTCTTTTTCTTAATCATCTTCGATAATCTTTGTTCATCACCAGTATCTTTATTGTAAACAATTAAGTCAAAATCTAAATAGCTACGATAGTCAGTGAATTTTCTAACATTTTCTTCTAATAAGCTGTGCTTATTGCCATCACCAACATCAACGATTTGTCTAAAGAGTTCTTCCATGACATCTTTATATTTTTCAATAAATGCAGAATCATCTTTTCCAGTTTCAAGAATGGAATCATCTTTTAACATATCATAATATCTACGATAAAGTTGAGATGGTCTAACTGTGAAACGGTATAAATCTTTTCCGAAACTTGATTGTTTAAGAGCTAAATTAAGATTATCAATTTGATCTTCAACATCCCCGATAGCTTCTCTTAAACTAAAGATGAAGTCATCCTTGAATTGTTTAGTAGCTTTTTCGTAAGAGTCTTGAATTTTTTCACGATATTCAGGGAGTTTAACATCTCTAAATTCAACGAGTTCATCATAGAATCTCTTATTATCGTCAGTTTCAGCATCATAACTTAGATGGTAATCTTGTAAATATTCTCTTCTAAGTTTGATAAGTTGATTTTTCATGTTGTTTACTAAGTATTGTAAACGTGAGAATTCAACATTTGCTTCTTGGAAAATTTCAAATACACGTTTTCCTTCGTCGAGTTTTTGATTAAATAAAGGTAATGCAATTTCGTTAACGATTTTTGGATCGTAGCTTGTGTTAATTGAATCTTCTTTTGATTTGGCAATTTTTTGTTCATCAACGATTTTTTCATTAACAATTGCTTCGTTATCTTTAATAAGGTTACCCTTTTCTAAGATTAAACGATCTTTTAATTCGTGAATGTTTGCGATATCGCTTTCAACATCTTTTAATCTATTATCTAATGATTCACCTAAAGCAGTTCCAGAATTTGCGAGTTCATGCTCGATATAGTCATAATTATTTCTTAATCCTGGTAAATCACTAATACCACTTAATAATCTAAATATATTCTCGATTTCAGTTAATGTAAATACTTCAAGACGATTTACTTCGTCAATCGAGTGTTTTACTCTACGAATGTATTCAATATTACTTGAAAGTTGATTAAGTTGTTTTGTTTTTTGATCAATAAATCTATTATCAACATTTCTTCCAATGAAACTATCTTGGAATAAACGTGGATTAATTCTTGATGTAGCAAAGTTTCTATAAACATCGCATTCTTTTGTGATACCATTTCCGCTTCTTCTAGCTTCATCTGGATCGCTTGATTTATGTAAACGACCAATTAAGAAATTGGTGTAAGCTCTTGCTCCTTCATGATCTGTAACGATTTCTTCAGCGAGTGAGCCACTATCACATTTAAAGTCTCTTTCGATGATTTTTTCTTGGTCGACAAGGGCTGTTCCATAATAATTAAAATCATTTAAGAGTTTTCTTAAAATTTTATATGCTGCACTATAATATTTTGGTGCAACGAATAAATTGAATTTTTGTGAGAATAAGAATCCTTCAATTGCATTTGACCAACTTAAGTCATTAATATCGATTAAATCAGCATAAATTGAAACTTCAATTTTCTTATCAAATTGTCTTGCAAGTTCGTCTTCTAAACGCTTTTTAATAATAACAAGTCGAGGTTCATAAGGTTTAGTTCCTTTTTTCATCTCAACTTCTTGAGTTCTTAAGTCTCTAACATTCTTTTCTAAATTTTGAATGCTTTTACCTAAAGTTGCTGATAAATTAGAGGCGGAATTTTTAAAAATTAATAATGCATCTCTGAATTCATTTAAGTTATCTTTATCTAATTTAGAAATATCACTTAAATATTTTTCTCTAAATGAAATTGTTGTGTGTTTGATATCTTTTGCGTTTTCAACAAGTTCTTGAATATCATTAAAGTTATCTTCACCTAAAATTTCTTCATTTAAAGAAGAGAAATTTGTACAAATAAGTTCACTTGCTTCATAGAAAGCGTTGATATATCTATTTAAAGAATTTCTTACAGAGTCAATATTTGAATTAATCAAGTTAATTTTATTGACGATATCTTTTTTATCTTTCTTTAAGTCTTCGGTCATTCTAAATGTATCATTACTTGCTTTGTCCATAATGATATTATTTTTCTTTCTTTCGAAGTCTTCTAAGTTAGATTGGAATTCCTTAAGTTCGTTATCGATTTCAGAAATACGTTTATTATTTCTTTCGATTTGTTTATTTAAATTTCTAAGCTTGTCATAACTTTGTTCAAGTTGACATCTTTCTAAAATATATCTTGTGACAGTTAAATTTGTCTTTTGAGTTGAATAATGTGAATAAGCTTCTTCGATTTCTTCAAGACGTTTAACTCTCTTTTCGATATTTAATGCTTCGATTTCAAGTCTCTTATATTGAGAAATGTTATCTTGTAACGTAGCAATGTTGATATTTTTTTGAGGATCACAAACATAATCTGTAATAAATTCTGTGATGTTTGAAATTGGTGAGAATGAAGTTGCACGTTTGAATAAATCAAAATAACGTTGTTTTAATCCACCAAATTTACGTTTTAAGAATTCTTGATAAAGTTTATTTGTATCAAAGAATTGATAACTTCCTTTTTCATAATTTGCAGCAAAGTATTTTGTGAGTGTTTTATATTCCATTGGAATATTATTTTCTACAAATTCATTTTGAGGAATTTTTGATTCTAAATAGAAGAAATGGTGATCATTACTTCCATCATCAAATGTATCAAATACTACACCCATTACGAAATCGTTGTTATTTAAATCGTCATGATATTCTAAAGCGATATAGCTTGTGAATCTTCCATTACGTAAATATTTAAATCCACCATCTGCTGTATCACCAAGTTCTCCACGTAAATATCCTGATAAAGTACGAGCACTTTTTTCACTAGCAGCTTTATTGAAGAAATTTCCTGAAGTATTTCCTAAAAGTACAACTTGGAGAGCGTCAATTAAAGTAGATTTACCACTACCATTAAGACCTGTTAAAAAGACAATAGGTTTAATATCGAAAGTTTCATTCCAAAAATAATGCCAGTTAATAATTTTAACCTTAGTTAAGAGTTTCATTGAATAGATCCTCCTTATTTGCTTCTTGAGCTTTTAATTGATCAAGTGCGTTTGACATTGCGACTATCTTGTCATTATCAACTGCATAAACGATCGAAGGTAAAATATAAAACGAAACATTTCCTTCATCGTAACTACCACTAACTTTAGAGATGATGTTGTGGTTTGCTAAAAATCTTAATGAGCGAGCAAGCCCTCTGCCTGTGAAGTTTTTATTTTGAAGACGAATTCCGTCATCTTTCATTAATTTTAAAAGCCCAGGAGTTGTTAAATAAATTGCTTGAGTTGTTGTATTTGATTCGTTTTTTTCGTTTTCATAAATCAGTCTTAAGGTAAATAAAACTAAACTTGTTTCTCTATCTAATCTAATTCTATTTTCGCAATTGATATTTGTTAAAGCGACAACACCTAAAACATAATCTTTTTCTACTAACCAACCTGAATATTTTAAATATTCGTTGATAATATCAAAATATCTTTCAATATATCGATAATCAGGATTTATACGAATGATTTTTTCTTTTGTATCAAAGACATCACGAACAATAAATCCTTTGAGTAATAATTTATTAATAACTGTTGAGAATTCTGATTGATCGCTAGCTGGCATTTTTAAAAATTCTTCACTAAACATACTCTACTCCTTTCTGATAAATCTAAAATTAGGAACAATATATCCGTAAGTATGGATTCTAGATTTATCAACTTGTTCTACATAATAGAAACAATTTTCTTCGTCTTTTTTGATGACTGCTAAAATAAGGCAAATTAAGGCATCAAAATTAACAAGTGGTATTTCTTCTACACCAATTTCATCAGCTCCACCGAAAGCTTCTTCCATAAATTCATAAACTTTTTCATCAGTGAAAATTGTATTTGTTTGATCAAGGAAGTTACTCATTAAGAAGTCGGTCGCATCTTCAAATGATACAAGTTCCATAGGAACGCCATCTTCTTTAATTTTTCTAAGAATTGGTAATGTGATTGAGTCACTATTAATATAACCTTGTTCATAGAAATATAAGGAGTCTTGCATTTTAGATAAAACTGTTTTGACATCTTTTAAATTTCCACTATTCATGTTCTTAGCATAGAACTTCATAATGTTTTCAAGATACCCCTTGATTGTCTTATCGTTGTTATTAAGATAAAGAATTTTGTTAGCACTACTCTTTGTGTAAGAGTTGTTTTCTTTATCAATGTTAGCGATTGTTGTGTTAAGTTTTTCGTAAGTATCCGTAATGAAATTAATTTTTTCAATAACGTCTTGCTCAAGAGTTTTTCTATCTGTTGTTGGGAACATAAGCATAGCTTGAGCAATAAGCTTTGTTCTAATTTCATTAGTGTTAAGCCAATT
Organism: Candidatus Onthovivens sp.; assembly: GCA_048405595.1. GTDB lineage: Bacteria > Bacillota_I > Bacilli_A > RFN20 > CAG-826 > Onthovivens. The sequence continues at coordinate 114,704 of DBFJOT010000010.1, forward strand.
ATCTAAAATTTTAATAATTGGGCGTTTAAATTTCGTGACACTATCGAAAGTTTTAAGTGGGTGATAATATCTATCACTGATTTTGTTTTTATAAACATCAAAGTAGTCATGTAAGACTTTATTAGTATCAAAAAGTTTTGATAATCTGTTTTGGAAGATTCTAATTGAGTGACTAATAGTAATAAGTTCGACTTTGAGTTTTTTCGTTGTTTCATAACAACGTGATAAAGTTCCATACATTAAGTCATCTTGTTCTTCATCTTCGAGTTTAAGTTCGCTATAAGTTGAATGAACATAGCCAATATAAGGACTTTCTTCATCTGAGATGATATCTTTAAAAGCTTTTAGTATTAGGATTGAATATTGAGGTAAGATGATGCCCTCCTCGAAAGTCTCAGGGTCCATCATAATATCAATCCAACCAGTTTCTTCTAATCTTTTAACGATAAAAGAACTTTTTCCACTTGGAGTATTAGAAAGTAAAGCATCTTCTTGAGTTGCATCAACTTCTTCATCCTCGTAAGTAAATTGTTCTAATTCTTTAGATCTCTCCTTTAAGGTCTTAACAAAATCATTCTTTTTGATAAAAGATTCTTCACTTTCAAGTAGGTTAAATAACACTAATAAACTATCAAGATATATTGCACGATTCTTTCCTTGAAATAGTGCAAAATAATTTTCTGGAATGATATTAAATAAGTTCATAATTATACTTAAAAAGTATATCATTTTTTTGCGCATTCTTAAATAAATAAATGGCAATTTTTTCCTTAAAAATCATCAAATTTAAGCACTTTTTTTCACCTACATTAAAATTATAATTTTAATATGTCATTTTTATGCGTTTTGATCACCTTAAAGCACTCAAGGAAACAAAATTTGCAATCTTAAAGTTACTCAATTATAATTTTGCTTATGAACGAAAAACGTATTTATCCATCAAAAAAATCAATTATAAAAACATCAATAATTTTTTCTTTAATTTTGCTTGTTGTCATGTATGGAATTTTCTCTTCAAGATTTTCATGGGCATACATCACAGATAAAGATATAGCTCCTTACATAATTCAAGATGTTGTTGTTATTATTGCTTGGTTAGCTGTTTCACTTATTTCAACATTTGTACTTTTAAATAAAAATTATTATACAGTTACTAAATCATGTTTCATCCATCATAAATTAGGTAAGGAAGTTAGTTACTCATTTGATAACATTCTTTACATCGATGATTATTATTCATCAAAGCATGATACAATTTTATTCTACATGAACACTGGTAAATCAGTTTTCATTGTTCAAGATAAAGAAAAAACACTTTTGCCACTATTTCAAAAAGAAGCTAAAAATGTTATTTCTCGTGAAGCTTTTCATGCAAAATTCCCAAACATTAAACTTTAATTTCATTTATTAAAAAATAAATTTCACTACTTTATTTCGACTAGAAAACTACTAATTATTTACTTTTCACCAAAAAAACTATTAAATTGCATACTTTTTATAGGTGAAAATGCTCTAATTCTATAAATCACAAATTTATGAGACACCGTGTTAACTTAAATAAAACAAATTAAACTTTACATTACAACTTTATTTATGTTATTATTAAACACGCGATTTGAAAGGAGGCAACGAATATGTCAAGATTTTGTCCTGTTACTGGTAAAGGTCCTTTAAGCGGAAACAACCGTTCACACAGTTTAAGAGCTACAAGAAGAAGATGGAATGTTAACTTACATACATATAGAGTCGAAATCGACGGAAAAATTTGTAAAGTAAGAATGAGTGCTCGTGCTTATCGTACTCTCAACAAATCACTTAAATCAAATTAATGAAAAGCTTCCGACAATGCGGAAGCTTTTTTCTTGTATTTATAAATAAATTATGATGAGTACTGGAATGAAAGCTAAGAATAAATTTAATAATGTGCCCCACTCCAATATAGCTAAATAACAGAATTTAGGTCTATTATATGTTTCAGCATCAACTTTTACCATCTTGAACCGATTTTTATAATTTTTATTTAGCATTAATCCAAATTCGAAGATGAGTAAGATTAAAGATATTACAAAGTTAGTGATTTGAACTTCTTTATTTATGATACCGTTTCCAAAATTGTAATGATCATTTGTAAAGAAGAATATATATAAAGATAATAGTAATAAAGTTGAAGCAACAAATAATGTTGTAAATAACATATGTGAAGAATAATAAGATAGTTTAAGATGAGTCAATACAACAAAGAAGAAACTAGCTAAAGTGAAAACTGTAAATAAAATATAAGCAGCCGTTATATCTCCTCCGTTAAATTGAACATATAAAGCAAAGCATAACATGCTGAGTACTAACATAAAGTTAGGGATGCCTATTATTATCCAAGATATTATCTTCCTTAAAACAGCAATAAAGTAACTCTCGTATTCTTTATTCGATAACACACTAGACAATGTTGGCACACGAAAACTTAGTTCAAAAGGAATATATGTATAAAACTTAAATTTCTTAGCGCCAGTTGAATTAAAACTTGTGATGTGGAACACTAAAACAATTGCTTCTAATAGAATTGCAACACCTAAAAATACTACAACTAAAATTCTAAAATCCATAAATTAACCTATTAAACTTTCAATAGCCATTTTTCTATTATCTTTATTATATATATAAGAACCAGCGACTAAAATATCGACACCTGCTTCTTTACATAATAAAGATGTTTCTTGATTTATTCCCCCATCAACTTCAATTAAATATAGGAAGTTATTTTCTTTTCTTAATTTATCAAGTTCTTTAATTTTGTTTAATGAATCTTCAATAAATTTTTGTCCACCAAAACCTGGTTCAACACTCATTACGAGAACTAAATCTACAAGTGGTAAAAATTTTATAATCTTTTTAACTTCTGTTTTTGGTTTAATTGATATACCTACTTTAACATGATTTGACTTAATTTTATCTATTAGTTGATAAATTTTAGTTTCATCGTCATACGCTTCATAATGAAAAGTGATAATGTCAGCTCCACTTTTAATGAATTCATCAGCGTATTTTAAAGGATCACTAATCATCAAATGAACATCATTGATTAAATAATGTTTCTTTGAAATTTGAGATAAAATATATGGACCAAATGAAATATTAGGAACAAAATGTCCATCCATGACATCAAAATGGAGATATTTTGCTCCGCCTAAATAAACATCTAAAATGTCTTTCTCTAATTCTAAAAAATTTGCAGATAAAATAGATGGTGAGACTTCGACTTTTTTCATATTTAATTCCTACTTAATCCAAATAACTTAACAAAGAAATTTGTTTTCTTTTTAACTAACTTTCTATTTTTATATAAAGATAAAATATCTCTTCTTAAATCGCTTACAGTTTTATAGCGATCATAAAGTTCTTTTGCAGTAGCTTTTTGGATGATTTTATCTACTTCTTTTGGCAATGTTGGTATGACTGAAAGTACACTAGGCATATCATCATTGACTTGCATATAGGCAACATCACTCGCTTTTTTGCCATCAAAAGGAACTTGACCGGTTAAAAGTTCATAAAAAGTTATTCCAGCAGCATAAATGTCACTTTGAAATGAGCACTTTTTTCCATAAACGAGTTCAGGAGCTAAATATTGAACTGTGCCCATAACTTTTTTGTTTTCGTTTACGTTTAAAGGTGAATTAAGTAAAACACTGATTCCAAAATCACTTAATTTAATTGTTCCATCGCTTCCATAATAAATATTTTGAGGTTTAATATCTCTATGAATGATATTTTTTGAATGAACCTCAATCATTGCATCACATAATTGAAGCATGATTTGACAAGCTTCATTAAGTGTTAAATTCTTTTTATAGTTTAAAGTATCTCTTAAAGTTTGAGATTTCATATATTCGTTTACGATATAAGGTAAATTATTATGTTCGCCATAATCATAAATTTTGACAATATTATGATGAGAAAAAGCAGCTGAAAATCTCGCTTCATTTTGGAAGCGAATTAAATTTTCAATTTTATTAGCTTGATCAAACTTAATGATTTTTATAGCCACAGTTCTTTTAAAAATAATGTCTCTGGCTTCAAAAACATCACTCATTCCGCCATGACCTAATTCGCTAATAATTTTATATCTATCTCCAACGAAATCATTAATTCTAATCATTGAAAGACTCCCATAAGGCGATTGACATATTGTCAGTACCACCATTGTAGTTGCCTAAATTAATAATTGACTCAACTTTTTCTTCGGTGTTAAGTTTTGTTTTTAATACATTTAGAATATCTTTTTCACTAACGTTATTATAAATTCCATCACTACAAAGCAAAACAGTTTCTCCACTATATTTATAAATTTTTACATCTAAACTAAGTGAAGGGAAAAGACCAATTGCGTTAGTTAAAACGTGTCTTTCTGGATGAACAATCGCTTGTTCTTCATTAATTTGTCCACTTTTAAGTAAAAAATTAACATAAGTTTGGTCTTCACTTAATTGAACCAATTCATTATTTTTAACCCAATAAGTGCGACTATCGCCACAATTTATAACAACTAATTTATTTTTATAAATAAAAGCAAGTGCAAGAGTTGTTCCCATGCCTTTATACATAGGATCCTCATCTTGAACACGATAAATTTTACTATTTGCAACTTTTAAAATTCTTTTAAGGAAACCAACAGCATTAAATAGACCAAAAAAGCCTTTTTTATCTTTAAAAGCTTGTGAAATGATATTGATAGTTTCTTTAGAGGCATAATCACCTTTATTGTGACCTCCCATTCCATCAGCAACTAAAAGGAGTACGTTTCCGCTACTATCGACGAGAGCTTTTGTTTCGTCTTCGTTAGCAATACGTACTTTACCAATATCCTTCTTGGCGCTAAATCTACCATTAAATTTCTTTGTGCTCATTTTTTGCCCTTAATTGCCCGCAAGCAGCATCAATGTCGGTGCCAAATTCTTTTCTGATAGTTGCGGTAACCCCATTTTTCATTAAGACATCTAAGAAAGCATGAACATTTTTATCATCACTTCTTTGATATTTCATTTCATTTACTGGATTATACGGAATTAAATTAACATAAGCTAATGTTCCTTTAATGAGTTTAGCGAGTTCAAGTGCATTTTCTTTAGAATCATTAACTCCTTTTAATAAAATGTACTCGAAAGTGACTCTTCTATTTGCTGTTTTTTCATAATATCTAACAGCTTCCATAACTTCTTCAATAGGATATGTGTGATTAATTCTCATAATCTTATTTCTAATTTCATTATTTGGAGCGTGAAGAGAAATTGCTAAGTTAATTTGAATGCCTTCTTTAGCATAATCATAAATTTTTGGAACAATACCACAAGTAGAAACTGTGATATGACGTGCACCAATTGCAAATCCATAAGGGTGATTTAAAACTTTAATAAAGTCCATTACATTGTCGTAGTTATCAAAAGGTTCACCTGTTCCCATAACAACAACGTGAGTAATGCGTTCACCATTTCCTTCAGCTTTTAATAAATCATCAAGAACTAAAATTTGTCCAACTAATTCTTTAACTTCTAAACTTCTTTTCTTTTTGAGTAATCCACTAGCACAAAATGAGCAACCCATATTGCATCCAACTTGACTTGTAACACAGGCAACATTTCCATAGTTATAACGCATTAAAACAGTTTCAATTTTGTTACCATCTTCAAGTTCTACAAGAAGTTTTATTGTGCCATCTTTTGATTGTTGTTTTAAAAAGATGGATGGTTTTTTAATTTCATATTCAGCGTTTAAAACATCTCTAAATTTCTTAGAAACATCACTCATATCGTCGAAGTTATCGACTCTTTTTTCATAAATCCACTTAAAAAGTTGTGTGGCGCGATATTTCTTTTCACCACGTTCAATTAAATGTGCTTCAAGCTTTGGTAACGTAAAATTATAGAGACTGATCATAAACTACTTTCTTTGCATTATTGCATAATAATAGACACTGTTTTCTGCTTCATATGGGAAGAAAACTTTGTCACTAATTAAATTGAATTTTCCATTCTTACGAAGGAAATTTTGTACTAAAACAATTGTTTCTTTAATATTGAAAGTTGGGACAGCATAAACTAAATATCCGTGTTCTTTTACATATTGAGAAACATCATCTAAACCTTCGAATTCATTTTTAATGATTTCATCGAGGTTATTTGTATCGAATAATAAGCCATATTCAGGAATTCTTCTTAATTGTTCTAAATTGCTTGAATTAGGCATAAATAATACTAAATCTTGAGGATTACTTAAGTGAGTAATAATTTCTCCACGTGTACTTAAATAAATGTCGAGATTATTAGGGCGTTGTCCTTTTACACGTCCATAAAGTTCTGGGTTATCTTTTTGAACTGGTGAAAGGATAGAAACTCTATTTGATTCGAGATATTTACTTACAAATGAAGAATAAATTCCATTTCTACCTTCAAAGTATAAAGCAACATCGCCTTTTTGAATTTCAGGTAAACTTTTAATCAATTTATATTCAGCTTGTTGAACTGGAAGAATATTTCCGTTTCTAACATTTTGATGTTTTCTAATACTTGAAGTTGAATTGAATTCTAAGAATGGTCCTTCGATAACACTAAATCCTTCAATAAATTTTGAATCATAATCTTTAGCTGTTAAAGTGTTGATTAAGCCGTATTGTTTTGGCATTTTTGTCATTGCGTTTAAAGTTTTGATAGCGCAATCTTTATCATATTGTTTAACTAAAGTTGTAACAACCCATTCAGGTAAGTTATTTCTAGCTGATAAATATTTGAATCCGTTTGATCTACTTTTTCCGGAGAAAAGATTTTTTAAATATGCTCTTTTATCCTTAATTGCACTTTCAAATTTCTTACTTCTTTCAGCATCTAATTTATATTGATAAAGACTTAATTTATTTTTTGTGTAATTTAATGTTTCTTCAGGGTTGAGAATTTTTTTGATCGCGTTATTGACGTAAGCCAATCCAAGATAAATTTTAGCTTCAACATCATCTGTTTTAAGAATGTCGATAGAAAGAGCAGTAATGAAATAATAATTTCTTAAGAATAATCCAGATAAAGAAGAGACATTTTGGAAATCTTCTCTTTTTATTCCGTTGCTGAACTTCTTAAGGGAGACACTAAACATCTCCTTCTCTTTTAAAACATTTTTTAAGACCTTAAAACATGAGTCGTAAACGCTATTCATAAAATTAATCCTCTCCGTTAACTTGTTTATTGAAATCAGCGAAAATATCACCTAAGTAAGGTTCTTCCTCTTCGGAAGTTTCTTCGCACTCTTCTTCATCGTCATATTCTTCTTCATCAACCATTTCAAACGAATTTTCTTCAGTCATAAATCTAGGTTGTGAATTATCGATAAATTCATAGCGATTGTCTTGTGAATAATAATAAAATTCAACTGCTAAATTGATGCATGCATCTTTCATGAATTCACGAATTAATTTTACTGCATCGCTTTCAAGAACTTTAACTTTTAAAGGAGCGTTAACTTTAACTAAAACGTTCCATGTATTTTGTTCTACACCATCATGAATATAAAGACATTCAGGTGCATAAAAATTAATCTCATCTTTTGAGACTTCGTATAATGAAGCAATTTTGCTTGTCATTACTTTTGAAATTTGTCTGACTAAATATGGGTCGACACCAATTATTGAGATAGTTATCATATAAATCCTCGTACTTAATAATCATAGATTATTAGAGGGCAAAATTCAATTTTTATTGTGCTAAAATAGCGTTTTTGCGTAGAAAGTTAATATGATATTAATCACTTTTTAAAAACTATATGGGTTGAAATTTATTTTAATTGAAACATTATAATTCGTTCCATATACATTTAATAACGATTCTATCGTATCTTTGACAACACTAAGCTTTTTATATTTTATAAAAACTTGCGTGAAATATTGTTTGTTTTTAAATTGGATATATGATGGTCCTTGAATTATAGTATTTTCTAATTTTTGAGAATTTAAAAACGCGATTATTTGTTTAGCAAACGCACCTAAAGAAGAGCAATTTTTACAGGTAATATCTAAAGCACAGACACTTGTAAATGGTGGATTTTGTAATTTTTTTCTCGATAAAATTTCTTTCTCATAAAAAGAATCATAATCTTGTTTTATAGCGCTTTGAATTGCATAATCATCAACAAAAGAAGTTTGAATAATCGCTTCTCCTCTTTTGTTTTTTCTACCAGCTCTACCAATAGTTTGAGCCAATAAATTAAAAGTCATTTCTTTATTTCTATAATTAGGATAATTCAAAATTAAATCAGCATTTATAACGCCAACAAAAGATACATCTTTAAAATCATGACCTTTAGATACAATTTGAGTTCCAATTAATACGTGAGCTTTCTTTTGGTTAAATTCATTAAGAGCTTTTTCTATTTGTTTACCAGTTTTTACTCTATCACTATCCATTACAATATAAGGAACATTGAAAATTTTCTTAAATTCTTCTTCAACTTTTTCAATACCAAAAGAACCAAGTTTAAATTCTTGGCTTGAGCAATCAGGACATATTTTAGGTTTTGTCATTTTATAATCGCAATGATGACAAAATAAAACGTTGTTATTTTTATGATAATAAAGAGACAAACCACAATTTGGACATTTGAAAACATATCCACAATGAGTGCAAACTAGATTTTTGCTATAGCCTCTGCTATTCATCAAAAGTATGATTTGATCGTTGTTTTTTAACTTTTCACGAATTTTATCGATCATTAAATCACTAAAAGCTTCATAACCTTTTTGGTAGTTATTTTTATCGCTTTTATTAACGACAAAAACTTCTGGAAGTTCTATATTGTTATATCTATTTTTAAGTTCAACTAATTTAATTTGCCCATTTTGGGTTTTAGCCATCATCTCAATTGACGGTGTAGCTGATCCGAAAAGAACTTTGACATCTTTATCTTTAGCTCTAATTAAAGCTACTTCTTTAGCGTTATATAAAAGAGATTGATCGTCTTGCTTATAAGATTCATCGTGTTCTTCATCAATTATAATGAGACCTAAATTTACATTTGGAGCAAATATCGCACTGCGTGTTCCAATAACAATTTGAGCTTCTCCGTTTGCAATTTTACGATACTCATCGTATTTTTGAGCACTTGTAAGTGAGGAATTTAAAACAGCAACTCCACAAGTGAAATAACTTAATACTCTAGAAACCATTAATGGAGTTAAAGCAATTTCAGGAACTAATAAAATTACACTTTTGCCTTTATTAATAGTGTTTTCGATAAGTTTGAAATAAACTTCAGTTTTACCACTACCCGTAACGCCTTTTAATAAATAAGTCTTATTTACTCCATTAACAATTTCATTAAAAGCGATTTGTTGTTCTTCGTTTAAAGTGATTTCGTTTTCGTATTCAAAAGTTTTATGAAGGTCATAACGGGTAACTTCATAACTTTTTTTAACAATTACTCCTTCTTCAATTAATGTATCAAGTGACTTACTTTTATTAAATTCGGATGTCTTAATTAATGGCCTACCATCGAACTTTTTTAAGATTTTTTGAAAAATCTTGTTGTATAAATTTATATCAATATTTCCGTTTAATTCATAATAATCTTGGTATTTGATTTTTGGTGCGTTGTATGTTGTATCTTTTGGTGTTAATGATGGTGGAAGCATTGTTTGTAAAACACCAATTAATGGATATAAATAATAAGAACTTAAAGTTGTTGCTAACTTCAATAATTCATCATTTAAAATCGGATCTGTATCGATGATTTCATCAATTTCTTTAATTGTAAAACCATATTCTTTAGAATATTGTTCTTTACTTCCATCATAAAAAGTAACTTCATCAACGAAGCCAACTATTTCTTGATTGCGAAAGTTAATCGCAACTCTACAGCCTCTTGAAATTTTTACATTAGAAAAATAAACAAATGGTTTGTTTAGGCTATAAATTTTATGTTGTACTAAAATTTTTAGAATATACATCTACTTAGATGATTTGATGATATTACTGATTTCTTCAGCAGCTTGTTCAGGTGTAACGTTTGTTACTTGATACATATATAAGTTTTGTAAAGCAAGTTCTTTATTAGCTTTATTAAGTCTCTCTTGAATAACTTCTTCTGATTCGCTTTGTCTACCTCTAATGCGATCTTCTAATTCTTTGAAGTTTGGAGGTAAAAGAAAAATACTAACGAATCTATCGTCATTTTTTACTTGTTCCATAACTTGGCGAGCGCCGTTTGTCTCGATTTCAAGTAAGACATTTTTGCCTTCGTTTCTTAATTTTTCGACATAAAATTTAGGGGTTCCATAATAATTGTTTACAAATTTTGCGTATTCTAAAAGTTCTCCGTTTTGAATATTATTTTCAAACTTTTCTAAAGTAACGAAAAAATAATCTTCTCCGTCTACTTCGCCATTTCTTGGCTTTCTAGTTGTCATAGAAACACTATAAGCGAGATTGAGTGATTCATCTTTCATTAAAACTTTTCTAACTGTACCTTTGCCGACACCGCTTGGTCCGCTTAAAACTATTAGTAAACCCTTTTTCATAATGTGTAAATTATAAATTTTTAACACTTTAGATTCAACACAAAAGACATCATTTTGCCTTAATGTTGCAAAAAATGGCTTTTTATCGATGTTTTTAGCCTTAATATAGCTTTTTATGTGTAAAAACTAATACTAATTTTATGCATTGATTTGCGAATATTCTAGGTGAATATTCATTTATATTTCACAGGCTTTTAATGATTTATTACTCGTTTTAATATAAAATTATCTCATGCTTATTATCGAACACTTAGAAAATATTGTAAAAGAAATTAACGAAACTTTAAAAGGTAGTTACTTAAATCGCATTGAATCATTTAATGATTATGATTATGTATTTAGATTTTCAAGATCTAAAGCTCCTGCTATTTTTATAACTTTAAACGTTAAGAATCCTTTTGTTTCTTTAATTAAGACAAAATTTAATTTTGGAACAATCAACCCTTTTTATACCCGTTTAAAGACAAAATTATTAAACTCATGTTTAATTGGAGCATCTACTTTTAATGGTGATAATATTTTAAAATTAGATTTTATTAAAACTACTGATACATACGATAAAATTCATTACTCTTTAATATTCGAAATCTTTAAATCAAACGGAAATTTAATCTTATTAAACGATAATAAAATCGAAGACGCTTTTCGTTTTAAAGGAATCGATACGCATCATCCAATTTTAAGAAATATGATTTATGAAGCACCAAATAAAGTTGCTTCATCAAAAGAACTTTTAGAAAAAGATTTAATTATTCAACAAAATTATATCGATTCCATCGAACAAAATTATCTTTCTAACAAATATAAAATGGTTAAAGTTGAACTAAAACGTAAGCTTAAATCCCTAAATAAAAAGTTAGAGAAAATTAAATGCGACAAAGAAGAAGCTACAAAAAAACTTGAATATAGAAATTACGCTGATTATTTTTTAACAATCATGAACGAAATCAATCGAGGTGATGAAACTTTCGATTATTTTGGAACACCAGTAAAAATCAATGTCACTTTTTCTCCAAGTGAAAATTTAAATCAGTTATATAAAATTTATAAAAAGGCAAAACTTACAATTCAATCAACCGAAGAATATATTCTAAAAAGCGAAGATGAAATTTCTTACATCGAAAGCGTTTTAGCTACTTTAGATTATTTAAACGAAAATGATTACGAAGAATTGATTAGTGAATTATTAGATAAAAAATTAATAAAAGCTAAAGGACCACGTAAAATTAAAAATTTAAAGAATGCTCAAATGCCTTATTTTGTTGTTCATGAAAATGTTCGTATTGGATTTGGAAAAAACAGTAAACAAAATTCTACTTTAACTTTTAGTTACGCTAATAAAGATGATTACTTTTTGCACGTTAAAAATAATCATGGTAATCACGTAATAATTTTTAATTCAAATCCAAGCGATGAAGTTATAAAATTTGCACTTCAATTTTGTGTCTATTTGTCAAAAAAGACCGATGCAGAGGTCATTTTTGCGAAAGTTAGAACAATAAAAAAAGGTAAAGACGAGGGCTTAGTTAAATTAAGCCAATACGAGTCTTATACCATTAAAAACTTTGATTATAACTTTGATGAAATTATTAAATCAGCTACTCGCTTTTAGTAAGTTCTTCGATTAAAAAATCTTCACCTTTAATAACTTCGTGAGTTGCTAAACCATAAAAATTTTGTTGTCTTAATGCCTCAAACAAAACAATAGCAACGCAATTTGATAAATTTAAACTTCTTGCGCTTGGAACCATTGGTAAACGAACTGTTTTATCTAAGTTATCTCTTAAAACTTCGTGTGGAATTCCAGTTGATTCACGACCGAACATAAAATAAATATCTTTAGTCACATCTTTATAATTCATTGATGAATATACATTTTTTGAATATCTAGTGACATAATAAATTTCTTTATTTTTAAAATCTTTTAAGAATGCTTCATAGTTTTCATAAACTACAAAATCAGATTCATTAATGTAATCCATTCCAGCTCTTTTTAAGTCTTTATTAGTTAAAGAAAAAGTTAACGGACCAATAATATAAAGTTTTGCTTCGATCGCCATTGCAGTTCTCATAATGTTACCAACGTTGCTTGGTTTCTCAGGGCGATATAAAATTATTCCTAACATGCTAATTATCATAACACAATTTGAATATATTATTTATAATTAAATTATGCGATATTCAATCAAGAAAACTTTTGAAGAATGTATGAATAAAGAGGTGAGATCATGTGTTGAACTCACTGACGGTTTTAGTAATGAAAACTTTTTAATTAACGATGCTTATGTTCTTCGCTTGCCTTTACCAAACGGAGACACTACTATTTCTAGAAAAAATGAGAAAAAAGTATACGAAACCATTTCCTCAATTAATATCAGTGAAAAATTATGTTACTTCGATGTAAAAACAGGTATCAAAGTTACTAAATTTGTCCATAATCCGATAATTTATAAAACTACACCAACAAACGAACAAATTTTACTTGTTGCTAAAAGTTTAAAAAAGCTTCATCGAGCAAAACTTATCGTCCCTTTTGATTATGATGCTTTAAAAAGACTAAAAACATATAAAAAAACATTATCAAAAGATCTTTACATAAATGAAGAATTTGAAAAACGCATTATAGAAGAATTTAATAAATTTTATCTTCTTGAAGATGTCACTCTTTGTCATAACGATTTAGTTCAAGGCAATTTATTATTCAAATTTAACGGTCTTACAATTATCGATTGGGAATATAGTTCGATGAACTCATTCTATTTTGATTTAGCTAGTTTTATTAGTGAAAATAATCTAAGCGAAGAACAAAAAGAATTCTTTTTATCGAAATATTTTGGATGCAAATATTCTAATAGAAAGAAGAAAATAGTCGATGTATTCATTAATTTTCAGGATATTCTATTTTATTATCGGGCACTTTATCTCTATAAAAAAAGGGGCAAATCGATTTATCAAACGATTGCCCATGTTAAGTTAGATAGAATTAATAAAACTATAGAATCCAATAAGAATTAATCTTTATTAGCTTCTTTATATAAATTGATACAATGTCTAATGACTTTTTTAGCGGAAACACTATTTTCAACATCGCCTGTTGCAATAGATTTTCCTTCTAAATTTTTATAAACATTAAAGAAGTGTTTAATTTCTTCTCCGATATGTGGAGCGATATCTTTTGTATCATAATATCCGTTATAATAAGGATCTTGTAAAGGAACAGCGATAATCTTTGAGTCGCGTTTTCCTCCGTCTAACATTTCTAAAACACCAATTGCTCTGCATTCAACGATTGTAAATGGAGCTAATGCTTCACTACATAAAACTAAAACGTCAAGTGGGTCACCATCTTCACACAATGTTAATGGAATAAAACCATAGTTATGTGGATAGTGAGTTGATGTATATAAAATACGATCCATTTTCATAAGACCTGTATCTTTGTCTAATTCATATTTAATTTTACTTCCCTTAGGAATTTCAACAATAGTTAAAAACTTATCTTCTGTAATGCTATTTGGGTCAAATCTATCAAATAATTTCTTTTCACCAATGTGATTCATATCTTTTCTCCCTTCGTTACAAATGAGTATAAAGTTATGAAGAGCAAGTTTCAATTATTATCTGATTAAATGAAATAATAGCGCTTACATTTTTTATTTATTTACGTAAACGTACGTATTCATCGAACTTAAATAACTCTTCTAACGTTTTAAATTTAGCAAATACAAATGAATCTCCCATGTCATCTCTTAACACTTCTGGATAAATTCCGTAGTAACAAACATTGTTTTTATAAATCTTTAAAATTTCTTCTAATGAATGAACATAATCTAACGCATCTCTTCTAGCTGAAGCACATGCATAATATGTTTCATAAACTGTTTCATCTCTTCTTTTATTAAAAGCCATACTATCCGCATAGATGTTATAACAATTTAATGAGTTAGCGAAATTGATTAAATCAGGAGTATATCCTCCAGCTGGTCTCATATTTGCTTCTAAAGGAACGATTGTGCCTGCTTTTCCTAAATAAGGATGATCTTTTCTTAATCTAAAAAATTCTAGATGGAAAAATCTATTTTTAACTTCAAAAGCTTTTAATGATTTAAGTCCAGCTTCAACTAAATCTTGAGGAACTTTTTCCATTGGAACGCAATAATACATGTCATCCATTAAACCATTAACTAATTCAGCATTATCTACCATGAAAACATTGCTTGTATAAAAAAATGGCTCACTTTTACTATTAGTAACCCCATCAAAAGAAACAATTTGCCCATCTACAAATTCTTCCATGATGTATGGTTTATTTGGATCTTTTTTATTAAAGAAATTATTTAAATCTTCTAAATTATCGATTTTAAATGTATCTTGAGCACCTACACCATTATCTGGTTTTATAAAAACTGGATACCCAACCAAATTTATGAACTCAATAGCTTTTTCTTTATTACTAGTTAATTCATAACGAGCAAATTTCAAACCTGCTTTTTTATAATACTCTTTTTGAATTGATTTGAATTTATATCTTTTAATAAATTCTTTGTTTGGACCTGTATTTACGCCGAATAGCGAACGTAGTTCAGCGTCTTTCTCAAGCCAATATTCATTATTACTTTCAATAAAATCAATTCTTCCATATTTATCTTTAAAATAAGTAACTGCCTTCTTTTCGTTCTCGAAATTATCCATATCTTGACAACAATAATATTCAGTTAATGCATATTTGCATTCGTCTGAAAGCTCATTATATGGAGCATCACCGATTCCAAGCACGTTAAAGCCGTTATTTTTTAAAGCTAAACAAAATCGCCAATATGATTGTGGAAAATGTGGCGAGATAAAAATAAAGTTTTTCATACTTCCCCCTCGAATGTACATATAAATACTACATTATTTACTTTCGAAAATTAATAGTGAAAGTAAAAAATAAAACATTTTATATACAAATTTAATATTATTCATAGCACTAAACTAACATATAGAAGTACAACATTTATATATCAATTTAATCAAACATCTTTTTTTCATATTAATAAAAAAATGTCGATTATATCGTTACTTTAACGACAATCGACATTTGTTTTATTGCTTAATTTTTAATCTATTAATTGCTTTTTTCAAAGCAAAATCTGCATCGTCATATTCAACTGTATCAGTTGATTCAATTTGTTTGATTTTTTCTTCAGCTCTAGTTTTTGCTTCTAAAACTCTTTTAACATCAATCTCATCTTCGCTTTCAAAAGTGTCACATAATACCTTCGCAACAGAGTTTTTATAATTCAATACTCCACCACTGAATGCGTAATATTTTTTATATCCGTCTTTAACTGTATATAAAGTTCCGATATGAAGCAAAGAGATTAAAGGGATTCTATTTGGTAAAATTCCCATAACTCCACTATCTGGAATATCTACATAAAGAGCATCAATAAAATCATGGTAAATTTTACCATCAATTGAAGTTAAAATAATTTCTAATTTATTAGCCATTACTTTTTCATTGCCTCAGCTTTTTTTACGACATCTTCAATGGTTCCACAGAATAAGAATGCACTTTCTGGGTATGAATCATATTCTCCGCTTAAAATAGCTTTGAAAGATCTAATGGTATCTTTGACTTTAACATATTTTCCATCTAAACCAGTATATGCTTCAGCAACTGTGAATGGTTGTGATAAGAAGTTTCTGATTCTTCTTGCTCTATTAACAATTATTTTGTCATCATCACTTAATTCTTCCATACCTAAAATTGCGATGATATCTTGAAGTTCTTTATAACGTTGAAGAATTTTTTGAACTCCTCTAGCAACTTGATAATGTTCATCACCGATAATTTTAGGATCTAGAATATTTGAGCTACTTTCAAGCGGGTCAACAGCTGGATAAATACCTAAAGCTGCAGTGCCTCTATCAAGAACAGTTTTAGCATCAAGGTGACTAAATGTTGTAGCAGGAGCTGGATCAGTTAAATCGTCAGCTGGAACATAAACCGCTTGAATTGAAGTAATACTTCCATCACGTGTTGATGTAATTCTTTCTTGAAGTTGACCCATTTCAGTAGCGAGTGTTGGTTGATATCCAACAGCACTAGGCATTCTGCCGATTAAAGCACTAACTTCACTACCAGCTTGAGTAAACCTAAAAATGTTATCAATAAAGAATAAAACATCTTGATGAAGTGAATCTCTAAAATATTCAGCCATAGTTAAAGCACTTAAAGCAACTCTCATTCTTGCTCCAGGTACTTCATTCATTTGACCATAAACTAATGAAGTTTTATTTAAAACTCCTGTCTCTTTCATTTCGTTATATAAATCGTTACCTTCTCTACTTCTTTCACCAACTCCAGCGAAAACTGAAATACCTTTTTGAACAGTGGCGATGTTATTAATTAATTCTTGAATAAGAACAGTTTTTCCAACGCCAGCACCGCCAAAAAGTCCAACTTTGCCACCTTTTACATAAGGACAAAGTAAATCAATAACTTTAATTCCTGTTTCAAGCATTGTTGTGTGAGGTTCTTGTTCTTTGAATAAAGGTGGATTTCTATGAATTGGTAAAATAGGTGCTTCAATTAATTCTTTTCCTTTTGGCAATTCATCAATTGGTTCACCTAAAACATTAAACATTCTTCCTAAAGTTGCATTTCCTACAGGTACACTAATTGGAGCACCAGTATTAATGACTTCCATGCCTCTATAAACTCCATCGGTTGGACCCATAGCGACACATCTAGCTGTGTCATCGCCAATATGTTGTTCAACTTCTAAATAGAGATCTTGATCATCTAATTTAACAACTAATGCAGTTAAAATTGAAGGAAGTTTACTTCCTGTAAATCTAACATCAACAATTGGTCCAACTGCTTGAACCAATACACCTTTAGGTAAAGTATTTTTGTCCAAATTTCTCATAAGTCACCTCACTTATTTGCACTTCCACTAACAACTTCAGTAATTTCTTGAGTAATTGCTGCTTGTCTAGCTTTGTTATATTCAATTTTTAATTTATCTACAATTTCTTCTGCATTCTTATCTGCATTATCCATTGCATTTCTTCTACATGATTGTTCACTTAGAACACATTCAGTTAATTTAATAAAGATAGTGTTCATCAAATATTTTTTAGTAAGTTTATCTAAAAGATTAGCGCTATCACCTTCAATATCAGGTCCTTTAATTTGTCTACTTCTATTGGGTTTATATTGAAGAGGCAATAAAGTAAGTTCTTCAACTTTTGTAGCAATTTGATTAACATATTTTGTATAAACAAGAACTACTTTTTTATACTCATCAGTATTATATTTATCTAAAAGTAAGTGCGCTAATACTCTACAATTAGACATTGTTAAGTTATTTAAAATGTGTTGAGCATCATCATAAACGGTAAAATTAGGTGATTTTTCCATCTCTTTTGCAATTTTATCTCCAATCACAATCACCTCATCACCTTTTTTGATTATGTTATTAAAATATCGAATTACATTATAGTTATAAGATCCACAAAGTCCTAAAGACGAAGAAACAACAACATATAAAATTTTGTCTTTTTTAGATTTCGATTTTAATAATCTGGATTCGCTTGTCGTCGATAAATAGTTAGCGATTGTATCAACAGTATCATTTAAATCATCATAAAAAGACATACGTTTGTCGTATCCATTTTGAACTTGTCTTAATTTAACACTAGAAATTAATTTCATTGCGTTTGTGATTTTTCTAGTGTTTTCAACAATTGCAATTCTTCTTTTTACTTTGTTTAAACCTTGTGACATTTTCTATAAATTTCTTTCTGCTTTAAAAGTAGTAATAACTTGAGTTAGTTTTTCGATAAGAATATCGCTTAATACTTTTGTTGTATTAATTTCTTCAATAATTTCTTTATCGAAGCGTGTAATGTAATCATAAAGTTCATTTAAGAATCTTTTAACTTCTTCAACTTTAATGTCATCTAAATGGCCTCTAGTTGCTGCAAAAATTTCAATTACTTCGCGATCTAAAGTTAAAGTATTATATTGATCTTGTTTTAACAATTCCATAACAATAGAACCATGGTTAATAATTGACTTTGTATTAGCATCTAAGTCACTTCCAAATTGTGAGAAACTTAATAATTCATGGTAGTTTGCTAAATCCATTTTAATAGATTTAGATACTTGTTTCATAATTTTATATTGAGCAGCACTTCCAACACGAGAGACACTTAATCCAGTGTCAATTGCTGGACGTTGACCTGCGTTAAATAAGTCAGTTTGTAAGAAAATTTGACCATCAGTAATTGATATGACGTTAGTAGGAATATAAGCACTGATGTCGCCAGCTAAAGTTTCGACAATTGGTAAAGCAGTAATTGAACCACCACCATTTTTAACATTTAACTTAGCACTTCTTTCTAATAATCTCGAATGTAAGTAGAAAATATCACCTGGATAAGCTTCTCTTCCTGGGCTACGTTTTAATAAAAGCGATAATGCTCTATAACTAACAGCGTGTTTACTTAAATCATCAAATACAATTAAGACATCTTTTCCTTCATACATCCAGTGTTCAGCCATTGCCATTCCACTATATGGGGCGATATATAAAAGAGGAGCAATTTCACTAGCAGAAGCATTGACAACAAGAGTGTAATCCATTGCGCCATTACTTCTTAAGCGATCAACAATTGCTGCGACACTACTATTTTTTTGTCCGATAGCTACATAAATACAAATAACGTTTTTGCCTTTTTGATTTAAAATTGTATCGATTGCAATCGCTGTTTTTCCTGTTTGACGATCGCCAATAATTAACTCTCTTTGTCCTTTTCCGATTGGAATTACACTATCAATACATTTAATTCCAGTTTCAATAGGAGAATTAACACTTTCTCTACTCATAATTGAAGGAGCATTAAATTCAATTGGTCTAGTTGAGGTAAATTTAATATCACCTTCTCCATCGATTGCTCTTCCTAAAGAATCAACAACTCTTCCTAAAAGGCCATCACCTACTGGTACTTCAACAACTTTGCCAGTACGTTTTACTTTTTCACCTTCTTTGATATCATTTTTATTACTTAATAAGACAGCACTAACACTATCTTCCTCGAGGTTCATAACCATACCATAACTATTTGATGAAAATTCTAAAAGTTCACCAAGAATAGCTTTTCTTAATCCAAAAATCTCTGCAATACCATCTCCAACAGTAATTACAGTACCAACATCAGTAGTATATTCAGTGCTAGTTTTGAAATTTTTAATTTGCTCTTTGATAAGTGCACTAATTTCATTTGGTTTAATTTCCATTATTTTACCTCGCTTACTTCAATTCTTCTTTAAGCATACTTACACGTTTTTTCAAACTTGCATCATAAACGTTATCTTTAATTTTTATCTTAAATCCACCAAGTAAGGATTCATCTATAACTTTAGTAATTTCAAGAATTTTATTAGTCTTCTTTTCGATTGCTTTTATTGCTTTTTCAATATCCTCATCAGCTAAATCTTTAGTACAATAAATAACACCTTCTTCAATATTCAAGTAGTCATCAAATCGGTAAAGAGTCTCTTTGAAAATTTCATATAAATAAAAAGCTCTACCATTTCTAATAATGATTTTTATAAATATTTTAATGTCTTCTTTTACACTTTTAAAAACACTATCGATGATAGAATATTTTTCCTCAAGAGATAAGTTAACATCATTGATTACCATCATGAAATCTTTATTTTCTTTAAGGATCTCTTTGATGCATTTAACTTCTTTTCTATATTCTTCAGGTTGACCTTTTTCGATAGAAAGTTGTAGCAAAGCAATAGCATAACGATTATAGACTAATTCTTCTTTCATACTATTTACCCTTATTTAAATCGTTAATAAAGTCCTCAACAATTTTAGAGTTATCTTCTTTTGTAACTTCACGAGACAAAATTTTTGTTGAAGCATCTAAAGCAACATCAACAATTTCATTTTTCAGCGATTTTGTTGCTTCTTCTTTAGCTCTTTCGATATCTTTATTAGCTTTATCTCTAATTCTAATTATTTCTTCGTGCGTTAAATCGAGAATTTCTTGACTTGTCTTATTAGCTTCTTTTGTTGCTTCTTCAATAATCTTACTTGCTTCTTTTCTAGTATCAGCAAGGCGCTTTTGAGATTCAGCATAATTAGCTTGTGACTTGAGATTGTTCTCTTTAGTTTCTTTAACTTCGTTAGTTAAAAGCTCCTTACGTTTTTCAATTAAACGTTTACAAGGCTTATATCCAAAGAAAAAAACGATACATAAAAGAATAATTAAAGCTATAAATTGGACTAAGAAAGCCCAAATATTAGGAATTAATTTACTTCCAATATTGCTTGCAAGGTCATCACCAAAAGACTCCATGTCACACGAAGTAAGTGCAACCATGGAGAAAACGCTTAAGAAAAAATATACACCTTTTTTAAACGTTCTTTTCATTTTTTATTAACCTACAAATAACATTAAAATGCTTAATAAGAGTCCGTAGATAGCTGTTGTTTCTGTTAAAGCACAACCTAAAATCATTGATGTTCTAAGTTTAGAATACATTTCAGGATTTCTGCCCATAGATTCGACAGTTTTTCCACAAACATATCCTTCACCTATACCACTACCAGCTAATGCAATACTCATTAATCCGATACCAATATAAGCAAATGGATCTGCTGCTAAAACACTCACTAAGTTAAGTAATTCGACCATATTTAACCTCCTATACTTTGTGAAATTCTTTGTTCTATAACTTGATCTGGTTCTTCGTTTTGTTCTTGAAGAACGAAGATCATTGTTAACATTGTGAAAACGGTAGTTTGAATAAATCCACTGAATAAATCAAAATACATGTGGAAAATTGGAGTGATAATTGGAGCGATAAATATACCTGCTGGACCATTTGGACCGCTAACCATTTGTCCGATTGTATTTGCCCAATAATCACCAACGAATGCGGCACCAAAAATAGCATCACTTACACATTCAAGTCCATAATATATAATAGACATAATGCAAAAGCCACTAAGAGCATTACCGAACATACGTAATGCAAGTGAGAGTAATGGCGCCCACATCGTTAATAAATTTATAGGTAAGAAAACTGGAAATGGATCAATGAAACGTTTGAAATATCCCCACTTGTTTTCTTTTATTGCAGTAAAATGTATTAAAATAAAAGTCACTAGTGCTAAAGATAATGTGACTCCAAAATATGTAACTGGCGATTGAAAGCCTGTAAGACCAAAAATAAATGAAATGAATAAATACATAGCAATGCCAACACAGACACCACTAAAGTTTCTATTCTTTTCACCCATAATTGAAACGGTTGCTTTATCAAACCATTCAACAAACCAAGTAAAAAGTAATACGATTCCTTTTTGAGGAGCTAAAGGATCTTTTTCAGCTTTTCTAACTTTAAAATAAACAATGAATACTAAGATTGTTATCAAAATCATGATGAAAAGTGATGATACGATTTCTGGGACAAAGATGTCATCGAATTTTGTACTTAAAAATCCATCAAAAATTCCGTTAAGGACAACATTATTCAACATACTTTCCTCTTAAATAGAAAAGAGCAATATTAACAAACATTGGTAAACCACTGATTAAAAGTAATAAGTATACCCATTTTTCAATCTCGCCTTCACGTGGTCCAAAATATATGAATAAGAATGAACTTATTATTGATAAGATAAGAATTAAGAAGCGTAAAAAATTGCCTCCCATCATTTGTAAAACATTCATTCCTTTACTTTCACTTAAAGTAACTTTTTTGTTCATGCTAAACAAAGATGCAAGTAAGTATATAGCACCAAAAAAGAAACTAATTGAAGTAACAACAATAGGATAAAAATTAAATTGATTATCTAATAAGAATCCTAAAGCCGATATGCCGATTATTACTAAAGATATTAATCCATAGACTAACATCGTGCCTTTATTTGAACTGAAAACTTTTTTCATTATTTCTCACTTTCTTCAATAATTAAGTTATCGCTATTGAGCGAAGAGACAACAAGTCTATTAAATGGAATGTTAATGTTATTTTCTTTAAATGCAATTAGCATTTTTTCATTCATCGAGAATAAAATTGTCCAATAAATTTCATTAGGTACATAGCATCTTAATGATAAATTGATTGAACTAGCCCCAAAACTCGTAACATAACATACTGGCTCTGGTTCTTGTAAAATTCTATTATCGTTTTTTGCTAAATCAATTAAAACTTCCTTAGCTTTTTGAATATCTGTTGCGTAATCTACTCCAATATCAATTTTAAGTCTACGTAATGGATCACGAGTGTAATTCATGATTACTTCGCTTGTAATTGTTTTATTTGGAATAGTTACAACTTGATTATCAACAGTTGTAATACTTGTAACTAAGAATTTAACATTCGCGATTGTTCCTTCGCATTGCCCGTTACCGATATTGACATAATCTCCAATAACAAAAGGTTTACTTGTCAGAATAATAATTCCACTCGCAAAATTAGAAATGACATCTTGTAATGCAAGACCGACAGCAAGAATTGCACTTGAGAAGATTTGAGCAGCTCCGCTTAAATCAACACGTAAAATATTTAATACAATAAAGAGTAAGGCAATATATAACGCGACTTTTAATGTGTTGATAATAAAATTTTTGACTGTTTTTTCTTTAATAATCTTTTTATCAACCTTAAAAGCTTTCTTAAGTAAGAATAAAATTAATTTAATTAAGAATGTTCCTAGTACTAAAACTAAAATAGCAAAAATAAAGTTGGCAATAAAAGGTACTTGTCCCTCACTTCCATCTCCTAACCAAAATTTGCCTAAATTAGTGAATGCATCTCCGAATGCTTTCCAAACATCGGACCAAAATTGATTCCATCCGTCCATAATATAAAAATTATACCAAAAATTTAACTTTTCTTTAAATTAAATGATACTTAAAATGACAATTATAGTAGGTGCAATATTTGTTCATAAGTGAGCGGTGCAACTTACAATAAACTTAAAATATGCATAAGTTATATAAATATATATATTTATATGATAATATATAAAACCATAAAGAAGGACAATTAATAATATGAACTTTAAAATTACTATTGATGGCGTGAGCCAAACTTTTGAAAAGAAAATTAAACTCATAGATTTAACTAACGGTAATAAAGACATTATATGCGCAAACGTAAACGGAAGAATTCGAGAACTTGATTATGATGTTTATTATGATGCTACTGTTTCTTTTTTAACATTGCAAGATCATGACGCAATGGGCATCTATGAAAAAGGTATTAGATATTTATTCGCTATGGCAAGTCATTTAGTTTATCCAGGTATAAAATTTAAAATGACTTATAGTGTTTCAAGATCTATCTATGCTCAACTTATCGCTAAAGACAATTCAGAAAGAAAATTATTTGTAACTCCTAGAATGGTTAAAGCGATTGAAGAAAAGATGAAAGAAATCGTTGAAGCAGACTATAAATTTGAACGTTTAATCAAAACAAATGAGGAAGCAAGCAAGCTTTACAAAGATTTTGAACTTTTTGATAAAGAATCTATCTTAAAATATAGACCTGAAAAAACTGTTCACTTCTATAATTGTAATGGATACTTCAACTATATGTATGGAAGAATGGTTCCTTCAACTGGATACCTTAAAAACTTCAAACTATTATTCTACGCACCAGGAATTTTAATTCAATATCCTAGAAGTGAATACAAAGGAGAAATTCCTCCTTTTAAAGATGAGCCAACTTTCTCTGATACTTTAATTAGTGCTCAAAAATGGTCTTCACTTGTTCACCTTAGTTCAGTCAGCGAAATTAACTCAAGAATTAAAAATGACGAATTAAGTGTTGTTGATTTAATTAACCTTTGTGAAAATAAACACAATCGTATGTTATGTGAATTAGGTCAAAAAATCGAAGATCAAATCGATACTATTCGTTTAATTTGTGTTGCTGGACCTTCAAGTAGCGGTAAAACTACTTTCGCAGATAGATTAACAATGGAACTTAAGAGCCGTGGAATTAATCCGATTAGAATTTCCTTGGATGATTATTATAAGAAAAGAGAAGACGTTCCACTTGATGAAGATGGAAACTATGACTTTGAGACAATTGATGCTCTTGATGTAGATTTATTTAATGAAAACGTTTTAGATTTATTAAACGGTCAAGAAGTCGCTTTACCAACATTTAGTTTTAAAAAGAATGATCGTTTCTTTGATAGAAAAGTTAAGATTGGGCCAAACGATCCTATTATCATTGAAGGAATTCACGCTTTAAACGAAGCTATGACAATTTCTATTCCTAAATATCTTAAATTCAAAATCTACATTTCACCTCAAGCTCAAATCAACTTAGATAACGAAAATCCAATTTCTTTATCTGATATTAGATTATTAAGAAGAATTGTTAGAGATAATCAATATCGTGGAAGTGACGCTGAAGAAACATTAAAGATGTGGCCAAGTGTTAGAAAAGGTGAATTCAAATGGATTTATGCAACTCAAGAATACGCAAACTACGTATTTGATAGTTTCTTAAATTACGAATTATGTGTTTTAACAAAACACGCACTTCCATTATTAAGAAAAATCGATCCTGAAAGTGAATTCGGACCAGATGCAGAAAGATTAATTAGTTTAATTAAATACTTCACTCCGATAGATGAAAAACGGATTCCATGTTCTTCAATCTTAAAAGAGTTCATTGGCGGAAGTTGCTATAGAGACGCAAAATAAAAATTCCACGAGCGTGGAATTTTTTTATTAGTTCTTATTTTCAATTTGTTTATATTTACTTATAAAACTCTTTTTAAACAAATTATAAATAGATGTTAACTGAGACATATAGAGTTTTTTTAGATTTATATATTTCTCATAAGTTTCTTTATCAGTTGTAGCTTTATGATATGCATTAAATACATTTTCCATTCTAAAGAATGTTTCATATAAATTTAGCATTGTAATTTCAAAGAAATAATTCTTATTTGAATACAATAAAAGAGGCGATGAATGCGCTATTTCGCTAGCCATCTCATATACTTTTGAGTAAGTCGATAATCCTGCAACAGTTTCTACACCATCTCTAAAATTCAATTTAAAATTACTCATTGCGCCAATGTCTTTTGCTGAATACAAATAACCATATTCAATAAATTTTTTCATGTCCTTGCTTTTAAGTTCATGCTCTTTCATTTCAGCTTTAATTTCTAAGAAGACTTTATCGGTTTCTTCTTTACTTTTAAGTTGTCCTCTATAAGCTAAAGCATATTGAATGTGTTTATAATATTCATTAAACATTACTTCGCCATTTTTAATTAAGCACAATAAAATGCATTCATTTTCGTGAAGTGTTCTCCAAGTAGAGAAAGCTTCAGTTTCGAACCCATTAATCAATAGACTAAGCATACATTTCGACATTGAAAATCCTTTTGTAAGCATATCTTTTACTAGTCTATCGGATTTTCCTTGTGGATTATAAGCTTCTAAAGTTCTAAGTAAGAAATTTAAATATAAATCTAATGTTGAAATTGGAACATTGAAACGATTAATAAATGTCTTAGATTTATAATTAAGTTTCTCGTTTGTTAAATATTTATCAGCACAAATTGAAGCAAGAATGCTGAAAAGATCGTCATTTTGCTTATAAATCTCTTTTTTATCAACTCCAAATAAAGATAATGAATAAGTAAATTCATTAAGTATATATAAAATAACAATATAATGATTTACTTGCGAAAAGTTTAAGTCACTTATGTTAATGACTTGGTAAATTGAGTCGATAACAAAATCATACACTTCATAAAGATAATCGTAATTATCTTCTTCGTAATAATTAAGTGTATTCAATATACGTATAAATTCTTTTTCTTCTAATTTAATATTTTTCATCTCTACTTATTATATAGCGATTTACATTTTTTTAACATGAAAAAAGAGCCCAGCAACGTGCTATTCTTGCTTTCGCTACCTTCGCCACTACAGTGCTTAACTTCTCTGTTCGGGATGGGAAGAGGTGTGTCCACTGTGTCATCGTCACCAGACTCTTTAGAGAATCGTTACTTAATGTTGTTCTCTGAAAACTAGATATTCTTGTTTATGTTCTTTCATTACCCAAATTTTATTTTAATCTCTTTAAAAATCTTATGAAATTAAGTCCTCGTGCTATTAGTAATACTCACCTAAACACTTTACAGTGCTTACAGCTGTATCCTATCAACCTCCTGAC
>DBFJOT010000011.1:0-1826 GCA_048405595.1 Candidatus Onthovivens sp.
CACTGGCTTTTTTTCTTGCAGTAACAGCTATAATTATATATAAAAAAATGTCACTTTACATGGTGACATACCATCATTTAATTTGACAAAACCATCATTAAATATTTAGGCTAGCGACACTATTTCAAAAAATCGATGTCGATAAAATTATGATGACATCGATGTTTTTTAATTTTTTGTAAGTAATTATGCATGAAATTAATATCTATTTTTTAAGAAATTGATATCGAAATATTTTTATTGTTATAATTGCTAAAATATTAGCAATATATTGATTAATTTGCATAAATATGCTAATATATTAGCAATATGGAACAAGCTTTATTATGGTTAACGCCAAAAGAAAAACAATTACAACTGGCTGATAAAATCAAAAAGATTAGAAAAAGTGAAAAAATAACACAAAAGCGTTTAGCGATTTTAAGTGGAGTTACTTATTCTTCGATAAGAAGATTTGAAGAAACGGGAGAAATTTCTTTAAATGGATTTATTAAAATATTATTTGCTCTTGATTTATATGATGTTTTCGATCAACTTTTAAGTAAATCGATTTATAAAACACTAGAGGATGCTATTAAATGACTAATAAGTTGAAGGTTGAATATCGAAACAGGCTGGTAGGTTTTTTAATTCTTTCTAAAGATAATAAAATATTATTTCAGTATGATGAAACTTGGATTAAATCTGGGTTTTCTCTTAATCCCTTTAAGTTACCTTTGCGTGATACTATTTTTGAATCTAATTCACCATACTTTGATGGCTTGTTCGGCGTGTTTGCGGATTCATTACCGGATAGTTATGGGAAATTAATCATAGATAAATATTTAAGAGCAAAAGGAATAAAACCTGATCAAATTAATGTAATAGACAAGCTTTCCATAATTGGCGATGGAGGAATGGGGGCTTTGGAATATAAACCTAGTAAAGAAATTGATTATGATGATTCCATTGATTTGGACATTTTTCATGAAGAAGTTACTAAGTTATTAGAGTCTAAACCTGTTAAAAACCTAGAATTATTATATAAATTTGCTGGATCAAGCGGTGGAACAAGACCAAAAGCCTTAATCAAAGAAAAAAACGATGAATTTATTGTTAAATTTCCATCGAGATTTGATGTAAAAAACATTGTAGATATTGAATATGAATACACGATGGCGGCAAAAGACTGTGGCATTAATGTTCCGAATTGTGAAATTATACAAACTCTTTCCGGTAGAAGACTATTTAAAATTAAACGTTTTGATAGGGTAAATAGCGAAAAAATACACATGATTTCTGCTGCTGCACTATTAGAATTTGATTTTAGAGCACCATCAATTGACTATTTAGATTTATTGAAGTTAACACTGATTCTTACTAAAAATGATGATGATGTTTTAGAAATGTATCGCCGCATGGTCTTTAATGTTATTTTCGAGAACCAAGATGACCATGGAAAAAATTTCTCATATTTATATGATGAAAATATTAAGATGTATAAATTAGCACCAGCTTATGATTTAACAAAAAGCTATACTTATTATGGAGAACATACAACTTCCGTTAATGGTAAAGGCAAAGATATAGATGAAAACGATATGATTCTTGTTGCTAAGAAAGTTGGGATAAAAAAAGAAGTTGCAAAATCAATTATTGATAAAATTAAAAGTAAAAGAAACTCGATGTCGATAAAATAACGATTACATCAACACTTTTTGCTTTTTGGGAATCCGCGCGTAACTCTGTGTAAACACAAAAGTAGGTATTCTTTTTAACGATGCACTTATTTTAAAATTCGAGTAAGTCGACATCAAGCATATTTTTATGCCTAATTCCGTTTTTTC
>DBFJOT010000012.1:0-3375 GCA_048405595.1 Candidatus Onthovivens sp.
CACTGGCTTTTTTTCTTGCAGTAACAGCTATAATTATATATAAAAAAATGTCACTTTACATGGTGACATACCATCATTTAATTTGACAAAACCATCATTAAATATTTAGGCTAGCGACAATATATTAAATCTTTCTTTTGTTAAAGGATCGGATACAACTCCAAGTTTATAATTTTTACCATTATGTGTGAAAAAAATTTTACCAGTTAAATAATCTACGCCGTCTACACTTTCTACATATTTTAAATCGTAAGCGAAATAAATTACATTTAACTCTCTTATCTTTTTAGATTCTGTCAATTTAAGAGACGAAATCATCAACATTTTTCCTTTATATTTTTCACTTGGATCTTCTTTAATTTCGATTTTGTCTCTACACAAAAGGCAGTTAATTGTGTTTTCAAAATTTTTATAATAAACTGACAGATCATATTGACCAAGAGAAAAATATTTTAGCGTTATAAGAGTCTCATTAAAATTTAGATTTCTTTCAATAATCGTTTCTTCTCCTTGTGATATAACCAGTCTAAAATTGTAATCAGAATCGCAAGCGTAATTTTCAGGTTTCCGAGTTATTATTTTGTCTTTTTCATTATAGGAATACATCCTTTCAAAAAAAGGGACATAATAAACATCAAATAAAGAGATCTTAGTTTCCTTGACACAAGCAAATACAGTTATTTTTGTGTCGTTAGTATTAGCAAGTAAAAATTTTTCTCTAAGTTTCTCACCTATCTTAAAGACATTTTTTCCGGATGAATCACTTAATTTAGTACCTATCGAAAGCTCAACAAATATGTTTTCATGAGTATCAATATTTATATATAAGTTATCTGTTTTCTTAATATTTCTAAACCAAAAAGGTATTTTGCTCTTATTATTTTGCCGTTCTCTTCCGTTAATATTCCACTCTAATTTAGGAATTTTAAATTTTAATAATCCTTCTTTATACTTAAACAATATTTCTTTTTCACTAGAGAAAAATTTAATATTTTCATTAATTTCCGGAAGTACGAGAGCTAAAATCCCTTCATTGTCTCCAAAATAAAAATCTTGATCAAACGAAACTCTCATTTTTGTAAACCGAACAAAACTAAATATTATATTTGTTCTATCGCTGATAAGTTCAATATTATTAATTTTATTTGGTTTTAATATCTTGGATATATTTACTTTTGCTAAGTCGTCTTCTAAAACGAATTCAAACTCATTCAACAACATAGTTTGATACGTTGTTCTAATTTTTATATCATTAATATTTTCCTTGCGAAGACATAGATAGATATTTCCTTTCAAAACATCATAAAGTGTATCATTTTGAAAATAGACGACATCGTTATTATGTTCGGATAGCAAAAAAGGTTTTTCAATTATTGAGCTTGTGAAATAGATCGTTTGATCGTTAAGAAGTATGTGGTCACCGTTTTTAGTAGCTAAAGAATAGACGTTACTACCTATAAGTTGCAAATTATTCTCAGCTCCTTTGATTAGAAAACTTGATTTAACAAATACATTAAAGATTCCTGGTTCACAAACTTGTTTTAAAACTTCTACACCGTCTTTAAACAATATTGTTTTTCTAAAAAGTGTTTCTTTTGAATCGTAGATCGTTTTATCTCTATAAGTAATAGAAACTTTTAGATTATCTATAAATTTTTCAAGCTTATATTCAATAGGTTTGGTAATTAAAAGTACTCCATCTTCATCGAAATCTATATCGTTTCTTGTGACTAATTTATCGCCGTGATAAACCAAATACTCAGGTATAGATTCTTTGTCATCATAAACTCTAAAAGAAGGAATAAAAAGTTTTGCTACTCCGTTTTCGATTATATAAATAGGTTTAATTTTAGTTATATCTTTGCTAACAAACGATTTAACTGAATCTAAAATATTTTGAGATTCTTTAATATTTTCTTTTTTAGCCTCATACCGCTCAAGTAAATTGATAGATACATAATTATCTCTCATTTTCTGATTGTTTATAAGTTTAATAAAATCGCTAAAAATTTCTTTAAGTAGTAACTCAAAAACGTCGTGGTGATCTATAAGCAAAGTTGTTATTCCCGCTCTTAAATTATAAACGTGTGAGCCAAGCGAAATGTCATTATCTAGTTTAGTATTTAAAACTTTATTGTAAAGAATTCGAGATATTTCTTTTTCGATATTATCACGCTCGTCATATTCTTTATTCATAACTCTAGTGAAGGCAGTCCAACATAAATCATAAAGCGCATATAAAGAAGACAAAGGAGCAAAAGAGTGAGTTAAAATAGTTGAATAATATTTGTTGCCTGTACTATTAATTATAAAGACATTCTTTTTATCTAAAACGCTAATTATGTCGACTACATGAGATCTTTTTAATACTGGCAATTTGGCTTTTTCAGATAAAAAATCATAAAAAGTATCATCTTTATTTTGCCATTCTCTTGATACATTAACTAACAATGCAAATAATAAAATAACTTCACTAATATTATTTGACGCTATTTCATATATATTATATCTATGTTTGTTTAAAATTTTTTGGGCTTCTAATTTTAAAATTGTTATCTCTTCTTCGCTAAAAACAACATTACCAACTAATGTCTCATTTTTAAGTGATTTTATTTTTAATAACAAGTTTTCTTCCATTTACTCTTTTATTATACCAATACATATTTTATTAGAGAAAAATATTTTAGATTCAAAAAGTTTCAATCCACAGAAATTACTTTTTAGGTTAGATAACATTACTCTCAAACTATCTCTAAACTCACGATAAACGAGTTGTCTGTTTTTGAGGTATCAAAGATAACATTACTCTCAAACACGCATTCTAAATCAATCTTATTTAATAATGTTTTTGAGGTATCAAAGATAACATTACTCTCAAACACTTGGTTATAATATTTAACATCAAGTTCCTGTTTTTGAGGTATCAAAGATAACATTACTCTCAAACATTCATAAGGACTATTTGGAAAAAAAGTTAGTTTTTGAGGTATCAAAGATAACATTACTCTCAAACTTAACATGGGCATTTAATACGGCTTCAATTGTTTTTGAGGTATCAAAGATAACATTACTCTCAAACAGGTGTCGAACATTATTTTGATAGTGATACTGTTTTTGAGGTATCAAAGATAACATTACTCTCAAACTATTTGCAAAACATCAAAAGATATCGATAAGTTTTTGAGGTATCAAAGATAACATTACTCTCAAACGCCATTAGAATCCTCCTTATAAATATGTAAGTTTTTGAGGTATCAAAGATAACATTACTCTCAAACTTGAATCCGGTTCTTTCTAAAATTGTACGTGTTTTTGAGGTATCAAAGATAACATTACTCTCAAACGATTGCTTGATTTGATTAAAGCTTTCATTTG
>DBFJOT010000013.1:0-8344 GCA_048405595.1 Candidatus Onthovivens sp.
AAACATTTTAAACTCAAGAGCGCAAAGAAAAAAGAGAGTACAACTTTCTTAAGTTTCTCACTCTCTAATTCATATTTTTTTAATTTCTTTTTTATTGCAATAACTTTGTCACTTAACGATGTTTTTTTTAGCGTCTTAAGAATAAAACCCACGCTTATCTAAGAAATGAATTTAATACTCTTTTGGCTTGTAGAATATTAAGCAGGAGTGAAACTATTTTTATTGTATTGTCTCAGCTTAAAATAAAGAGAATTAAGATGTCGTTAGCTTAATAATTTAAAGACGAATTATAAAGAGCAAGAAGTAAATCTTTTTATTGAAATTTAATCATTATCTAATTCGATAAAAAATGATTTAAGACCATAAAAGCCAAAAGTTTTAATATAAATAAAACTATTAAGTTATAATATTAAAAAAAGAAGTATTATTATGAAAAAGTTAAAAGTAAATATGTATGCAGGTGGCCTTAATGTTAAAGGTCAAGGAGTTGGAAGTAATTTCTTCGAACAAGTTGATATGGTAAGAGGATTAGATTCTCTAGAAGTTACAGTCAACGGAAGAAATCCATTAAAATACGATATTAACCACTTTCACACGATTAATCCGAATTTCTTTTTTAAATTTAAAAAGAAAAATATAAATGTTTGTTATGTGCATTTCGTTCCTGAATATGATGATGGAAGCTTGAAAATGCCTAAATGGATGTTTAATTGTTATAGACGGTATGTTTTAAAATTTTATAAAAAAGCTGATGAAGTGATTGTTGTTAATCCTTATTTTATTAAAGATTTATTAAATATCGGCATTCCAAGAGAAAAAATCACATACATTCCTAATTCTGTTAACGATAAAGTTTTTCATCCAATAAACGAAGATGAAATAATTAAAGCGAAAGAAGAGTTTGGAATTCCAAAAAATAAATTTGTAGTTTTAGGAGTTGGACAAACTCAAACAAGAAAAGGCATTACAGATTTTGCTCGAGTTGCTAAAGAGAATCCTGATATCCAATTTGTTTGGGCTGGAGGATTTTCTTTCGGAAAATTAACAGCTGGTTACGATGAGATTAAAGCAATAATTGATAATCCGCCTAAAAATTTAAAGTTCTTAGGAATTGTTGATAGATCTAAAATGAATGCTGTCTTTAACATGAGTGACATGCTTTTTTTACCTAGCTATCAAGAATTATTCCCTATGACTTTGCTTGAATGTGTTAATGTAGAAAAACCATTCTTAGTGAGAGATTTAGATTTATATAAAGATATATTCTTAACTGATTATTTAGTTGGGAACAATAACGAAGAATTTAACTTCCTTATCAATGAATTAAAGAATAAACCTTCCTTTTATGCGAAAGTAAAAAATGATAGTTTAAAAATTAAAGATTTCTATAGTTTTGATAATGTTAGAAAAATTCGGGATAAATACTATAAAGAAGTTTATGATAGGTATCCTGAAAAGCACAAAAATAAATAGAAGTTTCACGACATCAATTTTTCAAAAATAGTAAAAAGCATCGATTTATTCAATATTTTGAGAACATTAAGAAAAAACAAAATTTAAATTTTAACATGAAAATTAGTGTAATTGTTCCGATTCATGGTGTAGAAAAATATTTAAGAAAATGCTTAAGAACTTTGCTTGAGCAGGATTTTTCTTATGCTTATGAAGTTATTTGTGTTAATGATAACCCTAATGATAGTTGCCCATCTATAATAGATGAATTTATTGATTTAGCACCATCAATTTTTAAACGATTTGATGTTAATAATCGCAATATATCTTTTACAAGAAATGATGGAATAAAAGTAAGCAAAGGTGAATATATTACTTTTGTTGATGGAGATGACTTTGTTAATAAAAACTTTTTATCAACATTATATAAAGAAGCTTTAAGAAGCGAAGCTGATATCGTAGTCTCTAATTATTATGGATATAAAAATAGAAAAATTAATATTTTCACATCTAACTTTGCTTCTAAAGGAGTTTATGATAATAAGAAAGCATTGAGTAAACTTTTCAACGATGTTAGTTGTAGAGGATATGTCTGGGGAAAACTTTTTAAAAGAGAATTAATCCTAGAAAATAAATTAGAATTTATAGATGTTAATGAAACGAGTGAAGATGTCTTGTTTACTTATATGTCATTTTTACACGCGTCTAAGGTAAGTTTTATAAGAGATCGATTATATTTTTATGTAATGCGCGACGATTCTATTACAAGTACATGGAATAAATTTAATGCTGCTCAAATGGTATTAAATTCACTTGCCCTGATGAAATTATATTCACTTAAAATTAAAGGTGATGAAAAAGGATATTTTAATTTTTCCACGTTCTCTAAAAAATTTTTAATTAGATATTATTTACTTTTTGCTAAGTCAAACACTTATACAAAACATGAGATTAATGAATGTGTGAAAAATCAATTTAAAATAATAACACAAGATATTTCTATTGAAGGAATGCCTTGGGAAAAAGCTGCAAAAAGTTCTCATCTGTTTGACGACATCAAAAATTTAAAAAATGAAAAAAATGTCGATGTATTCGACATTTCAAAGACATAGATTAATAAGAATTGAACATTATTTCTAATTCGATTTTCCATCTATTATATATTTCAGATTCATCGAATCTTTTTGAAGTTAAGTAGGTGGATTTTTTTAATTCTACTAAATAATTCTTATTAGATAATATTTCAATTATTTTATCAGCGAATAATTTCGGATCTCTTTTAGGGATAATAAATCCATTTTCGCCTTCGATCATAAATGTTGAAGTCGGATCGCTCATTTCTCTCCGGATTATTGGTACGCTAAGCGAAGTTGCTTCAATTGCGCTTAGTGGTAATCCTTCAAATTTCGAAGTGAGAATGAAAAGATCACTAGATAAATATTCAGGAGTTAAATTAGTGATTCCTTCGACAAAGTTTACGTTATCTAAATTGTGTTTTTCTTTAAACTCGATCATTTTTCCTTTTAAAGAACCTTTCCCGTAGATGTTATAAACGAAAGGGAAATTGCGCTTTTTGAGTTCTAGAGCTATTTCCATCATAAGCATAGGGTCTTTTTGATCTTCTAATCTACAAGCGCTTATTAACGTGTTGTTATGATATTCTGAATTTAAAATTTTTGGAAAACGTGATGGGTTTAAAATAGAAGTAGAATAAATATTTTTTGAAGGATGTACTTTCTCTTTTGTTGCTTCAGTTAAGAACACAAATGAGTTAGGTTTTCTAGCGAATAATCTGAATAATCTTGATGGTAAATTGAAATATGAGTGACTGTTGTAATGAAAGTGCCATACAACGTTACGCTTTCTAGGGGCATAAATCATTAGTTCTACGCTAGGAAAAATGATTATATCTTCATTAGAAGTCATATTTTTTAGTGTTTTTCTATACTTAAAACGACCAAAAAGTAAATTATTGATTAATTTAAACAAAAACCCAATTGCTTTGATATAATGTTTCTTTTTTAATAAACTATAAAAATTAATATCGAATTGAGTCAACTCTTTCGGAAACGAAATGTTTTCTAAAATAACACCTTCTGGAATCGTATAAGGTATATCTTCACTTGATGGAAATCCAAAAGGAATTAAATGAATCTCATAGTCTTTTTTTAATAAATTTATAATTTGTAATGTTACCATTTCGGTTCCACCGACTTTTTCTAATTGTTGAATGCACCAATAAATTTTTTTCATCTTTTTTATTTTATCACGTTTATATAAATGAAATATACGAATCTTGAACAGGATTCATGAAAAATATTTTGCGTTCATTTTATAGAAATAATTAAAGTAAGTTTCATAATAATTAGTTTGATTAATAAAATATAAAGTCGTTAAAGTTTCGATTTTATCGGAACTTTTTAAGTTTTTTCTAAAAATGATGTCTTAAAGAAAATATTGTCATAATGAACTAATCGCGTAAAATATTTTTAGTGTTAAACGATCGCTTGGGGAACTAAAATAAAGTATTGCTTTACTATGTAAAAATCTATATACTTTATTTACATATGCTTTCTTTAAGGACGCAATGATTCTTAAGGCGGAAGGAGTAATTAGAAATGAAAAAAGATATTCATCCAAAGTACCACACATGTAAAGTTACATGTATCTCATGCGGACACACATTTGAAACAGAATCAACATTAAATGAAATCAGAGTTGATACATGTTCACATTGTCATCCATTCTACACAGGCAAACAAAGATTTACACAAGCTGATGGTAGAGTTGATCGTTTCAACAAAAAATACGGATTCAAAAAATAAGAAATTACAAATTAAATCACCTTCGGGTGATTTTTTTGTAGTTAACATAGTTAACTAATTTAAAAACGCGCTTAAAAATGGTAAATTTATAGTCGAGGCTATTTATTATGGAAAAGAAAAGATTTTATATTACTACACCTATTTATTATCCAAGTGGAAATCCACATATTGGACACGCATATTGCACAACATTAGCAGACATCATTGCTCGTTATAAGAGAATGAGACATTTTGATGTTTATTTTTTAACTGGAACTGATGAACACGGTCAAAAAATCGAAAAAAATGCTAAGTTAGCTAATAAGACACCTAAAGAATACGTCGACGAAATCGTAGCAGTCTTTAAAAAATTATGGGTTGCTTTAGATATTTCAAATGATGATTACATTAGAACAACTGATGAAAGACATATCGAATGTGTAAGAGATGTTTTTTCAAAGATGTATAAAAATGATGATATTTATTTAGGAAAATATGAAGGATGGTATTGTACTCCATGTGAATCTTTCTGGACTGATACACAAGTTGGTGAAGAACATCTTTGTCCTGATTGCCATAGACCAGTAGAAAAAAGTGAAGAAGAATGTTTCTTCTTTAAAACTAAAAAATACTTAGATAGTGTTTTAGCTTGGTATGACAATCCAAAATCAATCTATCCAGAAAATAGAAAAAACGAAATGGTTAACACTTTTATCAAACCTGGATTAGAAGATCTTTGTGTTTCTAGAACTAGCTTCTCTTGGGGAGTTCCTTTAAAAGAAAACGAAAAACATGTTTCTTATGTTTGGTTAGATGCTTTATGTAACTATATTAGCGCATTAGGATATGGAACAGATCACGATGAACTTTATCAAAAGTTCTGGGCTAGTGAAGAAAGTGAAATTATTCATATTATTGGAGCTGATATCACTAGATTCCACACAATTTATTGGCCAGAATTCTTAACAAGCATTGGTGCTAGACTTCCTGATAGAGTATTTGTTCATGGCTTACTTATGATGAAAGATGGCAAAATGTCTAAATCAAAAGGAAACGTCGTTTCACCTTATCCATTAATCGATAGATATGGCGTTGATGCTGTTAGATATTACTTAGCTAGAGAAGTTGTTTTTGGTGCTGATGGACAATTCACTCCTGAACAATTTGTCGAAAGAATCAATATGGATTTAGTTAATAACTTGGGTAACCTAGTTAGTAGAACTGTTTCTATGATTGAAAAATATAGAGGTGGAGTAATTCCAGCATTTAAATCAAGTGTAAATGAATTCGATAAAGAATTAGAAGATCTTACTATCGAAACTATTAAAAACTTTGAAACAAAAGAAGATGATCTCCATGTTACAGAAGGCTTTATTGATGTAATGAATTTACTTGCTAGAGCGAATAAATATATTGAAGAAACAACACCTTGGGCTTTAGCTAAAGATGAATCTAAAGCAGAAAATTTAGATAGTGTCTTAGCTCACTTAGCTAGAACAATTTTTGTTGGAAGTAAACTTCTTGAACCAATTTTAGTTACAAAATCAAAAGAAATCTTTGATTCAATCGGTTTAACTGCAGAAGAAAGCGACTATAACAACCTTACAAATGTAGAGTTATTAAACGGAAAAAATGTACATAAAAACGGTGTTTTATTCCCAAGATTAGATGTTGCTAAAGAAGTTGAATACATTAAAGGTTTAATGAGTGGAAATGCAAAATAATATAAGTCGTATCAACTTTAAAGAAGACTTTAATTTTGAAAGTAAAGAATTTTATAAAGTAATTTTAAATGGAGAAGAGTTAATTTTTACTTCATTTAAACAATATGTTGGTCCTATCACATTACAATTCTTACCTAACGGAGGAATTCAAAGTGTTTTCGGATACATCTTAATTATCAAAGTTAACAATGGTTTTTTAGGTGTTGATGAATTAATTTACAAAGGACAAAAAATGAGTTCAAAAGAATTTATTGAACTTAAGAAAGATATAAATTTAGTTAATCAAGTTTTAGAGTAATATGGAAGAAATTGTTCACGTTAAATGTGTTGACTTTACATTTGATGGTCAAGGTTTATGTAAAGCTAGTGGAAGAGTAATCTTTGTACCTTCTTTATTAATTGGAGAAGAAGCAGATGTCAAAATCTTATATCACAAAAAAGATTTTGATGTTGGAAAAATAGTTAAGATTACTTCTTTTTCTGATGACCGAATTACTCCAAAATGTCCTTGCGCCACAAGTTGTGGTGGATGCTCTTTTCAAAATTTAAGATACGAAAAAGAACTTGAATACAAAAAATCAAATGCTTTAAATACAATCAATAAGATTGGAGGATTCTCATTTAAAGATGCTCCAATTTATGGAATGGAAGAACCATATTATTATCGTAATAAAATCCAAGTTCCTTTCGGATATGATAGACAAAAAAGACTTGTTTATGGTTTTTATAAAATTAAGAGTCATGAAATTGTACCAATTAAAGAGTGTGCAATCGAATCGATCGAGCATACTAAAATTTTAAAGACAATTCATGAACTTATGCTTGATATGAAAATCAAAGCATACAATGAAGATTTAGAAACAGGAACTATTCGCCATGTCTTAATTAGAGTTGGAAAAGTAAGCAAAGAGGTAATGGTTGTTCTTGTTGTTAAAGACGCTCGCTTCCCTTCTAGAAATAACTTTGTAAAAGCTTTAATTTCTAAATGTCCTATGATTACAACTGTAGTTTTAAATGAAAATAAACGTAAAACTAATGTAATTTTAGGTGAAAAAGAAGAAACATTATATGGACCTGGCTTCATTTATGATTATTTACTTGATGTTAAATTCAAGATTTCTAGTAAATCTTTTTATCAAATAAATCACGACCAATGTGAAAAGCTCTACTCACTAGGATTTGATTTTGCTGAACTTAAAAAGAGCGATGTAATTTTAGATGCTTATTGTGGAATCGGTACAATCGGACTTATCGCAAGTAAAAAAGTCAAAGAAGTATATGGCGTTGAAATAGTTAAAGAAGCAATTGTTGATGCTAAAAACAATGCTCGAATCAATAAAATTACCAACTGCTACTACGAATGTAAAGACGCTAGCGAATATATGTTAGATAAAAAGTTTGATGTCATTTTTGTTGATCCTCCACGCAAAGGATTGGATACAAAATTTATCAACGCTTTGATGAAAAATAAGCCAAATAAAATTGTTTATATTTCTTGTGATGTCGGAACTTTCGCTAGAGACATTGCTATTCTTAAAAAGTTATACAAAGTAGAAAAAATATCTTTTGTGGACATGTTTCCTAGAACATATCATGTTGAAACAGTTTGTTTACTGATATTAAAAAATCAAAAATAATCGAAATTAATCAAAACGCCCATTTAATCGAAAAAATTAAAATTTAGATTAGATGGGCTCTTTTTTTGTGAGCTTGTCATTATTGGAGTAGTATCACTAAAGGATGTAACAAAAAACGCAATGCCTTAGGAAATGTATTTTAGGCACTTGTCAACTCTAATTCCTTGTTTTTACTAAGGCAAAAATATTGTATTTATAAACGTAGCGATTAATGAAATAGCAGATTAATTGTTTATGATTAAAAAATATAATATTCCCCTAATCCATGAACTAATCTCCTAAAATAGAATAAAAATTAGGAGAATAAAGGAACGGGTGGGTGTTTTTTATGAGATAATTTGATTATGAAAAACTCGCTGAAAGAACACGGGATAAAGAAGTATTATACTATATAGACTCACTTATATTTGCACATGCGTGGTGTGAGTAAAGAAAAGAAGAACGAATGATAAAAAAGTTTTTGGAAGTGGCTCCGAAAAGTGTACAAAATTAATAAGTTTTTGGAATTCATTCCGAAAACTTATTAATTTTTTATGATATTTAATTTAAAATTATTAAAAAGGATTAAGATATGTCTTTGATAACATTGGAAGTCAGTTATCGTCTAAGAAAAGTAAGCGGTAAATCCCCCTATTAATTAGTTTTTGTTTTTCACATATTCTTTGTTCATGGAGGTTTGAACCGTGAACGAACTAAACGAAGAACAAAATGAAATTTATAATTTTTA
>DBFJOT010000014.1:0-23610 GCA_048405595.1 Candidatus Onthovivens sp.
CTTGGTAAAAATTATAAATTTCATTTTGTTCTTCGTTTAGTTCGTTCACGGTTCAAACCTCCACGAACAAAGAATATGTGAAAAACAAAAACTAATTAATAGGGGGATTTACCGCTTACGCTTCTTCTGATATGACATCATATACAAAGTCTCCGTCTTTAAATTTTCTCATATTAATATTTTAGACTTTCTTGAATAGTGATTTCAAAAATAACATTAGGATCAGTTTTCTCTACTTCAGAATTAAATGCTCTTTTTAAAGTAATATTGTTTTTTCTTTTGCACTTCTAATTTGATTAGCGACTTCATTTTCTCTAAAGCAAAAAGAAACGCAAATTATACCACTAAATAAAAAGGTAAGTACGTTCTCGAATTTCATAATAATTCTCCAGTATTTGTTGGCTTCATTGTGGCATAAGATATTTTGAAATCATACTTATTTATTAAATCCCGTTTCTCATTAAATTTACGTTAATTAAAATTGTTAAATCCGAAAACTAGCAAAATAAAATCTTAAGTCTGTTTCGCAATATAAATGATGTTGGTGCTACTCAGAAGGAGGTTATAAAAAAATATTATGAGTCACCACATTGATAAAAAGTTCGCTATAAAAACTTGCAATATAATCTAAAAGTTCGCTATAAAAACTTGCATTTATATATTTTATTCGTTTTAATAAATGTAGGAGAGAAACACAACTATGTTAAAACGAAAAATTATTCAAGAATTAATTAAACGGAAAGAATCTCTAATTATTAAGAAAAAAGCTCTTGTAATTAAAGGATTAAGACAAATTGGTAAAACTACTACTGTATTAGATTTTTGTAAAAAAAATTATGTTAATGTTTTTTACTTTAATTTTCTCGATAGTCCAAATTTAAAAAATATATTTAACGGTGATCTAAATATTAATGTTCTTATTAAAAAAATATCGGCTTATTTTCCAACGCTTAAATTAGAAGCAAATAAAACTGTCTTTGTGTTTGATGAGGTCCAAGAGTGCAATAATGCTAGATATGCTGTTAAACCATTAATGCTAGACGGAAGATTCGATGTTATAGAGACTGGATCTTTGCTTGGCTTAAGAGGATACAATTCAAAGAATGTCATGATTCCAACTGGATTTGAGCACATAATTACTATGCACCCGTTAGATTTTGAAGAGTTTCTTCGGGCTAGAGGGTTAGGTGATGACATAATCAACGATATTAAAGTTAAATTTAATACTTTAAACAAAGTAGATCCATTTATTAATGATATGTTGATGAATTATTATAAAGAATATCTTATTGTTGGTGGTATGCCTGATGCTGTTGTTTCTTTTTTGAATAACTTCGATTTTTCTGATGTGTTTGAGATTCAACATGACATTCTCGAACAATATAAAGATGATTTTGGAAAGCACTTAGATGATAATGAAAATCAAAGAATTGATAATATTATGCTTTCAAAATTATTAAGAATTTATGACTCAATACCTAATCAATTAGCTAAACAAAATAAAAAATTTGTTTATTCACAATTAGATAAAAATGGATCAGAGCGAAAATATGGTTCTGCAATTAAATGGCTAGAAGATTTCGGGTTAATAAAAATTTGTTACAATTTAAATTGTCTTGAATTGCCTCTTTCAGGCAATAAAATATCAGATCAATTCAAGATATATGTTGCTGATACTGGCTTATTTATAGCAATGCTTGAAAGAGACACTGCAAAGCATATATTAAATGATGATTTACTAATTTACAAAGGTGCTATTTTTGAAAATGTTATAGCAGATGCCTTCGCGAAAAACAATAAAGATTTATTTTATTTTAGTAAATTATCAGGACTAGAAATAGATTTTGTTACTGAAAAGAATGGTGAATTAACTGTTATCGAAGTGAAATCTAACGATGGGAGAGCTAAATCTCTGAAAGAAATATTAACCGATAAAAATAAATATAATGTAACTTCAAACTATAAGTTAATCAACGGAAACATTGGCAATAATGGATTAATTCAAACAATGCCTTTATATATGGCTTTTTTAATTTAAAATGATACTTTATAAAAAATGTCACTTTATATGGTGAAATATGTTCAATTAATTTGACAAAATCAACATTAAATATTTGGGTTAGCAAAAAAATATCGAGCTTGTATGGAAGAGAGAACAGTTATTTTAAGGCATATAAAAATTCTTTGAATGAAGAACTTGCTAGAGAAAAAACAGCATGCGTAAAATTTGCACAACCATATGATTTGCTTATTTGTTTTAAAGAAGATTTCTGACTCTTTTTTAGAGAAAAAATGCCGGCCAGAAATCTTCTATTAAATATAATCGCTGATAGAAGATATTGCTAATTTGTAGCCTGGTGAAGGAACTAGTAAGACATCAATTAACACCTAAGAACAATCATCGTTAACGTTACAAGCTTATGAAGTTCTTACAAGCGCTTGTTAGTATTAATTGTACTAATTAGATCCTTTCACTATACACAAAAGGCTGACGCCTTAGTTTTTTTAAAAATACTTAAAAATTTTTTTGAACATAATTGTTAATATGATTTTATATTTCAATTTTTAACATTTTATTGACATAATGCATCTGATAATTTGATTAAAAGTTTATTTTAATTATCAAAATTAATGAATAAGTTATCAGGAAGCTTACTACTAAATGTTGACATTTTGTCAATTTTGAACGAAATAATGTTGACATTTTGTAAAAATTAACTAAAAATGCGTTAACAATTTGTCAAAACTTCATTAAAAATTGTCAACATTTTGTCATTCTGATAGTCAAATGCGAATGAGGATTAAAATGTTAGCTAGAAAAAATGAATAAAAATATTAAAACAGCTTAAAGAAGATGATAAAGCTTTGATAATTAAAGGAGCTAGACAAGCAGGGAAAACATTTACAATTAAAAAAGTATTAAAGGCAAATAATTTAAATTTTTACGAGTTTAATTTAATTGAAAATCCATCACTTAAATCATTATTTGAGACGACATATGATTCTAGTGAAAATTTTATTTCCCATCTTTCTTTAATTGGAGGTAAATAGATTCGAAAAGGGTCAATAATTTTCATCGATGAAGCACAAGAAGTGAAAGAATTTTTGACATACATTAATTTTTTAGAGTTGAATGAAAACTACAAATTTATTTTAAGTGGTTCTTTATTAAGT
The DNA here is from genome assembly GCA_048405595.1 of Candidatus Onthovivens sp. Taxonomy (GTDB): domain Bacteria; phylum Bacillota_I; class Bacilli_A; order RFN20; family CAG-826; genus Onthovivens. The sequence continues at coordinate 3,175 of DBFJOT010000014.1, forward strand.
GTTGAACTTACTAATTTACGTTCTGCTCCAGTAGGGTATTTAGAGATTTTAACGATGGACCCTCTAGATTTCAAAGAATTTTGTATTAATTATGGTGTGCCTCAAGAAGTATTAAACGTGCTTGAATTAAACTTTAAAAATTCAACTGAAATTATTTTCAAATAATAATTTGAAAGCTGTCGATAGCATCATATATTTACCAATCTATATGACAATGTTCATCAAAAGAAAAAGAGATTTCATTAAGTTGTTCAATGTAAACTTTGATTAAAAAAAGCTACTAGGAATTTATAACCTAGTAGCTTTTTTAAAGTAAACTTTCAAATGTATATAAAACTGATTCTTTAAAAGTATCTTCAATGTATTTTTTAACTCTAGAATCGCCAAAAGCTTTAACTAAGGCTTTTGTTTTTGGAGAGTCTAATTTATCTTTTTTAACAGCGATAACGTTACTTAATTTTGATATAGTTTCTTCATCGACTGATTCTGACATAACAATTGTATCAGCGAAATTTTTGTCTAATCCAAGTAGAGCAGTGTTTCCTGGAATAATACCAAAATTATAATCTGGTAAAGATAAACATAAATTAGATTCGGCAATGCAAACTAAGCTACATTTATCGTATTCTTTAGTAAAAGTGACGCATTTATTAGGGTGAACTGTATCAAATTTTTTAAATTCACCATTAACATAATTACTTTCGTTAATTGTTAAAACGCCATTTTGTTCTAATAATTTTAATGCTCTTTCGACGTTAGAGATATCGTTAACTAATTCGATAGTTTCGCCATTATCTAATTTTTTATTTTCATCTTTAGGAGAATAATACATACAAAGCTTTTCATAATGGATTTTAGCTGCAACAGCTAATTTATCACTTTCTTCATATGCGTTTAAAAATGGTGTGTGTTGGAAATAATTAGCGTCATATTCATTATGAAGTAATGAATCATTTTGAATAGACCAATTTAATGTTTTAACTTTAAGTTCGTAACCTTCTTCTATTAATATTGGAGCGATTGCTTCGTTTAAAATTTTTGCATGAGGAACAATAGAAGCGCTTACTTTGATTACGTTTTCATTTGAACAACTAGTTAGAAGACTACTAGAAAGAAGAAGAGGTATAAGTAATAATAATTTTTTCATTAATTTGCCTTTCTTCTTTTATCAAGTTTTTTAGAAATGAATAATCCACTTTCTTGTATGATTTGGACTAAAACAACGATAATAAAAATAATTACATATAAATCAGGTGATGAGAATAAGTTAGATGGATGACCTAAATAGAAAGCATAAGCTAATGCGATAAGTCCGCCACCTGAAAAATCATAAGCAAAAGCAGTATAACCCAAAATTGAAATAGCACTAATTGCGCAACCTGATATTAAAGCTGGTTTAGCTTCTTTTAAAAGTACTTTGGTAATGATTTGAGAGTTACTTGCTCCCATTGATTTAGCAACTTCAATGACTCCACTATTTACTTCGTTTAAAGATGTTTCAACAACTCTACTTACGAAAGCGAAACTTGCAACGAATAAAGGAAGAATCATAACGTACCATTCTCCAGTAGATGTACCAAAGATTCCACGGTTAATAGGTACTAATAAAATAATTAATATTAAACAAGGAATTGATCTCATGATATTTACGAATAAGCCAAGAGGAACATTGATCCATTTATTTGCGTAAATTCCTTTTTTTGATGTTACTTGAAGTAATATACCAAGAGGAAGACCAACTAAATAAGCTAAGATAGTTCCTATTAAAGTCATACCAAGAGTTTCACCTCCAGCAATTAATAATTCTGTCCAGTTCATTATTCATCAACCTCCTCATATTTAATTTTTTCTATATCTAAATATTTCTTTAATTTTTCTACATCAGCTTTATGCTTTGGTAACTTAATAATCATTTGTCCATAGATTTGATTATTAATAACTTTAGTGTCAGCATATAAAATAGAAACTAAGATTGAACAACATTGAATGATATTAGCTAAAATTGGTTCATCAGTATTTCCATCAAATATTAACCTAATAGTTTTATTTTCATCTAATTTTGTTTTAACTTGATTTGAATATATTAATGATCTAGCAATATCAGTTTTTGGTTTTAAGAAAACTTCATCTAAATTTCCTTCTTCGACAATTTTTGCTTTATCAATAATTGCTACTTTATTACAAATTTGTTCAATGACTTGCATTTGGTGACTAATCATAATGATGGTTAAGCCATATTCTTTATTTAATTTCTTTAATAAATCTAAAATTGATTGAGTTGTTTCAGGATCTAAAGCACTAGTTGCTTCATCACTTAAAATAACTTCAGGTTCAAGCGCTAAAACTCTAGCGATAGCAACTCGTTGTTGTTGACCGCCGCTAAGTTGAGAAGGGTAGAAATTAATTTTGTCTTCTAAACCGACTTTTCTAATTGCTTCAAGTGCTTTTTCTTTCTTGTTTTTGTCTTTAACAAACTCTAATCCAAGCATGACATTACCTAAAACATCTCTTTGCTCAAGTAAGTTGAATCCTTGGAAAATCATTCCTATTTTATGTTTATGTTCTTTAGACACTTTTTGTGTTGGACTACATAAAATTTCATCATGAAATGTAATTTCGCCTTCATCGAATTTTTCTAAACCATTTATGCATCTAACTAATGTTGATTTACCAGCACCTGATAAACCAAGAATTCCATAAATATCACCTTTTTCGATCTCTAAAGATACATCATCAAGAATCTTATGTGCTTCGTATGATTTTGAAATGTGTTTAATTGAAATTAATGACATACGTTCCTCCTAAAATAAAAAAATCTCGCCCTAAATAATTAGGACGAGACATAATAAGTTATATCCGTGTTACCACCTAAATTCACTAATACATCACTATATTAGCCTTATGAAGTACAAACATACTTCTTCGCTATAACGGGCTCACCCGAATGACACTACATATCGTATCATTAGCTCCTAGGCCATGTTCAATTAATTTCTGCTTACACTCTTCCAGCAACACGAGTGACTCTCTATAAGCGTCTTTTAATTTACTCTTCCTTTTCTTCGCTGATATTGAAATTATATCGAATGAAATTATTTAAGCAAGGAGAAAATTAATTTAATAAGGAAATCTTAATGGAATGTTTTTATGAATTATTACTCTTAAATTTAGCATTACATAAGGAGACATCAAATTTATAAAAAGTCATAAAAATATCGATGTAATCGATTTTTTAATGACATTAATATTTTCTAAATGCGTATAAATGTTATTTTGAAAACGATTAAACAAATTGATAAAAACAAAAGCAAATGTTATTTTAAAATCAACCTAGGAGTTTCTTTTATGAAGCACAAAATAATTAAATTCGCTTTGCTACCTTTAATAATATTTCCTATAGCAAGTTGCGGAGAAAGAGAAGACCATATTAAAGGTGAATTAATTACAAAATCAAATGAAGTCAAATCTTTTACGTTAGATGAATTTAAAGATGTAACTTTTCTTATTGAAGATTCTTCTTTAAAAGATAACAAAGGAAATGTAATTGTTGAATCTTGGTTAAAAGATGTTTTTGTTGCTGATGTTAATAATGATGGATATAGAGATATATGTACTAATTTGTCAGTTGGTAGTGGTGGATTTATTAATGATGTAATCTATATTTATGATTATAAAAACGAAAAAGTTTTATATGAAAAAAGTGAACGCTATGGATATGATTATTGCCTTAATCTAAATGAGAAGTCATATTTAATAGCTTATAAATATCAAAGTTATGATAGAAAATTAATTGGAAAAGGTTATTTAAGTTATTTAGATAATAAAGTTCAAATAGAACGGAGTAATAGTCTTTATGAGACTACAGGTCTTGATTACGAACTATTTTTATATGAATCTAAGGAATTAAAGGAATTAAAAGTAGAGACTAGGAACGACGTAAAATCATATATTTTAAATTCGTTTTCAACCTTTGCTCTTAAAGTGAGTGCGATAAATGATAAAAATTGTGAACTTTTTAGATATGAAATTGAAAAAGAATATACCTATAATTGTTCGATCACAAATAGTTATGAAGATACTGATGGTTCTAGAGTTTTCTTGATTGAATTTTATGATCGACCAAATGAAGGCGTAGTAAGCCTACAATTTTTAGGCTTAGAAATGAAGTTTAACTACATAATTGATAATGAAAATGCTTGTTGGGGTTATTTAAAAACTGAAATGCAAGATGTAGTTACTTGGATGAAACCGTTGAATAAAGAGAATGTTACAAAAGTATGTTATGAAGATAAACCTGGAAGTATTGCTCCTGGCTCGATTTATTCGATTTATTATTCTGCTGATAAAACTGTCATTTCTGACTTATTAGAAATTAAGAATAATAAAGTTTTCGAAACTCATCTTGATTCACCTACGCCTGGAGGAGGAGCAGATTATTATAGATTCTATACGAATGATGAAGTGTATGAACTTCGTGAATCCTCTTCATGTTTTTATTATTCTGGTGATAATTATCGCTTCGAAGGAGACGTCAATGTTTCTTCTATTAAAAAACTTGGTGAAGAATATTTAAAACTAGTTTTATATTCTGATTATATCGAAGTTCAAAAATATAATAATCCAGAGAAAAGATTCTTTATTGATTTTCTAAAAAATATAGAATTTATTGAGTGGCCTAGTGAAGAGAAATATGAAGAAGTTGATCCAACTTTCATAAGCAAAGACATGCGAGCAACTGCGATTTCAATGAACATTTATTCACCTACTAGATTTTCTATGGTAGATGAATATGGAGAAAAAATGTACAAAGTGATGAGTGAAATTAATTTCTCTTCTATCTTCTAAAACTATTAAAATTTTGCCTTTAAAACATATTTAATCTTAGTTTTGAGGGCTTTTTTATTTGAAATTGTATTTTTTAACCTCACTTAGTGTCCTTAAATTTCTAAAACTAAAAACCTAAATGATAAATTTTCAATCTTTGCTCATATTAAAAATTAGCTTTTTTAAATTGCTATAATTAAGAAAACAAAAAAAGAGTATGAAAAATATGTCAAATCGTTTTATGCTAAATGAAACTTCATATCATGGACATGGTGCAATTGAAAATATCGTGCCAGAAATTCATTCTAGAGGTTTTAAAAAAGCTTTAGTTTGTACTGATCCGGATTTAATCAAATTTGGTGTTAGCACTAAAGTTCTCGACTTATTAACTAAAAATAATATCCCGTTTGAAGTTTATTCAAACATTAAAGCCAATCCTACTATTGAAAACGTAAAAGGAGGCGTTGAAGCTTGTAAAAAACAGAAGCTGATTTTATTGTTGCAATAGGTGGTGGTTCAACAATGAACACAGCTAAAGCTATTGGAATTATCATTACAAATCCTGAATTTAGCGATGTTAGAAGTTTAGAAGGTGTTGCGCCTACTAAAAAACCTTGTTTATCAATTATCGCTGTTGCTACAACTGCTGGAACCGCAGCTGAAGTTACTATCAATTATGTTATTACAGATGTTGAAAAGAAGAGAAAATTTGTTTGTGTAGATCCTCACGATGTGCCAATTGTTGCAATTGTAGATCCTGATATGATGGCATCTATGCTAAAAGGTTTAACAACATCTACTGGAATGGATGCTTTAACTCACGCTATTGAAGGTTATATTACTCGTGGTGCTTGGGAAATGAGCGATATGTTCCACCTTAAAGCTATTGAAATTATTGGAAAGAATTTAAGAAAAGCTGTTGAAAATGATCCAGATGGCAGAGAAGGCATGGCTTTAGGTCAATATATTGCTGGAATGGGATTTAGTAACGTTGGTTTGGGAATTGATCATGCGATGGCTCATACTTTAAGTGCATATTATGATGTACCTCATGGTGTTGCTTGTGCAATGTTACTTCCTATTTCAATGGAATTTAATAAGGATGTTACTGGTATAAAATATAAAAATATTGCTGTTGCTTTAGGCGTTAAAGGAATAGAAAATATGACAATAGAAGAATATCGTAACGCAGCAATAGAGGCAGTTAAGAAGTTAAGTGTTGATGTTGGTATTCCTACTAAGTGTGAAAAAATTACCGAAGATGATTTGGACAGTTTAGCAACTGATGCATTAAAAGATGCTTGCTATCCTGGAAACCCAAAAGAAGCAACAAAAGAAGAAGTCATCACTTTATTTAGAAAATTAATGTAATTTTTATAACTCATCACAAGAAGGACATAATTCACTCTTCAAGTGATGAGTTTTTTGTTGCCTAAACTATCTTATCATTTAATATATAGAACTAGAGGAAGATGTTATGGAAAATAAAGTCATAATTAGAAAAGCCACTTTAAATGATTTGCCTAAAATCTTAGAAATATATGAAATTGCTAGAAACTATATGAAAGAAAATGGCAACTCGACACAATGGAAAAACAATTATCCACCTAAAGAATTACTGGTTGAAGATATAAAAGAAGGTATTCTTTTTGTTATCGAAGAAAATGAAGTAGTACATGCTGTTTTCGCTTTTATACTTGGAGAAGATCCAACTTATTTAAATATAAAAGATGGTGCTTGGCTTAATGATTCTCCTTATGGCACAATCCATAGAATCGCTAGTGATGGAAAAATAAAACATTCTTTATTACGTGCTATTAATTTTGCCTTAACAAAGATTAATCATATAAGAATTGATACTCATTTAGATAATAAAATTATGAATGAATCATTATTAAAATATGGATTTAGGAAAACAGGAACTATCATTTGTAGTGATGGTACTCCTAGAGTTGCTTACGAATATTTTAAGTAAATTTAAGAAGATAAAATGATGCTCTTTGATTATGGAAAAAGGAATAAATTTTATATAAAATTATCATTATGATGGAAGTAATTCATATTGCTATAGTTGAAGATGATTTTTTGTATCAAGCATCTTTGAAAGGATACCTAGAAACATTTGAAAATGAGTTTAATAAAGAATTTATTATTGATGTCTTTTCTAGTGGAGAATCATTTTTAAAAGATTTTTCCCGAGGCTTATATCAAATTATTTTTCTTGATGTCGAACTTGATAAAATTGATGGACTAGATGTCGCTAGGGAAGTAAGAAAAAAAGACAATGATGTGGTTATTATTTTCGAAACTAATATGGCTCAATATGCATTAGATGGTTATTCTGTAGATGCACTTGATTTTATTGTTAAGCCTTATAATTATGAATACATCAAATTAAAAACAATTAAAGCGCTTAAAAATATTAAAGACGATAGGCAAATAACAATAAATACAACTGATAAAAAAATTGTGACATTAGATGTTAACGATATTTATTATGTTGAAGTAAATCTTCATTATTTACTTTATCATACAACAAATGGAATTTTTAAAGTTCGTGGCAAGATGAAAGATGCCGAAGAAGATCTTTTCAGTTCTTATTTTAGACTATGCAATAGTTGTTTTTTGGTGAACTTAAAATATGTTGAGATGATTGACTTAAATTATTGTGTTGTTAATAAAGAAAATTTATTAATATCAAGAAGAAGGAGACAGTATATTCTTGATGAATATGCTAAATACGTAGGCAGATAATATGAGTCCTATTGGAGTTTTTGAAGAAGTAAGGTATGTTGTTGAACAAATAGTTGCCTATTTAGTTTTACTAATGCCTTTTTGTCGTAAAAAGAAATATTTTTATTTAAATCTTATATTAGGTACGATAGGTCTTTCCTTGATTAGTTTGATATATTTTCCTATTCTTGAAGGCTTGGAACTAACAGGCCTATCAATTCACTCCTATAAATATTTAATAGTCTTTTATTATATTGTTTTAACTTATCTTATAATGCTCATGTTTTATTTTTGCTTCGATATAAAGCCAAACACGTTATTTTTCTTTGGTATTGCAAGTTATGCGATGCAACATATCGTTTACGCTTTTGCTCATGAACTTATTGCGATGGTTGCATGGAAAGAACTATCAAGAGACAATAATTTATTAATATTTTATGTATTAATTTCATTTCTAGTAATGACATTAATTTATGGAATCGTTTATTTTGTTTTCAAAAAGGATTTGAAAAAACTTGATACGTCATTATTTAAAAATAAAGGGTACACAATCTTCTTCAGTGTGTTTTTTACATTTTTCATTGCAACTACTTTTATGCTCCAGTCGTTTTTTAGAATTATCGATTCAAGTGGAAAAACTGTGGAACTAAATTATGTGGCTTGCATTTCGCAAGTTGCCGTTTGTCTATTTGCTCTTACAATCATAAAATTTACAATTAAATTTATAGACGAGAGTAAGGAAAAAGAAATAGCTAATCAACTTTTAATGACGCAAAGAAAACAGTATGAATTTAGTAAAAATAATATCGAAATCATTAATAGAAAATGTCACGATATGAAACACCAAATTAACGCTTTAAAATTTATTAACGAAGAAGAGAAAGAAAAAGCTTTTGATAATATCTCTAAAACAATTGTCTTTTATGATTGTCAAGTCAATACAAAAAACAAAGCTCTTGAAATTATTTTGAATGAAAAAAATTTAATTGCTTCAGATAAAAAAATCAAAGTAAACGTTTCTGTAGATAAAAGCATTGAGTTAAAAAAGATAGATGTCATCGATATTTATACTCTTTTTGGAAACATTCTGGATAATGCGATTGAGGGAACTGATAAATTAGAAGCAGAAAAGAAGATCATCAATTTACAAATTTTCAAAAAAGATAATTTTATAGTGATTAAAGAATATAATTATTATAAAGATATAGTTAAAGATAAAAATAATAACATAATTACAAGTAAAAAAGATTCTATTAATCATGGCTTTGGACTTAAGTCTATTTCAGAAATTGCTAAAAAATATAAAGGAACACTGACTATCGACTTAAGCAATAATGTGTTTACATTAACTATTGTTTTACCTTTTATGCTATTGAACTAACCATTTTTGCCAATTAATTACTTTTTAACAGTTGTTTAAATATACTTTGAGATGTAAGCGCTTTCAATAGTCTTTATGAAACGCGCACTAAATATTTTAAGGGAGATAAACAACATGAAAAAAATTTTAGTCGCATTAGCTGCAACAACAGTTTTAGGCAACAGTTTAGCATCATGCGGAGCTGAAGTTAAAGAAGCAAAATTAGTAAATTATTTTCTTTGTGGGCAAAAAAGTGCTGCAGCAGCAGGTGAAGCATATGAAGAATGTTATTTAAAACTTTTTGATGACTTAACATATTCTTTAACCATCACAAGTTACACTTTAGGCTATGGTATGAACTTAGGAAATAGTGTAATTGAAACTTTCGGAACATATGAACAAAAAGCAGAAAAAGATGGTTACACACCTATCGATTTAAATATTTCAGATAGAGTTATTTTAAATTCATTTAGTGAAATGGGTGGATTCAATATCTTTTTTGATACAAATGATGAAAATTTACAATATCCAGTAGAAATGCCAGCTAAAGCTCAAGGTCAAAAGAACTATGCTGAATCAAAAGATGATATTATTAACGAATACGGAAAAGCTAAAACTGTTTACGCAGATGACGAAAAGAAAACTTTTAGTTTTACTAACCCAACAGAAGAATAGTACAAAATGAAAAAAATTAAAAAACCATTAGCAATCACTTTAATTTCGCTTGGTTCTATTTTAGGAATTGCTATGGGAGTAGGTGACTATTTTGTAGACGCTTACGAACCTGTAATTGATGTTTTCTTTAGCGGTGATAAACAAGTTGAAGAAACAGATGGTGAAAAAGAGTGTTGTGAACAAATTGAAGAAGAAGGAATTGTCTTATTAAAAAATGAAGATAACGCACTTCCTTTAAAGGATGGCGAAAAGAAAATCGCTTTACTTGGACAAAACTCAGTTGATTTTGTCTACGGAGGTAGTGGAAGTGGCTCTGTAGATGTTTCTAACGCACCAACCTTAAAAAGTGCTTTAGAATCAGAAGGATTTACTATAAATAAAAGTTTATGGGATTTTTATAAAACAGGTCCAGGTAAATCTTATAGAAAAACAACTCCAAATTTATCAGGAGATGGAGAATTTAATGTTAATGAGGTACCTCGAAAAGTATTCACTGATAATGTTAAAAACTCTTTAGATAATGACGATGTCGGCATTTGTGTTTTTGGAAGAGGGAGTGGAGAAAGTAGTGATTTACCTCTTAATCCGTTAAAAAATGGTACAAGATATCTTGAATTAGATCCACACGAAAAAGATACTTTAAAATTAGCTTGTGAAAAATTTGATAAAGTAATCGTTTTAATCAATTCTTCTAATACTATGGAATTAGGATTTTTAAATGAACCAGAATTTAAAAATGTTAAAGCTTGTTTACTTGTTGGTCCTGTTGGCCAATATGGTATGAATGCAATAGGAAGAATATTAAATGGCAAAGTTAGCCCAAGTGGGAAACTTGTTGATACATATGCTTTTAATTCTCAAAGTGCGCCAAGTACTAAAAATATAGGCGATTATAAAATTTCTAACAGCCAAATTAAAAATGGCAATAATTATATTGTCTATCAAGAAGGCATTTATGTTGGGTATAAATATTACGAAACACGTTATGAAGATAAAATTCTTAAGAATGATAACGTTGGTGAATTTAATTATGCTGCAGAAGTTCAATTTCCATTTGGCTATGGATTAACTTATTCTGACTTTGCTCGGGAAAATTATGTTGTAACTGAAGAAGAAAACAGTTTTGAAGTTTCTATTGATGTTACAAATAAAGGAAGCTCAAAAGGCAAGGATGTTGTCGAAATTTATATGCAATCTCCTTATACAAGTTATGACATTCAAAATGGAATAGAAAAAAGTTCAATTGAATTAGTAGGTTTTAAAAAGACAAAGACTTTAAAGCAAAATGAAACTGAAAATATTAAGATTTCTGTCCCGAAAGAATTAATGAAAACCTATGATTCAAAAGGTACAAAAACTTATGTTGTTGATGAAGGAGATTATTATTTTACAGCTGCAAGTAATGCACATGAAGCGATAAATAATATTCTTTTCGAAAAAGATAACTCTCTTGAATCAGAACTTATTGGTGAATTGAATAAAGGATTTACATATAAGTATAATCAAAGTTCACTTGATGTAGAAAAATATTCTAAAACTAACAATGGTGTAAAAATTACAAACCAATTTGATGACGTTGACGCTAATTATTATGATGACTGTCAATACGTAACAAGATCAAACTGGGAAAATTCATTACCTAAATCTGCTTACAAAAATGGTAATTGGTCAGCAAGCGATAAGTTTTTAAAAGATCTTGAGTTTTATCGTGGTGATGAAGTTATTAATGGTCCACAAGCTAAAATGCCTGTTTGGGGAAGCACTGCAACTTCTTATAAAGTTCAAGATTTAGTTGATTGCGATTATAGCGATAAAAAATGGGATGATTTAGTTAGCCAATTAACATATTCTCAAGCAACTAGACTTGTAAGACTTGGTGGCTATTCAACAATTCAAATTGATGATATTGGATTGCCATCGACTATCGATAAAGATGGTCCTAGCGGAATAAGTGGAACATTGGTTGGCGGCGGTTCAACTATGGCTTGGCCTGCTGAAGTTGTTTTCGCTAGCACACGGAACGAAGAATTAATTGAAAAAATGGGTGAATATTTAGGCCACGACTCAATTAATTCAAAAACAGCGGGGTGGTATGCTCCTGGTGTAAACATTCATCGTACTCCTTATTCAGGAAGAAACTTCGAATATTTTAGTGAAGATGGATTCTTAAGTGGAAAAATCGGAGCAGCCGAGATGAGAGGTGTTCGTTCTAAAGGCGTAATTGCTTATATGAAACACTTTGCCTTAAACGATCAAGAAACTAATAGATATGGCGGAGCAATTTTTGCTAATGAACAATCGATTAGAGAAAACTTCTTGAAGGGATTTGAAATTGTTACTCGAGAAGGAAAGCCTGTTGCTGCAATGGCTGCTATGAATAGAATTGGTTCCAGATGGGTTGGTGCTCATAAAGGAATTATGACAAACGTTTTAAGAAAAGAATGGGGCTTTGAAGGTGTTGTTATTACAGACCAAGCTTCTTCTAGCGCAATGTTTTATCAAGATATGCCTTCGGGACTCGCTGCTGGAACAGATTTATGGTTAAATACTAATAAAAATTTCTGGAAATTAGATGAGTATAAAACTAATGCAACTGTTATGACTAATGTTCAAAGAGCAGCAAAAAATATTATTTACGCAGTAACAAAATCTAATGCTGTTATTGATTATAAAGATGGCAGTGGAACTAACCAAATAACACCTTATTCTATGCCTGCATGGAAAATTGGCTTTATCGTTTTAAATGTTCTTTGGTACATTGGATGTTTGTTATTAATAGGAATTCCAGTTACTAAATTAATTTTAGGAAAAAAAGAAAATTAAAATTTATTTAAATCATATAAATATCCTAGAAAAATCAAAATGAACGATGAGTAGTTCATCTGAAACAATCTAGTAAATATTAATAATTAATAAAATTTAAACACGATACAAGCGAAGAAAAGTTCGATTGTTATCGTGTTTTTTGAATGATATAAATTTTATTTAAATGATTCTTATCGTAGTGTTAGTGTGCGCTGAAAAAAGAAATAGTCAATGATAAACATTATTTTGTAAATCTATTTGCCAAAAATGAATAAATATTGATTTTGGCCAATAGCATATTGTTGCTAAATAACTTGTAATGAAGTTGTTTAGTTTGGTTATGTTGCTCGAAGAGTAATATAAAACCGCCTCCTATGGGGGCGAGAATTGAAAAGCGGAAGCGATAAGTAAAAAAACTTCCATGAGATATAATATAATTGCTCAATTGTCTTATACCTCAGAAAGGAAGTTTTATGTCAAACATTAAAAATGATGACACAAGTAGTTTATCACACACAAAGTGGAATTGTCAGTACCACATAGTGTTTACGCCAAAGTATAGAAGAAAAGCAGTCTATGCAAAATTAAGATCTGACATCGGGAAATATATTAGACGACTTTGTGAATATAAAGGTGTTGAAATAGTAGAAGCACATGCAATGGCAGACCACATTCACATGCTCGTCAAAATACCACCAAAATTATCAGTATCTTCTTTTATGGGATACCTCAAAGGAAAAAGCTCGCTGATGATTTTCGACGAGCATGCGAATTTGAAATATAATTATGGCAGCAGGCACTTCTGGTCAGAAGGTTACTACGTTTCGACCGTAGGTCTAAACAAAAAAACTGTTCAAAATTATATTAAAAATCAAGAATTAGAAGACCAATTGTCAGACAAAAGAAGTCTGAAGGAGTACAAAGACCCTTTTAAGGGTAAGTAAGAGGGACAAAGGCAATTGGGCCAACTAAAGGACCCTGAAATCGGGGTCGCCAGTAATAAGCCTTGTAGGCTGAAGAGAAAAACCGCGCCTTGTGAGACGCGGATTGTTATTACATTTTTCTATTTTTATAGAAAATGGGCATGCAAAACAAGGTTCTTGTCCGATAGGTGAAGACGGTATATTTGCTGCTTTGGACTTGATTGCTTAAAAATGATGGATTATATACGAATATAACACTTCGTTATCAAATACATGAATTTTGGTTTATCTATTAATAATTACACTCGGTAATTATTAAGTAGTTAGCTCAATCAATTTCATTTATAAATTCCTCTTTTCGTAAAAGAGAATTCATTTTTAATTCTAAATTGTATATAAATACAATCATTTAGTTTTCAGTTAATATTTCTAAATACATATCTAATCTTGAATTAATATATCCTGCAAATAAGTTTTCCATTGCAGAAAGATTATGCTTTACATGATATTCATCAAACGCATTATAGTAAGCGATTCGATCACTAAATTTAATATCTATTGGAGGAAAGCCGACCTTCATTAACTCAAAATTTACAAGTAATCTCCCAGTTCTGCCATTACCATCAATAAAAGGATGGATACTTTCAAATTCAATATGGAAACGTGCAAGTTTTGTGACGATATGTTCTGCACTTTCATTAAAGTCTTGTAAAAGTTGTTTCATTCTAGGTTCGATAAGATAAGGTTGTACGGGTTCGTGTTTTGCTCCCATTATACGAACAGGAATTTTACGATATACACCACGATCATCTTTTTTATCCGCTAAAACAAGATAATGAATTTGTTTAATAACACTTTCACTAATAGGTACATTGTTTTTTACAAGTTCACTAACAAAATCAAATGCTTCTTTATGGCCTACTGCTTCCAAATGATCTTTTAATGGTTTTTGATCGATTGTAAGTCCCCTAAGAACTAAATCAGTTTCGCGAAGCGTAAGGGTATTACCTTCGATGGCGTTTGAATTGTAAGTGTATTCTATTATGAATTCTTCATTTAATCTAGAAATCTCACCATCGGTAAGAGGCCTTTTGTTATCAAGTTCTTTCTTTTTTCGATCAATCTGCAATAATAGACTTTCTTTTGATTTATAACGTCCATCAACAGGCTTTCTTGCATCAATAGGAATTTTCCAACCTCTACCTTCTTGATAAGCGCCTGAAATTTTACCTTCGGAACAAAGAACTCGAATTCTTCTATCAGATATGCCCCATTTTAAAGAAGCTTCTTTTGCTGTCATAAACATTGGTGAGTCCTCCTTTAAAGTTATTATAACGTATCAACGGAACAATATCTACACTATCGGAATAATACTTAATGCATTAACGGAACAATATATGAATTATATCTGCATTATATGATATATTTGGTATTGAATTAATGTCCCATCCCATTGCTTTGAAGATTTAAATCATATAAGGTAATGTTACGAATCATTGTGATATATATCTTGAATCGAATAATTGATGGTTTCTAATTCAACGATACAAACAACATTATTTATTAGTATTTACATTTGTTTATAGTTTTTGTGTTATATGATGGTTTTTAGTGGAGGTGTTAAACCAAGACAAGTAGTCATATCACCTTGAGGATCAAAGTCTATAATTAATACTTTATGTCCTTCATTATTTAGACCAATGCTCAGGTTTATAGTTGTGATCGTTTTTCCAACACCACTTTTTTTGTTGGTGATGGACATAACAATACATTCTTCTTTCATTTTTTTTCTCCTTTCCATAGCAATTTTTACTTGAAATGTGCTATATAAACAGTTTTTAGTGCCTGTGAAAACATCGTGAATACAGTTTCCGCAATTTCAACTATTTTTAAGGAAATAACGATAAAAATAGGTTAAAACACACTAAAAATAAGGGTAAAAAGATTAAATATATTAGCCTTTGCAAATGCCTATCGAGAAGAGAAATAACTTTAGAAAATGGAGATAAAAAATGCCTCAAATGATACGAGGCATTTTTTAATTAGCGATAATTATTTTGCTAATAATAAATGGTTGAATAAGATAACCCAGATTAAGTCAACCCAACCTGCAATGACTGGAATGAAGACTCCGAAAATACATCCGAGTAAGTTTCTTAAAGTTGGTTTTTGGAAGACAGCAGTAACTCTAACGACGACTTCTGTAATCCAGTTAACGCCAGGAATAAGTAAAAGTAAAACTTGAATAATTCTTGATTGTTTGTTGAACCATTTCATTATAGTGATTCTCCTTTCTTTGATAGAAATATTATATAACATCCATAAAATTTGTAACTAAAATTTGTAAAGAATTTTCAACTTTTTACTTAAAAACTCATCGAAAACCAACTTAAATTGTTAATTTAGACACTTTTATGAGTGAATTACTGAGAGTTTTTAATAGAATAACTTTTCTACAAATTTTGATTGAAAATTATTGAATCTATTGATGCTAAAAATATTTTTCTTTAACTAAATTATTAAATGGTGTTCTTATCAAAACTACTAGGAAAGCGGTTGGAGCATATATAAATAATGGTATTTCGATAATTTCTTTTAGTCTAAACTTCTTCTTAATTACGATTTTATCTTTACTTTTAATTAACTTAGTTGCTTGGCTATGCTATTTATTCATTTTAAGAAGATATAAAAAAATCGAGTGTTTAAGAACATATATTTTCTCTATGTGTTAATATAAAGACGGAGGAAAAATATGCGTAAATCGATTGTAAATAAAATTTTATCAGGATTATGTAACGTTCTTTGGGTAGTTTTAGGTATTGTAGCTATAGTTAGTCCACAAGTTTTTGCTAATAGCTTAGGAACTATTGCAGGATCTTTCATGATAATTATCGGGGCACTTTTTGTACTATTTGCTTTATTTAGCTCTGCTTTAATTTTAGGTAGTGGTTTTCTAGTTTTACAAGGTGTTATTACTTTGTCACTTGGTATCTTTTTTGTAGCATATCGAGATGCTTCTTTGGTAATGATAACTTTCGCTTTAGCTTTCTATTTCTTATTTAATGGAATTAGTAAAATCGTAACTTCAGTTGATTTAGCAAAACTTAAAAGTAAAACTTGGTGGGTAACAACAATAATTGGTGTTCTTTATATCGCTTTATCAATTGTCTTATTCACATTTACTAGCGAATCAAGTAACGTGGTTAGTTATCTTATCGGCTCATTCTTTATTATAAGTGGCGTCTTTGGTGTTCTTGAACTATTCGATACATTTAAAAGAGAAAAAAGAGAAAAAATCATCATCAACAATATCCATAAAAACGTTGATAATATTGATCATATTGATATAGATTTCACTAAAGATGACAAGTAAAATATTTTGATTTTAAAAATATCTTGTGTAAAATGCCATTTGCTGTCATTGAGACTAGTATAATGGCTTTTTTTACTTTAACACGAACTATTAATTTGTATAATATGAGCAGGAGTTATTTATGGAATATCAAGAATACAACGAAAATGAGTCAACAATATTCGATGATGATGAATATATTAATGATTGTTCTTCTTTAAAACGTAAGATGACAATCTTAGAAAAAATCGCGATTATTATTAGCTCTTTATTATGTTTCCCTATGGGACTTTTCTTCTGTAATTTAATCCCAGGGAAATTACAAACCTATATCGAATTGGCTGAAATGCCACAAAACATTTTATTTTTATTTACCTGGTTATTATCATTCTTTATTTTAATGTTTTCAGAGTTTCATGCTAAAAATTTCTCATTATATAAAGGATTAATCATCCCAACATTATGTAGTTTTGTTTGGTCAGGCTTATTTATTTGCTTTACCGGAAGCATCATTGCTTTAATTGAACAAGATGGAGCTAGTCTTTGGTTTTTCATCGCTTTATTTACAGCTGCCATTTATTCAGTACTTTTATTAATTATAAGATCGATTTTAATAACGATTGATCGCCACGAAATAAAAGCGGTAATGATTATTGGTCCAAAAGATGATGCTGAACGACTTGCTAGAAAACTTATTGAAAAGAAAAATAAAAAACTTAAAGTTAGATTTGTCTTCTATGAAATTGATGGTGAAGTAAGTGATATTATTTATAAAAAGTTCTTTTACACAAACCAAATCATCTTACTCGACACTTTAAAAGCAAAAACTAAAGAAAAGTTCTTACTTTACTTTAACTCATGTTTCAATAAAGATGTCTTCCTTTGTTCATCATATTTTGACGTAATTTCAGTTTCACCTGCACAAAAAGATATTGGTGGTTTACTTGCTTTAGAACAAAAACCTTTAAGAATTGACTTCGTTGAAAGTGCAGTTAAAAGAGTAATGGATTTAGGGATTTGTTTAGTCTTCTTAATCTTAACTTTACCTGTTTGGATAATCATACCTTTAGCAATTAAACTCGACAGCAAAGGACCAGTCTTCTATAGACAAGAAAGATATACAAAAGATTTAAAAACATTTAAGATTTTTAAATTTAGAAGTATGTATACTGATGCTGATCCTAATAAAGCAGCTTTAAAAGGAGACTCTCGTATTACTAGAGTTGGTAAATTTATTAGAGCAACTCGACTTGATGAAATTCCTCAAGTTTTAAATGTATTAGTAGGAGATATGTCTTTTGTCGGACCTAGAGCATTAATGCATGGAGATGTCGACGAAAATTTAAAAACAAATCCTGAATACAAATATCGTTTCAACGTTAAAGCTGGCATCACTGGTCTTCAACAAGTTAAAACAAATCCTGGATGTAAGGATGAACAAAAATTAAGATACGATCTTTATTACATTGCAAATTATAGTATCGTCTTTGACATTAAAATCTTATTCTTAACAGTTAAAACTGTTCTTTCAAAAGGTATGGCTGAAGGAAAAGATAATGACAACTATACATTTAGAGAATTCTTAGATGCCAATGGTCATGAATACAATCAACATAAAACTTATATCAGAGTTTTAAATCATAAACGTTACATCGATCCAAAAACTGGATTTATTGTTCCTTTAGATGAAATTAAAAAAGGACGTAATCAAGTTGATTTCATGAATAAAAGAATCAATAAAAGATAAAAAATCTAGCCACCTATTTCTATTTATTAACTTAGATAGAAGGGTGGTTTTTATTATGGCTATATAAAGGTGGAATGTATCGAAATGATACTTAGTTTTCCGTATGTATCTATATTTAAAGAAAAGGTAATAGGAATCCTTTTCTTACTAACACAAAAAGATGAAAGAAGAAATTTTTCAAAAATTATTATGTAAATTATTAAGATTTTAATATTTGCAATATTTATTGCAAAAAATAAAGTCACAATTAAGTGACTCTATTCTGAATATTCAAATTTTTCGTTTAATCCTTTGATTTCATTAGTGAAATCTTTCTTAAATTTCTTTTTAACAAAAGTTAATGTATTTTTTAAATTAGGTTTCCTTACACCCATTGAATGAGCGTCACTAGCGATAAAATCCACTAAATCATTTTTAAGTAAAGCAAAGGCTTTCTTTTTTATCGCACCTCCAAAATCTCCATCAATTGAAGTGGTGTTAACTTGAATTAAAGCACCAATATGTTTTAATGATTTTGCAAGCTCAAGATCTGAATTAACATATCTTTCTAAGTGAGCAACGATTGGAACATAACCTAAACAAGTTACATTAAAAGTTTTTTCGTATATAAGTTGTTTATCTTCAGCGAAATTGAATTCTATAAGAATATATTTTGAACCATTTAAAGAAAGAATCTCATTATTTCTTATCCCATCTAGAAAATTGTTTTTGAGCAAAAGTTCAGAGCCTAAATATAAATTAATTGGATAATCTTTTACTTTTTCTTTAAACTCATTAAATGTTTCAATTAATGTTTCTTTAGAAATTTGAGTAGTTTTACCATAGCAAAAATGTGGCGTAAGAATAACATCTGTTACACCATTAGCAATTTCTTCTTTTATCATTTCGATAGAGTTATCGAATGTTTGGCTACCATCATCTACGCCAGGTAAAATATGGCAATGAATATCAAATAACATACCCCTATGTCCTTTCTAACAATTATAATTTTACTATGAAACCGAATTTATCGTAACTATAAATGCACTTAATAGTTACTAACGCATATTGAGTATTATTTTTAGATTAGTTGTATAAAGTTAAAAATGAAGTGTATTGATATTTTTAAAAGGATTTAATTGACCTTAGGAGCGTATAATCCAAAAGAATATTGTTTTAATGCTCTTCTATAAGCTTTGATATCAAGAGGTTCTTTAGTTGACATAATAGAAAATGTATCTTTTTCATTACTGACTGTATTTTTTAAGTAACTTAAATCTAATTCTTTCATAAAAAGCAACACACTTAATTCTTTGTTCTTTATTACTTGCGTTATCATCTAACATTTCAACATTTAGTGAAATAGGTAAAGTAGGATTATTTTCTTTTTAAAATGATAATATTTTTGAGCCATATCCTTTAGATTTAATTTCGCCATTGATAGCGATATAAGTAATAAAAATCATATCTTTAGTTTTAATAAAATAACTAAATCCGATAATTAAATCATCATCGTAAAACGCTAAAAAGTTAATGGCTTTCCTTTTTACATAATTAAATGATAGCTTGTGGATATTTGTTCAACCTTATGGAAAGCATTTTTAAGTAAGCATTCGATTTTATCAAATTCCTTTAATTTTTATTTACTACTTTAGTTTTTATCATTTATTTTTGTCTCTTATTCATTGTATCGATTATAAGAAAATATATCGACCAAGAAAGTTTTTATATGTTCATTTATGTAAATTAAGAAAATTTTATTAATTTTTGAGTGACAGTTTTTTGAAATTGTGCAATATTGAACACTAAATATTTTTCGTTTTAAGGCCAGTTTTAGGCTATTTGACAATAATACGTATTTAAATACCTTGAGACACTTTTTATCTTAAATTGTCATTAAAACGCAAATAATGGCATATCCGTTAAGTGACAAAGTTATTGCAATAAAAAAGAAATTAAAAAAATATGAATTAGAGAGTGAGAAACTTAAGAAAGTTGTACTCTCTTTTTTCTTTGCGCTCTTGAGTTTAAAATGTTT
>DBFJOT010000015.1:0-53508 GCA_048405595.1 Candidatus Onthovivens sp.
GCAACAACAAGAACAAGACTTATTTTAAACCTAAGAGCATAAAGAAAAAAGAGAGTATACCCTTTTTGGTTTTATCTCTCTTTTTATATTTATTGCATTAACTTTGTCAATTAACGATAAAGATAAAGACCCCCCTAGAAATTCAATCTCACCAACGTAACATATTAAATTTATCATTTTATTTTTAGTTGAATTAAATTCTTATGCTTTTTGCTATAAAAAAATTCAGGTCTCATAATAAGACCTGAATAAGAGGGAATCAATATTTTATCTTCTAACCATTACGACAATAGTTTGAATTAAGGCGATTAATGTAGCAACGATTCCAAACACACCAGCAACTAAAGCTCCAATATCAAGATATGTAATTGTTCCATATTTTGATCCTGCTAAGCCACCAATTGTATCAGAGTTGACTGCTGAGAAAAATTGTCCGCCACATAAAAGTAAAACTGAACCTACTGCTAAAATGATTGTTCCTAAAAGCATTCCGATTTTATTCTTTCTTAATAAAGCAATTGTTAAAGTTGCAACCGCTAAAAGAACTAATCCGATGATGACTCCATAATTAGCATTGAGTTCGATAGATAAAGTTGGCTCTGTCACATCAGTTACTTTATCGCCTGCGATAACGAACGAGGAATATTTTGTTGAACCACCAAATACAGCAGTTAAACCAACAAAAGTAAAACCTACACCAATGATGTTATCTAAAACTGTAGTTGTAGCTGCAACA
Source organism: Candidatus Onthovivens sp. (assembly GCA_048405595.1). GTDB lineage: Bacteria > Bacillota_I > Bacilli_A > RFN20 > CAG-826 > Onthovivens. Next base: position 737 of record DBFJOT010000015.1, read on the forward strand.
GAAACACCACCACTTGCATCAACTGCGAAGAAACAAACAAGTCCTACAACAGCTAATAAAACGATCAACAGAGTTCCGATTAAATTTAAAACTCCTCCGCGTTTTTTCTTGGATTTTTTTTCCATTATTTTAACCCTAAACGTTCTTTAAAAATAAAAAGAACTTCCTTTCATGAATAATTTTACCACGAGTATTCCTAAAAGAAAGTAAAATAATAAAAAATATAAGTTTTGCCTAGTTTTTTAGTAAACCTTTATAAAAAACTTTATCAATTAGGCCTCCACCTAAACAAACATCTCCATCATAGAAGACACATGCTTGACCTGGAGTAACAGCTTTATAAGGTTTGTCATAAACAAGTTTAATCGAACCATCTTCTAAATTATAAACTGTAACACCTTGGTCTTGTTGACGATATCTAAACTTAACAAAGATATGTTGACCATCAACTAATTTTTCATTGAATAAATTAATGTTATTTATAATTGCTTCATCACTAAAAAGATGTTCATCTTCACTTCCGCTAGCTACATATAAAATATTATTGATAGCATCTTTTTTACAAACAAACCAACCTTGGGTAGGCAAGCCATTGATACCACCAATTCCTAAACCTTTTCTTTGTCCTAATGTGTAATACATTACTCCATCATGTTCGCCTAAAACTGTATTAGTAGCGATATCGACGATTTTTCCTTTTTTAGCTGGTATATAATTTTTTAAGAATTCTTTAAAATTTCTTTCCCCAATAAAACAAACACCAGTTGAATCTTTTTTATCTTCAACACTTTCTAAATTTAATTCACGAGCAATACGTCTAACTTCTCCCTTATCAATATCTCCAAGTGGGAATAAACAAGACTTTAATTGTTCACTACTTATTTGACTTAAAAAATATGTTTGATCTTTATTTAAATCGTGAGCTTTATATAAATAAGTTTTGCCATCTTTATCAACTCTTTTTGCATAATGACCCATCGCAATCATGTCACATCCATTTTTCTTTGCGAAATCTAAAAAAGGACCGAACTTAATATACTTGTTACAGAAAATATCTGGATTAGGTGTTCTTGCTAATTTATATTCATTTAAAAAATAAGTAAAAACATTGTCCCAATATTCTTTAACGAAATCAATTCTCATCATTTTTAGTCCGAGTTTTTCAGCGACTAAACAAGCATCATGATAATCTCTTTCTTGTGGACACATGTCATCATCAACTGTTGGATTGCCTAAAACATCATTATTTGCCATTGAGTCCCAATTTCTCATGAAGCAGCAAATAACTTCATGACCAGCTTCTTTTAATAAATATGCAGCGACAGCGCTATCTACTCCGCCGCTTAATCCTAACATTACTTTCATAATTAAAATCCAAGTTCCTTACTATCGATTACTAAAGTGTATGGTCCATCATTGATTAATTCAACTTTCATGTCTGCTCCAAATACACCAACTTCAACTTTATAGCCTAAATTTCTTAAAACTTCATTGAACTTATCATATAAAATGCTTGCTTCATCAGGACGCATGCAATTTATATAACTTGGTCGATTACCTTTTCTTAAATCTGCATAAATTGTAAATTGAGAAACGCTTAAAATTTCACCTTTTACATCATTCAATGACAAATTTGTTTTACCGTTTTCATCTAGGAAGACTCTTAATTTGGTAATTTTGTTTGCCATTTTTTCTAAAATTTCTAAATTGTCACCTTCAGTGAAACTTACTAATAATAAATAACCTTTATTAATTGAAGAATATAATTTGTCTTCAATTGTTACGCTTGCTTTTAAAACTTCTTGTAATACGATTTTCATACCGGTTATTATACATAAATTTTAGCCAAAAATATAGATATAATGGACATAATTAGAACACGCTATTTAATTAAAAATTAAATAATCTCTCACTTTAATGTATAATTGAAACTATGATTAAACCATTAGCATTTAGAATGCGCCCTAAAAATTTAAACGATGTTATTGGACAAGAAGAATTAGTTGGACCTAATGGATTTTTGTCTTCAAGTGTAAATAAAAAGATACCTTTATCTTTTATTCTTTTTGGTGAGCCTGGAACTGGTAAAACAACGATTGCTGAATGCTATGCTAATTCTTTAGGTGCTCATTACACATTAATTAATGCAGTAACATCAAACAAAAAAGACATAATTGACGCAATTGAAGCTAGTAAAAATTATTCATGTTCTATTTTAATCATCGATGAAATCCATCGATTAAATAAAGATAAACAAGATATTTTATTACCTCATGTTGAAGATGGAACGATTTATTTAATCGGAGCAACTACTGCTAATCCTTATATTTCAATAAATAAAGCTATAAGATCTAGATTACATTTATTAGAAGTCAAAAGATTAAACAACGACGAAGTTGTAGAAGCTTTAAAACGAGCCATAACATCATCAAAAGGACTTAATGGAAATTTAAATATTGATGATGAATCTTTATTTTATATCGCTAAGAAAAGTAACGGTGACATCCGCTTTGCTCTTAACTATTTAGAGATTCTTTCTATTAATTTCGATAAGCAACTTATTGACATCAACAAAACTAGCTCTGTCGTCAAAGTATCGAATTCATCGATAGATAATGACGAAAACGGACATTATGATGCCGTTTCAGCAATGCAAAAATCTATTAGAGGAAGCGACGTAAACGCTGCACTTTATTATGCCGCAAGATTATTAGTTAATGGCGATTTAGAAAGTTTAACTAGACGTTTATTAGTTTGTGCTTATGAAGATATCGGGATCGCAAATCCTCAAGCATGTATGAGAACTAAAATTGCTATTGAAAGTGCGTATGAAGTTGGTTTACCTGAAGCGATTATTCCTTTAGGAGTTGCTATTGTTGATCTAGCTTTATCTCCAAAATCAAAAGCAGCTTATGAAGCTATGAATAGCGCATATGAAGAAGCTAAAGATACACCATTAGATGTTTTAGATTATTTAAAATATACTCCAGTAGGTGTTCAAGAAGTTGATAAATATCCTTATGATAATCCTGAGTTATGGTTGCACCTTCAATATTTACCAGAAATTATTAAAAATAAGGAATTTTATTCACCTAATCCAAGAACTTCTTCAAAATACGAAAAAGGTCTTAATGAAATATATAAACAATTAAAATCCATTAAACGTTCTAACAATATGCGACAACTAAAATCTCAATATCCAAAAAAATAACGATGTAGTCATTATTTTGACGACATCGTTTTTTAAAATCTATTCATTATCATTTTTTGTTAGTATACCATAATAAAATTTTACGCTAAAATTTTCCATAAAAAAATCCTCTTATTTAAAGAGGATTTTTTTCTTAATTATCTCTACTTGCTAATGCAATTAAGACAAACTTTAATACGTATGTGAATATCGCAATAAAGTCTGCATAAATTGTAAAAGCACAATAAATTGTTAAATTTGTTGCTCCTTTATGTGCGCCTGCTTCAGCAATTTGTCTAATTCTAGCGAAGTCGATAATCGTATAAAGTAAGAATACTATAAAGAAGATACCTTCCATGAGCCAATATATTCCAGCTTGAGCGAAATATAACTCATAATTTCCACCAAATAATGCAAATGGGAATATAACAAGATTAACAATACAAAGTAATAAGATAGCCATCGTTAATACACTAGTAATTTTTAAGAATATGTTCATCTTATTATGCGTTAAATAACCAATACCACACATTCCTAAGAAAATTAAAGCTGTAATTCCTAGCGATACACCGATAACTAACGGATCTTGAATTAATCCTGCTATGCATCCAAACAAGACACCATAAATAACTGCGTAAGCGATATATGGTACCAAAATCGATTTACCATTCGCCTTTGTTAATCGAGTAACGATTTGAAAGTTGATGATGATCATCGCAATCAAACTTACAACAAGGAAGACGCCATAGAACATCACAACACTAGCATATTCTAGTGTACTAAATAACCATGATAATCCAAGTGTAATAATTGATGTGACTAAGATTCCTAATCCGAAGTACAGAAACACTTTTCCATAGAACGAAGATTTTTTTACTTTATCATCAAGGAACGACATATCGACATAATTATTGTCGAAATTATTAGGATTTAAATTTACATTTCCTTCCATCTAATCCCCTCCTCTAATAAATATAATAATCTAAATAAGATTTTTTTAAAATGCGTATTTTTCTAAAAAGGCTTCGATTTAAACTTTGTTTAAGGTTTAAAAAAATCGCTCTTCTTTTTTACGGAAGAGCGAGAAATTTATTCGATTAAATCGGTAAAATTAATTAATGTAAGAAGTTAATAATTCTTTATATGATCCGACTTCTAATGAAGCGCCACCAACTAAAGCACCATCGATATCTTCTTGTGATAAATATGCTTTAACTGAAGCTGGTTTAACACTTCCGCCATAAAGAATTCTGATTTTATTAGCGACTTTTGCTCCATATAATTCACGGATAACTCCTCTAATAAATCCACAAATATCTTCAGCGATTTCAGTAGTAGCGTTTTTGCCTGTACCGATTGCCCAAATTGGTTCATATGCGATAACAACTTTAGTCGCATCTTCAGCAGTAACATCTTTAAAGCCAGTAACGATTTGTTCCTTAACAAATTCTTTTGTTTGATTAGCTTCAAATGTTTCTAAAGATTCACCACAACAATAGACTGGGACCATTCCGTTAGCTAAAAGTGCTAAAACTTTTTTATTGCACTTTTCACTAGTTTCATTATCGTAAGTTCTTCTTTCTGAGTGTCCGATAATAACCCAATCAATGTTGATATCTTTTAACATTGGGATGGAAATTTCACCAGTATAAGCTCCTTTAGCTTCATAATGGCAGTTTTCAGCACCAACGATTAAACTTTTTCTTAAAATTTTCTTAACTGGAACTAAGTCAATATAAGGAACACAAACACCCATATCAACTTTATTTGCACGAGCTAATTTTCCTAATTCTTTAGCTTCTTTTGCGAATTCAACAGCTTCAGTAACTGTTTTATTCATTTTCCAGTTTCCTAATAATAATTTTCTTCTCATAAATTATCCAATAATATCAATTCCTGGGAGGTGACCGTTATTTTCGATCATTTCAAGTGAAGCTCCTCCACCAGTTGATACGTGTGAGAATTTAGTTGTAAAGCCAAATTGTTTTGCAGCAGCAGCGCTATCTCCACCACCAATTACTGAGAATGCATTTTTGTTATTTGCAATCGCTTCGCAAACACCGATTGTACCTTTTTGGAAGTTCTTATCTTCAAAAACGCCCATTGGTCCATTCCAGAAAATTAATTTTGCGCTAGCGATTTCTTTTGAGAAGAGTTCGATTGATTTAGGTCCGATATCTAATCCTTCAAATCCTGCTGGAATTGGTTCTAAATTATTAACTACATGGATCTTATCTTCATCGTAATTGTCAAATCCGTTAGCAACAACATTATCGATTGGTAAAACGATTTTACCGCTTTCATAACATTTTTTAGCATATTCTAATTGGTCAATTTCGCATGGTGATTGTCCAATATCTTTACCTAAAGCTTTTAAGAAAGTGTAAGCCATAGCTCCACCAATTAAAATCTTATCGCATTTACCAAGTAAAGAATCGATGACTTTAATTTTATCGGAAACTTTAAATCCACCTAAAATAGCGATGTAAGGATGTTCACTTCCTTCAACACAAGCACCTAAGTTCTTAACTTCTTTTTCCATTAAGTAACCTAAAGCAACTGGTTTTCCTTCAGCTTTTAAAACCTCAGGGACACCGTATGTTGAAGCGTGTGCTCTATGTGCGCTTCCGAAAGCATCCATAACGAATCCATCAACATAGCTTGCCCATTCTTTAGCTAATTCAGGATTGTTTTTACTTTCACCTTTTTCATATCTTGTATTTTGAACAAGTAAAACTTCTTTAGCTTTTAATCCTTCAATTGCTGTTTTGAGTTCTTCACCACTTGTAGCGCCACAGAATTTAACTGTATATCCAGCTAAATGTTTTTGTAAAACAGGGAGAACAAATTCCATATTGTTCTTTTCTTTTTGTTTAGCGATTTCTGCATCGTCAACTTTTCCCCATTTAATTTTGCCTAAGTGTGACATTAAGACTAAAGCTGCCCCTTTTTCTAAGAGAGCTTTAATTGTTGGTAAAGCTTGAACAACTCTGTTATCATCTCTGACTTCTGAACCCTTTAATGGGACATTAAAGTCGACTCTAACAAGAATCTTTTTACCATCAATATTTGTTAAATTATCGATTGTATTCATGTTTTTCTCCTATTTATTAGACTACTAATAACATCTTTAATTATACTATAAAACAGCTCGATTTGTTACTAAATATTAGTCTAAAATTGTAAGCATTTTGATAAAAAATGCTCTAAATGGTTTCCCACTTAGAGCATTAAAGATTGATCAATTAAAGTCCGAGAACTTTGCCCATATGAGCAACAAGTCTGATCATTTGGCATGTGTATGAATATTCGTTGTCATACCATGAAACGACTTTGACTAATTCTGTTCCATCTGGTGATGTGAAGACTTTAGTACCTGTTGCATCAAAGATTGAACCATGTGTTTCGCCTAAGATATCGCTTGAGACGATTTCATCTTCTGTGTAAGCTAAAACATCTTTTAATGTTGTTTCGCTTGCTTCTTTCATAGCAGCATTGATTTGTTCAGCTGTAACACCTTTTGTTTTTAATGTTAAGCTTAAGTCAACTAATGAACCATCGCAAACTGGGACTCTGATAGCACCACCTTGCATTCTTCCTTTTAAACTTGGGATAACAAGGTTGATAGCTTTAGCAGCACCTGTTGAAGTAGGAACGATGTTAGCAGCAGCTGCTCTTCCTCTTCTTAAGTTACCTTTTTTAGCAAGGTCAAGTGTTGTTTGGTCATTTGTATATGCGTGGACAGTTGTCATGTAACCTGCATCGATTCCGAATTTTTCTTCGAGAACTTTACAAACTGGACCTAAGCAGTTTGTTGTACATGAAGCACCACTAATAATTGTATCTTCTTTTGTTAATTCATCACTATTGACACCGTAAACAAATGTTGGAGTTTCTTTATCGCTAGGTGCACTGATAACAACACCTTTAGCTCCACCACATGTCATATGAACACTAGCGTCTGCTTTTCCTTTAAATCTACCTGTACATTCGAGAACGATTTCTGCACCGTAGTCTTTCCAGTTTAATTTAGTTGGATCAGGTTGTCCTAAAACTTTGATTGCTCTTCCGTCAAAGATAATGCTGTTTGTTTCTTCATCATATCCGATTTTATCAGCATTCCATTTTCCGTGAGCTGTATCATACTTTAATAAGTAAGCGAGTGTTTTTGCATCTACTAAGTCGTTGATAGCAACAACTTCAATTCCTGTTTCTGCACAGCGTCTGAATGCGAGACGTCCGATTCTTCCGAATCCATTAATAGCAACTTTTAATGCCATAATATTTAAATTCCTCCTTTAGAATTTTATCGTGTTTATTATATACCAAAATATTGCAATTTGAAATACATAAGATTAGGAATTAATTACCGATTTTATAAAAGCAATCTTTAGATTAAATTATTTATAAATAATTTCATTTATTTCTTAATATTTCTTTTTCCTATTCTTAATTATATAAGCATTTGAGTTTCGAATGAAATAACGCGATATACAAATTAGAATATTTGCAATGCTTTTCCTAAAACATTTCATTTATTACGGAATTACCGAAAATCTGACGTTCAAACTTAAAAATACTTGTTTGTTTTTTAAATATTGATTTTCTATTTATGAATGTTAAAATATTAGCGAATTGAGTTTCTCAATTTTTATGGAGGAAATTTAAAATGGCAGTTAAATTAACAGTCAACACAGACACATGTATTGGATGTGGATTATGTGTTGGAAACTATCCAGAAGCATTCGAATTTGACGACGAAGGAAAAGCAAAAGTTGTCGCTGAATTAGATGACGCAACAGCAGAAGACGCAATCGCAAATTGCCCTGCAGCAGCTATCGAAAAATAGTTTTATAACTAATTGTTATTAAAAAATCCTCGATGTAATCGAGGTTTTTTATTTTATTTGAGCTTTTTCTAATATGTATCTTAATGGCTTATAGCAGATGAATGTTGCGCCAATTACAATCCCGTTTTTTATTAAATTAAACGGCAATAATAAGATCGCTAAGCGTATATCCCAATCAGACATATTAGTCCATCCAAATACACCGCCAATTTGTTCCCCAATGAAGCCATCTTTAAATCCTAAAACTACTTTATATAAAGGAAAGATGGTATAAAGATTAACTACTGTTGAGAAAAATAAAGTAGATAATAAGCCAACTGTTGTCCCTATAATCGCACCTTTTATTGTTCTATTTTTCGAATAAATTAAAGATGCTGGGATAACTAAAGCTAACGAGAACATAAAATCGCCTAATTCACCAACATACATTGTTTGACTCATCGGTAATTTAATGAGCGTTTTTAATATAATTTCAAATAATCCAAGTAAAGGACCATAAGCAAAACTTGATAAAAGTATTGGGATATCCTCTAAATGTACATTCATAAACCCAGGAGCAACAAAAGGCAAATTAAATTGTAACCCCGGTACGCAATATAAAATTGCTGCAATTCCACCAAAAATAGCGGTTCGACTTACATAAAAAATAAGTTTGCGTGAATCCATAAAAAAATGACCTCCACTTCAGGTCATAAAAAATAAAGAATCTACTTCTTTCATCCAGACTTTACTGTTGCCACAAGAATTTCACTTGTTCATGAGTATGTTACTCTCGCGGGGTATACCGCCAGTAAGGAATTACACCTAACCCTGAAGTAATCTTATAATAAAATAAAGAAAACCATTTTGAAAGCATTATAATAAAAAATATTAAATTTTAAGCGACATCGTTTTTTATAAAAATCAAAATTTATTCGATTACAAGCTTATTTTAACGACATTAGTCTAGCATACTCTTCAATGATTTTTTAACAATTCTTAACGCTTTACTTATCTTAGTTTTTGAACTTCCTCTGATGATAATTTTATTATCTTCAAGAGTAATATATATTCCAGATTTCAATTTTCCTTTTTGTTTTATTCTTTGCACTAAAGCTTCTGTATCCCTAACGCTAAGATTTTTTTCATATATTAAATGGACAATATTTAATATATCATCATCACTTAATCTAGAAATAGCTTTAGCATGTCCAAAACTTAATTTATTAGTTGATACGTCGTCAATTACTTCTTCTGGTAAAGTAAGTAAACTTAGATAATTCGATACTTGGGCACTAGATTCATGAAGAATTCTAGCGATATCTCCTTTTTTATAATTAAAATTCTCATTTAAACACTTAACTACAGACGCTACTTCAATAGGATTAGCATTTTTATTTTCTCTAGAGTCAGCAAGTAAAATGAGTAAACTTTCTTCTTCATTATAATTTGAAACGATGATAGGAATTCTATCATGTTTCATTTTTTTACAAGCAACCCACCTTTTTCTACCGATTAAAACCTCATACTTTTCACTTTTTGGAGGTTTAATAACGATTAATGGGTTATATAAACCATTCTTTTCGATGGATTGAATAATTGTATCAATTTCTTTCTTATTGTATTTAATCTTCTTAATAAAATGATTGTCACGTAAATCTTTATAAGAAACATATTTAATATTTTCAATCTTATAATTCTTTTCAATGTGACTTATGACGTCAGTTTTTGAAAACTTTTCAATTAACTGTTCAAGATTTGTCTTAAGAAGTTTATCTGTCATTATCAATAACCTCTCTAGCTAATTGACAATATGATAAGCTACCAGCGCTAGTAGGTTTATATAAAACACATGGAATTCCTCGAGCAGTTGCTTCACTCAAAGCGATATTTCTAGGAATTAATACATTAAAAGTCGATTCTCTAAACAATCCTTTAACTTGATCAACAACTTCTTTTCCTAATTTAGCTCTATTTTCATACATAGTTAATAAGAAACCTTCAATTGTAAGTTTTTTATTATATGTAGATTGAACTCGGGTAATAGTAGCTAAAATTTGAGCAACGCCTTCCATAGCGAAATATTCACATTGAACCGGAATAAGAACACTATCTGCGCACGCAAGAGCATTAATACTAAGAGTGCCAAGTGATGGTGGGCAATCAATTAAAATATAATCATAATGTTTTTCTAATTTTGAAAGGCAATTTTTTAAAGAATAAAACGGATCTAAATTTTTAATAGCGACATCGCTTTCAAAATTAGCAAGTTTTAAATTAGCAATGATTAAATCAACATTTTTAATCATTGTCTTTTTTATAGCTTCATTAATGGTACAATCATTAACTAAAACTGTATAAATTGTTTTATTTGCTAAAGTTATATCAACACCATATCCTCTAGAAGAATTGCCTTGAGGATCGAAATCAATTAATAAAACTTTTTTAGCAAGCCTACCTAAAGAAGCAGCTAAGTTAATAGCTGTTGTTGTTTTTCCAACTCCTCCTTTTTGGTTTGCAATAGCAATAATCTTCATTTTATAACGGCCTCTTCTTTATATCTTTATATAATCTAGGATATTTGTGATTTGTAATTTTATTTTTCTTAACGCTTACACTATATCTAGTTTCGTTTAAAAAATCTAAAATGTCTTCTTTAACAACATTAATTGTTGAATTTAATATTTTTAATGCGTTTTTACTTTCTTCGATTTCTTCGAGATAATTTAAACCTTTATAAGCGATTAATTCTCCGCCAACTTTTAAAAACGGTACAGATAACTCGATTAAAATATTAAGTTTACTTACAGCGCGAGATACAACAAAATCAAACGTTTCGTAGTTATTTTCTTTAACGTAATCTTCAGCTCTTTTAGCAACAACTTTAACGTTATTTAATTCTAATAAATCACTGACCATCGCAAGAAAACTTGCTCTTTTAAATGTAGGTTCAAGAAGTACAAATTTAGCTTTTGGATAATAAATCGCAAGTGGGATTCCAGGTAAACCAGCTCCACTTCCGATATCTAAAATTGTTTTTTTGTTTAAATCAAAATTCTTAACTACGAGTAATGAATCTAAAATATTTTTGATTATAAAAGAATCAACGGTGTCATTTCTTGTTAAATTAACATGTTCATTTTCTTTTAAAGTAATTTCCATGTATTTATTTAATTTATCAAGTTGCTCATCGCTTAATTTTAAATAATCTAACTTTTTTAAATCTTCAATAATCATAATTTCTTAATTTTCTTTAAATTCATTACAAGAATTGCAACATCGCTTGGATTAACACCACTAATTCTACTAGCTTGGCCAATAGTTAATGGTTTAACTATATTAAGTTTTTGTCTTGCTTCAATTCTTAGTCCATCCATCAACATATAATCAGTCTCTGGATTTAATTTAATATCTTCTAATTTTCTAAATTTAATAGCTTCTTTTCTTTCACTTTCGATGTAACCTTCATATTTTACACTTACTTCGAGTTCAAACTCTCCAAGATTGTCGAGTTCAAGATCTTCATTAAATGTTAAATAATCTTTTAATCGATGATAGGATACACCATTACGTTTTAAAAGGTCGCTACCTTTTACTCCATAACTTAATTTATCATATCCAATTTCTTTTAAATACTCATTGACGCTACTTGTAGCACCGAAATAAGTATTATTAAGAAGTTCAATAATTTTTAATATTTTATTTTTCTTAGTTATAAATTCTTGATATCTTGATTCACTAATTAATCCATATTTATGACCGAATTCAGTAAGTCTTAAATCAGCATTATCACTTCTTAAAAGTAAACGATATTCAGCTCTACTTGAAAGAAGTCGATATGGTTCTTTAGTTCCTTTAGTGATTAAATCATCAATCATGACACCAATATAAGCTTCATCTCTTTTTAAGATAAATGGCTCTTCACCTCTAATAAAAAGCGAAGCATTAATTCCTGCCATAAGACCAAGTCCAGCAGCTTCTTCATAACCGCTAGTTCCACAAATTTGACCAGCAATAAATAAGCCTGGATATTTTTTAATCATTAATTTTGAATCAAATTCATCGCTTGCAAATGAATCATATTCAATTGCATAAGCATATTTTAATATCTTTGCATTTTCTAATCCAGGCAATGAATGTACCATCAAATCTTGAATATTTTCAGGCATACTTGTAGAAAAACCCTGCAAATATATACTATTTGTGTCATAGCTTTCTGGTTCTAAGAAAAGTTGGTGGCGTGGTTTATCACTAAATCTAACTATTTTATCTTCGATAGATGGACAATATCTTGGTCCAACTCCTTCAACGAGTCCGCCATACATTGCACTATCTTTTAAATGCTCATTAATGATTTTATGAGTTTCTGGAGTTGTGTAAATTAAGTAACATGGTACTTGATCTTTTAAAGGAATAAAGGAATGAGTTTCGTAACTAAAAGCTTGATCTTCAACATTACCGTATTGAATTTCTGTCTTAGAATAATCAATTGATTCTTTAGCAATTCTTTGAGGTGTACCTGTTTTAAGTCGTTCAAGTTTTAAACCCATTTCTTTAAGACAATCACTTAAACCAATTGAAGGTTTTTCTCCATCTGGTCCTTGTCTAAATTTTGTGTGACCTCTTAAAATGTCACTATTCATATACGTACCAGTTGTTAAAATAACCGCTTTTGAATAAATCTTTTTAGTTGTTGTATAAACACCTAAAATTTTATTGCCTTCGTAAAGAATTCCTTTAACTTCATCTTCTAAAACATCAAGATAAGGTGTATTTAATAATACATCTTGCATATTTTTAGGGTAACGTAATTTATCAGCTTGAGCTCTTAAACACTGAACACCAGGTCCTTTTTTAGTGTTAAGCATCTTCATTTGAAGATATTCTTTATCACAAACTTTACCCATGTATCCGCCTAAAGCGTCAATTTCTCTAACGACAATACCTTTAGCGCTGCCCCCGATTGATGGATTACAAGGCATGTTAGCCATCATTTTAATATTTAAAGAGATTAATAAAGTATTTTCTTTTCTATGAGCGCATGCTAAAGCAGCCTCGCTACCAGCGTGGCCTCCTCCAACAACAATAATATCGTAATCAAATTTCATAGCGCGTAATATTTTATCTTTCTTTCTACAAATAATCAATAAAGTGTAGGCATTAACCTACACTTCCTTCCATATCCATCTTAATAAGTTGATTAAGTTCAACTGCATATTCCATTGGTAATTCTTTAGAGAATGGCTCAATAAATCCCATGACTATCATTTGGACAGCATCTTTCTCTTTGATACCTCTACTCATTAAATAGAATAATTGATCTTCATCAATTTTACTAACAGTAGCTTCATGTTCTAAATATGATGAGTTATTTTGACATTCATTCTTTGGAATAGTATCGCTTCGTGAAATATTATCAAGAATTAATGTATCACATTCGATATGCGCTTTTGAATTAATGGCTTCTTTTTTAATTCTTGCAGTACCACGATAATTACTTACACCGCCATTTTTAACAATAGATTTAGAAATAATAGAGCTACTGGTATTTGGGGCTTCATGAATCATTCTTGCTCCAGCATCTTGATATTGACCTTTTCCAGCAACTGCAATAGAAATACATAATCCTTTAGCGCCTTCTCCTTTAAGGATACAAGCAGGATATTTCATATTGATTTGTGAACCAATGTTGCCATCAATCCATTCCATAGTTGCATTTTCATAGCAAACCGCTCTTTTCGTAACCATATTAATGATGTTATTTGACCAGTTTTGAACAGTTGAATATCTACACTTTGAACCTTTTAAACAAACAATTTCAACAACTGCAGCGTGAAGACTTTCTTTACTATAAATTGGAGCAGTACATCCTTCTACATAATGCACATCACTATCTTCATCACAAATAATTAAAGTTCTTTCAAATTGTCCTGTCTTTTCGTTATTAATTCTAAAATATGATTGAAGTGGTTTATCTAATTTGACACCCTTAGGGACATAAATAAAACTTCCTCCACTCCATACTGCACCATTTAATGCACTATACTTGTTATCAGCAACATTAATTACTGTACCAAAGAATTTTTTTACTAAGTCAGGATAAAGTTGTAAAGCCATATCAGTTGAAAGGAAAATAACACCTTTTTCTTCAACTTCTTTAAGCATATTATGGTAAACCATTTCTGATTCATATTGAGTAGCAGCACCACTTAAATATTTTTGTTCAGCTTCAGGAATACCTAATTTATCAAATGTATTTTTGATTGTATCTGGTACATCTCCCCAACTTGTTTTTTCACCTTTAGAATAACGAGTAAAGTAAGTAAAACTATCGAAATCTAAAAACGATGTATCAGGTCCAAATTTAGGGAATGGCATTTTGATGAATTTTCTATATGCATCAAGACGATACTCAAGCATCCATTCAGGCTCATTTTTAGCTTTTGAAATAGCTCTTACTACATCTTCATTTAAACCTTTTCCGGTTGAAAAAATACTATCAATATTATCTTTAAAATCGTATTGATATTCTTTATCTACTTTATAATTTTCACCATTACTCATCTTATTCACCGTCTTTCGAATCGAGTAAAGTTTCAACTCCAGTAAAACCAATTGTTGCACATTTAATTCTAGCAGCTTGTTTATGTGTATTCACAAAAGCTACGAGTTCATCGAGACAATTTTCATCAAAATCTTTTTCAAAAATCATGTTTTTATATTGTTCAATGATGTAAAGTGCTTCTTTTTTACTCTTATTTTTAATCATTTCGCACAAAATATCAGTGCTAGAAGTTGAAATAGCGCAAGCTACTCCATCAAAACAAGCATCGATAATTTTATCACTTTCGATTTTTAAATAGATAGTAATATCATCAATACAACTATCGCTATCCATTCTAATTTTTACATAATTTGTTTCGTCATCTGGTTTATGTTTATTAAGCGGATTTGAATAATGATCCATGATAATTTCACGCATCATATTTGCATCAAGAGAAATAGGCATCGAGAAAGTTACCTCCATTTTTTAAAGCTTCGTATAATTCATCAATTTCTTCTTTTGTGTTATAGAAATAAAAACTGATACGAACTGTCGCTGTTGTTTTCAAAACATCTTTTAATAATTTTGCACAGTGCTCACCACTTCTAACACAAATATTTCTGCTATTTAAGTAACTTGCTTCATCTTGTGCAAATACATTTTTAACATTTACTGTGATAATACCAGTATCTGCTGTTGGGTTATAAATTATTAAATCTTTAATTGTACTTAATTTAGAAATCGCGTAATCATGAAGTTCAACTTCATATTTTTCAATTTCATCCATTCCAATTGAACTTAAGTAATCAAGTGCAGCTTCAAAGCCATAAATTCCACTTAAGTTCATAGTTCCAGCTTCAAATTTAGCAGGTGGTTCAAGATAAGCGACATTTCCACACATATCGAATCGTGCATTATCTCCTCCTCCTGTCATGAAAGGATCCATTTTTCTTAATAATTCATATTTACCATATAAAACTCCTATGCCAGTTGGTCCACACATTTTGTGTGCACTAAAAGCAAGGAAGTCACAATCTAAATCTTTGACATCAATTTTGATATGAGGCGCGCTTTGAGCGGCATCGCAAATCAAAATTGCATCGTTGTCATGAGCAATTTTAGATAACGCTTTAATATCATTTACATATCCTAAAACGTTAGTAACTTGAGCTACACTAACAATTTTTGTCTTGTTAGAAATAACTTTTGTTAAATTTTCAGGTATTAATCTACCTTCTTTAGTTAAAGGGATATATTTAATGACTGCTCCAGTCATTTCAGCAACTTTAAACCAAGGTAAAACGTTGCTTGCATGTTCTGCTTCTGTTAATAAAATTTCATCGCCTTCTTTTAAAAATTTGACTCCATATCCAAAAGCTAATAAGTTCATTGACATAGAACATCCACTTGTAAAAACAATTTCAGTTTTACTAGCATTAATAAACCTACCAACTTTTTCTCTACATCTAGCAACAGTAGTATCGACTTTATAAGCGATATCATAGTCTCCTCGATGAGAGTTAGCACACTCTTCTAAATAATATTTAGATGATGCTTCGATAACAGATCTAGGTTTAAATGTAGTTGCAGCATTATCAAAATAGATAGGTGGTTTTTTTCCATCTACTTCATTTAACATTGGAAAATCTTTTCTGATTTTTTTAATATCGATCATTCAAAATCACCTTCTACGTAACTAATAATTTTATTTTTTTCTTCTTCGTCGAATTTTTCTTTAATAGGGAGTAAATATCCAGTTGTAATTAATTTACGAGCTTCTTTTAAAGATAATCCTCTACTCAATAAATAGAAAATGTGATTATTATTTAACGAACCAATCGCACAAGCGTGGCTTGCGATAATATCTTCACAATCAATCTTTAAAATAGGATTAGCAATTGCTCTAGATGTTTCATCGAAAAGAATAATTTTTGCTTTTTGATGTGCTTCACATTTTGCCATATCTTTTTCAATATGTGTAACACCATTAATCTTTAAGAAACTAGAGTTCATAGCAACACCAAAACATTCAAAATTCGAGTATGTATTTTTAGCTTTATGATCAAAAGAAATGTCATATTTTTTCTTTTCTTCACCTTGACCTAAAGCGGTAAAAAAGACTTCAGTTTTTGCTTCTTCGCCATCAATAGAAATCTTACTATTGACACTTGTATCACCAAGTGAATAGTCGGCAAAATAGACATTAAAATGTGCGTTTTGCTTTAAAAAAGCTTGTAAATTGAGGTTTTTTTTAGAATTTTCAAACAAAAAGCGAATTGTGCATGTAGAATTTTCATTAGCTTCAATGACAATATTTTGCTCATTTTTTAGGTCTAAAATATCGATAATCGAATTTGAAGAAGAGTTTAAAACTATCTTTAAATCATCGTCAAAATCAGCAAGAGAAATCTTTGCTTTCGAAGTGTCGTTAATAGTAATAAGATTCTTATTATTTTCCATTTTTAATAATCTCTTTTGTTGCACAAACACCAATAGAAACTTTGTTCATTTGTGTTTCTTGTTTAGCGACTTCAATTCCGAGTTCGTCTTTAATCCATTCGTATCCTTCCTTGTCGATACGTTTATAAATTTCAGGTCCTCCTTCAACCGCAACTTTACCATTAACAATGACTACTGATCTAGTTGGTGAAATTAATTCAAACAGTCTTGCATAGTGAGAAATGATTAAAAATCCAGTATGTTTTTCTTCGTATTGTTTATTAATGCATTCACTAACAATATTAATAGCATCAACATCTAATCCACTATCAATTTCATCAAGCATAGCGATTTGAGGATTAAGTAAAAGCATTTGTAATATTTCATTACGCTTTTTTTCACCGCCACTAAAACCATCATTCAAAGATCTATTAAACATTTCAAATGGAATTTTGACTTCTTTAGAAGCTTCATCTAAAACTTTGTAAAATTGGTAAAGAGAAATTCTTTTTTGGGAATGTTCATTAATAGCTGCCTTTAAAAAGTCAGCACTATTGACTCCTGGAATTTCACTTGGATTTTGAAAACACAAAAATAAACCTTTTTTGCTTCTTGTTGAAACATCCATTTCTAAAACGTTTTCGCCATCAAGATAAATTTCACCTTGTGTGATTTTATATCTTGGGTTACCCATGATAGCGTTTAATAAAGTACTTTTTCCATGACCGTTTGGCCCAAGTAAAGCCACTTTTTCACCTTCATGTATTTCAAGATCGACCCCTTTAAGGATCTCCATATTTTCTACTTCGACATGTAAATTTTTAATTGTTAAAGTTTTCATTTCTTTTCCCTCAAGTATTAAATTTTATCGCAATTTAAAATTAATTGCCATTATTATAAATACAATTTTATTTTGACTTAAAATCAAACCAAAAATACCTATCTCAAAATCATATTTTTTTCAATTTTCAAAGCATACATTTTATAATATGTCGAAATCAAATTTGTTGTTGAGTTATTTATACTATTAGTATAAACTTATACTTGCTATTTGATTGAGCAATATTTTTTTATTTTGAAAGGAAAACGATATGAAGAATGGAAAAAAAGCGATTAGTTTAGCTCTCACTGCTTTGACTGTAGTTTCACTCTCAAGTTGTTTTGACGTCTCACAAAAAGATAAGGGAGAAATTCTCACTTATGACTATAATGGTACGGCGCTTCAATTAACTACAGAAGATATTATTAACAAATATCTCAACGAAGATAGAACTGAACACGCAAAAGCTTTCTATAATGCTTTATATGAAGTTGTTGTTAGAGTTAGTTTTGAAAAAGGTGGACTTTTAGCTAACTATAAAACTGCTGTTGAATCTTCAGCAAAGGATGCTGTCTTACGAGCAAAATCAGAAGCAGATTCAAGTGGCAAGAGCTGGCACGATTATTTAGTTGATGCTGGTTACAAAGATGACAACACAAATGACGAGCAAAAAGAGAATGAGTTTTATTTAGATAAGCTCTACTCTAGCATGACTGACAGAGTCAATACTGAATTCAGCAACAAATTCAATAAATGGGAATTATCAGCTGATGATCCAGAACAACAAAAATACAATGCTTTATGGGGTGAAGAAGGTTATTTAACTAACAGACTTCCTTACCACGTTAAACATATTTTAGTTAAAGTTGATGCTAGCGAAACATCTGGCCAATATTCGCGCGGTCACATTTCAAGTGCTAACGTTGATAAACTTTACAAAACAGTTACAAGATTAGTCGAAGGTGATTCATTCTCCTCTGTAGCTAAAAACTTTACCGATGATGAAGGTAGCGCTGAAAAAGGCGGAGAATACGTCATGGATATCGAAACAAGTTTTGTTAACGAATTCCAATTAGGTTTATATACTTACGACGTACTTTTAAATAAAGCCCAATACAGTGGTGAAAAAGATTTCGCTGAAAAAGAAGAAAAATTACATATTCCTGAAAGCGTCAAAAACAATTTAACTGATTTCGGAGCTACATATATTCCTTATGGCGTTATCGAACAAATGAACAAAGTTAAAGATATTGAAAAGAAAGACGGAATCTCAGTTAACGAAGGTGATGCAGACTACTTCCCAAGAAATATCTACTTCAATAAGTACTTCCAAAATCGTAACGTTGCTTTCATTACTGACGAAGATAATTACGAAAAAGAAGATTTAGCTTTAAAAGGCAATGCTGGATACACTACAAGAAAAGATGAAATTTCTGGTAAAGAAGTCTACACAGACATCACAGAAGACGGAAAATATAAAACTAAAGAAGGCAGTAAATTTACTACTGAAGAAAGTAAATTAAAGAACTTCGAAGAACTTACAATTAATGGTGTAACTAAAAACGTCCTTCACGATACTGATGGAAACCCAATTTTAGTTGTTAGAAACCAAGAATCATCAGGTGGAATTCATTTCATTGTTGTTGAAAGATCAGCATTCGATGAATCAGATGTTCACTTCAATAAAACTGAATATATTGCTCAAGGCGCTTCAGAATCTAATGTTGACAAATATAAAACAGCATTAAATGAGTACTATGCGACTACAAACCCTAAAGACAGAGATGGTTTTGATCAAGTTACTCAAAAACCATATTATGTAAGTTCATTCCCTAACGTTACAGAAGAAATCAATGGTTCTAAAGTATACATTCCAAAGAAAACTTATGTACAAACAGCTATTGTCACTCCAACTAATTCTGTTTATTCAAGAGTTAGCGATTACACAAGACGTATCGATGACTTTAAGAAAAATCTTGATACAATGGAAAGTGTTACACAATTTAGCAAATATGAATGGTTAAATTCAGTTGCTAAAGTTGAATTCAACAAAGACATCTTCGGTGGTAACGTTAACGAATTAGTAGCTAAATATATTGAAACTCAAAAAGAAACAATTTCAAGAAATAGCGAAAAGACAATTCAAGATAGATGGTATCAATATTCAACATCAATCAAAAAACAAACCAACGAACGTCAATATAACTTACTTCCTGAAATCTTAGCTGCAGATTTTGGTAACACAACACTTTATCAAAAGGATAGTAGCGGGGAATTTGGTAATCCAGGTTATAACCCTAAATATGACGGAATTAAATAATAAGGAGGAGATGAAAATATGAAAAAAAGAAGTTTATTAGTCACATTAGCATGCTCAACTTTATTACTTACTTCATGTAATAAAATCACTGCTACTTTACCTAACGGTGATCAACCATTAACAAACACAAATATTCAAATCGATCACAATACTCTTGATAGAATCTATAAAACTATCAAAGGTGGTGATAACTACGCTTCAAACGTTAACGATATTTTAACTCAAGCAATCGCAAAAACAGTTCTTGGCGAATACAAATTCCAACCAGACACAGAAAAAGGATTCAAAATCATTCTTGATGGTTACGATAACGAAGATGACGCAAAGAAAACTGCTTTTATTGAAACTCACCCAGCATATAAAAATTGGGAAAGTAGTTCTTTCAAACTTAAATTAAGTGAAGGAACACCTACAAAAGAAGACTTCGAAAATAGAATTAATATTATTAAAGATTTAATCGAAGAAAAAGTTGTTTCTACTTTATGGTCAGAAGCTAACGCTACTGCTTACAAAAGAAATAATCGTTTCTACGAAGTTCTCTATGCTAGAAATTTAGACGAAAAGTTATACAAAGTAACCGATTTAGAAGGCAAAGAAATTAAGAGCGATATTATTGGTGAAGCTCCAAATTATACAATCCATTACACTTCAGAAACCACAGCTGATTTTGACGGTTTCAAAAACGTAACAGAATTACAAGGCGGATACTTTACTCAAGCTGCTTTAATTGATGGAACTTACGATATCAACTATAGAGTTGAAGAAGAAGACGGCAAAGACGAAATCAAAGATGGTTTCGAAAAAATTAAAAACGTTCTTCATATCGGCTATTACACTGATTACATTAACTCTTCTATTATGCCAACAATTATGAAAAATTTACTTGTTGAACAATATATTTTAGAAGAAAGTTATAACTCAATCGGCGGAACTAATTCAAGAAAAGTTAACTACATTTCTATTGCTAATAATGCTGACAAAGATGGTGATAAATTCTTCAAAAATTTCGTTACAACTTATTTCACTGGTAATTCAAAAGAAGATTTAGAACTTTCAACAACAGATAAGTTCTCTGTCGCTACAAACGCTTGGAAAGGTATTCCTTCAGAAATTAACGGAAAAGTTGAATCATTAGCTACATCAGTTTTTGGCGAAGCAACAAATGAAAACCCATCAGCTGGATTAGATGGTCACCGTGATTCAAACGAATCTACAAAACCAGAAGACACTTATATTCAAAAATATAAAACTAAACAATTAGACTACTATAAAAACACACCTTATGCTGATTTAATTGAAGAATATTCAACAATCACAAATGATATCAGTACAAACAATTCAACAAACTACGATAAATTCACTACTATTGATAGTAATAGTTACGAACCAATCGTTGGTTTATCAATTCAAGAAGATGCACTTAAAGTCACAGACTATACAACATATGGCTGGCAAACAAGTGAATCATCAGCTTTACCAGATGATATTAAAAACGTTTTATTCTCATACGGATTCATTAACGAATGGAACGCTGCTACTGAAACTGCAGACGATAAAGCTTTCCTTGGAACATATTTATATGAAGTCGGTACAACAGGCAAATACTTATTAAAAACAGCTAAATATAACGACTCAGTTGATAGTGTTTTATGGCAAAACGGCGGTAACTACTACGTTGTTGAAATCGAAGACATCATTACAGCTGGTTCAACTCAAATTTACGGAACTGATAGCGAAGCAACACTTCAACAATCACAAGCTGAAAAGTTTGAAATTGAAGAAAAATCAAGAGATATCGCTTACACTCTCGCAAGCGGAACTACATTCACAACTAACGCAATGATCTTCTACCTTGAACAATGTAATATTAATTACCACGATCAAGACGTTTACGATTATTTCGCTACAACATATCCAAGATTATTTGAATAATTACTTATTAAATAGCTGCTTTCTTTAAAGCGGCTATTTATTTTATAAAAGGAGATTATGAAAATATGAAAAAGTACGATCCTAACTGTGTTTTCTGCAAAATTGCAGAAAAAGTAATCCCTTCTACAATAATTTATGAAGATGATTACGTAATGGCTTTTTTAGATATAAGCCCTGTAACTTATGGACACACATTAGTTATTCCAAAAGAACATTTTGATACTTACTTATCAACACCTAAAGAAATTGTTCACAAAGCATTTGATTTAGCACAAAGAATAGGTCAAGTTCAAATCAAACAATTAGGAGCTAAAGGTGTTAACATTTTAACAAACTGTTATGAAGCCGCAGGACAAGTAATTCCTCACTTCCATATTCATGTCATTCCTAGATATGAAGCAAATGATGGCTTTAAATTAGAAATGAAAGAATTGAAAAACGTTAACTTACCTGCTTTAGCACAAGAATTAAAAGAATCATTAAAATAACTCTTTTAAGTTTGTAAAAAACCACCTTATTAACAAAACGTTAATTTGGTGGTTTTTTTAAATTTAATCGATGTAATCATTACTTTGACGACATCACTCTCCTTCGTAAACAAAGGTTCTTCCCATAACTTTTATTATTTTAACTTCTTTAGTTTGATTAGTGATATTATATTTAGTACCACTTCTAACATACTTTATTCCGTCAACTGTAGCCTCAATGGAGCAAGCACTGTCTTTTGATAAAATAGTAAACGCCTCTTTTGTTTTGTTTGATACAATGATACTAAATTTTGGAATTTCTCTTTCTCCAAAAACAACTAATTTTCCTTCATTATCAAAATAACCAAAAATTTGCTTTTGAGAAGATAAAATTGAGTCTGGATTATATATCCCTAACGAAAACTCTTCGTTATTTTTGTTAAAAGTATTTTCAATTTTACTTTCTAGTAAATAATTATTAACATCTTCCTTAGTTTTATTAAACCAAGCTTTAAAACCTTTTTTAGAACCTTCTGATTTAGTTTCTGCTGTGTTCGCATTATTTTCGTTTTCAGTTTCAGCCACTTTATTTTCTTCGTTCATAATTAGAATTTTCCTTTATAAAAACTACGATTATCTAAAGCAAATATTCTATCAGTGAATTCGCCTTCTTTAACATCTTGATAAGCTTTATCTAAAATCATCATTTTAGAATCTAAATCATCAATCATCGACAATAATAAAGCTTCTCTTGTCATTGGTAAAACACAACTTCCATATTCTAATTTTCCATGGTGAGCTAAAACCATATGTTCTAAAAGAGTAGGATAATCTCCTTCAATATTATTTTCATGGGCGATTTCTCTAATTAACGACATTCCAATCGATAAATGTCCTAATAAATTGCCTTCAGTAGTGTATTTTGTAGCTAATGGACCAGTTAATTCAAACACTTTACCTATATCATGTAATATACAACCGCTAATTAATAAATCCCTATTTACAGTTTTATATATTTTGCAAAGTTGTTCAGCGATGT
Organism: Candidatus Onthovivens sp.; assembly: GCA_048405595.1. Classification (GTDB taxonomy): domain Bacteria; phylum Bacillota_I; class Bacilli_A; order RFN20; family CAG-826; genus Onthovivens. The sequence goes on from DBFJOT010000015.1 coordinate 24,316, forward strand.
CACACATAAAAACCGTATGATATATTAAACCATGATAAAATTCATGGTGATTTTTTACTGCTGCTGGATAGTCAATAAATTGATTGTAATATTTCTTAAAGATTTCATTAAGAATAGTTTTTAATTCATAAGTATTAATGCTTTTGACGTAACCTCTAAATTTTGTAATCAATTCATCAACTGGAATAGGTGAAGGTACTAAAAATTGTTCAAGAGCTTCCTTAGAATCTGAAATTTTACAGCTATCAATGCGAACTTGTTTTTTTCCTTTATATATGAGAAGTTCTCCCGTGATATCTACTAAATTTCCCGCTTCAAAAAGGACTAAATCTTCATCAGTTGCATGCCATTTTTTAGCATCGATTACTCCGCTTCCATCTTGTAAAACTATATTCAAATAAGGATCATTACCACGGTCAATTTTTACTGTTTCTTTAACGAGATATGTGCCTGAAGCATCATCTCTTTCTTGTAAGTCTTTAATCATTACTAATTTCCTCCTTATCTGACTTAATAATTTCTTGAATTAAATTTAATGGATATCCACATTCAATAAGTTTACTAACAATTTTTGCTTCAGCATCCACGCCTTTTAATTTAAGATCTTTATATTTTTCTTTATATTTTTTATAAGATTTAGCCAATTGTTTCTTTTCGACTTCGCTATTAATCTTAAGTTCATCCAATATTTCTAAAATTATTTCTACTTGAAATCCTCTTTCAAGCATTGTGTCATATATTTTGCGCTTTTGCCTTGCGAAACTACCACTTATATATTTATTTCTAATGGTATCTAAATAAGCAAGGGCTTTTTCTTTTTCTACTTTTTCGTCGAATTTAATTGAATTAATAAGTTCATCTTTAACGCCACGAGTTCTAAAGAAATTAACAATAAAATATTTTCCAAAGTAATTTTTATTAAAATAATCTATATAATTAATTAAATATTCTTTTTCGTTTAATAAATCAGTTTTCTTCAAAGTGAAAATAACAGATTTTAATTCTCTAGGATAAGAAAATTTTTGATTAATTTTCTTTATTAACTCTTTTTCACTATAAGGCCTTCTTGTTAAAAGATTTGTAGCATATTTTAAAATCTCATTTCTTCTTTCGATATTTTTCATTGCTTTTAATGTACCTATAGTCAATACATCTCCAACATCTAGACCAAGCATTTTAAAAGTATCACAACAAATTTTATATTTGTCATTTTCAGTTTCGATTGTTACTTTGTCATTTTTAATTTTAATTTTTAAAATCTTATTACCAGTATCTTCTAATTGCACGCTTATATACCTCAATAATATTCATATAAAATGCTTTTTCAGAAAATCTATCTATAGTTTCTAAAGCATTACTGCAAATTTGCTCTAACTCATGAGTACTTAAATGCAGTACTTCATTTAGCTTATCAGCAAAATCTTTTTCATCAACAAAGAAAAAACCTGTTTTGTTATTATTAATTACTCCTACTAAATTGTTATCGAATCTACAAAGAACAGGAACACTACTAGCCATAGCTTCCATAAAAGTTAAACCTTGAGTTTCACTAATTGAAGCATTTAAGAAAAAATCGGAGATCAAATAGTATTTAAATACATCTGTGTTGTCAATTTTACCAATAAATTTGACCTTTTGATATATGTTCAAGCTTTTAGTTAATAACTCTAAATCATCTCTTGCAGGTCCATCACCAACAAAAAGCATTATTACATCGTCGCTATCATAGTTATCAAGATAATTTTTAAATCCCTTAATAAGCAAGTCATAACTTTTCTCTTTAGCAAGTCGCCCTAAACATAAAAGAACTTTTGTACTTTGATTAATTCCTAATGACTCTTTAAGACCAACAGTTTTCATTAAATTTTCTTTATTTTTAGAAAATTTCGAGAAATCAAATCCAGTCGGAACAACATTAACATATTTCTCAACACCGATAGATTTAATATAATTTAATGTTTTATTAGACGGAGAGATTATCTCGGTTGCTCTATTCATACAAGTTTTGCCAAATTCACGAATCGCCCATTTAGAAAAACGATCAAAATATCCTTTAGTGGCGTAATAAGTATAGTCCTCATACATTGTATGATAAGTATAAACACTTGGGATGTTGAGTTTACTAGCTACGATAAAACCAAATTGAGAAATACCGAATTCAGTATTTATGTGGACCAAATCTAAGCTCAAATCTTTTAAAATTTTAAATGCTGTGCTGTTATAAATAAAAGATGCACGATACCCATATAACTTTTTAAGTTCAAAACCAGGAATTCTTAAAATGTGATCATTAAAAGTTACTTTTTTATCATTGCTAGTTGTTACAACATAAACATTGTGCCCATATTTTCGTAATAATTTAAACAAAGAGTTTACGCTTGTAGCAACTCCATTAATTTCAGGAAGATATGTATCAGAGAATATCGCTATGTTCATCTTTTTCTCCAATAATTAAGTTGTCTTCTTCATCTATTACAGATGATTCGAAATTAATTTCTTTAGTACGTTTTTCTTTATGTCCACCAAGTTTTAATTTATTAAGTAATTCTTTTCTTTCAAGAGCTTTTGTTTCGTAAATTGTGTCACTTGAAACTTTTCTTTCAACATATGTTTCAAGTTGAATTGTAAGCATAGTTTTCCTATTACCGACAGGAATGATTCTTTCTTTGTATGGAAGACCACGCGATTTATAAGTTGCAGCAACTATACCATTAACAATAAACGGAATGTAGAAAGTTCCAAATCTCCAAACAAGTAAAACAATGTTTAAACCACCTTTACTATAGAAATCGCTAGCAAAGAAATTCGATGAAGGTCCGAATAAAATACTAAAAACAATTTCACTAATACCAGCACTTCCAGGAAGAGGAATTAATCCTGTTATCATTTGATGGAAGTTTAAAGATACAATACAATCGTATAGCTTTGGCCACAAATCAAAATGTGATTTATCAAAAGCATTTAAAGCTAATCCGCTAAAAAACGGAGCGAGTTGAGTAATGATTAAGTTAATCGCACAAAGTAAAATCAATAAGAAAGTGAAAGGTAAATTACTTTGCAAACGTCTTAACTCAATACGATAATTTTCAACTTGAATCTTAATACTTTTAGTTTTTTCAATTGGATTTTTAATTAAGTGGAATCTATATAACCAATTTATAAGTGTTACAGAAATAAAATGTAAGAATCTTTTACTATAAGAAGCGAATAAAAGTAAAAAGATAACTAATAAATTAATTACAAATCCAAATAAGATAAATATCCAAATAGGAAGATTAAAACTTAACTCACCTAGTTTAATTGGAATCGAATCAACTTCCATAATCAAATTAAATCTTGTAGCTAATGATATTAAACCAAAAAGAATTAATACACTTTGCGAAATAATAAAGTACATTACAAAAATTGATGCACTGTTGCTAACTGGTATTCCTTGTTTTTTAAAGGTATAAACTTGTGCGAATTGACCCCCACTTGCTCCAGGAGTTATAGCACTGTAAAAAGCTCCAACACAATTATTCGCTACTGCTTGATGATATTTATAGTGTTTAGTATAAAGTCTAGCAAACATGAAAATAATAAAACTTGAAATGAGGTAAGAGACAACAATAAACCCAATGAATAAAGCAAAAAATCCCCAGTTCATATTAGCAAAAACTCCACCTATAGTTTGGTAAACATAGATTGGATTTCCGCTAGCGTCTGTTGTTTTACTCGTTAAGTTATACCAAAGGACAAGGCCTGTAATTGTTAAAATTAAAAAAAGATAAATTATATATTTATAATTATCATTTTTCTTTTTGGGAGTTTCTTTTTGAGTTTCTTTAGCTTTGGTTTTAGCCTGATCTTCTAATATATCTTCATTAACGCCTTCACCAAGATTAATATCTTCAACATCCTTATAAAAGATAGATGAAAGTTCTTTCTCATCCACTTCATTTATCTTATCTAAGTCAATATCCTTGTCTATTATCTCTTTTTCTTGCAAATCTTTGTTTTTTTCTTCGTTGGACATAAAAAATACCTTTAATATTTTACCAAATTTTAATAGAAAAAACTATATTCTGATTAAAATTAAGTTATTAAAGGTATCAGTAGTTAAGTTCGATTGCAACGATAATTTTGTTTGTTTTTATTCTTCATCTTCCATTTTAACAGCAGCTGGAATTTTTGGAAGTCCAGGCATTGTTAAAACACTTCCACATAAGCAAACAATAAATCCAGCACCATTTGATAATTTAACTTCTCTGACATGGAAAGTAAATCCTCTTGGTACATTTAATAAAGTTGGATCATCTGAAAAACTAGCTGGGGTTTTCGCTACACAAATAGGTAAATTTGTTCGGTTTAATTTACGAATTTCTTCGATATCAGCTTTTGCTTTTTCTGAGAATTCAACACTTTCGGCGTGATAAATTTTTTTCGCCAAACATTCAATTTTATCTTCGATAGAATCTTCATAGTTATAAAGCGTGTGATATTTCGTTTTTGTAGTCATTAACACTTCATCAACTTTAAGAGCAAGTTCAACACTACCATCACCACCTTTTAAGAAACCATCTAAGAAAGCAAATTTAATGCCTAAAGATGCTAACTTATTTTTCATAAACGAAATTTCTTCGTCTGTATCATCTTTAAAATGATTAATAGCAACCACAACTGGAACATCAAATTTTCTTAAGTTGTAATAATGTTGCTCTAAATTTTTAAAGCCTTCCTCAAGAGCTTGTACATTTTCTTTAGATAATTCTTCAAATTTAACTCCGCCATGAAGCTTTAAAGCGCGAATTGTCGTAACTAAAACAATTGCATCAGGTGTTAATCCACCAATTTTAGAAGTAATATCTAAAAACTTTTCAGCGCCTAAATCCGCTCCGAATCCTGCTTCAGTAATAGTAATTGGTGAAATTTTTTGAGCTAGTTTAATAGAAGTTAAACTAGAGCAACCATGAGCGATATTTGCAAAAGGTCCACCATGAATCAAAACCGGATTTCCTTCGCGTGTTTGAACGATATTAGGCAATAAGGCAGACTTCATTAATTTCAATACTGCTTTAGATATTCTTAAATCATTTAAATAAACTGGTTCACCACTTAAATTATAAGCAACTATGATCTTTTTGATTCTTTCGATAAAATCATTTTCATCAGTTGCGATACAAAGAATTGCCATTAATTCGCTAGCAACAGTAATTTCAAATTGTGCTCTTCTTTGAATACCATTTTTTGGTCCGCCTAAGCCAATTTCAATTTCACGAAGCTCTCTTTCGTTCATATCCATTGCGCGTTTCCATAAAATTTTATTTTGATCAATTTGTAATTCGTTACCTTGATAAATATGATTATCAATAACTGCAGCAATTAAATTAATAGCACTAGTTAAAGCATGCATGTCACCAGTGAAATGCAAATTAATATCTTCTTGTGGTTCAACAGTGACTTTTCCTCCTCCCGTTGCTCCACCTTTTAATCCGAAAACCGGACCTAAGCTAGGTTCACGTAATGATAACAATGCTTTTTTATTGATTTTTGCTAACCCATCAAGTAAAGCAATGCTTGCAGTTGTTTTTCCTTCACCAGCTTTTGTTGGAGTAATCGCTGTAACTAAGACAAGTTTTCCATCCTTGTTGTTTTTTACGCTATCTATAAATTTTCTAGAAATTTTAGCTTTATAATTTCCATAATATTCTAAAGCACTTTCAGGAATATCAATTTTATTTGCTACTTTATCAATTCTTGCTAATCTCATTATTATTTACCATCCTATTAACGTTTTAACCACAAAACTAGAAATATTAAGCCCAGCAGCATTCGGAACAAATGCAATTGAACTTACAACTTTATTTTTTATTATAGGTTCTTCGTTAGAAAATGCCACATTAATGTTTGAAATATCAACATTTTCTTTTTTAAGCATATATCTAAACTTTTTAGCTAAAGGACAACCTGTTGTTTTGTTTAATTTTGTTATGAAAACTTTACTAGGATCAATGCGATTTCCCATGCCTAAACTTGAAATAAATTTTATATTATTTGCAAGTGCAAACTTTGCTAATTGTATTTTCGCATTAATGTCATCAATACAATCTACGATAAAATCACATCCTTTAAAAACCGAAAAATCAAAGGTCTCATCGATACTTTTTGAAATATCTAAAATTTCAATGTCACTTCTTATTTTCTTTAATTTGTTTTTTAAAGCAATAGATTTATATTCACCAATATCATTTCCGTCATAAGCAATCTGTCGGTTCAAATTACTAGATTCAACTTTGTCTTTATCAACGATAATTAAATTTTTAATTCCTGTTCTTACTAAAGTTAAAGGAACGATAGAACCTACTCCACCAAGCCCAATAACAGCAACTTTTTTGTTTAATAATTTATCGTAGTCATCTTGAAGTAATGCTTTAGTTCTAAGATCAATATCACTCATATTATTTATTAACTACTTTCATAACTTCTTCTACATTTTTACACCAATTGATATTTTCAAATTGATGTTTAAAAAACGTCATTTGTCTTTTAGCGTAATTTCTAGTATTTTTCTTGATTAATTCTTTAATTTCTTCTTGAGATAAATCAGAATTAAATTCTTTATATCCAATAGCTTGGAAGGCTCTTCTATTTGGACCATAAAAAGCAAATAAGTTGTCAACTTCTTCTTTTAATCCATCCTCAAACATTAAATCTACACGATGATTAATTCTTTCATATAAAAGATCTCTAGAAATATCTATACCAATAAAAGTTACATCTTCATATAACATTTTATTTTTTCCATTATCATTAAGATCACTTTTTGTTTTACCATGAATTTTATAAACATAAAGAGCTCTAACTAAACGTTTACGATTATTAGTTCCGATTTTTAAAGCGTCACTTGGATCAATTTTATATAACTCATCATAAAGTTCTTGATTAGTTTTATTTTCTAGAAAATTTTCAGGCATTTTTTCTTCTTCTTCAAATTTATAATCAAAAAGAAGAGCTTTTAAATATAAGCCTGTTCCTCCAACTAAAACAACGTCTTTATTTTTATATTGATCTAACAATAAACGAGCATCTTTTTGATATCTACTAACGTCATACTCATCTAATAAATCAATAAAATCGTATAAAAAGTATCTGCCACTTTCTAAAAGTTCTTTAGGTGGCTTTGCTGTGCCTTTATCAATTTCTTTATAGACTTGGAAAGCATCAAAATTAATTAATGGGCAATTAAGCTTTAAGCTTATCGCTTCCGCAATATCACTTTTACCTGAACATGTAGGTCCTAAAACTGCATAAATCATAATTTAATTAAATTCTTAACCTCCAACTTTAATTCTTCAATATCTTTTTTTAACGCATTATAATTTGAAACGATTGGATGAGAATTATATATATTTAAAAGACGATAGTATTCATCTTTTTCTTCATTACTCATTTCACATTTTTTTAAAAATTTAATACGATTATTTAGTTGTTTAAGTTCTTCAGAATTCAAAAATAAGTCACGATAAAAGTTGTACTCTTTTACGAGATCTAAAGCAGCTATTTCATCTTTTACTTGAATAATTTTATCATTCAAGTTTTTATTCATTTACAAGTTCTCCAACTAATGAATACAAGTGACTTTCAGTAACTTTAACTTTTACTAGTTTTCCAATTAAGCTTTCATCACCTTTAAAGTGAATAACTTTATTATTTTCAGCATATCCACTTAATACATCTTTATTCTTTTTCGATTCACCATCAACTAAAACTTCAAAAGTTTTGCCAACCATTTCATCAGCGTGCTTTTTAAAATTAGTCTCTAAAGCAACGACAAGTTCTTTAAATCTCTTATTCTTTTCTTCATAAGTTACATCATCAACTAATCTAGCGGCTGGTGTTCCTTTTCTAGGAGAATAAATAAAAGTAAATGCACTAGTATAATCTGCTTTTAAACAAACTTCGATTGTTTTTTGAACGTCATCATAACTTTCATTAGGAAAACCGACAATAATATCTGTTGAAAGTGCGATGTTAGGGATTTTAGCACGAATTCTATCGACTAAATCGAGGTATTCTTGACTTGTATATCTTCTACCCATACGTTTTAAAACTTCATCGCTACCACTTTGAATTGGTAAATGGATGAATTTCATGATGTTATCGTATTTAGCCATAACATCAATAACGTCGTCTTTAAAATCACTAGGATAACTTGTTAAAAATCTTAATCTTGGGATTCCAAGTTTTGCAACTTCTTCAAGTAATTTAGCGAAAGTGATTCCATCATCTAAATCTTTACCATAACTATCAACGTTTTGCCCTAATAAAGTAATTTCTTTGAACCCTTCATCAACGAGTTGTTTACATTCAGCTAAAATATCATTGATATTTCTGCTTCTTTCTTTACCTCTTGTATAAGGAACAATGCAATAGGTACAGAATTTATTACATCCGTAAGTAATGTTAACAAATGCTTTATAATCGTTAATTCTAGTAACAGGCATTTTTTCAATAATTGCACCTTCAAAACTAGGAACATCAACATACCTATTTTTTGAACTGACATATTCATCTAACATTTTAAGTAAGTCGTTAATGTTATGTGTTCCAAAGAAGATATCAACATGTGGGAATCTTTTTAATGTATCTTCAACAATATGTTTTTGTTGAACCATACATCCACAAAGTAAAACGACTAAGTCTTTATTTTTAGCTTTTAGATTTTTAAATTCACCAATTTCGCCAAAAACTTTGTCTTCAGCATTTTCTCTAACAGCGCAAGTATTAATAATTGCGACATCAGCTTCATTAGCGTTTTCCGTTTTAATCATTCCAATAGAAGCTAAAAGACCCATCATAGTTTCTTCGTCACGGATATTAGCTTGACATCCGTATGTACGAATATAAGCCTTTTTGCCTTTAAATCTGTTAATTAAATTGTCGCTAGGTACATAATCGTATTTAATTGTTTCGATTGTTCCAACTCTTTTTCTTGCCTCATCCATATTAGGCATGTTTTTAATTACTACTTTCGCCATTTTCTTTCACCTTTCTGTTAATAATATATAAAGGATTTATATCTAAAGGTTTAAATGTTTTATCTTCAAATGTCAACACTACTGCACTGAAGATAGAATCATCATCCTCTAATAATTTAAATCTAGACGTTTCATCATGAAATATAATTCGTTTTACGACACTATTAATTTCATCACCTAAAACGCTATTATAAGAACCACACATTCCTACATCACTCATGAAGAATATTCCTGTATTTAAAATTTGAGCATCTCTAGTTTGAACGTGAGTATGAGTTCCGATTAACGCACTAACTGAATCACCTAAACTATAAGCTAACGCCTTTTTTTCACCTGTTGCTTCAGCATGAAAATCAACAATATGAATATCACTATCGTCATTATCTATAACTTTTTTAAGAGATAGATACGGATCATCAACTGTTATTTTGCTAAATGCTTGTCCTAATATATTTGTTATCCTGATTTTTACCCCTTTACAATAAAATAATTTACTTCCGCATCCAGGAAAGTCATTAATAATATTTAACGGGCGAACAACTTCATCAGCAAAGTCTAAATAATCAATAATTTCAGGTCGATCTTTATAGTGGTTTCCTAAAGTAATACAATTGATTCCTAATTCTTTTAAAAATTTATAATGATTTTGATTCATTCCACGACCGTTGGAAATGTTTTCACCATTAGCGATTACGAAGTCAATATTATATTTCTTTCTAACAAAAGAAAGGTTCTTCTTAAGAGCCTTTCTTCCAACTTTTCCTACTATGTCTCCAACAAATAAAATATTCATTATTTTGCAGTTTCTTGAGCGCGATATTCTCTAATAACGTTAACTTTAATTTGTCCTGGGTAAGTCATTTCTTTTTCGATACGTTCTTTAATATCTTTAGCTAATTTGAACGCTTGTAAATCATCGACTTTTTCTGGGATAACCATAACACGAACTTCTCTACCACTTTGCATAGCATAGCATTGATTGACTCCATCATATGACTTACAAATAGTTTCGAGTTGTTCGACTCTTTTAATATATGTTTCTAAAGTTTCGCTTCTTGCTCCTGGTCTAGCTGCGCTTAATGTATCAGCAGCAATTACTAAATGTCCAATAACTGATTTAATTGGTACATCACCATGATGAGCTTCAATTGCATTAATAACAATATCATTTTCGCCATATTTTTTAGCCATTCTAGCGCCAAGTTCAATATGGCTTCCTTCGATTTCGAAATCTAAACCTTTACCTAAATCATGTAAAAGACCAGCACGTTTTGCTAATTGTTGATTTAAACCTAATTCAGCTGCCATTGCACCACAAAGTTTTGCTGTTTCAATGCTGTGTTCAAGTTGATTTTGACCATAACTTGTACGATATTTTAATCTACCAACAAGAGCAACTAAGTCTTTATTCATGTTGCCGATTCCTAATTTAAAGACAGCTTCTTCACCAGCTTTTTTGATAGTTTCATTAACTTCTTTTTGACATTTATTAACTACTTCTTCAATTCTTCCTGGTTGAATACGACCATCTTTAATTAAAGTATTTAAGGCTCTTGTCGCAACTTCTCTTCTGATTGGATTAAAGCAAGAGACAGTAATTGCTTCAGGTGTGTCATCGATAATGATATCAACTCCAAGCATTTGTTCTAATGACTTGATGTTTCTACCTTCTCTACCGATGATTCTTCCTTTCATTTCATCACTTGGTAAAGCGATAGTCGATACTGTTCTTTCTGTAGTAACTTCTTGAGCATGTCTAGCGATAGCTCCACAAAGGATATCTTTTGCTTTTTCATCAGCAATTGCTTCTGCTTCTTCTTCTTTTTCCTTCATGTATCTAGCAATATTTTGTTGTTCTTTTTCTTCGACTCTTCTAAAGATTTCTTCTCTAGCATCTTTTTCGGTTAATTTTCCGATATTTTCAAGCTCAGAAAGAATAGAATTAATCTTCTCGTCGAGTAATAAACTTTTCTTTTTATTATCTTCGATTTGTTTATCTAATTGATTTTCTTTATTTTCAAGATTAGATTCTTTCTTTAATAAAGCTTGATCTCTTGAATTGATAGATTGTTCTCTTTGTTGTAAATTCTTTTCTTGAATTACAACTTCTTGTTTTCTTTCTTTAATATCTCTTTCAGCTTCTTGTTTAAGTTGAGAAATATTTCTTTCAGCTTCTTGTTTTAAGTCGAAGACTGTTTGTTTGCCGTCAATTTGAGCGTTTTTGACGATTTTTTCAGCTTTAATGTTTGCATCATTAATAATTTTTTCTGCATTTGCTGCTGCTCTTTTAGCTTTGAATTGTGGAACAAAATAGCAAACTACGAACCCTACAAGAACACCAACTAAAATACCGATAATTGGTCCTAAAATCCATGCAAGAGTTTCGTTAGATGCATCAGCAAGTGTATTGATAGAATTTGCAATTTCTAACATATGAAAATCTCCTTTTTATTAAAAAGGTATCGCCACACACTTAACTAAATAACTATAATTTCTAATCTAAAATTTCGTCATTTTTTAATGCTGCAGGAGAGATTACCCCATTTACAATTTGTTCTTTTAAAGAAGAAAAGATTTCTTCGTTTTCTCTTAAAAATTGTTTTGCTGTTTCTCTTCCTTGCCCCATTCTTTGTCCATAAACTTCATACCAAGAACCACTCTTTTTAATTAAGCCTTTTCCGATAGCTAAATCGAGAAGTTCTCCTTCTTTTGAAATTCCTTGACCGTAAATAATATCTACTTTACAGCTCTTGAATGGTGGTGAAACCTTATTTTTGACAACTTTAATAGTGGCGACATTCCCGACAATATTTACACCATCTTTAATCGCTTCACTTCTTCTAATGTCAATTCTGACAGTTGCGTAGAACTTTAAAGCTCTACCTCCAGTAGTAGTTTCGTTACTACCATAAATAACACCAACTTTTTCTCTAAGTTGATTAATAAAGATTACAGTACATCCGTTTTTATTTAAGACACCTGTAATTTTTCTCATCGCTTTTGACATCATTCTTGCTTGAAGTCCAACACTAGCATCAGTCATTTGACCTTCTAATTCAGCTTGTGGAACTAAAGCAGCAACGCTATCAACAACAATAAGTGAAAATACTCCGCTTCTAGCTAATCGTTCAACGATTTCTAAAGCTTCTTCGCCAGTATCAGGTTGACTAAGAATTAAATTGTCAATATCAACTCCTAATACTTTAGCATAATCTGGATCGATGCTATTTTCAGCATCAATATAAGCAGCATAGCCTCCTTTAGCTTGAACTTCAGCGACAGCTGTAAGTGCTAAAGTAGTTTTACCACTACTTTCAGGACCATAAATTTCAATGATCCTTCCTTTAGGATATCCTCCGATACCTAAGCATTCATCAAGCAAAATACTTCCGCTTGAAATTGAATCACAGTCGACGTTTGGATGATCACCTAAACGAACAACTGAGCCTTTACCAAATTCTTTTTCAACTTGTTGAAGAATAGATTTTAAGGCTTCATCATTAATGTTTTTAATTTTTTCGTCCGACATTAAAAACTCCTTTCACTATACACAACAAGTTGAACAAGACTTTTTTTCAAAAATATTTTATTTTTTTAAAAAATTAGTTTGATTGAGTAACAACACTCAAAACAGTATCAATAACTGCGTCAACACAATATTGTCTTAAAGTGTTTCTTTCCATTTCTAATTTTAATGGGAAAGACCACATTGTTCCTTTATAAGCAATTGACATGAAACAAGTTCCAACTTCTGAATTTAATTGACAAACTGTTGGTCCAGCATTTCCTGTGAAAGCGACACAAACGTCAACATTAAGAAGTTTTTGTCCTTTAATCGCCATTTGTTGGCAAACTTCAGCACTTACAACACCTTTTTCATCAATATATTCAGCTGGAATTCCTAAAATATTGGATTTAGTTTCATTTGAATAAGTGACAAGAGCGCCTTTAAATACTTTGCTTGCTCCACTAACGTCTGTTAAGGTTTTAGCGAATAAACCACCTGTAAATGATTCGACAGATCCGATTGTTAAATTTCTATAAGCTAACTCATCGATTAATTTTTTCGCGTTACTCATTTTTATTTCCTCCTAAGACATGAATGTTTTGTTTTACATAAATAACTCCACTTAAAACACTAAAGAATGTGGCAATATAACAAAGCCAATCACTTATATGTAAATATGTTGGCCAATTATAATCAAAGAAAGAAAATGGGAAACCGTTTAATAAAACGACTAAGATAGCAAACATTTGAGTAACTGTTTTTACTTTCCCGAACATGTTAGCTGCAATGACAATTTGTTTTTGAGCAGCCATAAATCTAATTCCATCTACTACTAAATCTCTAATAATCATTATAATTACACAGAAGAAAGGAAATTTAACATTATCACCTAACGAAGCAAAATTTAATGCGAGAAATACCATCATTGAATTTACAAGCATCTTATCAGCGATAGGATCTAAAAATTTTCCTAAATCAGTCACTTGATTGTTTTTTCTAGCTAAATATCCATCAACAAAATCAGTAAAACTAGCTAGAGCAAAAATTAAAAAGATTAAAATCATTATCCGGTTAATTGTTGGTCCACCGATTCTGTTAGATAAAGCAATATTTCCGATTTCGGCAATATTAATTACTCTAAATTCATCGAGTAAATAAATTACAACGATTCCGACAATCAAAGAAAAAGCTAAAGCAATTCTAGAAATTGTAATTTTAGTAGGTAAATTAATTTTATTCATAGTCTCATCTCAACCAAATGAGTATTCAGTCCGTAAGCCATGTTATGTTTTATGCAACCATTTATCTAAACATAATGTTTACCACGCGGAATTCATTTCTCCTTTGTGGTTTCCTCTACCAAATTTGAGTTTCTCGCTTAAGGGGTTTACCAACGTTTCATTTTATTCTTTCGAACAAATTCGTCACTGTGGCACGTTATGGAAATTAATCATGAGTAAAACTTTTAGACATCTTTCCGCCGTTACTTTCTCCAAAGTACCTAGCCTTATTTTTTCGACTAGCATAATCACTACTTCCATCTCAGGAAGTGCGAGCATGGACTTTCCTCTAATTCATTAAAGAACCAGCGATTGCATGGACTGAAATTTATTTAATTTTGCTAGGGTCAATTCCAAGTTGATATAACTTCTTTTCGTAAGCGCTACAACGTTGTAATAATTCTAAATTATCTAAAGATGATTGATGTGAATTTGATAAAGCGATATTTTTACTTTTTTCAATAGAAATCGCAGCATCTTTATCACGTAAAGCAGCTTTTAATGTTTCATTATCTCTTTTTAAAGAAATAATTTGAGAATTTAAGTTGTCAACTTCTCTTTCGATAGTCTTATAATCAGATAAAATTCTATCTAAAAAAGCATCAACTTCTTCTGGATCATATCCTCGAGTGTTTTGTTTGAATTTTTTATTTAAAATTTCTTTATAACTTAAGACTAATTTCATTTTTTTCCTAACATGAGAATTTTACTATAAAACAGGTATTTAATCAATACGATTAAGGGCTTTAAAATCATTTAATTGTTGTTTTTTAATACATAATTTCTTGATATAAAAATAGCAATTTTATACCTAGTTTTACCAAAGAAAAAATATTCTAAATAAAAGTCTTAAAATACCTTAACCACATTGAAAGGTAGATTAAATTCACCTATAATACTTCTTATGAAAATAATTAAACGAGCATTAAAAGATTCTAACCAAATAATTTTTATGGATTTTGAAGGTACTCAACTCACCCAAGAAATTATTGCTATTGGTGCTATAAAAGTAACACTTGATAACAAAAATTTTATAAAAAAGGTGCATAATCCATTTAAAATCTATATCTTAGCTGAAGGTGTAGTTGGTCCAATCGTCACTTCTTTAACTGGAATCACTGATATTTTCTTATTTGAAAATGGTGATAATTTTAAAAGTGCACTTGAAAAATTTAAAAGATATTGTGGTGAAAATTTAACACACACTTCTTTTATGACTTACGGAACTTTTGATATGCGTTTGCTTCACCAAACAAGCGTTATGAATAAATGCGAAGATGATGAATTCATTCAAGAAATTTATAGAAAAAATATCGACTTCTCTAATATATTAAGTAGATATTGTAGAAGTAACCGCAACGAGATGTTAAGTTTAAACGATGCATTAAGAAAATTCAACGTCACTCCTCAAGGTGACGCTCACGATCCGCAATATGATGCAATAAATTTATCGCTTCTTTATAACGCATTCTTAAAAGAAAAAAGAATTTTAAAAGAAGAATATTATAAAGTTCTTACTCAAAACCCTAAATTGCCTATTCCTGTATCTAAACTTTTACATAAATTACTCGTTGAAGGATCAATCACTGAAAATGACTTCATGTCTTTTATCGAAGAGGACTTAAAATGATCAAATTAAGTTTTGAAGTTGATGAAAATGGACGAATAATTAATAACAAAAATAGAGGGATGTCTCTAGAACAAGAAATCAATGAGACAAATGAATATTATATCGAAAATAATATCGCTTTAGTTCATAAAAAAGCGACTCCCATCACTGTTGTTAAATGCAATGATAATAAAATTACTGAAGCTTACTTCAATGAAAAATCCACTACCGATTATAATGGATGTTATGAAGGTATTTATATAGATTTCGAAGCGAAAAGTACTATTAAAAAAGCGAGCTTTCCCCTTGCAAATATTTTGCCTAATCAGATTGAACAAGCTCGCAATGTTTTAAAGCAAAAAGGTGTATCTTTTTTCCTGGTTGAATTTTCTGAATTAAATAGATATTTCGTTTTGCCAAGTAAGATTTTATTAAATTATATTGATAACACCATCACTTCTTCGATTCCGTTAAAGTTTTTCGAAGAGCATGGATATGAATTAATAAGACAACTTAATCCGCCTTTAGATTATATCGAAATCTTAAAATATCATTTATCTGATTTTTTAGAATAAGCACAAATACCTCTAAGTTTGCAATTCTTACACTGAGGTGACTGAGCTTTACAATAATATCTTCCAAAGTGAATAAATTGATGGTGCAAAAGAATCCATGAATCGCTAGGGAAGATTTTTTTAAGTTTTATTTCTACATCAAAAACATCATCATCTTCTAAAGCTAATCCTAATCTTTTACTAACTCTAAATACATGGGTATCAACTGGAAATTCAGGAATCTTAAAAAGTTCAATTCGTACAACATTACTTGTTTTATTTCCTACACCTTTTAAAGACATTAAATCTTCTTTATTTGAAGGTACGACTCCATCAAATTTATTAATTAAATCGTTAGTGATTTCTTTAAGATTTTTTGCTTTATTTTTATATAAACCAAGTGGCTTTAAAAATTCTTCAATGTCTTCTAAAGGAGCTTCATTAAGTTCTTTTAATGTTTTATATTTAGAGAATAATTTTTCAGTAACTATATTTACCTTTTTGTCAGTACATTGAGCACTTAACATTACCGCAATTAAAAAACCATAGTCGCTATTATAATTTAATTCGCAACTAGCTTTTGGTAATAATTCATCAAAATATTGACGGATAATTTTAGCTTTATCTAATTTCGTTACCATAATTATCTTGCTCGCGCATTTTTTTAATAATTATGCGATCTATTACATTTATGTCAACGTATCTTAATTTTTTAGCATCTTTGATACTATTAATAATTACTTTTTTATCAATATCAGAAGCGATCCAATTTGTTACGCTATCTTCTTCTAGACCTGTTAAATCTCTTCCTAAAGCATTTTTAAGTTCTTCAATCACTTCTTCTCTAGCACTTTCAATATCTTTATTTTCTTTTATTTCTTCATTTTTAAGAATTGTTTCTTTTAAACAATCTAAAATTTTAGTGTATGTTGGTTCTAAAGAAGTTATAAGTTTTCCATTAAATGTTTTTACATCGATTAACCCTTTAACGTATAAATTATTCATTATTACATCGAGTTCATCTTCTTCTAAAGTCATTTTTAATGATAAATTGCTTGCCGTAACGAGACTTTTTTCTTCTTTAGTCAAATGTTCAATCATTAAAAGTACAAGGGCTTCAGAATCATTTATTCCTAATTTTTTGTAGTATTCGAGTAATAAATATTCATAATTTATAGCGTTTGAGTTAAGTTTCATCTCTATTGTACTCCCTTACCTTTTCTATTTTATGCTGTTCCTCAAGCACTTTTTGAGGATTTAGTTTATCAATTAAATATAAATTTTCATTCAAAATCTTAAGATCATCTGCATTTATAGAAAGATTATATTCTTCCATAAAACGAAATGCTCTTAAAATGCGAAGTGGGTCTTCATTAATTCTTTTATAAATATCGCCAATAAAAACTAAGCGGTGACAAAATAAGTCGTCGACTCCTTGTTTAGAAATTGGCTCTATTTGATACTGTTCATTTATATATATAGCGTTGATTGTAAGATCACGCCTTAAATAATCTTTTGAAATATCTTTTATAAATGTAATTTTAGATGGATGTCTAAAATCTTCATAATTTGTTTCTTCTCTTAATGTAGCGACATCAATCGACTTCCCAAAAAGTTTTAATTTTAAAATGCCATATTTTTTAAACGCACTACTAGCTTTAATAAATTTAAGCGACTCATTTGGAGTAGCATCAGTTACAAAGTCATAATCTTTTATTTCTTTATTCAGTAAAAAATCACGACTTGTACTACCGATCATATAAAGTCTAAAGCCGTTCTCATTAAAAATAAGCTTTAAATAATCAAAAATTTCATTCATAAAATATAAATAAAAGAGACTAATTTATAGTCTCTTGCTTTATAAAGTTAAACTTTTATCTAACAGATTCTTTTAAATTTTTGCTAGGTTTAAATCCAACAGTTTTTGTTGCTGGGATTTTAATACGTTCGTGTTTACCTTCTTTGTTAGCGACAGGGCTAGTTCCATCTCTTTCTTTTCTATCTTTAACTTGGAAGACACCAAATCCAGAAATTTTGACAGATTCGCCATTGCGTAATGTATTTTCCATTTGATCAAATAATACATCAACAACACGTTCAACGTCTTTTTTGCTTAATTCACAAATTTCAGAGACAACAACAACTAATTCAGCTTTGTTCATAATGTTTCCCCTTTCACGTTTATTAAAACATAGCAATAAAAATTAATCAACAAATAAGATAAAAAAGTATCGATTAAATCGCACTTTTTAACTTCCTTTAAAGTTCAGGATAAATTAAATTACTTCAACTCTTAAAGGACGGGTCATAATATCTTTTGCGATTGTACTAGGTTTTACACCTTCATAAAGTATTTTATAAAGACTATTTACAATAGGCATATCAATGTTATTTATTTGAGCTAATGCATTTATGACTTTTATAGCATTAAGTCCTTCAACTGTTTTTTTGTTGTTTTTAATAACACTAATCGCATCATTACTTTTTCCAATCTCTTCTCCGAAAGAAAAGTTTCTAGATTCTTTAGATGAACAAGTTAGCATTAAATCTCCAATACCTGTTAATCCGAAAAAAGTATCTTTTTTAGCTCCAAAATAAGTACCAAATCTAACAAGTTCAGTTAAACCTCTTGTGATTAAAGCACTGCGAGCATTTTCTTTATAGCCAATACCATATAATATACCACTACCGATTGCGATAGCGTTTTTAATACTACTAGAATATTCAGCACCAATTTCATCATCCATTGCGTAAACTCTAAAATATTCATTCGAGAAAAGGTTTTGTACATAAATTGCAGCTTTTAAATTTTTAGAAACCGCATTTACACATGTTAAATCTTTCTTGATAATATTTTTAGCAAATCCAGGACCTAAAATAGCAGTTAATTCATAATCTATTTTCGGATTAAGTGTTTTTCTCAAAAATTCTAAAACCGTCGAATTAGTCGATGGTTCTAAACCTTTAGTAGCACTTATAATTAATACTTTTTTATTGAGTAAATGTTTATTTAATTCTTCAATAGTCTCTTTTAAACTTTTAGAAGGAATGCCTAAAATTAAAATATTATAATTACTAATTCCGTCGATAGAATCAACAAAATTAAGCTTCTCATCAAGTTTTAATCCATTAAAATATTTATTATCAACATGCGTGGAATTTAATTCTGCACATCTTTTTGAATCACGACAAAAAAAGGTAACATCATGTCCATTATTGTTAAGAACCGATCCCAACGCCAAAGCAAAAGCACCAGCTCCATAAACAAAAATTTTCATTTTATTTTCTCTTTCTTAAAACTAAATTAATTGGTGAACCAATAAGTTCGAATGAATCTCTAATTCTATTTTCAAGATATCTCATATAACTAAAATGCATCCAACTTGGTTCATTAACAAATAAAGCGATAGTTAATGGTTTACTAGAAACTTGTTGAGCATAATAAATTCTACATCTTCCACCATTAAAATTAGGTGTTTCATTCATCATTTGAGCTTCTTGAATAATATCATTTAATACGCTAGTAGAAATTTGGAAAGTATAGCTTTCATAAACTTTTTCTAACATATCAAAAATATCATGAATTCTTAATTTATTAATTGCTGATGTATAAATTACAGGAGCATAATCTAAGAATTTAAATTCTTTTCTGATTTCTTTTGTGAATTCATTCATTGTGTTATTGTCTTTTTTAACTAAATCCCATTTATTAACAATAACGATAATCGCTTTTTTAGCTTCAACAGCATATCCAACAACGTGTTTATCTTGCTCTTTAATACCTTCGCTACCATCGATAACTAATAAGCAAACATCACTTTGATCAATTGCACGCAATGCTCTTAAAGCTGCATATTTATCAATCGCTTCGTAAATTTTGCCACGCTTTTTTAATCCAGCAGTGTCAATAACAACATATTCGCGATCATTTCTAATGAATTTTGTATCGATAGCATCTCGAGTTGTTCCTTCGATATTTGAAACGATAACTCTATTCTCGTTTAAAATTGCGTTGCATAAGCTTGATTTTCCAACATTAGGTCTTCCGATAATTGAAAAGCGTAAACCGCTTAATTGAGAATCTTTTTCTTCATTTTTACTAAGAATATCAACGATTTTATCTAAAACATCGCCAATACCGACACCATGAGCACCACTTACCGCGATTGGCTCACCTAATCCGAGCGAATAAAATTCAAATTTATTATTAATTAAATGTGAATCATCGATTTTATTAACAGCTAAAACAACAGGCTTCTTTGATTTATAAAGCATTCTAGCAACTAAATAATCATCTTCATTTAATCCGATTTGACCATCGACAACAAATAAAATAACATCAGCTTGTTCGATAGCGATTTCAACTTGCATTCTAATTTGTTTTTGGAAAGTTGTATCAGCAAGTTCAATACCGCCAGTATCAACAATGTCAAAACTTTTAGTCAACCAAGAAGTATGAGCGTATATTCTATCTCTAGTTACACCTCTAGTTTCTTCGATGATTGATTTTTTTTCACCAATAATTCTATTAAAAATTGTTGATTTTCCTACACTAGGAGAGCCAACAATAGCAACTAATCCTAATGACATTAACAAATACCTCTTTCTTTAGCTAAAACTATAATTGTGTTGACAACTTCTTCAATTGACATGTTAGTTGTATTAATTTCAATGCTATCACTTGCTGGGTGAAGTGGACAAAATGCACGATGAGAATCGATATAATCACGTTTATTAACGTTATCTAAGCACTCTTTGTAACTAGTTTTAAGACCTCTTTCTAAATTTTCTTTATATCTTCTAGTAGCTCTTTCTTCAGCACTAGCGATTTGATAAATTTTTAAATCTGCATTTTCTAATACATAAGTACCAATGTCTCTTCCGTCCATTACTACATTTTTATTTGCAGCAATCTTGCGTTGAAGATCAACAAGGAATAAACGAATGTTTTTATAACTAGCGATATAACTTACATTATTAGCGACTTCATTTTCACGAACTTTCTTAGAAATATCGACGCCATCAAGTAAAATATGATTTTCATCACTAAATGAGATATCAATTTTACCGATTAATTTTTCTGAACTTATTTCATCCGTAGGATCTAATCCATTTTGTAAAACGGCGTAAGTAAAAGCACGATACATAGCGCCCGTATCAACATAAATAAAATTAAGTTTTTTAGCTATGATCTTTGCAACTGTAGATTTGCCACTAGCGCTTGGACCATCGATTGCGATTGAAAAACTTTTATTCATAACTATCACCTACCCTAAATATTTATTTGTAAAAATAACTAATAAAGCAATTGCCGTTCCAACAAGTGCAAAGACAAAAAGTACATATAAGAAATATTTAATTCTTCTTTTTGCTAAATATTCATCGTAAATATTTTTTTGAACTTTTATCTTTTCTTCTTTTTCTTCTTCTAACGCGTGTTTATTTACGATCTCAGGTTCATGTATATTTCTTTTTACTTTTGGCTCTTCAACTTGCGCAACTTCTCGTTCTTTTTGCTCTTTTTCTAAGATTTCTTCGTTTTTAATTTGTTCACGATAATCTTTAAATTTTTCCATTCTTGTTTGAATTTTTGCCATGCCGTAATTATAACAAAATCACAAATAATAATGTAGTTATAAAAACAAAAGATACCTATTTTTTGAGGTACCTTTTTGTATGAATTTAATCTAATTAGAAACTAACGATAATTCCACCTTGTAAAGAATAGAAAGCACTTAATCCTCTATTATTTTCAACGATGACTTCATCGAATTCGTATGCATTAAGAATTTCTTCTTTTAAGAATAATGCATCTTTTTCAGCAAGCGTATGTGAGATGATGCATTTTCTTCCTTTTGTTTCTGGACACATCTTTCCGATATTGACAACTAAACGTTTTAAGACGCCATGGAAAGTTCTAATTTTTTCTTTAATTTTAATTTCACCATCTTCACCATAGCATAATGGTTTAATAGCAATCATTGAAGCGATGAAAGCAACAACCTTAGACATTCTTCCGTTTTTAACTAAATTATCAAATTTATTGAGAACAAATAATAAGTTATTTTCATCTCTTGTTTTGATTAATTCTTTTTCGATTGAATCAAAATCTTTACCTTCTTTGATTAATTCGTAAGCCTTATCAACGATAACTCTCATAGCACCACAAACTAATTTTGAATCAATTACAGCAACTTTTGTTCCTTTTTCAGCCATGCCTTTAGCAACAAGCGCACTGTTATAGCATCCACTTAATTTTCCACTGATCGTAACAACGAAAATTCCATCATATCCATCAAATGTTTTTAAGAAATCATTTGGTGATGGGCAACTTGTTCTTCCGATAACGTTTGGATCTTCGATTGCATTTAATAATTCTTCTACTTTTAATGAATCGCCATCGACATATTCTTTGTCATTAACTCTAATCGTTAAAGGAACAACTTCAAAGCCAATATTTTCGTCGTTAATATAATCGTTTGTAAGGTTAGAACTACTATCTACTATAATCTTAAATTTCATTTGTAATTTTTCTCCTTTACTTAATTTTGCAAATATTACACTGGTCAAATTCAAACGAATTATAACACTAATAGTAAATATATACTAATTAAAAGATTCCTTGGTTAGATGAAATTATATATG
Organism: Candidatus Onthovivens sp.; assembly: GCA_048405595.1. Taxonomy (GTDB): domain Bacteria; phylum Bacillota_I; class Bacilli_A; order RFN20; family CAG-826; genus Onthovivens. The sequence goes on from DBFJOT010000015.1 coordinate 46,929, forward strand.
TTCATTTATAATTTTCTCTTATTTCAATGTCAATTTTCTCACTTTTGTTGTTCATAAAAGCTCTTTATTTAAATGAACACGTTTTATTTATTGAATTTTTACAATTAATTAACAATAATTAAAAAGGGCTTAAAATATGAGCAAAAAAATTATATTAGTTGGCGGCGGAACCGCTAGTGGAAAAACTTACGTTATTCAACAAGTAGTTAAACTTTTAGGTGAAAGTCAAGTCACACATTTTTCTATCGATGACTATTATAAAGATTTAACTTCACTTACCATCGAAGAAAGAAAAAAGCAAAATTTTGATCACCCTAAAGCATTCGATTGGAAATTAATGAAAGTTCAACTCGAAGCTTTAAAAAGAGGCGAATCAATCGATAAACCAACTTACGATTATAAAGAACACAACAGAAGTTCAAAAACTGAACACGTTGTTCCAAAAGATTTAATCATCGTTGAAGGAATTATGGCTTTAGTTAATAAAGATATTAGAGAGCTCGGTGATTTGAAAGTTTTCATTAACGCAAGTCGTGAAAGAAGATTATTAAGAAGAATGGAACGTGACGTAAAAGAACGTGGAAGATCGTATGAATCAATTACTTCTCAATATTTTTCTTCTGTTCAACCAATGTATGAAGAAATCATCGGCCCAAGTGAATATTACGCTGACTTAATCGTCAATAACGATGGTTACGATAACAAATCAATTCAAGTTCTTGCAGCTGTATTAAAAGACGTAATGAACAATAACATTAACTAATCGCTACCTTTAAAAAGGTAGTTTTTTTATGCAACAAAATTAATTTATTTCCTAATTTATTCGATATAATCGATATTTTAGCAACATCATAGATAATATTTTTTTATTAACTTTTATATCATTTAATTTTAATGTAAAATTATCATTATGAAAACTCAATATATCGGAAACGCAATCTATGGCCAAAGTGGAGGCCCAACTAGTGTCATTAATTCAAGCGCATATGGCGTAATCAAAGAAGCTAAAAAACACCAAGATTTAATCCCAGAAATTTACGCAATGCATTTTGGTCTTGAAGGTTTACTCGAAGACGACATCATTAATTTATCAAAATATAACGATAAAGATTTAAAAAAACTTTTAAATACACCTGGAGCTGCTTTTGGTAGTAATCGTTTTAAACTTCCACACTTTTCAAAAGACGAAGAAATATATAAAAAGATTATAAGCACCTTTAAAAAATATAATATTCGTTACTTCTTTTATAATGGTGGAAACGATTCAATGGATACCATTAATAAAATTAGCGATTACGCAAAATTAGTCGGATATGATTTATTAGCAATAGGCGTACCAAAAACAATTGATAACGATTTACCATTTTTAGATCACACAGCTGGCTATGGTAGCGCTGTTAGATTTATTGCTAACTCAGTGTCTGAAATCGTTTTAGATGACAGCAGTTACAACAAAGGCAGAGTAAATATTGTTGAAATCATGGGAAGAAATACTGGATGGCTAACAGCAGGTAGCGTATTAGCTAAACTAAACGGCACTGCTCCTGATTTAATTTATGTTCCTGAAGTTTCTTTTTCATTAGATAAATTCTTAGAAGATGTAAAAAAGATCTACTTAAAAAAACATCGTTGCTTAGTTTGTGTTAGCGAAGGAATCAAAGATGAAAATGGCAATTTAATTTTTGAAACAAACGCTCAAAAAGATAAATTTGGTCACGAACAATTAGGTGGAGTCGCAATTAGATTAGCTGATATCGTCTCTAAAACTTTAGGATACAAAACAAGATATTTTGAATTATCACTCCTTCAAAGAGCAAATTCAATTTTACCAAGTGAAAGAGATATCAAAGAAGCTATAAAAGTTGGTGAATTCGCAGTTAAAAAAGCTTTACAAGGCGAGACCGGAAAAATCGTCACGATAAAAAGAATAGATTCACCTCAATACAAAGCAAAGTATGATTTAATCGATATTTCTTTAGTCGCAAACAAAGAAAAATATTTGCCATTAACATATATCAATAGAGAACATAATAATATTACAGACTCATTTATTGATTATGTCTTACCTTTAATTGATGAAAAACCATCAAAACAATTCAAAAACGGTCTTCTAGACATTTTCAAACTTTAAAACTCATAGACGAGAATCTTTTGACTTCCTAAAACGAATACTCAGAATCAATTCTCGTCTTTTTGCTTTACCTCAAATTCTATTTCAAAGAGCACATTATCAATTGATACTATCTTTTGATAAAGATTAGCACCAAATAAAAAAGCGTTAATTTGGTGCTTTCACTATACACAACAAATTCAAAACGCTATTTTTTCAAAAATAATTTATTTTTTTAATTTATTTTTACATCTATCTTACAAAGATGTCTCATTTTCTTTTCTTTTTTGATTAATTTGGATTCAATTATCTTAATAATGTCATCTGCAATCAATTCGTAATCAAATTCAATTGTTTTAAAATTAGGATAAAGCTCCTTTAAATAAACAATATCGTTATCATAACCAGTTATATAAATTTTATTTAATAAAGAATTATCAACTTCTTTAATTCTTTCAATAAGTCTAAGAGCAACTAAATCATTATAAGTTAAGACACCTTTAATATTTTTATCTTTAATAATTTTAATCGCTTCATCTAGATGATTGGAGTCAATAATTTCATATTCGCAATCATAACAATTAGAAATAGCCTTTTGGAAGCCCAAAAATCTTCTTAAGCTAGCTTCACTTCTTGATTCTTCTAAATAAATAAAATTGCGAACATCATTTTTATATAACTCATTAAATAAAAGTTCACCACCTTTTACATCATCAGTATAAATTGCATCAACATAATCCGATTGAGGAATTCTACCTAATAGCATTAAAGGTACTCCATTTATCTTAGCGAAGTCGACACTCTTTTCGTCAAATTCGTTAAAAGATAAAATTATATCGGCATTTCGATAAATACATTTTTTAATTAAATTATCATCAACTTTATTAAATCCATCAGCAATCATTACTAAAAAATCACATTGTTCTTTCCCTATTTTAGAAAATAAAATATCAGTCAATGTAATAAAATATGGGTTTCTAATACTATCAGTAATTAAAGCTACTACGAATTGTTCTTTAGTTTTTATTTCAGTGTATTTAGATTGGTAGCCTAGTTCAATCGCTTTTTCTCTAACAGCTTTTTTTGTGCTTTCGCTTATATCATCACAATCTCTTAATGAACGTGAAACACATGTAACACTTGTATTTAAAGCGTATGCGATATCTTTTAAACGTATTTTTTTATTTTTAACCATAATAAAATTATAGCACTAATTTCGATTTACTTTAATTAAAGTGATGATTAAATCACACTTTTTGTGATTTAGTTATTTGGAACAAATAATTTATATTCGTAAGGTGGGGTTGGTTTTTTGTTTTCATTAACTTCATTATAATCATTTCCAGCGCTTTCATTACCAAAGCGAGCAGTAAATCCACCTTCATAATTTAAATATTCTTGGAAATCATTATAGTGATTGTAAGTATAGAAAACATGGCGATCTTCTAATCTAAATTTAGAGTTGTCTTTATTTGAATAACTATAAACAAATCTACATGTTCCTCTTTTGATTTTGCGAGTCCCATCATTATATTTTTCTACAGTTCCACCGCATTCAAATCCACCATTACTTCCATGATCACTTTCATAATATTTTAATTTATCTTTGATACCGGTTAATAATGGTTCAGTTTTGTATTTATCAGTATCACCAGAAAATGTCGTTTGATTAAGCCTTAAATATTCACCCCATGTTGATTTAATCAAAGATAAACTTGCACTTTTACTAGGAATATAATTTGCTGGAACATCTCCAAAAGCAAAAATATAAGCTGCTATTTCTTCAATAGTGCAATAAGCTCCGCCATAATAAATTTTATAGCTTTCGCCATTTAAATTATTAATTTCATAAGAAACATAATTTCCATCACTATCTACTTCATAATTAGCAACAGCATTTTTTAAATAAACACCATCTTCTTTAATTGCTGCACTAGAATTTGGAAGATGTGAGATTGAAGAAATATCTCCACTCATAAAGTAATGTTTACTTCTAAAATATGCATCTTCAAAACTTGTTGCTGGTTTATAATTAGCATAAAAGCTTTCTTTTGAGACACCAATATAAGGATCTTCCATTGTATCAAGTGATGTTTCAACTACTTTTCTAGTGATTTTCATCTCTTGAACAGTTGGATTATCTTCAATATGTTCACTCTTTTTAAACTCAATCGATAAAAGATTGATATTTTTTTGAAGAGAGATCATGTAAACGTTGCTCGTACTAATAGAAACATTTCTTTGATTAAAAGTAATCTTACTTACTTCATAGCCTGAATTAGGAACGCAATTAAAAGATGCATATGTTCCATAAAGAAATTTATTTGAGGTAAATTCAACTGTCCCTCCGGTTGTATTTGTAAATTTCAATGAGCAATTTACAGTTTCAGTTTCTTTTTCAAAAGTTGGAGTAAAAATATTTTCTTCTTCAGTTAATTTAAAAGAATAAGTATCATTATCAACGATTTCTATTGTTGATTTTGCATTTGATACTAAATCTTTTAAATAATATCCATCATCAGGAATAACATCAAAAGTGACTTTGTCACCAATTTTGTATTTTTTTGTTGTGTCGTATTTAATTGTTCCGTTTAGCGTATTTGAAATTTTAATAATATCATTTGTAATAATTTCTTCATTTTTTTGCCCACAACTATTAAGCAAAATCATGCTCGATATAGCTAAAAATAATACTGTCTTTTTCATCACTCGTAATTATAGTCTATTTATTTTAATTTTCTTATCAATATTTCACTTGCTTGGTTCATTTTTTCTAGCGGCATATTCATTTACTAGATAACTATAAACTAATTCAGGAGGTTCTTTGCATCCTTCAAGTAGCCATTTATTTAATAAAGCAGTTAACCCAGCTCTAAAAAAGATAACTCTATATTCCATTTCGCGACTATCATCGACTTTATTAAAAAGTAATTCATTTATAAAATCGCTTTTAAGTCCATTATCACTAAAAAGCTTAAAATACATTTTATAAAATAATTGGTTATGATAGATATCTTCAAACAAGCTTAAGAAATAATAGTCATCATTAATAAAAGTTTTAATTTTATGAATAAAAAGAGTTTTATAATCATTTTTTATCGATTCAATTAAATCATTTAAACTATCAAAACTAGCATAAAACGTTGTTCTATTTAACTTCGCCATAGAACAAATTTCACTTATTGTAATATCTTGTAAATCTTTTTTCTCAACTAAAGCCATAAAAGCTTCTTTAAACTTTTTAACGCTATTTTGTTTTCGTTTGTTATTGTGTGTATTCATATTTTTTTCCTAGAAAAATTTTAACTTAATAAGTTAAAATAATCAAAAAAATATGCACTATTTTTTTATAAAAGTTTAATTATATCGATGAAATCGATGTTTTAACGCTAAATAAAAAGAGCTTTTGCTCTTTTTATTTTCATAATGATTTTTATTAGCTTCTTGCTAATCCGTCAACGTGTAATACTTGACCTGAAATATAAGAAGCATTATCACTCGCTAAGAAGACAAATGCATTTGCGATATCTTCAGCTTCACCTAAACGTTTTAATGGGATACTAGCAATAATTGGTTTGATATATTGTTCTGGAACAGCTCTCATCATATCAGTATATGTGACACCTGGAGCAACTGCGTTCACTCTAATTCCAAATTGAGCAAGTTCTCTAGCTAACGCCAAAGTAAATCCATTAACTGCAAATTTACTTGTTGGATAAGCAATTCCACTAGGCATTGCATCACGAGAAACCATTGATGAAGTATTTAAAATTACGCCGCTTTTTGCTTCAACCATATATTTAGCAGCAACTCTTGAACAATTGAAGACACCTTTTAAGTTAATATCGATAACATTCATAAAATGTTCTTCAGTGTAACTCATGAATGGTTCTTTATCGCTAACACCAGCATTATTAATTAAAACATCTAATCTTCCAAATTCTTTTAATACTGAATCAAATTTTGTTTCGACATCTTCATACGATTTTAAATTTGGAGAAATTCCTCTAATTGTTGAATCTGGGAATTCCTTATTTAATTCTTCTAAAGCAACTTTGACTGTTTCATCTTTTGATCCACAAACAATAACAATTGCTCCTTCTTTTAAAAACGCTTTCGCAGTAGCAAGGCCAATACCTCTTGTGCCACCAGTAATTATTGTAACTTTATCTTTTAATAACACGATTATATGTTCCTTTCTTTTTATTTAATTATACACCCCTACACTTTTTAATTCGAGATAAAAATACTGAATTAAGCATTAATGTTTTTGTTCATAAAACTAGACTTTCTTATCATAATCTTAATTTTTATATAATCTTATTTTACTTAGATATCGTTTTTATGTATGATCCTTAACTTTTTATACTAAAATCACTTGTTCAAACTAAATAGCCCTTTTTCGATTATCTTAATGTCTAAATTCAAAGCTTTTATTATGGCTTTTTGTTTCTTAGTATAAGCTCTTAT
>DBFJOT010000016.1:0-40423 GCA_048405595.1 Candidatus Onthovivens sp.
AAACATTTTAAACTCAAGAGCGCAAAGAAAAAAGAGAGTACAACTTTCTTAAGTTTCTCACTCTCTAATTCATATTTTTTTAATTTCTTTTTTATTGCAATAACTTTGTCACTTAACGACTAGGTTTACTCTACTTTACTTCCATTGAAATTTGTATCCACCAGGTAATTGAACACTTCCATCACCTGAAGTATAGAGCTTATAAATTACTACAGTTACAATTGCAATAACCATAATCGCCATGACTCCTGCTAATGAAATCGCTTCACCGCATTTTGTGGATTCTAATTCACATGAACTAAGTGGCATCCTATCCATATTTTACCTCCTTTCACTAATCACAAAAGGAGGTAAATATGATTTTTTCAAAAATTATTTAAGATTTTTAAGTTTTTCTTCTACAACAGCTAATTTAGCTTTGTAGTCTTCGTATTTTTGCTTTTCAATAGCAATTTTCTTTTCAGGAGCTTTAGCGATGAAGTTTTGGTTATTTAATAAACCTTCACATCTTCTAATTTCACTTCTGATTGTTTCTAATTCTTTTTCAAGATTTGATTTGAGTTCACCTTTATCAGCACCATCTTTAATAAAGATTGTTAAGCTATTAAGAATAATACTTGTTGCATCTTTAATATCTTCTTGAGTTTCTTCAAGTTTAGATGCGAAGCTAAATCTTTGGAGGTAAGGATAAATATCCTTAACATCGAGATTTGTCTTAATAAATAATTCTAATTCTTTATTTGGAGCTAATTTATTAGCAACCTTATATTGTCTTACTTCTTCGATAGCTTTGTTTAAAATTTCACCTTTATTTAAACTTTCTTCGAAGACTAGCTTTTCATCGTATTCTGGATATGATTCAAGCATAATTGAATCTTTATGTTCTGGTAATGAAAGGTAAATTTCCTCACTAATAAATGGTGAGAATGGATAAATCATCATAATAACTGCTTGTAAAGTAGTTAAGAGAGTGAAATATGTGCCTTCTTTATATGCATTTTCATTTTTAAGAGTGACTTTTGTCATTTCAAGGTAGAAAGAGCAGAAATCATCATAAACGAAATTATATAAATTTGAACTTGCAATACCGTATTCATATGCATCCATTGATTTAGTGACTGTAGCAATCGTTTGATTTAACTTAGTTAAAATATATTTATCGATTGTTTCAAGTTTTGAATAATCAATTTCGCATTGTTTATAATTTTCTGGAATATTCATTAAAATATAACGAGCACTATTCCAAATTTTATTTAAATAGTTGTTTACAGCTTTAACTTTTTCTTCACTATATCTCATATCGAGACCTGGCGAAGCTGTAGTTGCAAGGAAATATCTTAAGCTATCAACACCATAATTATTAATAACGTCGATTGGATCGATACCATTGCCTAAAGACTTTGACATTTTTCTGCCTTGAGAGTCTCTGACAATGCCATGAATGATGACGTTTTCGAATGGTACTTTTTTAGTGAAATGTAATCCTTGGAAAACCATTCTTGCGACCCAGAAGAAGATAATATCATAGCCTGTAACCATACAATCTAATGGATAATATCTACTATAATCGTCTGTGTTTTCTGGCCAACCAAGTGTTTCAAATGGCCATAAACCACTTGAGAACCAAGTATCTAAAACGTCCTCATCTTGAGTCCAATTTTCCATATCAGTAGGTTTTCGGGAGGAAACTAGTAGTTTTCCAGTAGTTTTATGGTAATAAACAGGAATTCTATGACCCCACCAAAGTTGTCTAGAGATGCACCAATCATCACACTTATTCATCCATTGCTCTAAAACTTTTTCAAATCTTTCAGGGAAGAATTTAATCTTATCTTCACTTGATTGATTATCTAAAACTAATTGAGCTAATGGTTTCATTTTAACGAACCATTGTAATGAAAGAATAGGTTCTACAACAGCATCACTTCTTTCACTATGTCCAACTTGGTGTTTAATCTTTTCGATCTTGATTAAGTTACCTTCTTCTTCGATTGTTTTAACTAACAAATCTCTACATTCGAATCTATCCATACCAGAATATTTGCCACAATTTTCTTTCATTGTACCATCGATATTCATGATGATTGGATGAGCTAAACCATATTTTTGACCGATAATGAAGTCGTTTGGATCGTGAGCTGGAGTACATTTCATAGCACCAGTTCCGAATTCGATATCAACATATTCATCAGCAATAACAGGAATTTCTTCGTGGTTAGCTGGGTTGATAACTTTTTGTCCGATTACATCTTTATATCTATCATCATTTGGATTAACGACAATGCAAGTATCACCAAACATTGTTTCAGGTCTTGTTGTAGCAATAGTTAAGAATTTTGTTTTATCGTTAACGAATGGATATTTGAAATAGAAGAATTCTCCATCATCTTCTTTGTAAATAACTTCAATATTACTTAAAGCTGTTTTCATCACAGGGTCATAGTTAACGATTTTTTCACCTCTATAAATTAAACCTTCATTGTATAATTTAACAAAAACTTCATTAACAGCTCTAGAGCAACCTTCATCTAAAGTGAATCTTTCTCTAGTATAATCGACCATAATGCCCATTTTAGCCCATTGCTCATGAATTTTTTCAGTATATTCTTCTTTCCATTCATAAGCACGTTTCATAAATTCTTCTCTTCCGATAATGAATCTTGAAGTTCCTTCACTTACGAGCTTAGCATCAACTTTAGCTTGTGTAGCAATACCTGCATGATCAACGCCTGGAAGATATAAAACATCAAAGCCTTTTGCTTTTTTATATCTACAAGTAATATCTTGAATTGTATTATCAATAGAGTGACCAATATGTAACTTACCTGTTACGTTTGGTGGAGGAATTACCATGGAGAATTTTTGTTTGCTTTTATCTCCAGCAGTAAAATATCCAGCTTTTTTCCAAATATCATAACGGCCATTCTCTACTTCTTTAAAATCATATTTCTTATCTAACGCCATCTACTCTTCCCTCATACATTGATTAATAAATTCTTTTAATTGCCCGATACTTCTAGAATCATTAACCGAGCAGAGCATAATTTTATGCTCTAAAGCTTCATTTCCGAGCTTTGCAACTAAGTTTTTATTAATTTTTGATCTCATTGACATATTAAGTTTGTCGCATTTAGTCATACAAATAACAAAGCGATAATCATATGAAAGCAAAAATTTATAAAAATCAACATCATCTTCAGTAGGTTCATGTCTAGAATCTAATAAAAAGACAATTAATTTAAGTTTTTTGTTATCATTGAAATAACTTTCAACTAAATTTCCGTAGAATTTGTAGTCCAAACCTTTTTTAGCACTAAAACCATACCCCGGGCAATCAACAAGATAAAAATTATCTTCTACCATAAAGTAATTTAAAAGTCTTGTGTGTCCTGGATTACTACTTGTAAAGGCTAATTTTTTATTATTAGTTAAAGCATTTATTAAGCTAGATTTCCCAACGTTTGATTTACCGACAAAAAGAACCTCCTTCAGGTTATCTGAAGGGGCTTCTTTTACGTCAGCGACGCTTTTAATAAATTTAGCTTTCTTAAAATAAAATTCCATTTCTATTAAAAAATAACTTTACATGCGTCATCTACATTTTTCATGTAGACAATTTTTAAGTTTTCAGTGATTTCTTTTGGAAGTTCACTAACATTGCGCTTATTACCTTCTGGGATAATGATGGTTTTAATGCCACTTCTTAATGCAGCTAAAGATTTTTCTCTTAAGCCTCCGATTGGTAAAGCGTTTCCTCTTAATGTAACTTCGCCAGTCATAGCGATGTTTCCACTTACTGGACGTTTACTTAATGCACTAATAAATGCAATTGTGATTGCAACTCCAGCTGAAGGTCCATCTTTAGGAATAGCGCCTTCAGGAACGTGCACGTGAATATCGTTTTCTTCAAAAAGCTTCGAATCTATCAAGTATTTTTCAGCATTGGCTTTTACATAGTCTAAGGCAATTTCACAACTTTCTTTCATGACATCGCCTAATTTACCAGTTAAAACTAATCTTCCTTTACCTTTGAAATAGTTAACTTCAATAGGTAAAATTTCTCCGCCGTATTCAGTGAAAGCAAGTCCTGTGACTACTCCTACTTGGCTGCCTTTTTCTTTTGATAACGATTCAAAAATTTCAACACCTAAATATTTACTTACTTCTTTAGGTCCGATAATGATTTTTTCTTCGATTCCTTTATCTAATTTTTCAACGATAATCTTTCTTAAAATACTAGCGATAGCTCTTTCAAGACTTCTGACACCGCTTTCTCTTGTATATCTATCAATTACATAATAAATTCCTTCATCAGTAAATTCGACATCATCACTAGTTAAACCGTTGTTTTCAAGTTCAATCTTAATCAAGAAATCTTTTGCAATGTGCAATTTATCAATTGATGTATATGAAGGAACATGAATTAATTCAAGTCTATCAAGTAATGGTCCTGGAATATTTTCGATATTATTAGCGGTACAAATGAAAAGTACATTACTTAAATCGTAATTTAATTCAAGGTAGTTATCTGTGAATTCTTTATTTTGTTCAGGATCTAATACTTCAAGTAAAGCACTTGCAGGATCACCTTTGAATGAATCGTGCGATAATTTATCGATTTCATCAAGTAAAAATACTGGATTACAGTTTTTAACTTTTCTTAAAGAATTGATAATTCTTCCTGGTCTAGAACCAACATAAGTTCTTCTATGACCTCTAATTTCTGCTTCATCACTAACACCACCTAAAGAACATTTAATAAATTTTCTATCAAGTGCTCTAGCGACTGAGCGAGATAAAGATGTTTTTCCACATCCAGGTGGGCCATAAAAACATAAAATTGGAGCTTTTAAATTATCTTTAACTTTTTTAACAGCTAAATATTCGATAATTCTTTCTTTAACTTTTTCAAGTCCATAATGATCTTCATCAAGTACTTTTTTAGCATGTGTAATATCATTATTATCTTCAGTTTTTTCAAACCAAGGGACACTTAAAGTAATATCGATGTAATCTTGAATTAATGAGTTTTCAAGTGAACCTTGAGGCATCAACTCTTTTCTTCTAAGTTCATCTTTAATTTTAGTTTTTACTTCTTCTGGATAAGGATTTTTCTCGAGTCTATCAATAACAGATAATTCATCATTTTTAGAATCTTCGCCTAATTCTTGTTTGATAGCTCTCATTTTTTCTCTTAGATAATAATCTTTTTGTTGTTTCTCGGAATTTTCTTGAACAACTTTCATGATTTTTTTATCAATTTGAGAAAGTTCAATAGCTTCTTGCATTAAAAGTAGAAGGCCCATTAATCTTTGATTTAAATCATCTTCTTTTAATAATGCAACTTTTCTTTCAGGATTGCTGTTGACTTTATTAACTAAATTGTTAAAAAGTTCTTCTGCACTTAATCCTTTATTTAACTCACCTTTGAAACTATCAGTAATAGGTGAATTGAAAATAATACTAACTGGATTTTTCTCGATGGTTTCGACGATTTTCTTAACAATAGCCATCTCTTCAGCGGGATCGCCTTCGATGGTTTCTAAGATTAATGCGTTTGTGTAAATGCAGTTCTTTTCACTGTCGAGTATAAAATCAGTTAATTTAATACGTTTAAAACCAGAAATTTTAACGCGTGTTTCACTTCTTGTTTTAGAAGCTTCTAATATTTTACAAATACATCCGTATTCATAAATTTCATCATAACTATTGATGTTTTCAACATTAAAGTCTTTTTGATTTACTACAACGCAATAAGACTCAAAGGATTCCTTTGAGTCATTAATTGCATTAAGTGATATTTCTCTTTGAACATTTAACGTAGTTTGTTGCCCAGGGAAAGCAACATAACCACGAGTTATGACTACAGGTAATTTTACAGTCGTCCCATTAATAAAATTCATTAATTTGGCCACCTCCTATAGTTTGAAGTCGAAACTATTCTGCTTTTGGTTCTTCAGTTTTTTCTTCGACTTTTTTAGTTGTTTTCTTTGTTGTTGTCTTTTTTGTTGCTGTTTTTTTAGCAGCAGTTTTCTTAGCTGGTTTTTCTTCAGTTTTTGCTTCTTCTGCTTTAACTTCTTCAGCTACATCACCGTTATTAGCGATAATAAATCTTTCGATTTTATTAATGAATAATTGTTCAACAATTCTTCCTTCATTAGCACCGAAAGCTTTTTTAACATCTTCAACTGACATGTTGTATTGTTTTGCAACGTTTGCATAGTATTCATCGATTTCAGCTCTTGTGATAACTAAGTTTTCAGCTCTACCGATTTCATTGATGACAACATATTCTGTTAAACGATTCTTTGCATCAGCTTTGAATTGTTCAGCGATTTGTTCATCGTTCATACCAGTAATTTCTTTGTATTGTTCGAATGTTAAGCCGTTTTGCTCAATTTGAGCAATCATGTCTTTCTTCATTCTGTCTGCTTCAGTTTCTAAAACTTTATCAGCAATTTCGACTGTTGCATTATTGCAGATTGTTTTTAAGATTTCGCCAAATTGCTCATTTAAAGCTTGTTGTTTCTTTTGAGCAGCTAATGTTTCTTTTTGGTGTTTTTTAAGTTCTTCAACTGTGTTGACATCTTTAATGTTTAAAGTTGCAACGAAGTCATCATTTAATTCTGGAGTTTTCTTTTCTTTGATTTCGTGAATCATACAAACAAACTTAGCATCTTTACCAGCTAAATCTTTGACATATTGTTCTGGGAAAGTAACTAAAACGTCTTTTTTAGATTCGCTTGTAACACCAACTAATTGATCTTCGAATCCTGGGATGAATTGGTTGCTACCTAAAACTAATGAATAGTTGTCTGCACTTCCGCCATCAAATTCTTTACCATTGATGTATCCTTTGAAATCAAAAACAACTGTGTCACCTAAAGCTGCTGGACCTTCTTTTAAAACTAATTCACTGTTTTCTGCTAATAAGCTATTGATTGAATCGTTGACTTCTTTTTCAGTTACTTTTGTAGCTTTTAAAGGAGTTTTGATTCCTTTGTATTGTCCTAATTTAGCTTGTGGGTATGTTGTAACGACAAATGTAACATCAAATCCATCTGCATCAACTCTTGTGATATTTACTTCTGGTTGTGTGAATGGGTTTAATTTATGTTCGTTGATAGCAGCATTGTATGCTTCTGGTAAGCAAACATTGATTGCTTCGTTGATGATTTCACCACCACTGATTTGCTTTTTAGCTAATTCGATAGGAGCTTGTCCTTTTCTGAATCCTTTAACTTGTACTTTACTAGCTAATTTTTTTAAGGCTTTCTCTTGAGCACCAGTCCATGTTTCACCTGAAACTGTTGTGCTAATTTCATAAATTGAGTTTCCTTTTTCGACTAATTTTGTAGCCATTAATATATACCTCCGAAATACGTACTCGAACATTATACATTAAAATGTATAATTTAGTAAAGAAAAACGAGTCCATAAGACTCGCAATTGTTACTTGCAAAAACTAGTATAAAACTTTCGATAATTTATTGAAATGATTTTTTCAGAAAATCACGATAACCATCGATTATTTTTTTATCGGAGACGTTTAGATAAAAATCATAAACATCATCTCCGTCTAATGCAACCTTAAAGACATCAGAAGCCATAATGTAACAAGCACAAACATAAGACGATAATTCACGTAAAGTTGTTATGTATTTTGGTGCGAGTTGATATGAAGTTTTAATGATTGCTTTAATTACAAAATCTCCAATTGAGATATTTTTTTCATTACTTTGAATATGCGATAAAGCTTGATGAATAAGCTTAGTTTGCTCGAGACTTAATTTAGTCAATCCACTTGGATCAACATTAAAATAAATTCCATCTTTCTTAAAGAGAAGATTACATTTATAACTATTGCTTACTAAAAAATCTAATAGCATCCCATAAGTTAAAGACATTTTGCATTTATCTTTTAAGATTTTTTCAATGGTTGGCGAAAGATTAATAGACTTAAATTTTTCATCGTTAATAAGTTCACTTAATGCTGTAAAAACAACGGCCTCATCGTCACTTTTCAACATTTCTATTACTTCTTCGATTGAATATTTTTCAAATGGTTCTTCGCTTGCTTGAATCATTTTTACATATTTTTCGAGCTTGCATAAGAATTCTTCAGTCTCTTGGTTTACATAATTTTTATCTTTGAAATATTCAATCTCTTGTTGAATTTTATTTTCGCTAGCTTCAGTTTTAACAAGCAAAAATAAATAAACTTTCATCGATTCGATTAAGTTATTATTTTCAAGAATTTCACGATACTCATTATAAGTTTTTAACGCTTCCATAAACTTATTTAAAGCAATATAGCTTCGTAGTAAAAGAAAGACTGCATTAAAATCATTTATACCTTTGGCACTATCTATCACATCTTGATATTTGCCGTTTTTATAAAGTTCTAGAAGTTCGCGAAATTCCATAAATCAAATCTCCTTAAGTTTATCATAAAGAGCAATAGCACTTTCTTCAGGAATTAATTGTTTTAGTTCTTCTAAAGAAGCGTTTTTAAGCTCTTTAATACTTGGATACGTTTTTGTTAGTTCTTCTTTTCTTTTTGTTCCGATCCCTTTCACACCATCAAAGATACTCGCAAACATATTTTTATTTCTTTTTTTGATGTGTGTGTTAATCGCATAGCGATGCACTTCATCTTGCATTCTTGTTAATAAGAAAAATAAATCTTTATCTTCAGTTAAGTTATATTCATTAAAATTTTGATCCATTAAAGCACTTGTTTTATGCTTATCACTTTTAACTAACCCAGCCAAAGGAATATTTAACTCTAATTCATCCATAACCTCTTTAGCTACTTCAATTTGAGTCATTCCTCCATCGACAATAACTAAATCTGGCATCTCTTCGCCTTCAATTTTTAATCTAGAATATCTTCTAGTTAGAGATTCTTTCATACTAGACAAATCATCTTTTTTATTAGTACTTTCAATATTAAATTTACGGTACATTTTCTTATAAGGTTCACCATTAATAAAAACAACCATCGCCCCTATCGCGTTAGTTCCTTGAAGGTGAGAATTATCAAATAGCTCGATTCTTATCGGTGTTTTTATATTTAATATTTTACCAAGCTTTTCTAAAAGTGCAAACTTGTCATCATCAAGTCGAGCAGTTAAAAAATGTGCGTCGAGAGCTTCTCTAGCATTAATTTCAACAACACTTATAACATCATGTAATTTTCCTTTTATTGGAAATAAAATCGATGCATCTAAAGAATCTAAAAGTGTTTCTTCGATCTCTTTATTTGAAACAATAATTTCTTTAGGAAGAGTATTAACTTGATAATATTGATAAATTAAAGATGAAACAAATTCATTAATTTCACCAATTAAAGGATAACAAAAAGAGCGTTTAGATAGCAAAATTCCACTTCTATAAATAAAGCAAGCTAAAGAAATATATCCTTCTCTCATATAAAAAGCGAATATATCTCGATTTACATTATCTTTAAATTCGACTATTTGTTTTTCATTAATGTGTTCGATGTAATCAAGCATTTTTTTATATTCTTGAGCGCTTTCAAAATCAAGTTGTTCGCTTGCTTTATATATCTTTTCTTTAATTGAAGCGGCTATTTTTGTATTATTACCTTTTAAAAAAGCACTGATGTCATCAATGATTTTTTGATAATCTTCTTTTTTAATTTCATTTATACAAGGAGCTAAGCATCTACCCATATGGTAATATAAACAAGCACTTTTAGGCACAGTGTTACATTTCCTTAATGGGAACAATTTATTAATCATATTTACGATTTCATATGCAGCAGTACTATTAGGATAAGGGCCGAAATATTCACATTTTTTATTCTTAACATTTCTAGATAAGGCTATATAAGGATCTTTCACTTCTTTATGAAGAGCGATATAAGGATAATGCTTGTCATCCATCAACATGATGTTATATCTAGGATGATAAGTTTGAATAAGATTCATCTCTAAAATAAGAGCTTCTTTTTCACTTTTTGTAATAATCGTCTCAAAATGATCAACATGCGACACCATCGCAGCTGTTTTTCCGTTTTGAGCGCGCAAAAAATATTGTGATACTCTATTTTTAAGATTTTTAGCCTTACCAATATAAATAATCACATCATCTTTATCATGCATCAAATAGCATCCAGGCTTATTTGGCAATAAATCAATCTGACTTTTTAAAAGATCATTCATTTTATTTTAATTCAATAATCGTACTTCCTGCTCCACCATCTAATTCGTTACCTAAGCGATAACTTTTAACATTAGACTTAGTTTTTAAGTATTCGTGAATAGCTTTTTTAAGTTGTCCACTACCAAAACCATGAATAACTTTAACGTTTTTTAATCCTCTAAGTACACAATCATCTAAATATTTATCTAAAGCAGCGATTCCTTCATCTAAATGATATCCAACAAGATTTAAACTATGACTTACATTCTTACTATTCATGATGAAATTGTCGATATTCATCGATGTTTTTAGTTTTTCTTTAGGTGCTTCGATTTTCTCACATAAATCTTTAGTTGCTTTATATGAAATACCATCATTTGATGTAATTTCAACTTTATGACCATTCATTCTAGTGATTCTACCCTTGATTCCAAGTTGTTTTATCTCTACATAGTCATTAAGTTCAATGTTTTCATTCTTCTTTTTCTTAACATTAATCTTATCTAATCTAGCTTCGGCTTTTTTAAAGTCATTATCTTTTTTGAAGTCTTCATAGATATTTATAACTTCGTTATATTTTGAATTTAAGAAATCGTCGAATTTATCGATTTTTTGACTTTTAATCTTATTTTCTTTATCACGAAGTTCTTTATCTCTTTTATTTAAATCTTCTCTCAAATTAGCTAATGATTCTTGACGTGCTTTAAGCTTTTCTTCTTTTTGAAGTAGGTATCTTTCCTTCTCATCAATTTTAGCTATTTTCTTATCGCTTTCTGTTTCGAAACTCTTGTCATAAATTAACTTAGCATCATCAATAATTGATTGATCTAAACCAAACTTTTTACTGATTAAAAAACCATAACTTTTTCCACTTACGCCAAGTAAAATTTTAAAGGTTGGAGTAACTGTTTTTTCATTAAAAAGGAAAGAAGCATTTAATACTTTATCGTTAGTAAATCCAAACTTTTTAAGTAATGGATAATGCGATGAAATTAAAGAGCAAACGTTCTTTTTAATCAAAAATTTAGCAATTGCAACCGATAAAGATTCACCTTCACGAGGATCAGTACCATTACATAATTCATCAATAACTACTAAATCTTTACTAGAAATGTACTGAAAAACTACTGATAAATTACTAATATGCCCAGAAAAGGTCGATAAGTTGCTTTCAATTGATTGATAGTCACCTATTTCAGCATATATCTTATCGAAGATAGGAACTTCGCTATCTTGGCTTGCTGGAATTGGTAATCCCAACTTAACCATATAGCATAAAGTAGCTACTGTTTTTAATGCGATTGTTTTACCTCCAGCATTAGGTCCACTTATAATCATAAGTGTTTTATCTTTACCTAATCTGAAATCATTTGGTACACAAATTTCTTTCTCAATTAATGGATGTCTAGCATTAATTAAATTCATATAATAATGCTTATTAATTTGTGGAATCGAGGCATCGATTTCTCTAGCATATTTCGCTTTAGAACTAATGAAATCAAGTTCTCCTATTACTTCATTATTTTGAATTAATTGGTCGCTTCTAGCGACTACTAAATCTGTTAATTCACTAAGAATTTTATTAACTTCATCTTTCTCTTTTATTTGAAATATAGATAACTCATTTTCTAAAGCTAATACTTCTTTAGGCTCAATGAATGTTGTTTGTCCACTATCACTTATATCTTGAACAATACCATCAATGCTAGCTTTAAAACTAGAGTTAACAGGAATTGCATAACGTCCATTTCTAATAACGAAATTATCTCCATTTAGCTTGTCAGAATATCTATTCATCATCTTACTAAGAGTATTATGAATGTCTTTATTAAGTTGAGCGATTCTTCTTCGGATCGATGCAAGATTTTCACTGGCACTATCTTTAACTGTGTTTTCTAATGAAATCGTGGTAATAATTTTTCCATATAAAAGTTCATCAGCTTTTAATTTAAAAAATAATTGATTTAAATATTTTAAATCATAATCTAACATCATCGAAAAACGAATAACTTCAGCTGTATTTTGAATTTCACTCTTAATTAAATTAAGCTTCAATTCATCAAATACATTCCCTTTTTTAGCGTATTGAATTTCATCATAAATATTCAGTTCACTTTTAATAGGTAATTCCCCTTTAGTTGAAAGAATATTCATCATTTCTTTTAACTTGTTATATTCTAAATTCAAGTAATCAAAATTAGAACTTGGCTTTAATGTTTCAATTCTTTCTTTAGCGATTGGGGTCTTTGTTAATTTAATAAGACTCTCTCTAATCTTCTCGATTTCTAACGTCTTTTCTATCTTATTCATAAGAATAATTTTAGCATTTTTTGAAAGTTTCATGGTATAATTAACTTAATGATTACAATAAAAGTCACAAAAGACACCCTCGAAGAAATTGAAAAAACTTATTTTGATTTCATAATCGAAAGAAATGTTGGTTATATTCTTTTTGTTATTAAAACTGCTTCAAACATAATTACTGCTTATAACAATAAAAAGCAGACATGTTTTAAAGTTACTATTCAAGGTGAAAACGCTATGGAGCTAGCGAAAAAATATAGCAATTCACCAAATATGATTCCTAAAAAGAAAAAAGGAAATGATAACAACTTCTTTTATATCGATGTAGATCAACAAATCGGTAGCGATGAAGTCGGTACTGGAGATTTTTTTGGCCCAATCGTTGTTTGCGCTGCATATATTGATCATGATTCAATGAAAATCATTGAAGAATATGGAATCACCGACTCAAAAAAATTAACTGACAATAAGATATTAGAAACAGTTCCTCTACTTCTTAAAAAAGTTCACTTCGTCTGTAAGATTGTAAATAACGATAAATATAATTCATTACAAGAACGTGGTTTTAATATGAACAAAATTAAAGCCGTAACTCATAATTATGTCTTATTAAAACTTCATGATCGTTGTCCATATGTTAAAAACGTTTATATGGATCAATTTACACCACCCGACAAATATTATTCATATCTTTTAGGTACTCCAGTAGTTCATAAAAATATTGTTTTTAGAGAAAAAGGCGAAATATATTTCCCAAGTGTAGCTTTAGCAAGTTGTATTGCTAGATACGCTTTCTTACAAGAAATTGAAGCAATCAATAAAAGATATAATGTAAAAATTCCACTTGGAGCAGGTCCAAAAGTAAATGCATTTGCAAAAAAATTCATCGACAAATTCGGAATCGATGAATTTAATAAAATAGTTAAAAAGAACTTCAAAAATTACGATGAAGTAACCAGCATTTCATTACTTTAAACTATCGAGTTTATCGATAATTTCTTGAAAATATGATGGGATGTCGCAAGTAAACGACATCTCTTTTTTTAATATTGGATGGTAGAAAGTTAATTTATAGGCATGTAATAATTGACCTTCGTTATATAAATAGGTACTTCCTCCATATAACTTATCTCCCACTAAAGGATGCTTAATAGAAGAAAGATGGACTCTAATTTGATGAGTTCTACCAGTTTCTAATTTACAATCTATTAAAGTGTATTTATCATAACGTTTTAAGACGTTAAAATGTGTGATAGCTTCTTTACCAGTTTGATTATTAATAGCCATTTTTAATCTATTTTGAGGGTCACGACCAATTTTACCGATAATTTTTCCATCATTACATTCGAAAGTACCATCAACTAAAGCAATATATTCTCTATGCATTGAATGGTCTTTCAATTGTTTAGCGATTTCGTTATGAGTAAAATCATTTTTACAAATAAGTAATAGTCCACTTGTGTCTTTATCAATACGATGTACAATTCCTACTCTATGTAACCCATTAACAGTCGATAATTCTTTTTGATTATAAATTAAAGCATTAACTAAAGTGTCATCGTGATGACCATCTCCTGGATGAACAACAAGTCCTCTTGGTTTATTAATCACTAAAATATCATCATCCTCATATACAACATCAAGTTTAAATTCATATGGTTTTAAATCCATATTAGTTTCTTTCTCTGTCCGAGAAATATCGATTACATCGCCACTTTTTACCTTATACGATGGATTTGATGTTTTTCCATTAACCAAAATATCACCCTTTTTAATGAGATTAGCATAGTAAGATCTAGAATAAGTCTCATTAAAAAGAGTTAAGGCTTTATCAAGCCTTAACGTCTCAATTTTAGAATCTATAACAAACTTATTTTCTTTCATTTTCTTTAATTTCTTCTACTTTGTTATTTGATTGTCCTGCATTTAAAGTAGCATTTTCACTTGATTCAACTTTTTTAGCGTTTTCATCAAGTTCTTTTGCTTTTTTAAGTGCTTCTTCATTTTTAGCTTTTTGAGCTCTTTGTTCGTTTATTTCTTCGATAATAAAATAAACGAGTAATAAAATAACTCCTACAACTAAGCAAGAATCCGCAATATTGAAGATTCCAAATCCTGGTAACCAGGATTGAATAGAAATAAAATCAATGACCCCTCTATCGAAGAAAAAAGTTCTATCAATTAAATTTCCAAAATCACCTGCTAATACAAGACCTAAGCAAACAGTAAATAAAGTATTCAACTTTTTGCCTTTTGTCATTAAATAGATGATATAAATCGGTAATCCAATAAAAACTACCCAAGAAATGGAACAAAGTAATACTCTACTCCAAATTGCTCCATCACCCATACCCCAAGCAGCACCTTTATTATAAACAAGTTTAAAATCGATAAAACCTGGAATAAAAGGAACTGTACCTTGGCCAGTTAAATAATATTCGGCTACATATTTAGATACTTGATCAAAGGCTACAAAGCCAATAAATAATGCCGAGATGATTATTATTGGCTTAATATAGTCTTTAATTTTTATTTCTTTAATGCTTTTAAACATCTTGGACATAAATGTACTCCTTCTTCTTCATGGATTTCACTTTCATCAAAGTAATTCCAACATCTGTCACATTTAATACCACTATGTTTTTCAATTTTGATATTACCTAAATCACTAGGATTTTCAGTAACATTTTCATCGAATTTCACTTCACTAACAATAAAGATTCTTTCTAATTCTTCATTTGAATATTTAGTAAGTTCTTTTTTGATTGTTTCATCTTTTACATTAAGTAAAACTAATGCTTCTTGTGCGCTTCCGATTAATCCAGTTGATCTTGCGTTTTCTAAAGCACTTAAAACTTTATCTCTTAAGCTTTTCATGACTTTATAATCATTTAATAAAGTTGCATCATAGTCATGAGTTACACTTGGATAAGCATAATACATAACGTTTTCTTCACTACTTAATGGATAATTTTTGTTAACTTCATCCATTGTGAAAGGAATAATTGGATTTAATAAGCGCATTAATGTAAATGTAACTTCATTAATAACTGTTTGAATTTGAAGTCTACGTTTACTTGATTGTTCTTCGCAATAAAGAATATCTTTAGCGATATCAAGATAGAAGCTTGATAAATCATCACTCATAAATTTCATAATTTCAGTTGTTGCGTTGATGAAATTATATTCATCCATATTTTTAACAACTTTATTCTTAACTTCTTCTAATCTAGCAAGAATATATGTGTCAATTGTTTCAAGCTCAGTTTGCTTATCACTTTCTTTAAATGTGTCTTCTAAACTTCCATTTGATAAGTTTCCAAGTAAGAATCTAAATGTATTACGAATTTTACGATATTGTTCACTGATTGTTTTAATAATTGATTCACTGATTCTAACATCTTGTTGATAGTTAGTTAATGCAGCCCATAATCTTAAAACGTCACTTCCATATACATTGATAATTTTAAGAGGATCTAAACCATTTCCTTTTGACTTAGACATTTTTTCCCACTTATCATCAACAACGAATCCATGACTTACTACTGTTTTATAAGGAGCAAGTCCTGTTGTAGCTAAAGAAACGATTAATGAAGAGTTAAACCAACCTCTATATTGATCACTTCCTTCAAGATATAAGTCAGCTGGATATTTTAATCCACGTTCTCTTAAAACGCCATTCCAACTAGATCCACTATCGAACCAAACATCCATAATGTCTGTTTCTTTTCTAAATTCACCATTTGGTGAATGTTCATTTGTGTATCCTTCTGGTAAAAGTTCTTTTTCACTTAATTTATACCAAATATTTGATCCATTTTTACGAATTAAGTCGATGAAATGGTCAAAAACTGCTTCTTCAATGATAGGAGTTCCATCTTCACAATAGATAATTGGAATTGGTACGCCCCATGCTCTTTGACGTGAAATACACCAGTCAGCACGATCTTTAATCATGTTAACCATACGTGTTTCACCCCATGCCGGATTCCAATTGATGTTATGAACAGCATTAATTAAATCTTCTCTAATTGGTTCAATAGAACAGAACCATTGTGGAGTTGCTCTAAAAATAACTGGTTTATGTGTTCTCCAATCGTGAGGATAACTATGGACGATATCTTCTTCTTTAAGTAAATGACCGTTTTCAGTTAAAATCTTTAAAACTTCTAAGTTAGCATCTTCATAGAATAAGCCACTTAATCTTTCACCTGTTTCTTCAGTTAATTTACCGTGTTCATCAACTGGACAATATGGTTTAATTCCATATTTCATACAGACTAAGAAGTCATCCATACCATGTCCTGGAGCGATGTGAACTAATCCAGTTCCTGTTTCTCCAGTAACATAATCACCATTAATTACTAATGATTCTTTATTATAGAAAGGATGAGAACATACGATTCCATCGAGTTCTTTTCCTTTAAACTCTTTAATTAATGTACAAGTTGTGAAACCTAATAAATTACATAATGTATCTTTTAAATCTTGTAAGAAAACAAATTTTCCTTTATTAGTTTCGAACAATCCATAGTTGAATAATGGGTTAGCACAAATTGCTAAGTTTGCAGGTAATGTCCAAGGTGTTGTTGTCCAAATAATGAATTTAGCATCATTATCAACGATTCCTTTGCCATCTTTAACATCAAAACTTACATAAATTGTGTAAGCTTTAACATCTTGATATTCAATTTCTGCTTCAGCTAAAGCACTTTCACTACTTGGTGACCAGTAAACTGGTTTTAATCCTTTATAGATTAAGCCTTTTAAAGCCATTTCTTTGAAACATTCAACTTCTCTTGCTTCAAATTCAGGAGTAAGGGTTATATAAGGATGATCAAAATCACCTAAACATCCAAGTCTACGAATATCGGCTTTTTGTCTTTCGACTTGTGTATAAGCATATTCTTTACATTTTTCTCTGAATTCATAAATTGGGGTTGTCTTACGATTAACTCCACTTTTTGTAACCATATTTTCAATTGGTAAACCGTGTGTATCCCAGCCAAAAACAAATGGTGTTTTGAATCCACTCATGTTTTTATATCTAATAACAAAATCTTTAATGACTCTATTTAACATATGCCCACAGTGCATCGCACCATTTGCATATGGAGGACCATCATGAAGCATGAATGCAAGGTCTTTTCCTTCATTCATTTTGGTATAAACTTCATCTTCAGTCCACTTTTTAATTAATAATGGTTCTTTAGTTGCTAAATTACCTCTCATCTCAAAGGATGTTTTAGGCATTAATAACGATTTTTTGACTTCCATAAACCCTCCTACTAATAAAAAAATCCCTAGATTACTCTAAGGACGCTTTCACGTGTTACCACCTTAGTTACTGAAAAAAATTCCAGTCACTCTTAATACTAATCTTTTTGCATTGAAGTGATACCTTTTAAACCGTTAATGTTACCTTTCACCATATGTAACTCGCTAAAAATAACTAATTTTAAAAGACTTGTCTTCCTTGCACATATATTAAATTAATAAACTTAAAATATCAAGTATGATAATACCTTATTTAATTAATAGTATCGCCACAACTTATATTAAATTTATTCGATTGAATCGTTATTTTTTGATTCAATTACTTTCAACTAGAAATTACCATCTAAGAAATCTGGGATGATATTATCTTCGTCGAATGTATTTTTCTCTTTTTGAGTCTCTTGCTCTTCAACTGTATTGCCAACTTCAGGTTTAGGTTGGAATCCAAATCCTGGTTGTGAGGCTGGTTTTGAGTTAAATGCACTGCTAAATAATCCAAAATCATTATTGAAATTATTTGTTTGAGGAGCTTTTTTAGTGACTCCAAATGTAATATCGTTAGCAAAGTTACTCGCAATAATACTTAACATAATTTGATCAGTTAATTGATCATTAATCGAAATACCGAACTTGAGGTCGAGTTGGCCTCCACTTTGTTCGATAATTTTTTGAACTGTATCTTGTGCCTCATAAAGACTAACTTCTTTACCGCAAGTAATGTGACAAATAGCTCTTCTTGCACCTTGGACGCTTTGTTCAATCAATGGACAATTAAGAGCAGCTGTTGCTGCATCTTCAGCTTTATTTGTTCCTTGACCCATACCAAATCCAATTAAAGCAATTCCACTATCTTGTAATGTATTTTTAACATCAGCGAAATCAAGATTGATAACAGCTGGCATTAAAATTAAATCTGTAATTGTTTTAACGCTTTGAGCTAAAACTTTATCTGCTTCGGTAAATGCTTGTCCGATAGGATTATTTCCAGCACTCATTAATAATTTATCGTTACTAACAACAATTAAACTATCAACATTATTTTTTAACTCATTTAAACCTTCGATTGAATAAGTTGTACGTTTATTTCCTTCAAAAGTAAATGGTCTAGTGACAATTGCAATGGTCAAGCAGCCTTCTTCTTTTGCAAATTTTGCAATAACTGGAGCAGCACCAGTACCGGTTCCTCCACCCATGCCAGCAGCGATAAAGACCATATGAGCACCTTTAACAATTTCTCTAATTTCTTTTTCGCTTGCTTCAGCAGCTGCTTTACCAACTTTTGGTTCACCTCCAGCACCTAAGCCGTTAGTGATTGTTTCGCCTAAAATTAATCTATTAGGAGCTTTTGAAAGTGATAGCGCTTGTTTATCAGTATTCGCAACAAAAAATTCAACGTGTTGAATTTCATCATCGATCATTCTATTAACTGCGTTGTTTCCTGCACCACCAACACCTATAACAACAATACGTGCTACAGGCTCAAAGCTATCTAATTCATCGCTCATCATAGTGTATTTCTCCTATTGTCTATAATTCATCTCTTAATTCTGTATATTTTTCTCTTACTTTATCGCTTCTATCTCGAACTGTATCGGATTCTCTATTTAATTCACTGACTTGATTTCTTGATTCATCTTCTAAAGCACCGCGATAACTGCTAGCTGTATAAATAGCACCAAGACAGCTAACGAATTCACCTTCTCTACATCCTACAGTAGGCAAGGTAAGTATTTCTAAAGGATTTGAATTATAGTTTTTCAAAACGTAATCTTTCAATCCATTCAAACGACTTCCTTCGCCGATAAAAACTAATGTAATTGTGTTTTTAAGTCTTTGATAATTATCCATCAAATTATCAAATGAGCCTTTAAACATTCCAAGCCATTGCTTTAAGAAGTTTAACGTGATGTAAGAAACATCTTCTTTTGCATAGTTTCTTTTTACGCCATCTAAACCAACTTTTGTAACAATTGCTGGTGAATATTCAGTTTTTCTAACATCAAAGCCATAGGTGTTCTTAATCTCAATAGCTTTTTCTTTACTAATTTGCATTTCTTCCATGTATCTTTCAACAAGATCATCAATACCAGTCGAGAAGAAATTACTTGCGTAAAGTGTATTTTTTCCAATAAAAGACAACGTGGTAGTTTTATTACCAAAGTCTACAATTAAATACGTATCTTGCTTATATCTAAGACCCTGTAATAAATTCGATACTCCAATCGGAGAAATCACTTCTCTTATTACTTTAAGTCCAGCTTTTTCACATACAGATTTAAGTTCTTTAGCCATCTTCCCAGGTAAAGTATAAACATTAGCATCGAGAGTAATGTTTAATGACGTTTCATTAATCGGTGGGGTGATAAATTCTTTGCCATTATCTAACTTGAAGTAATTTGGAACAATATCAACTAAGACATTGTTTAAGTTAGGTAACTTCTCTTTCTTAACAAGAGCTAAAGCGTTAGAAATATCGATTCTAGCAATCTTTGAAACGTTAGAAACTGTATTTGTGGTTTTAGATGTATGATAAACTTCTAAACCGTATGAAGGTAAAACAAGCACAATCTCATTTACATTAATTCTAAGCTTATGACCGGATATATTAGCTTCGATGTTGTTGATTTTACTTAAGTCATCACTTAAAGAGCCAAAATCATAGATGTCGCCGTCTTTATACGAGACACTTAATGGGTTTCTAACCTTGTATAAAATGTCTACTTTTTCATCTAAAACATACCCAATAACGAGTTCATAATAACTATTAGAAATTTGTAATGCTGCAACTGTTTTGTTCATACTAATAATTATATTCTAGTTTTGTAAAAACTACAACGCAAAACGAAAGATGTTTGCTAGTAGAAAACTAGTAAATATCTAGTAAAAAATTAGTAGATTAAAAGAGGCTATCTACTAACTTTTTAAGGGAGGAATTATATTTTTAAAAGGATAATAAACTTATTTGTGTATTTGTTTCTGAATCTTTATCAGAGTCTTCTGCTGTAACTGTATTTCTCATACCAGCTGCAACTGAAATTGGTATAGCAACTGCTACGAATGCTCCTAAGAAAATAGAAAAACAAATTCCTGCTTTTTTGAAATAATAATAAACTGCTTTGTGATGATATTTAACTAATTTGTCTTCCATAATGCGTATCCCCTCGATCTTACTTAATCTTCTCAATAATTCTTAACTTTGCACTTTTACTACGTCTATTCATCTCTAGTTCTTCTTCACTAGCGATGATAACTTTTTTGTTGATCTCTCTATAGTCAGGAGTTTGGATATCTTTTGGATTAATGTAATCATTTCTTCTATTTCCTTCGATTACACTTACTTTTTTAAATGCCTGTTTAACAATTCTGTCTTCTAAACTTTGAAATGTAATAACTACTATTCTTCCGTTTACTTTAATTGAATTTAATGAATCTTCAATTGCTTCTTTTAATGCGTTTAATTCATCATTAACTTCAATTCTTAAGGATTGAAACACTTGCTTAGCTGGATGACCTGGCTTAGAAAGTTCTTTTTGAGGTTTGCTAGATTTGATTATATTAACTAATTCTAATGTAGAATTAATTTCCCCTTGTTCTCTAGCTTTAACAATATTTTTAGCGATAGGGTATGCAAATTTTTCTTCACCATATTCTCTAAAAATTTTTGTTAATTTTTCTAAAGGATATGTGTTTACAATGACCTTTGCAGTTAAAGGATTATCTAAATCCATTCTCATATCAAGTGATGCATCTTTATTGTAAGAGAATCCTCTATATTCCTCATCGAATTGAGGGGAAGATACACCTAAGTCGAATAAGATTCCGTCTACTTTATCAATACCAAGCTCATCTAATACACTTCTAATACTTCTAAAATTGGATTTGACAATTTTGAAGTTGGAACGAATCTTACTTAGTTTAGC
Organism: Candidatus Onthovivens sp.; assembly: GCA_048405595.1. Lineage (GTDB taxonomy): Bacteria > Bacillota_I > Bacilli_A > RFN20 > CAG-826 > Onthovivens. The sequence continues at coordinate 21,672 of DBFJOT010000016.1, forward strand.
TGTTGAGTACGTTATTGCTTCATCATCTTGATCTATGCAAATTAATAAACCTTTTTCGTTTAGCCTTTTTAATATTTCTGAGCTATGACCTGCTCTTCCGAGAGTCATATCTACATAAATGCCATCAGGTTTTATATTAAGCCCTTCTATTGCTTCATTAAGCATTACAGGAATGTGGAAATCAGTTTTCATAATTTGTAATTAAATCTTCTGCATCAAGTTCAAAACTCTTTTCATTCTCTTCTTTGTATGTTTTCCACTTTTCAACATCCCAAATTTCTAAATGATCTAATGCACCTAGAACTAAGACGTTACGACCGATTTCATATTCTTTTAGTGTTTTTGTTGGAATAAGAACTCTGCCTGCTTTATCGATGGATAATTCAACTACTGATTGAAGAAGAATTCTAGCGTGTTGACGTACTTTAGCTTTTTCATAAGGCAAGTTTTGAATGTTAGCGATGTAACGTTGGAAATCTTGTTCTTTATAAAGCGAGATACAACCTTCATATCCTTTAATGAGATAAAGTTTGTCTCCGATATCGTTACGAAATTTAGGTGGAATATTAACTCTACCTTTTTCATCAACGTTATATTCATAGCTTCCGAAGAACATACCCACTTTCACCCACTTCTCTACACTTGTGATTATATTCTATAATAGAAATACTTATTTAACAATGAAAAAATTCATTTTTTGAAAAAAAATTTTAATTATTTTTTAGTTTTAAAAATAACTAGAATTTTAAATTTGTAAAAGAAAAAGAGCCCTTGATTTTTAAAGCAAAAATCAATTAGGCTCTTTATAATTTCGGTAATTTAATTTTTAAATTTATTCGATGTAATCGATATTATTTGATTTTTATATAAGAAAATCTATTTAGATTCTACTTCACTTTCTTCATTAAAATCTAAATCTTTTAAAACATCAAATGGATTTCCACCATCCTCTTTTTCTTTGTCTTTAAGATACTCTTCTTCACTAATTACGCGGTAATGCTCACCTTGTGGGTAAGTTTCTGACTTTTTGACGAGTCTAGTAGGTAAATTAGTGATAATTAATGAATAAATGACTTCCTCAAGATCGATATAGTTATCTGGTGTTAAGATAATATCTTTCTCAACAGCCGCATAAGATTCTTTTCTTGTGTAACAAAGAACATCATCGATTTTAAGTTTATAATTGAATGGTTCATTACTTAATGAACTAAGAACAACTAAGTTAGCTGTTATTTTGAATCTACAAACAACAACTTCCTCGTATCTATCAACTAAAATTTTTCCGCTAACACTATTAAAATTTTTGATGTAACTTGATTTATTTAATTCATTATAAATATTAGCATCACCTTTATAGCTTAGCGTCTCTTTTTTGTTGACATTAAAAAAAGATAACTTCATTGACGTATAACCCCCATAAATTTTAATGCTATTATATCACGAATCTTTTTATCTGTTAATGCTATATCTTCTTCTTTTAATGTATGATCGTTTGAATTTAAAGATACAGTGACAGCAACGCTCATGTATCCCTTTTCAACATGTTCACCTTTATAAATATCAAAGACAGTTAAATCTTTAATTAATCCACTAGCTTTTTTAATTTCTTTTTTAATGTCAGCGAATTTAACATCTTCTTTTACAACAAAAGCGTAGTCACGTGTAACAGTTGGAAATTTTGAAATAGGTACAAATTTATTGTTTCCTGATTTTGTTCCAAAAAGGACACTTAAGTTCACTTCGCCAACAACAATATTGGTTTTATCTAATGAGAATTCAGATTTAATTAATGGATGTAATTCACCAATAACAGCTAATACTTTTCCATCTAAAATAAATTTAGCACTTCTTCCAGGGTGGAATTCATTTCCACTATTAATTCTTTCAATCTTAACTCTAGTTTCTTGAACATTAAACATGCGTAAAATGCTTTCAATAATACCTTTAGCATCAAAGAAATTGTATTCTCTACCACCCATTTTGGATTGTAAGAATTCTTTACCTACGAAAGCAAAAGATAAATGTGTATCGAACTTTTTCTTAGTTTGAACACTTGAAATTTCAAAGATTTTGAAATCGCTATTTTTTCTATTTAAGTTATATTCACTACATCTAAGGATTGAAGATAATAAGTTTCTTCTTACAAACTTTTTATCCTCAGTTAAAGGATTAAAGACAACATATCCTTCATCAGCATTAACATAATTAAATAAAGAATTATCTTTTTTATTTAAAAGAGTGTAAGTTAAGACTTCATCAAATCCTTTATCAAGTAATAAATCTTCGATTGCTCTAGCTTTCTTTTCGTTATCTTTTAATCCGCCAACTGTAGTTTCCATAATCGGAAGATTTGCGTTAACTGAATCGAATCCATTATATCTAATAACTTCTTCACTCAAATCAGCTGCACCATCAACATCAATTCTATAGTCAGGAACAACGACTTCAAATTCGTGTGCATTAATTTCTTTAAATTCGAAATGTAACGATTGTAAGGTACTTTTGATGACATCGTTATCAAAATTTGTACCTAATCTATTGTTGATATAATCATATGTTGTATGGATAATTTTCTTAACAAAATTAGTTTCGTTATAAATATAATTTTCCGAAACTTCTTTTCCGTTAGCTAATTCTAAGCAAAGTGAAGCAGCCAAATTTAAAACTTCATTATATTGATTTAAATTAAGTCCTTTAACAAATCTTTGACTTGAATCACTACTTAATCCTAATCTTGAACTTGTTTTTCTGATTTGTGCATGGTGGAAATTAGCAACTTCAATAACAATATTTTTAGTGTCGCTATCAATAGCTACATCTTTTAATCCCATAATTCCGCCAATTGATACTACTTTATTATTTGAAGTGATTACTAAATCACCTTTTTCTAATTTGTATGTTTTATCATCTAAAGCAACAACTTCACCTTCAAAGTCGTCTTTAACGATTAATTCGTTTGCTTCTAATTTATCAAGGTCATACATATGGATTGGTTGACCTGTTAAAAGCATGACATAGTTGCCAATATCAACGATGTTATCGATACTTCTAATGCCTTCACTTCTTAAAACATCTTGTAACCATTTAGGTGATTCTTTAATTTCAATACCTTTTACAATTTTAGATGTAAATAATTTTGAATTAGTTGTTTCGCTTCCAACTTTAAAAGTTGTCTCGAAATTTTTAGGATCTTTAACTTCAGGAATTGTAACTTTTCTATTAAATAAAGCTCCGATTTCTCTAGCAACATTATATAAAGAATAGCAATCACTTCTATTCGCTAATAAACTAAGGTCTAAAATTGTATCATCTAATCCTAAATAACTTAAAACGTCTTCATTTCCAACTTTTGCATCATTAGGAAGTTCTTCAATTCCTTTGATTTGTTCTTCTTTAAGATATTTTTGATCAACACCAAGTTCATTTAATGCACAAAGCATACCATTACTTACTTGACCTCTAATTTCGCCTTTTTTAATTTCTCCACCAGGAAGTTTAGCGCCTGCTTTAGCAACAATAACTTTTAAACCTTTACGGCAATTTGGAGCTCCGCAAACAATGTCTAAAATTTCGGTTCCAATATCAACTTTACAAATATGTAAGTGGTCACTATCAGGATGATTTTCACAAACTAAAACTTCGCCAATTACTAAACCTGTAGCACTTGCTAAATGTTTAATCTCTTCGACTTCAATTCCACTAAAAGTAAGTCTAGAAGCGATCTCTTCAGCTGTTAAAGAAGAAATATCAACATATTTACTAATTTCTTTTAAACTAACTAGCATAATTAATCCTCAACTTTCTTACTAAATTCTTCGATGAAACGAATATCTGATTGATAGAATCTTCTAATATCATCAATTCCATATCTAAGCATAGCAACTCTTTCAATACCAACACCGAAAGCAAATCCACTATAAACTTCAGGATCGTATCCACTCATTTTTAAAACATTAGGATGAACCATACCAGCACCTAAAATTTCAATCCAACCACTTCCTTTACATGTTGGACATCCTTTACCATGACAATTGAAGCAACTTACATCAACTTCAACACTTGGTTCTGTGAATGGGAAATAACTACTTCTAAATCTGACTTTGCTATCTTTACTAAACATTTTCTTAGCAAAAAGTTCTAAAGTAGCTTTTAAGTTACCTAAGTTAATGTTTTTATCGATAACTAAACCTTCAACTTGTGCGAATTGGTGTGAATGAGTAACATCATCGTCATCTCTACGATATGTTTTACCAGGACAAATAATTTTGATTGGTTTTCCATTAGCGTGCTCCATAACATGAGCTTGAATGCTTGATGTATGGCTTCTTAAAAGTAAGTTATTATCAATATAAAGTGTATCTTGCATATCTCTAGCTGGGTGATCCTTAGGGATATTTAATAATTCAAAAACATATTTATCAAAATCAATTTCTGGACCAGTTTCTACTGTGTAACCCATAGAAACAAAGATATCTTCGATTTCCTTTTTAACTTTAAAGAAAGGATTTTCTACTCCTCTTGAAAGAGTGTTTCCTGGAAGAGTGATATCAACTTGTTCACTTTCTAATTTTTTATTTAAAAGTTCTTGATTGAATTTATCTGCTTTTTCATCGTATTTTTCCTCAATTGATTTTCTAGCAGCATTAAATGCTTCACCAAAACTTTTCTTATCAGCAACTTCTCTGATTTTACTCATTAGTTGCGAAAATTCACCTTTCTTAGAAAGGTATTTATTTTTAATTTCAACTAATGCTTCTAATGATTTTGATTCTTCGACTAATGAAATAATTTTCGAAGTAATTTCATCAAAAATGTGACTATAATTCTCCATCATTTACCTCCATATAAAATAAAAAAGGATAATACTTTAGGAACGAAAAATTTCCGCGGTACCATCCTAATTCTAATTTTAGCTCTTAATTTAGACTTAATCGTTAAGTCATAACGGGTTCATCAAACCTGCTCCAAGGCGAATTCATTAATCTTTATGTAGGATGTTTTCACTTTATCATCCTTCCCTAAAACATAAGAGAATTTAATTACTACTCCTTTTCAACGCATTTCAATTATACATTTAACTTTAGTTAAAATAAACTCAAATCAATCTATTTTAATGTTGTAACTGGTAAATTTCCATTTACTAAGTTGTTAATTGGGTTTGTCGTTGTGAAAATAGCAATTGCTAAGTATTCATCTGTGAGTGCTCCATCTTCACCGACATTAGTGTTACCAGCATAAATAGCGTTATTCTTGTCGCTAGAATCCGTAACAACATATAAAGTTCTTGGAGTTACTTCACCCTCAAAAATAACTTTATAGATAATGAAATTGAATTTAGTAAGAATATTTGTGTTATTTTGATCAATCTGAACTGGAGTAAATCCAGGAGCAAACTCGAATTTTTTTAAAGTGACTTCGTTTGTAGCTTCATCCTTAAAGAACAAATATTTACTACCATCATTTTTTACGATATGTCTATAAGCATATAAATGTTCAGTTGAAGCATTTGTTGGCCATAAATCTGGGAAGTCTTTTTTAGTAACTTTAATTAATTCTTGAGGTAAAAATAACTCAAATGGCGTTTCATCATGATCACCATTTCTCATAACAAATTTATATTTAGAGCCATTGTAAGTAAGCTTATTCTTTAATACACCGAAACTCATGTTTGCTAATTTGTTATAAGTTTTAGCCATTTCACCTTCTACAGATTGATACCATTTGCCTTCAATAAGGAAATAATAGTAGAAATTGCCATCATCCATTAAATATTTACATAACCCACCACTTAATTCATTAACACTAGCCCATGTTGACGATTCATTAAGATAAATTAATTTATTGGCGCCATCGTTAATTTGTTTGTTTTTCCAATCAAGTTTATCGTAAACAAATTCTTTGTATATTTTTTCATTTGTATAAACATAAGATTTTGTGTCTACACCTACTTTCTTAGTAACAATATGTTGGGTTGAATTATAATCGAATCCTGACTCATATTTTCCGTTAATTAAAGCAAAGAATTTAAGATCACTAGGTGCATCCTTGTGGACGATTTGCAATGTCGCATAATTATCGAATCCTTTAATTTCAAGCCATAATGGTTCGATTGTTCCACTTGCGGCGTTAGCGTATTTTTTACCAGTTAACGTTGACTCGAAAATAGATTCTTTAATAGGTGTTTCAGTTAAGAAATTTCCTTCAATTAATTCATTTGAACCGAACTCTTTAATATAATGTTTACCACTAGATTCGTATGTACCGTTTTCAAGTGTAGAAAGATTTATTGCATCCCAATAAACGAAACCATTTTTTCCAGGTTTTAAAACATGCATTTTATCAATTTGACCATAAGAAGAAATTAACGAATCCTTATTGACTTTGGTATCTTCGCCATTTACCGTCCAGGTTGTTGAACTTTTACTATAAGAAGCTAAATTCTCGCCATTATTATTAACAAGTAAACCACTATCTCCATTATTTTCATAAGCGTAATAATATCCACTTGCATTCTTTAAAATTTTTTTAGAATAAGCACTTGTTGATTGTCCAACGAATCCAGTTAAATTGTAACCAGTAGTTAAAAGTTCTAAACCGTTTTCTAACTTAATCTCATTGAAATTGTATTTTGGAATAAGACTTCCATCATTCTTTTGAACGATATCTTTAAATGAATTGTATGTGTCATTATTTAAACTAAATTCACCTGCGAGAGTAAATTTTTCAACAGCGTCAGCTACTTTAATGCTTTCTTTAATAACTAATGAATTAGCTTTTGCTCCAACTAATAAAGATTCATTTCCTAAAGTTAAATTCTTGAAAGAAATCTTTGAATCTTCCTTAGCACAAATCTTAGTAAGATTCGTTACATTAGCTAATTCCACTTCGAAAGTAGAATTGCCAATTTCAAATGGGAAAAGATCGGTTCCATAGTTTTCAGGTTTTGTTTCTGAAGAAGTATTATCAATAATAGTTATTAAGTCTATTTTATTAATATTTACATTTGTTTCATCGTTTAAACTACTAATTTTCGACTTATTAAGTACTATTTTTCCACTAGTAAGTTGGAATAATGCTTGATTTGAGTTTGAGATCAAAGTAATTTTATTTTCATTATAGAAATTAGAATCGATGTAATCGATATTACCAATTACAGTCGCACCTTGTTCAATTAAAGCATCGACACGTAATGAATTTAATGAATAACTACTAAATGGGGCAACGCCATTTTCTATTTTCTCAATAGTGTTATTTAAATTTGTATAGTCGTTAATAGTAATATTAGTTGTTAGCTTTGCTCCACTCTTTAATTCTAACTTTCCGGCATTTTCTTTACTTGAATCAAAGATAAATCCATCACCAATTAATGTTCCACCGTCTTTGACTGTTAACTTATGACCATTTAAATCAAGCGAAGAAAATTCTCCAACATTAATGCCACTTTGTTTCTCATTACTGCCGATTTTAGACCCAATAATAAGAGTTCCGCCTTCTTCAATAGTTAAATCTTGATCTAGTTTCAAAGTAAGTAAAGCTTCTTCGGGTGTTGCTTCTCTATTAACTTTTCCTAAATAAATGCCTCTAGAATCATTAGTTGATAATGAGTATTTTTGGAAAGGTAAATATAAAGTTTTACCTTTTCCAATTGTATTTATACCACTACTTAAAGCATATTTTTTATCTTGGTTTTCGGCTAACGAGATTTGATAGAACGGATTAACTATTTGATATTTATTAAATGCTTCACTTAATGTTTTAGTTTTTTCTGTGTTAATTGTTCCATCATTCTTAGAATAGATTTTTAAAGCTTTATTAATGCCTTCACTATTATTCATATTAAGTGTTGATGAATAAGGGAAACTATTAATATTTTGGTTGTCGTATCCTTCAAAATATAAGTTTTGAATTGTTGAATGTGAGAAAGAACCTGTAACATCTAATTCAAGTTTATTTTCGCCTTCGCCCATAGAAATTTTAATATCACCAAAGTCAACAAAATCAAAAGGTTTTTCTTCCTTATTGCCATCAGCTGTTGTTTTAAAAGTTTTATCAATATATAAAGAATTCAAATCCAAATTACTAAATGCATTAAACTGGACGTTTTGCAATGTTGAAGGAAGATAGATGCTTTTAATTTTACTAGTTGAATTTTCACCTTCTCTTTTACTATTAAAAGCAAATAAAGAAACCGTTGTCACCCCTTCTTCAATATAAATTGAAGGAATTTCATGAATTAATGATGTTGAAGTTTCAGCAGTTGAATCAGTTGTAACGAGTTGATTTAATAATTCATTAATCAATGAAAAAGGTCCTACAACTACTTCTCTTTTACTATCTTCTTTTGAGTTAGAATAGTGAGTTCCTTCAATTGTTAAAGATTGAGGCATTTCATCATTTGAACTTAAGCCTTTAGCTTTTCTATATAAGCCATTAAATAAATTTGAGACAGAAAAGAAATTTTGAACTTGTTCAGGAATTGCTGTTGCGGTTAATTCTGATAAAACTTGATATAAGTCTTTTCTTAAAATACAAACATCTTTTCCTGTAAAATCTAATAATTCATCTGCGAACCCTTCTAAACCTTGAACATTAAGTTTTAAGTCTGAAATATAGAAAAAATCAGGATTATAAGCTTTCACATCGCTTGATTCGTGAATCGTTCCATCACTTGAAAGCATTGAATATGTTTTAAGTGAATTGTCAGGTTGTACTTCGTAAAGTACTAAAGGTAAGTTATTAATAAATGTTTTTACATCAAAATTAGTATTGCCGTTTTCATCAGTACAAACAAAATCCCCTACTTTAAAACGATCTGGCATACCATCATTATCAGCATCAGTTACAGAAATTGGTAAATTTCCAATATCACAGAAGTAATTTTTACTTTCACTAAATGTAAAATCAACTAACTTCATTTGTCCTAAGAAACTAACTTCATTTTCATTTCTGACTAAAGCTGATCTTAATGTTCCAATATCAAAATAAAAAAGAGGCGCTTTTTCGACATTAGGATTTTTTTCGTAATATTCAATATATTTTTCTTTCGCTTCGTTTTTAAAATCTGAAAAAGGGTCCTTGTCGTAAGTACATGAACTAATTAACAAACAGACCCCTAATCCTGTTAATGCTATACCTTTTTTCTTCATAGGATTACTCCTCGCTATTAAATGCTTGATTCATTATAATGCCACCAGCAATAGCAACATTTAAACTTTCCATACCTTTAATATTAATTTTTAAAGATACGTCTGATAAATCTAGAATATCTTTAGATATTCCATTGCCTTCATTACCTAAAATTATTACATATTTTTCACTTTTTTTGAATATAAACTCATGAGCAAAAACTGAATTATTTCTTAAAGCTGTTGAAACAAGTTTATAGCCTTTCTTTTGAAGTTCAATTAACTTAGATTTATCAGTATGAATAATGTTTAGTTCGAATATAGCGCCTTGTGATGCTTGAATAACTTTTGAATTATATTCAAAGGCCGTTTTATTAGTTACATAAACTGTATCAAATCCAAAAGATAAAGCTGTTCTAAAAATAGTTCCAACATTGCCTGGATCTTGTACATCATCAAGATATAAAGATAGCCTGGAATCGACATTTTTTTGTTTTTTCATTAAACAGACGCCGATTATTCTAGCGATGCTTTTACCATCACTTAATTTCTCCATAATTTCTTTAGTAACAAGATATTGTTTAGGGAAAATTGTTTCGTCTAATTCAACAACTGTAAAAACATATTCTAAGCTTTCTTTAGCCATTAGACATAAATGTTCGCCTTCAACGACAAACTTATTTTCTTCTTTAGCGAAAGAGTTTGTTTTAAGTTTTTTAACATATTTTACAAGTGTATTATCTCTGCTTTTAATTGGTTGAATCATTTTACAATTCCTCCTCTAAGTTTTTTATCTCTTAAATAGTAATCAGGCATCGTTTTTAAAACGACATCATAAAATTTAGATGAATGATTTCTAACAAAGTCATGAGCTAATTCATGTACTACTACAGAATCAATAATATCAATAGAATAATGAATTAATACTGAGTTGAATGTAAGAGTTTTAGTAGCATAACTATTAGAACCATAAATTGTTTTAACAGATTTAACTCTAACGTCATAATGTGTAGTAACATTCATTATTTTTGAATAATAAGCAACTCTATTTTTTAATATAATTTCAAAAGGTGCTTTTAGACGTTTATAAAGTTGTTCTTTATTTAGATAAATATAATTCGAACCCATAAATTCAAAATGATCATTATTAAATTTTTGATATTCGCCTAATAAATAAACACCTTCACTTGTTATAAAATCATTAATTTTCTTTTTTTGGCTCCTTGCATTTAGTTTTCTAATAGCTTCTGGAAGTCCTTTTAATATTTGTTCTCGTCTTCTTATTGAACTAGCAGAAACATTGATTGTATCGCCATTTTTTCGATAATAAATGTTTTTTTGCCTATTTCCACGATATATTATTTCGACTTTATATGTGGCATTATCATATATATAAACAAATTCTTCCTTGGACATATGGAAATATTATAAGTATTTATCTATAATATTCAAAGTTAAAAAGGACTTAGATTTATGGAAACTATATTAGTAAGCGCATGTTTGCTCGGAGATAACGTCAAATATAACGGCGGAAATAACTATGACGAGCGCATCGAAAAATTAAAAGAATATTACGACATCGTCCCAATTTGCCCTGAGATGTTCGGTGGTTTAACTACACCTAGAATTCCTAGTGAAATTAAAGGCGATTCAATCATCAACAAAGAGGGAAAAGATGTCACATTTGAATTTAATAAAGGTGCACACAAAGTAATTAACATTGTGAATTTCTGCCACTGCAAAAAAGCAATTTTAATGGATAGATCACCTAGTTGTGGCATTCATAAAGTATATAATGGCAAATTTAATGGTACTTTAATTGATGGAATGGGCTATACTGCTAAATTATTAAAGTCAAAAGGAATTGAACTTTACACAATCGATGAAATAGACGAATTACTCGAAGAAAAGGTACACCATGAAAAGTAGAAATTTAGTCTTAAAAATTTCTTTTATAGCTCTAACATCAGCCTTAATTTTCATCGCCACTTCCTTTATTGCAATTCCTTATGGTGGCGGATTAGGGTATTTCAATTTAAGTGATGGAATAATCTTATTCTCTACTATTTATTTAGGACCTGTTGTAGGATTATTCAGTGGTATAATCGGTTGTTCCTTAGGTGATTTATATGCAGGTTTTGCTAGCGCTATACCTTTTACAATCTTAGCAAAAAGTCTTGAATCCATCGCTATTTTCTTGATATATGGTTTATTAAGAAAAACAAAATATATTAAATATTTATCTTATTTTATTGCTCCATTATTCATGGTAATTTCTTACATTCCTTATTACTTAATTTACGATAATGGGCAAGGCGTATATGCTTTAATTTCTAGTGCGTTTGATTTAATTCAAGCACTTGCAGGAGGCATTGTTGGAATAACTTTATCTCAATTATTTTATAGAGTTAATCTTCCTTCAAGTTATATAAAAGAAAATTTTTTCTTCAACCACAACAAAAAAGAAGTAGCTAAATAGTCTCGCTACTTCTTTTTTGTTGGATTGCTCTAACAATAAATCTAATTATTACTAAGCAATTTATTACAAACGTAATTGACGTTCCTATTAGCATCGAGCCAAAGAAATCGATTTCAAGTAATGGTTTTCCTACTTCTACTTCAAATGAAGGATAAATAGATTTATACGTTATAAAACCGATTAAGGTTGCTAGTGATAATATAAACCCTATAACTTGAACTTTTGTTGCTAATCCATTTTTTCGATGCATTGAACAAGCTGAACAAATAGTAATTGAAGGCACAAAGAACATCATCATTAATATAAAATATCCAAATCCATGTTTATATGTAATATTTTTAATTCCATAGAATCCGTTAAAGAAAGCTCCAATGTAATACATTGCTAACACAAGAACTATCCCTTTAAGAATTGTAACAGGCCAAAAACTTTTCTTATTAATATATTTTATATAAGTAATGTTTCCTTTCATCTTAATTACTTTTCTTAAGATATAAATATCTACTAGAAATTCAAGCGCTGCTATAATAACAATATCAAACGGAAATAAATAATTTATCGAGTGATATTGGAAGTTTGAGAATAGTTCTTCAAAATGCAACGAAAACATAAAAATTGCAAATATCTTCGATAGAATCATTATAATGACGAACACCCATAGCCAGGTATTGTTGCTTTTTCGAACAAATTGATTCCTATAAAACAAGAATAAATAAGCTGGGACTAATGAATAAACAATAACGTAAGAACTATATTCTTCTAGTGGAGCAAAGGCATCTCCAATGATATTGAAAATCATGTTAAATGATGCAAATACAGCGAGACAACTAGCGAAGAAAAATAATCCTGTAACAATATTTTTTATATATTTATTTTCAATAAATTTCTTCATTTTATTTTACCTCCACTTTAACATCTTTAATGTTTTCTAATGTGAAATTACCATTTTGAGGTAAAATTAATTCTTTATATCCAACTAATTTATCATCATGATAAACCGAATCAGTCGATTTAAGTCCATAAGATAAAATTACATCTTTATATAATATATTTGAACAATTAACATGGTCATGCCCGACGAATATTCCTTTAACACCCATTGATTTAAAAGCATCAAATTGTCCTCTATTTTCGTATCCAACAGCAGGATCTTCATTATAGATTCCGTTTCCTTCAGTTTTTCCATCTTGATACTCTTTATATGCATCTTGATATTCGTACAAAGGTATATGGAAAAAAGCTAAAGTTGTAAACTCATCATTTTTTGATTGTTCTTGTATAGCTTTAAAATGAGCGATTTGATCATCTTCGATTACACCATATTTATACTTCAACCCATTTTTATAAATATAAGATCCACTATCAATCATAAATAAACGATAAATGATGTCGTCACCTTTTTTTAAATCGACATAATAATTCATATTTCCAGTGAGCTTGTCATCTTGATAATCGACAAAAACAGCAGTTTTAGAATTATTTAACTTAGTTTCAACATAATATGAATCGTAAGATCCTTGATGATCATGGTTTCCGTTGACAAAAGCATATGGGTAACCTAAACCATCAAAAAATTCAAAAAACAAATCAACTTGTCTTTTTGTCGCTCCAAAAAATGAATCACCTGTGATAGCAATTAAATCTGGATTCGATGTTTTAATATTAGTTTCAAGAAATTTAAACTGTTTTTCCATATCGGTTGGTAAAGAAAAATGGATATCAGTTAATTGCATAATTTTAAAATTGTCTTTATATTCCATTACCTTCTCATATGCACTTAGTTCATAATCCCTAAAAGATACACAGCTTGTTACAGTTAACGAACTAAGCAAAAACAAAGAAGATAAAATAATTTTATTTTTCATATTTATTCTACTTTCATTACTACCAATAATACCACAAACGATAGTCCAGTACAAAAATTAAGAAATTAATATATGAAGTGAATAAAATATACAACTATTAAATAATCTTTAAATATAATGTGTATATCAATAGTAAAGAGAATTTATAAAATCTATCGATTGTATCGTATATTTTACATAAATATTTCTTGCTTATAACTTGTAATCAACATTTAATACTTATTACACAAACTTTATATTTTTATATATAATTGTATATTTCTTTAAAATAGATTCGAACTTTTTATTAACGCTTTCTCTCTTAATTTCTGCAGTATAAAAAATCATTTGTTTTTTATTAGTTATATACAACAAATATTAATATGTCTATATTTTAGATATAATATTTTTTTAATAATTTTAGAGAAAATTAATTATTACATTACAAAAAATAACGATTTTATCAATATTTTTTTGTATAACTTCTATAGATATTGTATATACAACTATAATATAAATATTTCAAATGTTGTGGATAATAATTGATTTTTAAAACTTATTGTAATTATATTTATTTATATCCTAAATCTACTCAATTACAACCTAAAAATAAGTAAACTATACTAATTTTTTTAACATTACGATAATTTAAATATGCCACTTTCATTCAAAACAGAATTTAGTTTTGCTAAGAAATAGATTGCTTCATTTTCATAAGAAATTATAGAATGTCACATTAACAAATTAAGGATTGTAAATTGAAACTACAATTTAAATTTCTAATATTTTCATTATGTTCACTTTAACCTAATTTTATATTCGTTTAAGTAATTTAATTTACAAAAAGTATCGATTTTATCGAACTTTTTTAGTTTTTTATTATTATTTTTACTACTATAAAATGCACTATAATTATAATTTATTAATTATAATGTCCTCTTGTAAGGGCTTTCATTTCTTTGATAAAATTATTGCATCGGAGGACGCTATACATATGGCAACAAAAAACAAAAAAAGCGTTTTTGAAACTCCTGTTTTATCAACAAAGATCAAAACCGCTAGCGTCAAGCTCTTCCCTGAGGCAGTATTAGGATACCTTGTCGGTCCTATTCTTGCGTTATTAGCCAATGCTGTTGTTAATACTTATTTAACACAATATTGGATAAATATCCTCAACTTAAAGGAATGGGCTTATTTATTCATGACGCTCTTACCACTCATCTCCACTATTATTATCATTATAGGTAATTTATTAGTTGGACGTTTGATGGAACGTAAACCATCAATCGCAGGAAAGGCAAGACCATTAATTTTACTTGGATTACCTTTCATCGCTATCGCATTATTCGTATTATTTAATGCTCCATATCCAGAAGGAGCTACAATCGATAACCCATCATGGCCAACACTTATTATGGTCACAATCGGTTACAACTTATATTACGCAGTAGCTTATCCATTCTATTACACTTCACACAGTGCTCTTGTTAGTTTATCAACAAGAAATGGCGCTGGACGTTCATTATTAGCAACTGCTAGTAACGGTGCTCAAGTCGCAGCATCTGGTGCAGCTGGTATGGTCGGTCCATTCATTATCAATGCTTTAGGACTTCTTCCTCAAACAGACGCAGCAACTGGTAAACCATTACCATTCAATCCTGTTGAAGCAAAAGACAAATGGTCAATTCTTATTATTATCTTAATCGCATGTTTAGTAGTTGGATGTTTATTGGAGTACTACTTCACACGTGAACGTATCACAGAAGAAAACGTTAAATTAGCTCACAAAGAAACTAATGAAGAAGCTGGAGAAAGCGCTAAGAAAATTCCAGTTTCACAACAAATCAAAATTTGTCTCCATGATAAATATTGGTGGTTCATCATTATTTTCTTCTTCCTATATCAACTCGGCGGAATGCTTAAGAACAACGACTTAAGTTTCTTCTCTCAAGCATTTATCGGTGACTTATCATTACAAGGAACAATTAACATCGTTGGTGCTATTCCAACAGCATTAGGTATGGTCTTTATTTGGCCATTAGCTAATAAATACGGCAAAGCTGCTTGTATTAAAGTTGGCGCTATCATTGCTGCACTTACAGGTTTATTAGGCTTTGTTTGTATTCCATTAGCAACAGATACTGTCGCAGTTAGCGCTATGGCTATCGCAAGTTTCTGCTTAAAAGCAATCGGAACAGTTCCTGCTATGTACATTTCAATGGCATTAATGGCTGACGTCTTAGATAGACAAGAAGCAGTTTATGGCAAAAGAACAGACGGATTCACAATGTCAGTTTACGGATCAATTATGGTCGGTATGACCGGTATTGCTAACGCAATTATCGTTGGATTAGATGGCGCTGTTGCTGGCGAAATGATGTCAGAAGCTAAACAAGTTCTTCACACAACAATCTTCTTTGGTGGTGAAGTTGTCTGTTACTTAATCATCGCTATCATGTTCTTATTCATGAACGTAGAAAAATTCATCGGTTTATCACAATCTCAAATCCTTAAAGATCAAAGAAAATACGCTGAAGAACACGGAATTGAATTCGTTGAACCACATGAACGTATGTTAATTGAACAAAAAGAATCAGAAGAACAAATCCTTAAAGAAACATTAGAACAACTTAAGAAAACATGTGCTAAAAAAGGACTTGATTACGAAACTGAATTAGCTAAGTTCAATAAGACTCAAGAAGATAAGCGTATTGCAGCTGAAACCAAGAAAGCTGAAAGCGAAAAGAAAGTAGCTGAAAAGAAAGCAACTAAAGAAGCTGAACAAAAAGCTAAATATGAAGCTTTAACAGCTGAACAAAAAGAAACTTACAATAAGAAACTTGCTCTTAAAGCAGAAAAGAAAGAAGCTGAAGAAAATAAATTAGCTCAAATCTTCGAAGCTGATAGACTTAAATATTACGGTAAGTTCTAATTTATCTATAATTACCCATCACTTCATTGAGTGGTGGGTTTTTATTTTTATCACACATCGAAACTGTAGGTCACAATTTTAATATTTTAAAATGTGACCTTTTTCTTATTGTTGAAATGTTATTTCGCATTTCTATAATTAAAAATCGCTTCAAGGAATCATAACGTATGAAAACATTTTTTAAGAAAATACATTCACTATTTAAGCCGATAGACTTAACAAAAAATAAACCATATAAACAGCTATTAATCTTTATGATTCCAATATTACTATCACTTATTTTTCAACAAGTTTACACCATAAGTGATGCAGCAATTGTTGGTAAATATTTAAGTGCTCCTGAAGTAAGCGGAGTTAATGTTGTTTATTCTTTAATATTTATTGTTTTACAATTTGCTTTTGGATGCGCTAGCGGATTTAGTGTCATTACAAGTAATAAAACAGGCGAAAAAGACGAGGAAGGAATTAGAAAATCTTTCGCTACTCAACTTTTGTTGTCTTTAATTATTTCAATTATTTTAACTATAATAGCAATATCACTCATCCCATTTTTATTAAATTATATTGATTTAAAACCAACCGATGGAGATTATCAATACGCTGAAATATACTTATTCATCATCTACTTAGGATTATTTACACAAGTATTTTATAACTTAATGGTTAGTGTTCTTAGAAGTATCGGTGATTCATTAACTCCTCTATTATTTTTAATTGGCTCTACAGTCCTAAATATAGGATTAGATTTTTTATGTATTTTAGTTTTTAAATGGGGTGTTGCTGGAGCTGCTTTAGCAACTATTTTCGCTCAATTTGTAGCTTTTATAAGTTGTTTTATATATAGCTTAATTAAATACCCTTTCTTTAGAGTTAAATTAAGTGATTTTAAACTAACCAAGATTAGAACAATAGAACATTTAAAACTAGGTCTACCTCTTGCTTTTCAATTTTCTATTTTAGCAATTGGTTTAATTGTATTAGAAAAAGCAATGGTAAAAATTGATACCGGTACATCTATTTCTACAGGCAAAGAAATTTTTGATTGCAAATTAGCATATGGCACCGCTATTAAATTCAACGATTTTTTAATGTGTCCATTAAACGCATTAGGAACAGCTTGCTTATCTTATGCAGGACAAAATTATGGCGCTAAAAATATTTCTAGATTAAAAGAAGGATTGAAAGATTCGTTATTATTAATGCTTACTTTTTATGTAATTCTTTTAATAATTGGAGTTTCTTTATCGATTAACGGCTTATATACGAACATATTTTTAAGTTCCTCTAACAACAATGAACGTATTAAATATTATGCTTCTACATATATGTATATTGATTCTTCTTTGTATTTTATTCTAGGTTTCTTATTTATCGGTAGAAATTATTTACAAGGATTAGGTAAATCATTATATCCATTTTTAGCTGGTGTAGGCGAACTTATAGCTAGAGTTTTATGTGCTGAATTTATGCCTTTAATTATTGATCCTTTAACTCCATATAGTGACAAAGTTTTTGTCGCTATATGTTTTAGCGATCCATTAGCATGGCTATTTTCTATAATTGTACTTTCAGTTGGAATTTATATTTATTTGATTAAAGGAAAAATATACAAAGAGCTTGCTTTTCAAGAAAGGCAAACATTTATCATAAATAAATAATATACAATCTACTTCTGTTCGAACATTACGAACTCTTTTAAGGTACAAAAAAAGCCGATAAAATCGGCATTTTTAGTAATTTTGGCGTCCCCTAGAGGATTCGAACCCCTGACCTTTTGGTTCGTAGCCAAACGCTCTATCCAACTGAGCTAAGGGGACAGCGAATAATATATTACATTATAAGTACTTAAAAGTCAATAGCACTCGAGCAATTTATAACTTAATTTCGTTCTTTTAGTCTCTAGTTTTTGTTAAAAGTTACTAAAACAATCAACTTACTTATTTTTTAATATCAAATCCATAAGTTCTTCTAAGCCTTCACTTATTTGATACTTATTCATATCTTCTTTTTTAAGCCAAATGACTTCGCCTTCATCACTAGAAGTTAATTCACCTTTAAATTTATTAGTGTAATAAAGTAAACCTAAATATCTTAAATCATCACCCCATGGCCATTCTTTAATTGCACATAATTTTGGTTCAAAAATATCAAGTCCAGTTTCTTCTTTCATTTCTCTAATAACCGCTTCTTCTAAGGTTTCATTATTTTCTACATGACCTCCAGGTAAATTTAATCCTGGCCAATCATTTTTATGTAAGCGGTAATTCCCCCTATATAAATTAAAAAACCTAGTCAATTTGATCTAGGTCGTTAGTATTAATTTCAATATCGCTTTTAGAGAAATATAGTTCTTTTGGTAATTCAGTTGAGTA
>DBFJOT010000017.1:0-29239 GCA_048405595.1 Candidatus Onthovivens sp.
CCATAGTTCTAGTCATATTAAGTTGGATATAAAATTGCAATTGCGAGAGTACTAGTAGTAACTGATGCGCATTGATTAATTAAAGTGAATCTAGCTCTATAAAACTTCCTATTCGTAAAGGCTTAGTATGATTAGAAAATAATTTTTCCAGAAATTAATAGACTTAGCCATAATCATTAATTTCCTGCCCACCCTATGGCTGACTTTCCCTATATTGAATCTCCATTAATTAAAAGTGGTTGAGTTGTGATTAGGGATTGTTTATATGCCCTCTAGGGTGGGAAACCTATGCCTAAAATTAAATAAGTTGAAAGAACACTTATCTAAATTCTTTTGTGTGGAATTATTAATGATGCATTATTTAAATATAAAAATTTAATAAGTGAAGTTATAAGTATTCACTTATTAACTAATGTCAAAAGATCATATTTGCTAATGATCTTTAAATATATGATTACAATAAATAAAGATATCATAAAAGCGAGTAAACACTTGAATAAGTGTGTATGAAATGCAATATTAATAAAAATAAATTGCAAATTTTTAACTCACTAATTTTATATTTCATAAATGAATGCGTTCACATTACATTAACGCAACACATGTATGCATAGTTGTTGTTTTAATATATATTTTAAAATAAATTATTTCAATTTCGATAATTTTTTCCTTAATTGTTGCTCAAAATACCTGTATAATTTTATACGTTGAATATACATAAATCATTTCTGTTGAAAAAAATAGTTTATATTATCTTAAACTTATGGATTATTTGCAATGTAACTATCAAAAAGATTGCAAAAACTAAAATAGAAATAAAAATTGTAAAAAATATGTATTTCGATAAAAATTTCTTTAGGAAAAAGGAGAATTTATGGAGAAGTTAAAAGAATACTTTTCAACTAAGAGATATGGTTTTTACCTTGTCTTATCAACTATTGTTTTAGCTATAGTTACAATAATTATTTTCTTTGTAGGTGTTGGCGAAGGTTATCTTTCATGGGTCTCATTTGGATGTTTACTCGCATTAGTCTTAGGCGATTTAATCTTATTAGCTCTTAAAAAAGATAATTTTGTACCTGCCCTCAATACAATTTGTAGTGGCTTAGCAATCGCTTTCTTTATTAATGCTTGTTACTCATATGTTGCAACTGTTATGACAGGTATTGATATTGAATCATTTTCCATGCCATGGATTTTAACTACAGTTTTCAGTGTCTTATTATTCGTAATTAGCATTATCACTGTATTTGCTTCACTTGGAAATAATACTAATACTTCAAACGAAGCAGAAAAAGAAATCATTTAATAGGAGGCTAACTATTAAAAATCAAGAGAAATTTCATTAATTTAATTTTTTTAAAAATTTGTACACGAAAATTGTTGCACGTTAGCAATGTGTAACAATTATTGTTCTTTGAAAACTTACTTATTTAGCTAAATTTATGTCAAATTTAGTGTTGGTTGAAACTAGTTTAAAAGCAACTCTAAGAAACTTTCTTACCACATGATTTAAAGCTACTCTATATGGTTTACCTTCCTCTTTTTTCTTTAGATAGTAAGTGTGAAATAAAGGGTTAAAATTCTTTAAAGCAATGGCTAAATTCATAAGAACATATCTTAAATGTGGAGATCCACGTTTAACCATTTTACCATGATAATCAGATTCTCCAGATTGGTATCTTGAGCATTCTAGACCTGCAAAAGCTAATAGCTTATCAGCGTCTGGAAAGCCATCAAAATTGTTGTATTCGCCAATTATCGCGGCGGCTGATATTTTGCCTACTCCTGCTATTGATAACAAAGGTGTGTTCATTTTATCAAGAAGTTTTGAGATTTGTTTTTCGTAATCTTCAATTACTTCTGTGAGACCGATTATGAGCTTTGTAACAGTCTTGATGATAAAACTAATTGATTCATTAGGATGTCCTATTGTTGCTTTTGCTTGAGCTATTGCTGAAGAAATTTTATTTAGTCTTGTGCCTTTGTGTTTCTTTTTAAATTTATCTAGATCCTTTGTAGAGATCTTGCTTATCTCCTTAGCGGAAGGGTATTCGTTTAAAAGAAAAATGGCTGTTTTGCTGAATCTATTATCAAATATTATTTTAAATTCAGGGAAAATCAAATCTAATGCGTTCGTAAGATCGACGTATTCTTGATTCCTTCTCAAAACTAATTTATCTCTTTCTCTTGTTAGAGACTTTAATTGCTCACTAGTGTATGATTTATTTTGATAGGTTTTGAATTCTACGGATTGCAAATATTCTGCGATCCAACGGCAATCAAGTTTATCATTCTTTTGCTTTCTTAAAGTTCTAGCTTCAATAAACTTATGGACTAAATAAGCATTAAGTATGTTTGCTTGATAATTATTATCCTCTAAAAATTTGACGAGATTTTTGTGGTAATGGCCAGTGGATTCAAGACCTATTTTGATTTCTTGAGAATGGTCAAGTTTAGATAGTGAATCCAATAGTTCTTTAAAACCTGCTTCATTATTAGAGAATGTTGTTGGACTTTGAATGATTTCACCTTTATCCGTTAATATGATGAAATCATGTTTGTATTTGGCTACGTCAATGCCAATAAAATAACACATGCTATTACCTCCTGTGTGTTTGCTGTGCATCCACCAACTTTTCTCCATTTATGCTTGTTCGATATGAAACGTTTAACGTTATCTAACTAATCAAAATTGTAAAAGAAAAGCTGTGGTATGAGCCTCCTTGAACAGTCAAGCTGTAAAAAAATAGAAACAAATCCACAGCGATTTAATTATAAATAAGTAAGGCTCTAAAATCTACATTCTCAGGAAAGGAAATGTTTTAAATTTCATTACTCTAAGATGCAAATTTAGAATACAAGAATAAATGTTTAAAATAGGAGAGAAAATAGTAAATAGAAGTGGAAAAGTTTGCGAAGTTGTTAATATTGAAGAAGCAGACTATGGTGCAGGATTAAAAACCTATTATGTTTTATCACCATGTTTTACTAATAATAACTCTTTAGTTCTCCATACACCTGTTGAACAAGAAAGCACTTTAAGAAAAGTAATGAATAAGGATGATGTAGAACAATTAATCTTAAGCATTCCTGATATTGAAGTGATTTGGATTACAAATCCAAAAATCAGAAAAACAAAATTTAAAGAACTTTACACAAGTGGCGAACCAAAAGAAATCTTACGTTTGATTAAGTCATTTGTTAAAAAGAAAGATGAATTTAAAAATGATAAAAAGACTTTATCATTCACTGATGAAAATTTCTTAACTGAAATCAAAACAAATTTATATTATGAAATCTCATTAGCGCTTAATTTGTCATTCGAACAAGTTGATGAATTAATATCTAATAAATTAAATTAATATAAAGAATTTAACTAAACATAATGTGATTACGCAATTAAATTGTGTAATCCTTTTTTTAACTTTAAAATATTAAAGAAACGGAGAAATAAAAAATGAAAGATTTAGCTATTATTGGTGCTGGTCCAGGTGGAGTAACAGCCGCAATTTATGCAAAAAGAAGTGGACTAGAATTTGATATATTTGAAAAATATTGCGTTGGTGGTAACGTTGTTACTGCTTTTGAAATTGAAAATTATCCAGGTGTTGGCAAAATTGTTGGTGCAGATTTAGCTATGAATTTCATGAACGAATTATCTGAATTGCAAATTGATGTTACATATGATGAAGTCATTGAAATTAAAAAGTTAGATGATGGATTTGAACTTAAAACTTTAAATGGAGAAACTCGTTTATATAAAAAAGTTTTATTAGCTTTAGGGACAAAACCTAGACAATTAAACGTTGAAAATGAAGATAAATATTTAGGAAGAGGAATATCCTTCTGTGCTACATGTGATGGAGCTTTTTATAACAACAAAGAAGTCTTAATTGTTGGTGGAGGAAATAGCGCATTAACTGAAACACTTTATTTATCGAATATCGTTAAAAAAGCATACATAATGACTCGTCACGAATTAAAAGGTGACAAGAAGGAAATTGCTAAAATTAAATCATTAGATAATGTTGAAGTTCTTGAATTTAAATCTATTAACAAATTAATCGAAGAAGATGGACTTAAAGGTGTTCAATTAATCGATACAAATACAAAAGAGTTAACTGAATTAAGAATCGATGGAATATTTGTTTATATTGGACAACTTCCACCTACCGCTTTCTTAAAAGATTTAGGTATTTTAAACGAAAGAGGTTTTATCGAAGTAGATAATCATTTTGAAACAAGTGTAAAAGGATTATTTGCTATTGGCGATTGCATTAATAAAGTAGTTAGACAAATTGTTACAGCAACCGGAGACGCAGCTAGTGCGATTCATTTCATAAATGAATAAATTTGCTAAAAGTTTAAATACATTATTTTTTGGATTAATCGTAACTCTTTTTGTTTTATCTTTGTCAATTTCGTTACCTTTATTTATTAGACAATTTTATTATTGGCATATAGATTTATATAACATTGTTGAAAACACTGGAGTTAGTAAAGAAAACTTGATTTTCTCTTTTAATGAACTAATGGATTCTTTAATGTTTTTTAAACCATTTAGTGAAGGAGTATTTCCTTTTAGCGAAGAAGGGAAGAGTCATTTCTTAGACTGCCAAGTGCTATT
Organism: Candidatus Onthovivens sp.; assembly: GCA_048405595.1. GTDB lineage: Bacteria > Bacillota_I > Bacilli_A > RFN20 > CAG-826 > Onthovivens. The sequence goes on from DBFJOT010000017.1 coordinate 4,631, forward strand.
TGTTTTAGATTATGTTGTCTTAATTATCTCTTTTGTCTTATTAGTAATTTATTTAATTGCTTTGAGGAAGAATAAAAACTTAATTTATAGGCCGTTTAATATGTCGATAAGTGTAATAATGCTATTTATACCATTATTATTAATTGGTGCTTTAGGAACATATGCTTTAATCGATCTTAATGGAGCGTATGCTTTCTTTCATAAAATATTCTTTCCAGGCAAATCTAATTGGGTATTTGATGTTTATAAAGATCCTATCATTAAAGCTTTGCCACAAGAATTTTTTATTAATTGCGGCATCTTAATTTTAGGAAGTTATCTTACAATTTATTTATCTATTTTAATATTTAATATCAAAAGAAAAATTACTTTAGGTGGTTCTAAAGTGTATTACGCAAAAGGAGTATAAAATGCCATTCATCAACTTAAAAACAAATGTTAATGTAACTAAAGAGTCTTCAATTGAACTTAAAAAACAATTTGGCGAATTAATTTCTATTCTTCCAGGCAAAACTGAAACTTGGCTTATGGTAGAAGTTGAAGGAAATAAAGATATGTATTTTAGAGGAACAGATGAACCTCTTGCTATTTTAGAAGTTAAAGTTTATGGAAATTCTTTAGATGAAGAAAAGTCAAATAAATTAACAAGCGCTTTAACTGAAGCTACTCATAAAATTTTAAAAGTCCCTAGTGATAGAATTTATGTTGCGTACTTTTTAACCTCGAGTTGGGGATTTGCTGGAGAAAATTTTTAAAACATTATTTATCTAAAGAGACGTTTATTAACAAAAGCGTCTCTTTATGATATTATTTTAAAGCGCATCCTTAGTTCAGTGGTAGAACGTCAGCTTCCCAAGCTGAATATGCGGGTTCGATTCCCGTAGGGTGCTCCAAAGTTATATATACTGATGCTAATATTGGTGTCAGTTTTTTTCTTTTTTAGGAATAAATTGTCATAGAGTAAGCGTGAATGTCCGACCGAACGGTCGAACAATTACACTTACGATTCACTTCTGTTCTATAGTGTTAATTCGTATAAAATTTCATTGTGAATGCGTTTCATGCGTTAATTTTTGAAAAACGTGCACTCTCATATTTGAAAAACGTGCACTCGCATACTTGAAAAAAGTGCACTCACATACTTGAAAAAAGTGCATCATTAGAGTAAAAATATAATGAAAGGTGATTAACTATGCCAATTAAACTTGAAAATTATAAAGAACGATTAATAGACAAAACTATCGATTTATATTTAAAAACATTTAAAGCAATTCAAATTGTTGGTCCAAAATGGTGCGGCAAAACATGGACTAGTATGCATCATGGTAATTCTATTGTAAGATTAACTGATATAGAGAAAAGAAAACTAGCTATACTTAATCCGAAGTTAATTTTAAATGAAAATATTCCAGAGGTTATTGATGAATGGCAACTAGTTCCAGAATTGTGGGATGCTATTAGAAATGAATGTGATCTGAGGGTTTCAAAAGGAAATTTTATTTTAACTGGTTCAACCGCTTTACTAGATAAGGAAGAGAAAACTAAGATTAAGCATACTGGTACTGGTAGAATTATTAAAATAAATATGTTTCCTATGACAACATTAGAATTAGGTAAATCTCTTGATTATATTTCTTTAATGGACATGTATGAAGGAAAGGAAATTAATAAATTAGTTGATCCTTTTGATATTTATGAAATTACTAGACTTATTATAAATGGTGGATGGCCTGAAAATTTAAGCCTTTCAAATTTAGAAAGCGATGGTTTACTAGCACGTGAATACATAAAGTCAGTTGTAGAAAATGATGTTAATGAAAATTGCAATGATGATAAATTCTTGTTTGAATCACAAAAAATGATTATGATTCTTAAGTCATTAGCAAAAAATGAGTCCAGTTACGTAGCAGAAGCGACTATTTTGAGAGATTGCTTTAATTTTAGTAATAGCGAAGAACAAACATTAAATAAAAGAACATTATCTAGATATTTAGACATTCTAGAAAAGTTATACATTATAAATAACCAAGAAGCTTATTCAATTAATTATAGATCTAGTTCGAGGGTTGGCAAAAAAGCAAAGAGAAGATTTGTTGATCCGTCTCTTGCGGCTGCACTTTTAGGTTTAACATCTGAAAAACTAATTAATGATTTAAATACATTTGGATTATTATTTGAGTCTTTAGTGGTTAGAGATTTAAATGTGTATATGGAATATTATAGAGGGAACGTTTATGCTTTTAGAGATAATCTAAGCGGTGATGAGGTTGATGCTATAGTTGATTTTAGTGATGGTGAATATGGTGCAATTGAAATTAAACTAGGAAATAATCAAATAGATGAAGCGATAAAATCATTAACTAAATTTAATGATAATGTCGCTAAAAAACCTAAATTTCTATGTGTGATCGTAGGTATAGGATTTGGACTTACAAGAGATCCTAAAACTGGAGTATATGTTGTTCCATATAATACATTAGGAATGCATTTTAATATATAAACTAATTCATTTTAAATGTGGCGAATACATTGAAGTTGAAGGAGATAATAAAAAAGATATCTCAAATGGCAGCGTTAGCAAATGCGCTTGTTTTAACTAGTGAATGTACATCATTCATTCTAGTTGGAGAAGAAATGCTTCGAACTAAAGGAGGAGATTTAAACTCTTACGATAGTGGATATAAAGTTAATGAAATTGATTATTCAAGAAAAAACACTTTCAAAGAAGTTTATGATAACTATAAAAAATTAATAAACTTTAAAACAAGTACACCTTTAATGCATTTAGAAACTGCAGATGCAATTAATAAAGCTATTAAATTCTCTGAAGATACTAATTTAAATTCAACATTCGATTACGAATTAAAGGATGAAAATACTACGTATAGAATCATTCATTCTAATTTCGCTGCTAAAGAGTTGAAAATAGACTTATGGAAATATGATATTTTAATTGATGCATTAAACTCTACATATACAAATAAAACTGAATGTGTTGTATCAAAAGGTCAAACATTAGTTCTTAAAGAAAAATAATTTTAGAGAAAAGCTTTTGTAGAGATAAACCTCTGTTAAACCACTTAATTAGTTGAGAAATGTCTTAAATGATTAAGTGGTTTTTATGTTTAAAATATTTGATGACATGCATTTATAGCATAAAATCGTCAATATCAATAAGAAATACTAGATTTTGAACCTAAAATCCTTTAACATATCAAATGGCTTTTTTAAGCCCAGCTTTTCAGGCAGCTTTTTCTTACAAAAGACTCCGGAAAGTTGGGTGAGTTTATGGGTAATAATTATTTAGGCACGGAAAAGATTTCAAAGTTATTAATGAAATTTTCTTTACCATGCATTGTGTCCTTGTTGATTGGCGCTTTGTATAATGTCGTCGACCAAATTTTTATTGGAAATAGTGAATTAGGGATTTTAGGAAATGCTGCGATTGGAGTTTGCTATTCTTTAGTTATGATTGCTCAAGCATTTGCTTGGTGGATTGGAGATGGAGCGGCAGCTTACTTAACTAATTGCCAAGGAAAAAAGGAAACTAACAAAGCAGCTAACGCAATTGGAAATTCAATTGTTTTAACTTTAGTTATTAGCTTAATTTTAACTTTAGTTACTGTTTTTGCTGCAGAACCTTTATTGAATCTATTCGGAGCAACCGAAGAAAACTTTGGATTAGCAAAAGATTATATCTTAATTGTTGGTTCATTTTTCCCAGTGTTTATTTTTTCAAACATGTTCACATCAGTTATTAGAGCTGATGGAAGTCCGAATTTCGCTATGTTTTGCATTTTAAGTGGAGCTATTTTAAACATTGCTCTAGATCCTTTATTTATATATGTGTTTGATATGGGAATTAAAGGGGCTGCTTGGGCTACTGTTAGCGGACAACTTATCTCTTTAGTTTTTATTGCTTACTATGTTTTTAATACTAAGACCTTTAAATTAGATAAAACGAGTTTTAAACCAGACTTTGATGACACACCTAAAGCTGTAAAATTAGGAATTTCATCTTTCATTACTCAAATTTCAATCGTCATTGTTACAATCGCATTAAATGTCATGCTTAAAAAATATGGTGAATTATCGATTTATGGAAGTAACATCCCTCAATCTATTTTTAGTATTTTAACTAAAGTATATTCAATCGTAATAAATATTGTTGTTGGAGTTGTTTTAGGTGGTCAACCAATTATTGGATTTAATTACAGCGCGAAACAATATAGTAGAGTTAAGAAGACTTATAAATATATTTTGATTTCAACTCTTGCAGTTGGAGCTATTTCTACTATTTTCTGTGTCTTTTTCCCAGGTACAATTTTAAGTATTTTTGGTTCGACAGATAATAAACTTTATATGGAATTTGGTAGAAAAGCATTTAGCATTTATTTAATGTTTATCCTCTTTAATATTGTAATTAAGATGACTGCTATTTTCTTCCAAGCAGTTGAAGAACCATTTAAAGCAGTTGTTGCTGCTTTAGTAAGAGACTTAATTGTCTTCGTTCCTTTGGTTTTAACATTCCCAATGCTTTTGGAAAACATGAACGAAGGAACTGGTATTAATGCAATTTTATATAGCGCACCAATAGCTGACTTAGTTGGTTTTATAATTGCGATGACGATGACTTTTGTTTTCTTTAGGAAAATAGATAAAAAAGATGAAATTACTTTAGAAGCAGGTATTGATGAAATGGTGCCTGAAACGAATAATGATTAAATATAAAATGAAATATTAATTTATAAGATTAAATGTAGGGCTTTGTGCTCTGCGTTTATTATTTACATTAATTTTTACTGGTCTAAATTTTTATTTAGTCTATACTTTTAAAAGCGAAAGGAGAACAAGATGTTAATAAAAAGATTTTTACCTTATTACAAACCATATTTAAAAATATTTATCATGGATTTAGTTGCTTCATTTTTAATTGCTGCTATTGGTATGGGTTACCCTTTAATCACACAAGCAATGATGGAAGATTTTATTCCTAATAAGAAAATAGATTATATCGCAATTTTTGGTGTCCTCCTTTTAGTTGTATACTTATTACGAGCTGGACTTAGATATTTCATCCAAAAATACGGACATATTATGGGTGTTCATATACAAGCAGATATGAGAAAAGATCTTTTTACTAAGTTAGAAAGATTACCTTATTCTTATTTTGATAATCACGAAACAGGCAAAATCATGTCAAGAATGACTAATGATCTTTTTGATATTAGCGAACTTGCTCATCATGGACCTGAAAATTTATTTATTGCTAGTTTTACTATTTTAGGTAGTTTTATTTACTTAATGTTTATCAATTGGATTTTAGGATTAATTGTTTTTACAATCATCCCATTATTAGCAATTATCACAGTTCATTTTAGAAAGAAAATGAAAGCAGCGATGAAAGAAAGTAAAATTGCTATCGCTGAAATTAATAGCCAAGTTGAATCGAGTGTAAGTGGTATTAGAGTAACTAAAGCTTTTACAAATAACGAACTTGAAGGAAAAAAATTCGACAAATACAACAACAATTATATAAACGCTAGAAAAAAAGTTTTTGATTCTATGGCAAAATATTTTGCTACTAGTGAATCCATTACTGACTTTAGTAATATTATTGTTTTAATTGGCGGAGGCATTTTCTTATACTACGATTTAATTGATTTTGCTGATTATAGTTTGTTTATTATTTCTATTAACTTATTTCTTCAACCAATTAATAAATTAATTTTCTTTACCGAACAACTTGAAAATGGTGCAGCAGGATTTAGAAGATTTTTAGAAATTATTGATGAAAAAGAAGAATATGAAGAAGAAGGAAAAGAAATCTTAACTTCGCCTAAAGGCCATATTGAATTTAAAAATGTATCTTTCTCATATAATGATGACAATAAAAAAGTTTTAAATCATATAAATTTAGATATAAAGGAAGGACAATCAATCGCTTTAATTGGCCCAACTGGCGGAGGCAAAACTACGATTTGTCACTTAATTCCTAAATTCTATAAAATCAATGAAGGCGAAATATTACTTGATGATAAAAATATATATGATTTCACATTAGATTCTTTAAGAGATAATATCGGAATTGTCCAACAAGATGTTTTCTTATTTAATGGAACAATCAAAGAAAATATCGCTTACGGAAATAGTGATGCCACAGATGAAGAAATTATAGAAGCAGCTAGAAAAGCTAATATCTTAGAATATGTTAATTCATTAGAACACGGATTTGATACTAACGTTGGCGAAAGAGGTGTCAAACTTAGTGGCGGACAAAAACAACGTATTAGTATTGCTAGAGCATTCTTAAAAAATCCAAGTATTTTAATATTAGATGAAGCAACTAGTGCTTTAGACAATACCACTGAGCTTCTAATTCAAAACGCTTTAAGTGAATTAATTAAAGGAAGAACTACAATTATCGTTGCTCATAGGCTTTCTACGATTAAAAACGTTGATAAAATATTTGTTGTTTCAAATGGATCAATTGTTGAAAGTGGAAGTCATGATGAACTTATTAAGAAAAATGGAATTTATCATAAACTATATTCATCTCAATTTAAAAATATATCAAACGAGGAATTTAATTTAATCAACGATTCAGTTCCGATGATGTCTTAATTATATAGACTCTTATCTTATCTATTGATAAATTAAGGGTCTTTTTATTTATATTAAAATATCGACTACATCGATATAATTTTAATTATCTTAAAAATTCTTGCTCACAATTGTTTTAGGAAAACGAATTATTCAAAATGCAAAAATTCCTAAAAATCATAAGACTGTGTTGGTGTTAATACTATACTATTTAAATTCATATATTTCAAATTGTGATATAAATCAATTTCTAGTATTCCTTTAATCACTATAACAAAGTGATTGTTTAATGGTAAAATTTATTTAGTGGAAGAAGATAAGATATGATTCAAAATAAAAAAGCGTCAATAATTTTAATTTTAAAAACACTAGAAGAATATAGTGATGAAGAACACTTTTTAACTCATAAACAAATAATTGATTATGTGTATCAAGAATATAACATTGAACTTGAAAGAAAAAGTGTTGCTTATTCTTTAAATTTATTAATAGAACTAGGGTATGATATTGTTAAATCACCTAAAGGTGGATATGCTTTATTTTCAAGATTGTTTGATAAATCAGAAATTACTTTTTTAAGTGATTCTATTTTTTCAAGTAAGGTTATTACTGGAAAAAATGCAACATCGTTATGTAAGAAGATTAATTCTGTTCTTAGTAAATATGAAAGAAAAGATTATTCTTATATTTACAAAAGTGAAGAAATTAACCGAACTAATAATAAAGAAATTTTTTATAACATTGAATTAATTCATGAAGCCATAGTTAACAAGAAAAGAATTCGCTTTCAATATATATCTTACGATGAAAACGGTAATGCGATTCCTAGAATGAATGGATATTATTTTAAAGTTTCCCCATATTTTTTAGTTAATAACTTTGGTCATTATTATTTGTTAGCTAATTATCGTGAAAAATATAAGCCAATGCAAGTGTACCTTGAATAATGGTTTTATAATTTAATTAGTTAATATTTCTCAAGCTTTTAAAACAAATAAAAAAGAATGAAAGTGTGATAATCATCGTTCTTTTTTGTAATTAATTAAACATAATCAGTCACATTTCTGTCACTTCCTAATAAGAAAAAAATTTTGTAAAAATATATATAAAGAACTGCTTAAAGTTCAATTTGAAATAAAAGAGGTAGTTATGAAAATATTTACAAAGCTAATTAATTCAAAAGAAGTTATTGAACTTGATGTTAAGGATGTTAGAGTTCCTGCTCAAGAAGAATCTAATGCTGTATTTGATTCTAGATTTAATTTATCACCATTTGCTGGATTAGATTTTATAGTTAAAAATACTGATTTTGACTATGATTATGATACAGAAGATGATTATGGTGATGTACCATCAGCTTATCTTCTTGCTGGAGAAGGCTTCGATACAGATTGCCAATCAGAACTTTTACCAATCATTGAAACAAATAGTGAATTAGTTAAAGGAAATTATTATATAGTCTATGTTAATGTTGGGAGATTTGAAATTCCATCTGAAATGATTTTCTATGCTTATGATGGACATAGATTGGTAAGTTTAGGAAGACTTGCAATATTTGAAGAGTGTGTTGATTTAGGTGAGGATCTCGATAATGAGATTGATGATTACATTAATACATTTAAAGAACAACTTAGAACAGTTATTAAAGAAAATATAAAATAGGTTTATAAAAATATCTCATCAAATGAAATATTTTTAATATAAAGTTTATTTAAAAAGTGAGGAAATATGTTAGGTGCAATAATTGGCGATATGGTTGGATCGATTTATGAATTCAATAATTTTAAATCAAAAGATATTGAGTTAATTAATCATGAAATGAGAATGACTGATGATAGTTTATTAACTATTGCCATAAGTAAAGTTTTAATGAAACATTATCCTTTCGATTATTCTTCTGAAGGCATTAAAAAACTTCAGGATGATTTAATTAAAAAGTTTGTAGATACTTGGAAAAAATATATTAATGCTGGATGGGGAAGTATGTTTTATGATTATTGTCTTGAAGCTAGTAAAGGAAACGCTAAGCCGTATAATTCTTATGGAAATGGTTCAGCAATGAGAATAAGTAGCGTATCTTATTTAGCAAAAGATATTGAAGAAGTTAAAAAGTTATCTAAAATTGTTACTGAAATTACTCATAATCATCCTGAAGGAATTAAAGGACCTGAAGCAATTAGTGTTGCAATTTTTATGGCTCTTCATGGCTCTACTAAAGTTGAAATTAAAGAAAAAATGATAGAATACTATCCTCGACTTAAGGATATTGATTACCAAGATTTACTTAAAAATTATACTTTTAATGCAACTTGTGAAGGTAGTGTTCCTGAAGCTATTTACTCCTTTTTAATATCTGATTCTTTAGAAGATACTATTAGAACTGTTATTTCAATCGGTGGAGACACCGATACAATTGGAGCTATGGCAGGAGCTCTTAGTGAAGCATACTATCAAAAAGATAATTTAAGTAAATTTGAAACTCACTTCCTTTATTTCTTAATCGATAAAGACTTAGAAAATTACTTAACAACTTTTTATAACTTCATAGGAAGCAAAAAGTTTAGAAAATAGTGAGATAAGAAAATTGATTAAATAAAGTTGAACTTTTTAGTTTAACTATTAATTATCGAGAAGTTGTCATTAAATTATTGATTCAAGTGGTAATGATAATCGTGGTTTCGTTGCTGATATTAATTACCATGACTAAGTTATTTAATTTACTAAATTAACAGGAAATGCTTTTTTAGCCAATGTATTCTAAGTAGAATTTTAAATACCTGTTTTTAAAAAGGTTCCTTGGGTGGCCTATTAGGGTGTCTAGTGGCCAACTTCAACTTTTTGAAGCCTCAAAATGGCCCATTTTTTAAAAGCATCAAATAAGACAAGTTAGAGAAAAAAGTGTCCTGAAATTATGACTTTGATTACACTGAAAATCTTTGTCTTGGTGTTATTTGTGCAATAGTTAATATTTGTATACGGATTTAAAAATGCTTAAATACCTACAAAAATAAATTGGCCAAAACCAACAAATTTATGTTGGCTTTTTTAATGTATCCAAGAATTGGTGTATTCTAACATTTCAGTGCGATAAATTGTGTAATTAATGACATTACGATGTTATAAAATATAAAAAACAAGCATATGAAAAGAAATCTAATTATTTATCATGGCTCAAAAGAAATAGTAGAGAAGCCAATTTTTGGAAAAGGAAACTCTAAAAACGATTGTGGTTTAGGATTTTAGTACGCTAATGAAATTGAAATCGTAAAAGAATGGAGCGTTAATGAAAATAAAGATGGTTATTTTAAATATTTATGAACTTGATATGACGGAATTAACTATCTTAGATTTAACAAGTGATAAATATAATGCTCTTCATTGGATAACTATTTTGATCCAAAATAGAATTTTTTTTATTAAAAATGATATCGCAAGAGAAGGCAAAAAATATTTAGATGAACATTTTTCATTAGAATATGAAAATTTTGATATTATCAAAGGATATAGAGCAGATAATTCCTATTTCACGTTTGCTCAAGCATTCTTAAATAACACAATATCTTGTCAAAGATTAAGTGAGGCACTTAAGCTTTGCGGGCTTGGTGAACAAATTGTTATTAAAAGTAAAAAAGCATTTGATCATCTTAAATTTCTTGGACAAGTTAAGGTTGATGCAGAAACATATTATCCACTTAGAAAAGAAAGAATTGTAAAAGCTAGAGATGCATTTTTAAATGATAAAAAAGAAGTAAAAATGGATGATGCACTATATTTAAGTGAAATCATAAAGGGAGGAATTGAGGAAAATGATACACGCTTATGATGAATATTATTTAGATTTAACTCAAGATATTCTTGGTTCAATGTTAGAACTCTCTTTTTACTTTGAAAAAATAAGCGCAAGCGATCTCATTAATTTATTTCTTAATTCTTATCTATGCAAGGCTATTGAAGAAGGAGACCCTGTTGTAATAACTAGCAAATCCCCAAATGAATTATTAGGTATTTTATTAAATAAAGATCCTCTAGATGTTGTTCAAAATGAATTTGTATCACCTGAATATTGGGCTGGATATGTTTTAGCTTATGTTCAATGGTATACAAATAGAACCTTTAAGGAAATACTTGATGCATTTTCCATCGATGAATTGATTGAAAATTATTTTCCATATCACGAATTAGATATCTCTAAAATTACTGAATTTATAATTTCGAAATTAGATATGACTTCGCCTTTGAAGAAATATAGAAAACTTAGAAAACTAAGTCAAAATCAGTTGGCATTTAATAGTGGAGTTTCTTTAAGAACTATAAGAGCTTTTGAACAAGGAACTTTGGAATTAAATAAAGCGCAAGGTGAGATACTTTATAAACTTGCTAGAGCTTTAAGTTGTCCAATGGAAAATTTAATACGATAAAATTAATAGTTAAAAAACAAAAAAAGATATGATTACACCGTGACTTTTTGTTGTACGGATTAATAGTAAATTTTTCAGGAAGAGAATATGCTTATATTCCTTTACGTAAATAAAAAATGTTTGAATATGCTCTTTAATAAATCTTTAAGAATTTGATAGTAATAGGGAATTTTCTTTAATTGAACGATTACAGTATTTCACAAATCGCTGATTACTATTGATAACGGCAATTTTATTAAATACCAAAAACGTGTAAATTTTCACAAAAAAGATACGAATAAATGTGTAAAATTCTGCAAAAAAGATATTTAAACATCATGATTATAGCGTGGAATGTATGAAAGGTTTAATACTGGATTCATTAATAAAACGGAAAAATAAAGAGAATAGAAAGCCACTTATTTTAAAAGGTGTAAGGCGATGTGGAAAAACTTACATTCTTAAAGAATTCGGGATGAAATGCTATAAAAATTTTGTTTACTGTAATTTTGAAGAAAACAAAAGCTTTTCAAAAATATTTGAAGAAGATTTTGATGTTAAAAGAATTGTATTTGAATTGAGTTTACTGACAGGAGTATCTATCGAAAAAGGCAATACACTAATATTTTTAGATGAAATTCAAGAAAGTAGTAGAGCTATAACTTCTTTAAAACATTTTTGCGAAAACGGAAGTGAGTATCACGTTGTTTCGGTTGGTTCACTTTTAGGAATAGCAATACATGAAGATACATCGTTCCCTGTTGGAAAGGTTGAATTTTTAAATTTATATCCAATGTCGTTTTTTGAGTTTTTACTCGCTAGCGATCATGAAATGTTATTCAATTATTTAAATGATTTCAAAGAGGATAAAGTGCCAGAAGTAGTATCGAGAAAAATAGAAAATTTATTAAGAGAATATTTTGCTGTTGGTGGTATGCCTGAAGTTGTCTCATCATGGATTAAAAATAGATCTCTTCAAGATATAGATGATATTCAAGAAAATATCTTAAATTCATATGCATTTGATTTTATAAAGCATGCTAAGGCAAAAGAGTTTCCTAAATTAGCAGCGATTTGGAGATCTATACCTAATCAACTCGCAAAGGCAAGTAGCAAATTTATATTTTCACACGTTAAGGAAGGATATAGAGCGCGCGATTTAGGAGATGCTTTAGAACGGCTTATAGACGCCGGACTAATCTTTAAAGTCTCTAAAATAGAAAAACCTTATATTCCGTTATCAAGTTATTCTGATAATTCTTATTTTAAAATTTATTTATCTGATGTGGGTCTTTTAAGAAAGCTCTCGGAAGTGGATAGTGAAGTTATTTTTCAAAGCGCTGATTTATTTACCGAATTTAAAGGAGCGATGACTGAAAACTTTGTCCTAAACGAACTTATTAAAAGTAATATTGGTGTGCCTTATTATTGGGTAAGTCAAAATAGTGCCGAAGTGGATTTTGTAATTCAAATTGGAAAATATATTTCTCCGATCGAAGTAAAGGCTTCAAAAAACGTTAAAGCGAAGTCGCTTGGGATTTATATTGATAAATATCATCCTGAATTTGCTTTTAAGACTTCTTTAAAAGAAAATTTTGGTGGAGATAAGATATTCCAAATACCTCTTTATTTAATAAGTAACATAAGTAAATACGTAAAATAAAAAATACGATGTCATCAAAATGACGATTACATCGTATTTTTTTAACTTTTTATGTTATATGATGTTCTATTTGATTAATAATATTTTGCAAGAAAAAGTTTATAACTATTTATATTATCGAGTGTAAATGTGTGCGTTTGATTTAAACATAATGAATTAATTGCTTCTAAATGATAAAATTCTTGTATTGATTGAGGACAAAAATGAAAGTTGGATTATTACTTGAAGGTGGCGCGATGCGAGGCTTATTTACAGCTGGAGTTATCGATACTTTAATGGAGAATAATATATTAGTTGATACAGTTATTGGTGTTTCTGCTGGTGCTTTATTTGGAATGAATTATAAATCGCATCAAGTAGGAAGAGTTTTAAGATATAATAAAAAATTCTGTAAAAATAAAAACTATACTGGTTTTTATTCTTTATTAACTACTGGAAACATCATGAATAAAGAATTTTGTTTTGATAAGCTTGTAAATGAATTAGACCCTTTTGATTTTGAAACATTTAAAAATTCGAATATTAATTTTTATGTTGCAATCACTAATATGAATAGCGGCAAAGCGGAATATAAAAAGCTAGATGATTTAAAAAAGATCGACCAAATGGAAACTTTAAGAGCATCAGGATCGATGCCTTATGTATCAAAACCTGTCATAATTAATAACGATAAATATCTTGATGGAGCGATTGCTGATAGTATTCCAATTGATAAGATACTAGAAATGGACTTAGATAAAATCATTGTTATATTAACTAGACCTAGTACTTATCGAAAGAAAAAAGGTAATAAATTAATTCCTAAACTCTACTACAAAAAATATCCAAATTTCATTAATGCTATCAATTCGAGATATTTAAAATATAATGAAGAATTAGATAAAGTTCATAGCTTAGAAAAAGAAGGAAAAGTTTTTGTTGTTCGTCCTTCTAGAGTAGTCGATATTAAAAGAACAGAAAAAGACCCTAAAAAAATTCAAGAAATGTATGATTTAGGTGTAAGTGATATGAAAAATAATTTATCTAATTTGATGAATTACTTAGATAATAATAAATAAGTCATATCTTTAAAATGCTGATTGCATCGAACCTTTTTAGAAAATAATGAAAAATGATGTTTTAAATATAAATATCAATTGTATAAAATATGAACCAAGAAATTAATAAAAAAAGATGCGTCGTTATCGGAAACGCATCAATTAATAACTACGACTATCTTTTCAAAGAAATAAAAGAAGATGATTTTTTAATATACTGTGATGGTGGATTAAAGCATCTAGAAAAGCTAAAAATTTTACCAAATTTAATAATTGGTGATTTTGATTCATTTAAAAACCCTAATTTAGATATTGAAACAATTGTTTTGCCTTGCGAAAAAGACGACACTGACACAATGGCAGCAGTTAAAGAAGGTATTGAAAGAGGATATAAAGATTTTTTACTTCTTGGAGTTATTGGAGAAAGATTAGATCATTCTTTAGCTAATGTTTCGATTTTGCTTTATCTTGATTCCTTAAATTTAAAAGGAAAAATAATTGATGATTATTCTGAAATGTTACTGGTGTCAAAAAAAGAAGAATTAGTAAGTGATGAATTTTCTTATTTTTCTTTAATTAATATTTTAAGTAACGCAAAAGGGGTAAATGTTATAGATGCAAAATATCCTTTAATAGATGCGACATTACCAACCACTTATCAATATTCAGTTAGCAACGAAGTTTTACCTAATAAAGTTAGTAAAATTTCTTTAAAAGAAGGAACCTTGCTTTTAATAAAAACGAGATAATATTTTTTGATTTGAATCTTTCTTTGAAGTTAACTGATTTATATCTTTTTTAAGCTAAAGTAGAAAGTGTCTTATTAATTTTATTTTTTTGATTAAGCCAAACTATCTTTGTTCATTAAGTAAAACTCATCACTTTTGAAGAACTAAGTGACGTAAAATTTTTAACTTATATATTAAGTAAAAAGGAGTAGTAAATTTTCTATTGTTAATACAATTTAAATATATCTTGGATGAATGATGTAAGGGAGGCTAAATAAACCATATGAGTAACTTAATTCGACATCATCGCCAACATCGATTTTCATAAAAATATCATATGGAATCCCGACTTCATACTCTTTATTATTATATTCAATTTTAACCATATAATAAGTAAATGATCTTACATGTCTTATTCTCTTTTTCTCCAATACTTGAGATGTAAACGTTTTAGACTCATTAAAATCCAAAGCGTAATTTAAAGAAATAAAAACGACAAAACTAAAAGTATAAGTGATTAGATAAATTCCTATAGTTGTAATGGAAAAAACTGCAATTTGCTTTGCGTTTTTCTTTTTATGGGTTTCGCTTTTACTCTTTTCAAGGACTTTTTTATGCTTTCTAATAAATAAAAAAATAATGATTGAACCTATTATTAAGCAAAGAGGAATTGCTATTAAAAACGGAATGACTTTATTAATCGACGCGATTTTTATAGTAATTTTTAATACTGGAATAATTAAAAACAAAGAAAAGATTAAAGTGAAGGGAAGCTCTCTTTCGAATTTCTTTGGAAATAAATAAAAGGTAAACCCAATTAATGAAAGCAATACAAGTATTAAAATATAATAACGATGAAAAAGAAAAATGTGTAAGTAACAAAGAGAAAAAGATGAAATTAATAAATATAGCGAAACTAAAAGTTGGAGCTGCTTTTTCCTTACAAAAATTATTCCTATAAAAAATATAAAAAGGAATGAAATGATTAAAATAGATCCGTTAAATGATGAAAGAAATTCATTATTGTTTCTTGAAATATTAAGAGCAATAAAAATTATTAAAGGTATTGAATATAAAAATAATTCAACTATAGTCGTTGCAAGTGTATTTTTATTTTTACAGTTCTCTTTGTTCATAATCTTTTATATATTAGCAAACATTTATCATCGCACAAATAATCTTCCCTTATATTTTAAGGATCCTATAATTAAAATAAAAAACATTATAGAATAAAATTATCTCTTTAAAACATTAAAAAGGCGAGTGCATAAATTTGGGTACTTAAACTTAGTTTAAAATTGTAATATTAGTATTTTTTTACTGATTTAAAAATGTTATAATAAATTTGATTTTGGGCTTTGCTCCAAAAATATAATTTTATACAAAAAAGAGGTACGATAATGTCAACAAAAGCTTTTTATCCAATTAGCGAAATCGGTAAAGGAAAACCAGGTTTCGCAAAAACTCGTTCAATTATTGAAGCTGCTTTTTATGGCAACAATGTTGTTAAAATCACTTCATTAAAAGAAGCTTATAATTTAGCGAAAAATTCTCCAGGTACAATTGTCACTGATATGCCAATTTTCGGAGCTGAAGAAATCGGATTAGACCGTGATGCTAAAGTTTTATTATTTAACGATGGCTCAATTACAGGAAGATACGCTGCAGCTAGAAGAATTCAAGGTGAACCAGGAGTTAATAGTGAAAAGTTAGATAAAATTTTAATGGACGCTGTCTATGATACTAGATGGAAGAAGTTATATCACGCTGAAACTTATATCGGTTTAGATAAAGAATTTATGGTTAAAGCTCACCTTCTTATTCCAGAAGGAGAAGAAAATATTCTTTATAACTGGATGTTAAACTTCCAACACATCAATGATTACTATCAAAAGATGTATAAAGCTTCACGTCCTATCGGAAATGAACCAGATATTTATATCTTCAGTGACCCACAATGGAAAGGAACAGATCAAACAGACGTTTGTGATGGAAAATGCCTTTCATATTTCTCAACAGAAAATAACTGCGCAGCTATCTTAGGTATGAGATACTTTGGCGAACATAAAAAAGGAACATTAACAATCGCTTGGGCAATTGCTAATAGAAACGGATATGCTTCATGCCATGGTGGACAAAAAGAATACAAACTTAAAGATGGAAGAAAATTCGTCGCTTCAGTTTATGGACTTTCAGGAAGTGGTAAATCAACAATCACACACGCTAAACATGGTGGAAAATATGATGTTTTAGTTCTCCATGATGATGCATTTATCATTAATACAGATACGTGTGCTTCAATTGCACTTGAACCATCATACTTTGATAAAACAAATGACTACCCAACAGGATGCCCAGATAATAAATATTTATTAACTGTTCAAAACTGTAGTGCAACTCGTGATGAGGATGGTAACGTAGTCTTAGTCACCGAAGATATTAGAAACGGAAATGGTAGAGCTATTAAATCAAAATTATGGTCGCCAAATAGAGTTGATAAAATTGAAGCTCCAGTTAATGCAATTTTCTGGATTATGAAAGACCCAACTTTACCTCCAATTGTTAAACTTAAAGGTGCTGCTTTAGCTAGTGTCATGGGTGCAACTTTAGCAACAAAAAGATCAAGTGCAGAACGTTTAGCACCTGGTGTTGACCCTAACGCATTAGTTGTTGAACCATATGCTAACCCATTTAGAACATACCCATTAGTTAATGACTATTTAAAATTCAAGAAGTTAGTCGAAGAAAAGAATGTTGCATGTTACATCATTAATACAGGCGACTTCATGGGCAAAAAAGTTACTAAAGAAGATACACTCGGAGTTATCGAAAGTGTTGTCGAAGAAACAGCTAAATTCAAAAAGTGGGGACCATTTAGTGATATTGAAATCTATGAATGGCCAGGTTTCGAACCTAACTTAAACGATAAAAGTTACGTTAATGAACTTTGTGCACGTATGCAAGATAGAGCAGAATTCGTTAAATCACGTGACACAGTTAAAGGCGGATTTGATAAATTACCAGCTGATGCTTTAGAAGCGATCGAAAAAGTTGTTAAAGAAGCTAACACATTAAAAAAATAGTAGGAAATAAAAATGGGAGTTAAAATCGTTGAAACTTGTTTACGTGATGGCACCCAATCTTTATTTGCTACTAGAATGACGACAGATGAAATTGTCGAAATAGCAAAAGAACTTGATAACGCAGGATATTACGCTATGGAAGTTTGGGGAGGAGCAACTTTTGATGCTTGTCTCCGCTTCCTTAACGAAGATCCATGGGAAAGATTAAGAAGAATTAAAGCCGTTTGTAAACATACAAAATTACAAATGTTATTTAGAGGTCAAAATATTCTTGGTTATCGTCATTATAGTGACGATGTAGTCGATATGTTTTGCAAAAAATCTATCGAAAACGGAATAGATGTTATTAGAATTTTTGATGCTTTAAATGACATTAGAAACTTAAAACAAGCAGTTAAGTCTACAAAAAAATATGGTGGAGAATGTCAAATTGCATTAAGTTATACAACTTCACCAGTTCATACAATTGAATATTATGTTGATTTAGCTAAAGAAGTAGAAAAACTTGGTGCTGACTCTTTATGCATTAAAGATATGGCGGGAGTTTTACTTCCAGAAGATGCTACAAAATTAATTAAAGCTCTTAAAAAGAACACAAAGTTACCTATCGAACTCCATGGTCACTGTACTGGTGGAATTTGTGAAATGACTTATATGGCAGCAATTAAAGCTGGAGTAGATATTATTGATACAAGTTTATCTCCATTAAGCGGAGGAACTGCTCAACCTTCAACTCAAGCATTTAATGTTGCATTAAAAGGAACTAAATACGATCCTAAATTAAATTTAGACGCAATTTATAATGCTGAACCACTTGCTGAGAAGATTAGAGCAAAATATGTTGCTAATGGATTACTTAATCCAAAAGCACTCAGCCCAAATCCAAATATTTTAAAGTATCAAGTTCCAGGAGGAATGCTTTCTAACTTAATGAACCAACTTAAAGGTCAAAATGCTCTTGATAAATACGATGATGTTCTTCAAGAAATTCCTCGTGTTAGAAAAGATATGGGATACCCACCTTTAGTTACTCCTCTTTCTCAAATGGTTGGAACACAAGCTGTTTTAAATATTTTAATGGGTGAAAGATATAAAGTTGTCGCTAAAGAAATTAAGGAATATCTTCATGGAAGATATGGACGTTTCCCATCAAAAGTTGATCCTGAAATTTCTAAAAAGATTATTGGTGATGATGAAGTTATTACTTGCCGTCCAGCAGATTTATTAAAACCTGAATTTAAGGAATTAAAAGAAAAATACAAAGATATAGCTAGAAGTGATGAAGACGTTTTATCTTTAGCTCTTTTTGAAAATGTTGCCTTTGATTTTTTAAATAACAAATACAATCCAAAACCAAAAGAAGAAGATGAAATTGTCGAATTTAATGTCACTTATTAAAGGTGAATAAAATGAATTTATTAACTATTTTAGATGGTGCTATTTTAGATGGCATGGAAGAACATGGTTACTTAAATGCTTTATTAGTCGCTTTAGTTTCTATTCTTATTGTTTTAGGAGTTTTAGTTGTAATTATCGCTATTACACATTTCCTTTTCAAAGGATTAAATGCTGTTTTTGCTAAGATCGAAGCTAAAAAGGAAAACAAAAACCTTACAAAAGTAGAAGAAAACACCCCTAAAGTTCCAGTGAAGGTAGAAATTACTGATGATGATATGATGGCTGCAGTACTTGCTGCGACAATCGATTATCAAGCAGAAATTAAAAAAGATGTAAGAGTAATCAGTGTTAAGGAGATCAAATAATAATGAAAAAATATAGAATTAAAGTTAACGGGAAACTTTATGAAGTTGAACTTGAAGCTGTAACTGAAACTAGTGAATCGATTCAAGCTCCAGTAAAAGAAACTAAAGTTGAAGAAGCAAAACCAACTGCTTCAACATCAACAGGTGGTCAAAATATTCTTGCTCCAATCGGGGGAAAGATTGTCGATTTTCAAGTTAAAGTTGGCGACACTGTCAAAAAAGGACAAACAGTTGCTATTATTGAAGCTATGAAGCTTGAAAACGAAGTAGCAAGTGAATTCGAAGGTACAGTCAAAGAAATTAAAGTAGCAAAAGGTGCTATTGTTCAAAACCAAGAAGTTATTATTGTTTTAGGTTAGGTTATCGCTATGGAAAATTTCGGAGAAGTATTCAAATCATTTTTTGAAAGTACTGGCTTCATGGGGTTCTTCCAAGGCGATGGATGGATGAATTTAATTATGATTCTTATCGGTTGCGTATTTTTATACTTAGCAATCGCTAAAAAATTTGAACCATATCTATTAATCCCAATTGCCGCTGGTATGATTTTAACAAATATTCCATTCGGACATATATTTGTTAAAGAAGGGACGAATAGTTTAGGCTTAATCATTACTGATAGTTTAGGCACTGTAATGACAAAAGAAGCTTATTTATCTACTTATGGCATTCCAGAATCGATGTTTACCCAAAACATGTTAGAAGTCGTTGATTATAGTTATAGCGGTTTACTCGGCTATTTATATTATGGTGTTAAATTAGAAATTTACCCATGTTTAATCTTTTTAGGAATTGGTGCAACAACTGATTTCGGACCATTAATCGCTAATAAAAAGACAATGTTACTTGGAGGAGCTGCTCAAATAGGTATATTTGTTGCTTTCTTCTTGGCAATCTGTCTTGGATTTAATGCTTATGAAGCTGCTGCTATTGGCATTATTGGTGGCGCTGATGGCCCAACAGCAATTTTAGTTAGTAGTAAAATGCTCGGAGCAAGCGCACTTGGTGGAAAACCTGGTTCACTTAATTTACAAGCTCCAATTGCTTTAGCTGCTTACTCATATATGGCTTTAGTTCCAATTATCTTCCCACCTTTAATTAGATTATTTACAACTAAAAAGGAAAGAAAGATTAAAATGGAGCAATTACGTCCGGTCTCTAAAAAAGAAAAAATCTTATTCCCAATCGTTGTTTTATTATTTGTTGCTTTAATTGTTCCAGGTGCTACTCCATTAATCGGATGTTTAATGCTTGGAAACTTAATTAAAGAAAGTGGTGTTGTACCAAATTTAGTCCACACAGTATCCAACGCATTACTTTATATATGTTCAATTATGTTAGGACTTTCAGTTGGTGCAACTGCAATTGGTCAATCATTCTTAACAGTTCAAACATTATCAATTTTCGGATTAGGAATTTTAGCTTTCATCTTCGCAGCAATCTCAGGTTTACTTGGAGGAAAACTCATGTGTTGGTTAACACATGGAAAGGTCAACCCAATGATCGGTGCAGCTGGTGTCAGTGCTGTTCCTATGGCAGCTAGAGTTGTTCAAAAAGAAGGACAAAGAGAAGATCCAACAAACTTCTTATTAATGCATGCAATGGGACCAAACGTTGCTGGTGTTATTGGTAGTGCAATTGCCGCTGGTATCTTGATGTCAATCTTCTTATAATAAAAAATATGAAATTATTGTCTTTTCTCCCTTACAGTTTGCATTTTAAAAGTATTGATTCTACTCAAAACTTTTTAAAAAGAAAATATAAAAAACTTTTCAATCTTACCTTTGTTTTTAGTGATTTTCAAACTGAGGGGAGAGGAAGACACGGAAGAAAATGGGTTAGCGCTAATAGCGCTAATCTTTTATTTTCTTTTTTAATTAAAAATCCAAAACTTGTTAAGCGTTTTGATTCGTTATCTATTTTTATAGCAGTAACTTTAAAAGAACTTTTAACAAATTTCGGATTAGATAATGTTGAAATAAAGTGGCCAAATGATGTTTATGTTAATTCTAAAAAGATTGCTGGTATTCTTTTAGAAGGAATAAATGAAGGTAGTAAAATTAAAGCGCTAGTAATTGGTATTGGACTTAATGTTAATCAAGACGAATTTAATGACGATTTAAGAGTCCCAGCAACATCTTTAAAATTAGAACTTGATAAGGAAGTAAGTATTAAAACATTAAGAAAAGAAACATATAAACTTTTTTATAAAAACATAAAAAATATCGATAGGATCGACTATTTGAAGATAGCAAATGATTGTAACTTTTTAAAAAATAAACGTGTTTCATTTGAATATAATGATGAAATAGTTTTTGGAGAAGCTAAAGAAATTAATAAGGATAATTCAATAACTATTATTAAAGATAACGATATAATTAAAGTAAAAAGTGGCGAAGTAAACAACGTAAAAATCGATAAGTGATTAAAATTTGTATCGCTGGAGATACTTATTTAGTGATTTGAACAAGAAATATAAATTCATACTATATTTATATCGTTAAACATGATTAACGTTTAGGTTAGTGACGTTTAATTCTAAGAACTTAATGAAGAATTTTCGTTTAACGTAATCTTGAAAAAGTATAAAAATGTTTCCTGAAAAAGTATCAAAATGTTTATTGAAAAACTATCAAAATGTTTCTTGAAAAAGTGTAAAAATTATTTATAATAAAATTATGATAAATGAAAGTGATTACAAAAAAAGAATTATAGATAATAAAATTAAAGAATATTTAGAAATCGTAAAAGTAATTTTAATTGTCGGCCCTAAATGGTGTGGAAAAACTTGGACTGGATTTTATCATTCCAATTCTCAAGTTAGTTTGATGGATAAAAACACTATTGAGTATGCAAAAATCGATCCTAATTATATACTTAACGAAAACTATCCTCAGCTAATCGATGAATGGCAAGTTGTGCCAGAAATTCGGGATGCGGTTAGAAATAAATGTGACAGTGATAGTGTTAAAGGAAAATACATTTTGACTGGTTCTACAACAGTTAATGACGAAAATAAAAACGTGATAAAACATTCAGGGATTGGGAGAATTATTCCTTTAACAATGTTTCCGTTGACTGTTTTTGAACAACAAAAAAGCACGAAAGATATTTCGTTGCTTGATATGAAAAATAAAAAAGTCGTAAAAAAGATTATTAAAGGTCTTTCCTTAACTGATTATGCTGAATTAATTGTTAAAGGAGGTTTTCCTGATAATGTTGAAGTTCCAATCGGTAAAGCGACGATATTGCCTAAAAAATACCTTGAATCAATTTGTTATGAAGATGTTATTGAAAGAAAAAAATACAAGAAAAGTCCAAGTAAACTAAAATCATTGCTTTCTTCTCTTGCGCGAAATGAAAGCACTGTCGTTAATAATGCTAAAATTATTAAAGATATATCTGAAGATGATTCAAAAAACAGAATCAATAATATCAATACGTTAAATGAATACTTAGATTATTTAGATAGCATTTATGTTTTATGGTATCAAAAATCTTTTTCATGTAATTATCGATCAAAAAGTAGAATCGGTATAAAAGCAAAAAGACACTTTGTTGACCCTTCATTAGCTGCCGCAGCCTTAAATCTTACTCCTCAAAAACTAATGGACGACTTTAACACTTTCGGTTTCTTATTCGAATCATTAGTAGAAAGAGATCTTAAAGTGTTTATGGATTATTACGAAGGAGAATTATTTCATTTTAGAGATAATTTAAGTGGTGATGAAGTTGATGCAATTTGCGAATTTTCTGATGGCACTTATGGAGCAATTGAAATAAAACTTTCTCCTTACAGAATCGAAGAAGCTAAAAAAAGTTTGACCAAATTTTCTAATAATGTAACCAAAAAACCAGTATTCAAGTGCATTATTGTTGGTGAATATGATGTGATCGATTACGATGAAGAAAATGACATTTATATCGTTCCGTTTAATGCTTTAGGAATTCATGACGGTGAATAAGTTAAAAACGAAGAATTTTATTACTAAGTAATAATCTTAGAAACTTTAGTTATAAAAAATACTAGAACTTAGAGACGCCAAATCGGTTGAGGCAAAATTAATATCGTAGTCCTCAAAATGTTGATTACATCGATTTTTTTAACAAAATATCTAAAAATAATGTCGAAACAAGAAAGAGATAAAATGTTATGAAAAAAGTATTAGGAGTAGAAAAAGATAGAAAAAATGTAAGTGAAGAAAAGTTAAATAAATATATGAAAATTCTTAGTGAAATGCTTAATACGAAAACTGTTTTTACATCAGACTTTAGATATCAAAATGAATTTGATAAGTTTTATAAAATATTAGATGAAAATTTTCCTTTAATTAAAATGAAAGCAACTAGATTATCTTTTGGTAGTGGATGTTTTTTATATTTAATCAAAGGTAAAAATGCTTCAAAAAATGTAATGTTAATGTCTCATCATGATGTTGTAGAAGCAAGTTCATTGTGGAAAAGTGAACCTTTTGAAGCTCAAATTAAAGTAGATAAATTATTTGCTAGAGGTTCAATCGATGCAAAAACATCATTATTTAGTGAACTTCAAGCGGTAGGAGAGTTATTAGAAGATGGTTATGACTTTGAAGGAATCAATTTATATATTGGTTTATCGAATAATGAAGAAGTATCTGGTGATGGGATGGTTTTAGTTGCTAAATATTTCAAAGAGAACAATATTCATATTGATACAATTCTAGATGAAGGTGGAGCAATTGTTCATGATATGG
Organism: Candidatus Onthovivens sp.; assembly: GCA_048405595.1. Taxonomy (GTDB): domain Bacteria; phylum Bacillota_I; class Bacilli_A; order RFN20; family CAG-826; genus Onthovivens. Next base: position 28,638 of record DBFJOT010000017.1, read on the forward strand.
TGCCAGGTTTTAAAGGGAAAAGTGCAATGGTTGCCATTCATGAAAAAGGTAGATACGCATACGAATGCAAAGTTGATTTAAAAAATAAAGGACATGTAAGTTTAAGTCCTAGTAAAGAAAGTTCGATACTGAATTTATCTAAATTTATAAAAGAAGTATCAGAATCTAAAATTTTTAAGCCTCATTTTTATCCAGAAGTAAAAGGAATATTTAAAGAACATGTTCCATATATGAAATTTCCTTTTAACTTTATTTTTAATAACTTAACTTTATTTTCTCCAGTTATTAAAAGTGTTATGTAAAAAGGTCCTCAAACAAGTGAGATGCTAAGTACTTCCATTAAGTTTATTGCTATTACTGCTGGAGATGAGTCTAAGTTTTATATGGCACCTAAAGAAGCTAAAGCTATTATGTATTTAAGATGCGTTAGAGAGTTTGATTTGAAGAATAACTTTTACAAGATAGAAAATATCGCTAAAAAGTATGTAAGCGGTAAATCCCCCTATTAATTAGTTTTTGTTTTTCACATATTCTTTGTTCATGGAGGTTTGAACCGTGAACGAACTAAACGAAGAACAAAATGAAATTTATAATTTTTACCA
>DBFJOT010000018.1:0-74131 GCA_048405595.1 Candidatus Onthovivens sp.
TGCAATAAAAAATATTAATATTTGAATATTTTTATTATTTAAAGATACTCTATTGCAATAACTTTGTCTTTTGTTGCAATAGCACCTACATTTATTGCAATGACTTTGTCATCTAACCCCATTAATAGAAAGCGTAAATCTAGATTAACGCTTTCTTGATAAAAGATGGCTTGAATATTAAAATATTCAATATGACAAATTTTCTCGAAAGACAAACAAAGGAATTTAAACCTCGACGATTTACAATTAGACCTGTCGCAATTATTGCACTTTCTTTTTTATTAGTCATTTTTATAGGTTCTATATTTCTAGTTTTACCTATCGCGCATAACGAAGGAGCTAATGTCACTTATCTTGATGCTTTATTTACATCAACGAGTTGTACTTGTGTTACTGGACTTGTAAGTATTGAAGAGGGTGCAGGAGCTTCTTTTTCACTATTCGGAAGAATAATTTTAGCGATTCTAATTCAGCTAGGCGGATTAGGAGTTACTACTTTAGCCGTTATGTTCTTTTTGATTGCAAGTAGAAAGTTGACTTTCAGTGAACAATCATTAATCAAAGAAAACTGGAACTTGAATAGTTTAAGAGGAATCAAAAGTATTTTCTTCCAAGTTTTGTTGGTTTCATTCGGTTTCGAAATCGTCGGAGCGATCTTCGTTTTCTTTGATTTCTACTTCATTCAAAATATGGAAATGGCAGAATCTTGGGGATATGCAATTTTCCATAGTATCAGTGCTTTCAATAACGCAGGCTTTGATTTATTTGGCACCACTTCACTTATCAATTACGAAAGCGATGTTTATTTGAATATCGTTACTTCATTTTTAATTATTGCTGGTGGATTAGGTTTCTTTGTTCACTTAGACATTTTCAAAAGAAGATATCACTTTAAAAAATTTAGTTTACACACAAAAATCGTTGTCATCTATTCTCTAGCATTAGTTGTTGTAGGAACATTAGCTATTTATTTAATTGAATTAACTAACGAAGTTTCAAATTTATCATTCATGGGTGCTTATTTTATGAGTGTTTCGACTAGAACAGCTGGTTTTACCCTTTATGATTTAGGCAAATTCAATGATGCAACAATTCTTATTATGTGTATGTTGATGTTCATCGGTGCTTCTCCAGGTGGTACAGGTGGCGGTATTAAAACTACAACATTTGCTATTTTACTCGCTTACCTTAGGGGTGTTATTACAGGAAGAAGACCTTGCGCATTCAGAAGAAGCATTAACAAAGATTTAATCAGAAGAGCATTACTCATTATTATTTTAGGATTTATGTTCTTCTTAGTTGGATTTACTGTTTTATGTATTGTTGAAGGCAACTACAACTACATATTAAACGGCGAAAAATTAATTGAATATCAACCAGGAGCTCTTAGATATAACGCTGTCGACTTCGGATTTGAATGTATGTCAGCTTTCGCTACTGTTGGTTTATCAACAGGAATCACACCTTATTTAGAACCAGGTTGTCAAGTTGTCTTAATTCTTTTAATGTATGTTGGAAGAATTGGACCATTAACTATATCCACTGCTTTTAAAGGCAAAAACACTATCATGTATCACTTCGCAGAAGAAGACGTTTCAATCGGTTAAAGGAGAGAGTATGAAAAAGAAAAAAGCCACTATTGGTATTATCGGTTTAGGTAAGTTTGGTATGTGCCTTGCTTACGAATTAGTTCAATCAGGTAAAAAAATTGTTTGTATCGATAAAGAGGAAAAGAAAGTTAAAAAAGCTTTAGAATTCTGCGACTACGCTTTCGTTAGTGAGGACTTAAGCAAAGATACTCTTGAAGAAACAGGTTTTAAAGAATGCGAAACAATCGTTGTTTGTATTGGTGAACATATGGATACCGCAATCTTCGCTACTTTAAACGCTTTAACACTTGGAGTTAATAAAGTTATTGCTATGTCAAACACAGAAGAACAAGGTTTAGTTTTAGCTAAACTTGGTGCTGAAGTTATTTACCCTTACAAAGATAGTAGTGACAAATTAGCAAAACGTATTTTATCAAATAATGTCTTAGACTTTATTTCTTTAAATGACGAAGTTGAAATTATTGAAGTTAAAGTTCCAACTCGTTATATTGGTAAATCTATTTTAGATACTAACATCAGACAAAATTATGGTCTTAATATTATTGCATTAGAATATGACGATCGTATTGAAACAAGAATCGATCCAAAATACATTTTCAAAGAAGGAGATGCTATCGTTGTCATCGGTTCAAAGAAAGATTTAAGAAAATTCGAAGCATTAAAATAAAAAAATTGGTTCACACGAGGAACCAATTTTTTCTTTAATGCTATTTATTAAAGTATTGTTGACAAATAATTAATTAATAAAGCAATTGTTGTTGTAGCACCTTCTTCTGTACTTGTATCAGCAGGAGCTTCTGTTAAAGAAGTTGATAATAACGCTAAGAATAAGAAGACAATACCAAATCCTAAAGTTAAGTAAGAAACGATTAATTCACTTCCTCTTTCTTTAGTTTTGACGAAAACATTTAAACCTCCACCAGTAATAGCACCTGAAGCACCTTCAGATTTACCACCTTGTAAAAGGCCTAAGACAATTATAATAAATGCAACAACCCAGAATACATAATCATACCATTGCATATTTTTATCCTCCAAAATCTAAAATAATAACGTAAACGCTCACATCATTTTACATTTAAATGTAAAAATTTTCTATATGTATTTTCACATTTTAGTAAGCGCATCTTCTTTGATGCCTTATTTTCAGTATTTTTAATTCAAGTAGCAAATAAAATAAGCTAATTTCTTTCTGCTTTTAGTTCAAAAAGAATATCTCTAAGTTCAATCGCTCTTTCAAAATCAAATTCCTTAGCAGCTTTATTCATCTCTTTTTCAACCTCTTTAATTTTCTTTTCGAGTTCTTTCTTTGTCATCTTTACATTAGCTTTTGGCAATGTAATATTATTTTCCTTTTCAGCAATGTGAATAGGAGGTTGAATAGCTTTAATGATAGTTTGAGGAATAATTCCACTTTCATTATTATAAGCTTCTTGAATTTGTCGACGTCTTTCGGTTTCGTCGATACATTCTTTCATAGATTTAGTAATTGAATCGGCATACATTATCGCTTTTCCATGTTCGTTTCTAGCAGCACGACCAACAACTTGGATTAAACTACGTGTACTTCTTAAGAATCCTTCTTTGTCAGCATCTAAAATTGCGATAAGACTGACTTCTGGGATATCTAAACCTTCCCTTAAAAGGTTAATGCCAACTAAGACATCATATTTCCCTTTACGAAGTTGATAAATAATTTCAGTTCTTTCTAAAGTTTTACATTCACTATGCATGTAAACAGTTTTTATATCATGCTCTTTAAGGAAAGTCGTTAAATCTTCAGCCATCTTGATTGTTAAAGTAACAACCATAACACGTTCACCTTTTTCGGTACGTGTTTTTATTTCATGCATCAAATCATCAATTTGACCTAATGTTGGTCTAACTTCGATAACTGGATCTAATAAACCGGTTGGTCTAATAATTTGTTCAACAAATTTTCCATTCGTCTTTTCAAGTTCATAATCACCAGGAGTTGCGCTCGTGCAAATAACTTGATTAATTTCACCTTCGAATTCTTCAAAATTTAAAGGTCTATTATCTAAAGCACTTGGAAGTCGGAAACCATACTCAACTAGAGTTATTTTTCTAGAGCGATCTCCGTTATACATACCTCTGACTTGAGGAAATGTAACGTGACTTTCATCAACAATTAAAAGATAATCTTTAGGAAAATAATCCATTAAACAGAATGGCCTTTGTCCTGGAGCACGTCCATCAATATGTCTTGAGTAGTTTTCAATACCTGGACAAAAACCAAATTCTCTCATTGAGGCAACATCTTGTTTTGTCCTCATTTCGATTCTTTCTTTTTCTAAAGGTTTCTTTTCTTCTTCGAAATAATCCATTCTTGTAATTAACTCTTTTTCGATTTCATCACAAGCTTTTAAAATTACATCATGACTAGAAGCGTGGTCATAAGCAGGAAATAGGTCGTAATACTTGAACTTTTCCATAACTTCACCGGTCAAATAGTTACATTTTGCAATGTTTTCAACATCTTCATCAAAACAATCTATTCTTATATACCAGTTTTCACTATTGCTAGGCATAATATCAATTACATCTCCATGAACTCTAAAACGTCCAGGAGCAAGGTCAATATCATTACGTTTATATTGGGCTTCAAGTAGTCTTCTAAAAAAATCTTTTCTATTAATTTGTTCTCCAACACGAACTTCAAAAATTAATTTTTTATATTCATCAGGATCAGTAAGACCATAAATTGAAGCAACACTAGCAACAACGATTGTATCTCTTCTTGAAACGATAGAGTTAATTGCACTAACTCTCATCATTTCAATTTCTTCATTCATCAAAGCACTTTTGTCAATATAAGTATCACTTGAAGGAAGATAAGCTTCAGGCTGATAAAAATCAAAGTTAGAAATAAAATACTCAACTCTATTTTCAGGAAATAATTCTTTCATTTCGCTATAAAGTTGACCAGCTAAAGTTTTATTGTGAACCAATATTAAAGTCGGTTTATCAACTTCTTTAATGACATTAGCCATTGTAAAAGTTTTACCAGTTCCAGTCGCACCTAAAAGAACCTGATACTTCTCGCCGTTTTTTATACCAGCGACAAGTTCTTTGATTGCCTCAGGTTGATCTCCGTTAGGTTTAAAATTAGAAACTAGTTTAAACATTTTTATTTTCTGTTGTATCTATAGTTAGAACTTTTTCTTCGTTCTTATTTTTTAATTCATTAATCTTTTTAATATATTTAAATGATTCAAATTCGCTTGTTTTAATTTTATCAAAACCTTCACCACCAACAAATAAAGTTTGGTTAAACATACAGAAAGCATTTTTATCAATTTTAGCGATTCCGTTTTTAATTTTTGTATATTCTCTTCTAGAAAAACATACTCTAATCATAATACGTTTTTCTTTTGTATAACCACCAGTTACTTCAAATATTGTAGCACTTCTATCTAAGTCATGGAGGATAAAATCAAGCATTTCATCGGACTTATTTGAAATAATATCTACCATGTAAGCACTTGTATTACCTGAATAAATTAATTCAATAAGCATTGAAGTAATAAATGCTGCTACGATACCAATGATACCTGTGATTAAATGAGAATTGTCGCCGCTAACAACATTTACAATAATGCCAATTATAACAATCAATCCATCAAAACAAAAAAACGGAATTGATTCTTTTATACCTGTGAATTTAGAAACAATGAAAGTTAAAATGTCTAATCCGCCAGTTGAACCTCCTGCATGGAATGTTAAAGAACATCCTACACCAGTAAACGTTCCGCCTAAAATGCCAATAAGTAACAATAAGCCAATATCAATATTTAATGCATCTAAATTAGTAATAACGCCATTTGTTATTTCAATTGGAACATCACCAGGAATTAATGCTTCTAAAAATGGTTCTAAGACACCTGTTCTCATGATAAGTGAAAGGAAAACAGGATAAAAAATCGTAGATATTAAAGAAGATACAGTGAACTTAAATCCTAAAACGATGAATCCAATTACAAATAATCCCCAGCTTAAAATAAAGCTCATAATATCAGGAGCAATAAAATCAGATGTGAGAATAGTAATACCGGTGATTCCGCCACTTATAATTTGAAAAGGAATAAGCAAAAATCCACTTCCTAAACTAAGAACAAAAGTTCCTGCGAGTAATAAAAAGAGATTTCTTATATTTTTAAATAAGTTTTCCTTTGCAAAGAACGTTTTAATTGAATCAACGATACTATTCCGCATTATTTTTTGCCTCCATTTCCAAGTAAGAATAAATAAATTTATCTAAATCACCATCCATAACTTTGTCGATTTGTGTATCTTCATAATTTGTACGGTTATCTTTAACTAATGTATATGGGCAAAAAACGTAACTTCGAATTTGCGAACCCCATTCGATATTTTTTTGTTCGCCAACGATTCCTTTTAATTTAGCTTTTCTTTCAGCTTCTTGTCTTTGGAACAATTGACTCTTAAGCATGTTCATTGCTAATTCTTTATTTTTTAATTGTGTACGTTCGATTTGACAAGAGACTACTATTCCAGTAGGAAGGTGAGTAATTCTAACAGCTGTTTCAACTTTATTAACGTTTTGTCCGCCAGCTCCTCCGCTTCTATAAGTATCAACTTTCAAATCACTTGGATTGATATCAATTTTAATAGTGTCGTCGAATTGGGGGACAACATTTATGCTAGCAAAGCTTGTATGTCTTCTAGCATTGCTATCGAAAGGAGAAATACGAACTAATCTATGAACACCTTTTTCACCCTTAAGCATTCCATAAGCATTTTTTCCTTCAATAAGTAAAGTTACACTTTTAACTCCAGCTTCATCTCCAGGCAAATAATCTAATACTTTAAATTTGAAATTATGCTTTTCGCTAAAACGTTGATACATTCTTAAAAGCATATCTGCCCAATCACAAGCTTCAGTTCCTCCTGCACCTGGATGAATTTCTAAAGTCGCAGGTAGTGAATCATATTCTCCGCTGAATAAAACAAGTTTCTTAAGTTCTTTAATTTCTTTATTTGCAGCATTAAAAGATTCAATAGCGAGCTCGCCCATTTCATCATCATTAACATCTAATGTTTGAACAAGCTCATCTATATCACTTATTTCTTTGCTTAATTTTGTAAACAATTCAACTTTATTAATTAAATCGTTCTTTTTATCGATAATTTTACTAGCTTCTCTTTGATTACTCCAAAAATCATCCTTGAGAGCCATATTTTCATATTCTTCAATTTTAGATTTTAATTTAGGTACGTCAAAGAGAATCACCGAGCTGAGAAATTTCTTCCTTAGCCTCATTTAATCCTAACTTTAAAACATATAAATCAATCATCTCATTAAACCTTCTATGAAACTAATTTGTGTGAACGTCATCAAATTCGTGATCTTCAGCAGCTTTAGCATTTTTGTCAATGTGTGTGATATTTAAATCTGTTGAAGATGGCTTATTTACGACTTTGAGATCTTTTTCTTCTTTATTTTCTTCTTTTACTGGAGTTGTATTTGATTGAGCGTTAATTGTGAATGCATCTTTTGGTTTATCATCAACTTTCTTTTCTACTTTAACGTTCATTAAGTTTAAAACAACTTCAAGCGAAATTGTTTCGAGCATTTCTCTAAACATAGCCCAACCTTCATTAACATAGTCTTGAAGTGGGTTAATTTGACCATAACTTCTTAAAGAGACTGATTCTCTAAATCTTGTCATGTTATCAATTTGTTGTGTCCAGTTTCTATCGATACATTTTAATGTAACTTGTCTTTCGATTCTATCAGCTAATTCTTTATCCCATTCTTTTTTCTTTGCTAAATATGATTCAAGTAAGACTTCTCCTAAGTCTTCACCACCTTCTTCAGGATTTGCTTCATCATATAAGCTTGGCTTAATAACACCATCTGGTAAGAAACGTGGAACGATGATAGAAACTAAATTTTCACCGTTAACAACTTTATTTTGCGCATTTTCAGGAATTGATCTCTTACAAAGAGCGATACCACAATCCTTAAATGTTTCAAATAATAATTCGTTGATGTCTTTTGCGTAAAGAATTTGGTCACGTTTTGAATACATGATTTGTCTTTGTTTACTTAAAACATCATCATAATCAAGTAAGTTTTTACGAACATCGAAGTTTTGTCCTTCAATACGTTTTTGAGCGCCGGTAATAGCGTTTGTTAACATTCTACTTTCGATAGCTTCTTCACCATAACCAGCGAACATTTTTCTTAAGTTGTCATTAGCAAATCTAATCATTAATTCGTCATCTAATGAAACATAGAATCTTGAAAATCCTGGGTCACCTTGACGTCCTGAACGTCCTCTTAATTGGTTATCAATACGTCTTGATTCGTGTCTTTCTAAGCCAAAAACACAAAGTCCACCAAGTTCTCTTGTTTCTTTTGTTAACTTAATATCAGTACCACGACCAGCCATGTTTGTAGCTAAAGTGATTCTTCCTCTTTCACCAGCATGAGAAATGATTTCAGCTTCTTTAGAGTGGTTTTTAGCATTTAACATTTCAAATTCAAGGCCAGCATTTGCTAAATATCTTGCAACTTCTTCACTAGCTTCAACTGAAGGAGTACCAATAAGGATTGGTTGTCCTTTTTCATGTCTTTCTTGGACTTCTTTAACTAAAGCTTTAATTTTGAAATCTTTATTTGCGAAGACATAGTCAGTAGCGTCTTGTCTAAGAACAGGTCTATTTGTAGGAACACAAACAACCTTCATGTTGTAAATCTTTCTAAATTCCTCTTCCTCAGTTTTAGCAGTACCGGTCATACCACCAATTCTTTTAAATAATCTGAAGAAGTTTTGATATGTGATAGTGGCTAAAGTAACTGTTTCTTCTTTAATTTTGACGCCTTCTTTAGCTTGAATAGCTTGTTGTAAGCCATCACTATATTCTCTACCTTTTAAAACACGTCCTGTGAACTGGTCGATAAGTTGAATTTCATTATCTTGGTCAACTAAATATTCAACATCTCTACCCATAATGTAGTTAGCTTTTAAAGCTTGGTGAATTCTATGGACTAAATCTTGATATTGAGGAGCATAAAGATTTTCAATACCAAACATTCTTTCTGCCTTATCGACACCAGCATCTGTTAAGTTTACAGATTTTGTTTTTGGATCAACTTCGTAGTCACCATCTGGTACATAATCAGGATGTTTTTTCTTGTATTCTTCGTCAACTTGAGTGCTTGCTCTAAGCATTTTTACAAATCTATCAGCTACTGTGTATTGTGAAGCACTTGCTTTAGCACCACCTGAAATAATAAGTGGAGTTCTTGATTCGTCGATTAAAACACTATCAGCTTCGTCAACGATACAATAATTTAATGGACGTAAAACTCTTTGTCCAACTGTTGGAGACATATTATCTCTTAAGTAGTCGAAACCAAGTTCACTGTTGATAGTATATGTAATATCACAAGCGTGAGCTGCTTTCTTTTCTGTCGTTGTTAAACTATGTAAGTTAACACCAACTGTTAATCCTAACCAACGGAAAACTTGTCCCATTTCATTAGCGTCTCTTTGAGCAAGATATTCGTTAACAGTAACGATATGGACACCTTTACCTGTTAAACCGTGTAAATATGCTGGCATAGTTTCAGTAAGAGTTTTACCTTCACCAGTTCTCATTTCAGCTACATCGCCATCAGTTAAAACTAATCCACCAATAACTTGAACGTCGAAAGGATACATTCCTAAAACACGTTTATCAGCTTCTCTAACAGTTGCGAAAGCTTCATATCTAATGTCGTTTAATGTTTCGCCTTTTTTAAGTCTTTCTCTAAATTCTTTTGTTTTAGCTCTTAACTCTTCATCTGTAAGCTTGCTCATAGCTTCAGCATATTTATTAACAGCCTTAACTTCCTTTTTGTACTTTTTGAGTATTCTTTCATCTACTCTGAATATTTTTTCAATTAAATTTGACATATAATCACCTACACAAAATCTTTAAAATTATACCATTATATATAATGGTAATAAAGTTCAAAAATTTCTATAAATTTATTAATAACTTTTCAAGTCTTATTTATTGAACCAAAATTTCAAATTCGACAATAAAACAATTTTATATTTTGCAAAAATAGCCCTTTCAATCGCATAAATTTTTACTTTAAAACAGGCAAACCATCTCCAATAATTTTTAATTCCTCTTCTGTAAAATCTCTTTTTGCAACAACTAAAATTTTTATTCGTTTAGGATTATATTTTTGAATAAGTTTAATAGCTGCTCTAATACTAGAACCAGTTGTACAAATATCATCAACAATCAAAATATTTTTACCTTTTAGCCTTCCTCCATTTTTGATGTCGATAACTTTATCAACATTGATTCTATCCTTAAAGTGACCATCACTTTGCTTATGTTCTTTTTTCTTAAAAAGCACATTTTCAAATGGCAATTTTAAGTCTTTAAAGATTTCTATTACGTGATTAAATCCTCTTTCTTCATCACTTTTCCTTGATGAAGGTAAAGGTACTAAACAATATTTAAAATATCTTAACTTTAGTTCAATCCTAAATAATTCAAGAAAGACATTTCTTAACTCATAATCCTTACAACCTTTAAACTGGAAAATAAGTTTTTTAATAATGTCATCATATCTGTATAAAGCTAATGCATCATATCCATCAATTTTAAAGTGTTTAAAATATGGCATCATTTTATTTAAACACGTACTACATAATGGAGGATCAACAACGAAATAATGGAAACATTTTGGATTAAATTCTTTAAAACAAATCTTACAAATGTGAGTTTGAGAATTCGATTTCTTTGATAGACTTTTTAATTGCTTCAGTTTCTTTTGTAGTGATGTAAATAACTTCTCCTTCTGTTGCTCCAATTACTCTTCCTACCCTTCCTGAAATTTGTATAAGACCTTCTTTTGTATAAATTTCATTTCCTGCGTTATAAATAATTACTTGTAAATTTTTAATCGTAACACCTCGTTCCAACACTGCTGTCGTTACTAGAAATTTATACTTACCTTCTTTAAAATCATCAATGATTTGACTGCGATTTAATTGCTTTGAGTGGACAAAATTGCCGCATTTTACAAATATTTTTAGCATTTTGAAGAGAATTTCGCATTCTGCAATAGTAGGAACAAATACCAAAACCGGTTTATCTTCCTTTATAAATCTCTCTAAATATTTGAGAGTTTTATAAGCCATTAAACTATTTAAAGTTCTACAAACTTTTGGAACTGGTATCGGTTTTTTATGATACCTTGTATAAAGTTCTATCAAGTTTTTACCTTTTGTTTTTCTATAATAATCAATCATTTCTTCAGTTGGAGTTGCGCTCATCATGACATAATTTCCTTTAACACTACGTTTAAAAAGCGCGTTTAAAACAAAGTCTCCTTTAAACGGAAACGCATCAATTTCATCTAGAATTAATAGATCAAAATAAGATTCATAACGATAAAGTTGATGTGTTGTTAAACAAATTATATCGCCTACTAATTTATCAGTATGCCCACCATACACACTAACAACTTTATACTTAGAAAAAGTATTTTTAAGGCGCATCGCTAATTCAATAACAACATCTCTTCTAGGTATTGCAAATCCAACTCTATAATTTTTCTGAAGAGCATAATCAATAACACCAAAAACTAATTCAGTTTTTCCAGCTCCACAAACCGCATAAATTAAGGTGTCTTCTTTTCTTTTAAAATATTCAATCGTCTTAGTTGAAATTTCTTTTTGCTCAGGACTTAATTCATATTTTAAAGTATAGGATCCTTTATACTTTCTTTCATAAATTAAATCATCCGCTGGCTCTCCAAAAAAAGTTATGCAACGCCTACAATAAGGATTACCATTAATAAAACCGACGTACTTTTGATCTTCGTTTCCACAAATCGGACACTTATAAATAAAAAATCCCCTTTCACTATACACAAAACAGTGAAAGAAGGATTTTTTCAAAAATAATTTATTTTTTTTATTTATTTTCTTCGTCGATGATCGTTTGAACACGTAATTCGTGTCTTCCACCTTCAAATTTAGCATTAATAAAGATGTCAATTCTTCTTAATACATCTTGAAGATCCATATACTTAGCACCAAAACTAATCATATTTGCGTTATTGTGTTCTCTTAATAAATGAGAAACTTCATCATTGTATCCGATTCCACAACGTACACCTTTTACTTTATTTGCTGCGATAGAGATACCTTCTCCACTTGTGCAGACGACAATTCCTAAATCAGCTTCTTTTGAACTTACTTTTTGAGCCGCTAAAATTCCATGTTCTGCATAATTGCAACTATCTAAAGAATTTGTTCCACAATCAATAACTTCAATGCCTTTATTTGTTAAATATTTAACAATTTCTTCTTTATATAAATATCCACCATGATCACATCCAATTGAAATACGCATTAAACTATCTCCTTTATTTTTTCTAAACTGATTGGCCCTTTTCTAATTAAAGAAATTTCTTCACCATCAATTTTTATAATAGTTGAAGCAAGTCCGTTTATACATTCTCCTTCAACAATTGAAACATCGTCATCTTTAAAATATTCGTAAACAACTTTTGAATTTAAAGCAGGTGTTTCTCCTGATTTATTTGCGCTTGGTACAAGTAAAGGTGCACCAACTTTTGAAATCATTTTTAAAACAAATTCGTCGTCTGGTATTCTAACACCTACAAATCCAGTACCTAAATCAATAAAATGAGGTACCTCTTTTTTAGTTTTTAGAATCAAAGTGATTGCTCCAGGCATAAAATGTTCAATAATTTTACGAGTTACATCATTAATTTCCACAAGATTCTCGAATTGACTTATATCACTACACATTAATGTGAATGGTTTGTCTGGTGGTCTTTTTTTAATTTCAACTAGTCTTTCATAATTTGATTCCGAAGTCGCTTTTATCCCAATTCCAAAAACCGTTTCAGTCGGAAAGATTAACGCTTTGTCTTCTTTTAAAATTTCAACGCACTCATCAATTTGAGCTTTATTTAAGAATTCCATCTTTATAGCCTTTCAAGATAATTAAATATCTATCTAAATTATAAATGTCTTGATAAAACTTGTATTGAATTTGCTCATCATCTTTAAAATATTTATTTATTAGTTCGGTGAGTCGTTCTTTTTGGTCATAGCCAATTTCAAAAGCCATCATGAATTTATCATCATTCATAAATTTCGAATGATTTTTGAAATAGTCTTCATAGAAAGTTACTCCACCCTCTGTCGTTATTGCATCGATTGGTTCGTACTTTTTCACTTTTTCTTCAATTTCGCTGTCGTCAGGAGCATATGGTGGGTTACTAATTAAAACATCAATCGGCTCATCTAATTCTCTTAAAGGAATTGATTTATCACCTTTTAAAAAATGAATATTAGCATTAAACTTTTTAGCGTTAATTTTCGCTACGTCTAAACATCTATCGTGGATATCTGAAGCATAAACTTTTGATTCTTCAAAATATGCTTTCATATAAATTGCAATACAGCCACTTCCTGTACAACAATCAGCAATAAATTTATGTCTAATTTTATTATCTTGAATAACACTTTTAGCTAGTAAAACAAGGCCTTCTGTTTCAGGTCTAGGTATTAAAACTCTTTTATCAACATAAAAATCAAAGTCTAAAAAAGGAGCAATATTTAATACATATTGAACAGGTTCTCCTGCTGTTATTCTCTTGAATTTATCGATGAAAAACGAATAATTTTTAATTTCTTTGTCGAAGTTTAAAACTAAGTCTGTATATGAATCAAACTCATTAGCAAAAATAAGGATTTGATAAATTTCACTATCTGAAATTTTTAAATCCTTATTAGTAATTTCTTCTTTTGCTTTTAAGTAAACTTCCCTATTAGTTAGTTCCATCTTTGTGGCCTGCAATTTGTTGCTCTTGATCAAAGTTAATTAACGCATCAATGATTTGATCTAAATCACCATCCATTACTCTATCAAGTTGTAATAAAGTGAATCCGATTCTATGATCGGTAACTCTATTTTGTGGGTAGTTATAAGTTCTGATTTTTTCATTTCTATCACCACTACCGACTTTACTTCTATATTGAGCTTCAGTTGCTGCTTTTTTCTCTTCTTCAAGTTTCATAAGTTTACTTGCTAACATTTGCATACAAATTTCGTGGTTTTGAATTTGGCTCTTTTCTGTTTGACAAGAAACAACAACACCTGTAGGAATGTGAGTAATTCTAACAGCAGATTCTGTTTTGTTAACGTTTTGTCCGCCTGCACCTTGTGATCTATATCTATCAACTCTTAAATCAGCTGGGTTAATGTTAATATCATTTGTTTCAACTTGAGGCATAACAACTACAGTTGCTGTACTTGTATGAATTCTGCCATTTGCTTCAGTACGTGGGACTCTTTGAACACGGTGAACACCGCTTTCAAATTTTAATCTAGAATAAGCATCGTCACCACTAACAACAAATTGAACATAAGAATATCCGCCAACACCAGTAGGAGATTCGTCAACAACTTTGACTTTCCATCCTTTCGTTTCGCAATATCTTATATACATTCTAAATAAATCACCTGCGAAAATATTAGCTTCGTCTCCTCCAACAGCTCCTTTGATTTCGAAAATAATATCTTTGCCATCATTAGGATCCTTTGGAATAAGTAAGATTCTTAACTCTTCTTCAATTTCGACTAAAAGTTGTTCGTTTCTTTTAAGCTCTTCTTTACCCATTTGAGCAATATCAGGATCTGCATCTCCACACATTAAAAGAGCGTCACTCTTATTTGTGTTTGCATATTCCCATTCATTAAACTTTTCAACTATTGGTTCAAGTACACTTCTTTCTTTACTTAATTTCTTGAACTCTCTCATGTCACTGCTTGTTTCTGGAAGCATTAATAACTCATCAATTTCCTTTAATCTTTTGTCACTTGCTACCAATCTATCATGCATGTTTTTATCCATAAAATTTAAACCTCTTCAATCGCTAGAAATTATAACAAAAAATTAATATAACTTTAATAGCAAATACTCACATATTTTTAAGACTAGAAAATGCATAAATCATAATAGAAATTACTATTTTTATGCTAAAAACCGCCTAAAAACCTACTATTTTTGATTTTTAATAGCTTTTTCATTGATTTTTTTGCATGTTCAATAAACAAATAGTTTTCTTTATAAGAAAGCATCTTTCGTGTATAATAGGTACGTATATATGTCGTACTTAGCACTTTATAGAAAATACAGAAGTAAAAATTTTGATGAATTAGTTGGCCAAGATGCCATTAAAAGAACTTTAACAAATGCTTTAATAAGTGGAAAAATTTCTCATGCTTATTTATTTAGCGGACCTCGTGGAACAGGTAAAACGAGTGTCGCAAGACTATTTGCTAAAGCTTTAAATTGTGAAGAAGGTTATGGTCACATTTGTAATGAATGTAGTAACTGCATTGCAATTAATGAAGGTAGTCACCCAGATATTATCGAAATTGACGCTGCAAGTAACAGCGGCGTTGAAGAAGTTAGAACACTTATCGAACAAGTTAAATATGGACCTATTAAAGGTAAGAAAAAAGTATATATTATCGACGAAGTCCATATGATGACAAACAGTGCTTTTAATGCACTTTTAAAAACATTAGAAGAACCACCAGAATATTGTGTATTCATTCTTTGTACAACAGAGCCTTATAAGCTTTTACCTACTATTTTAAGTAGATGCCAAAGATATGAATTCAAAAAAATTAGCGATGAAGATTTAAAGAAACTTCTTGTTAGAGTTTTACTCGCTGAACACGTCACTTGTAGCGAGGGCGCTTTAAAACTTATCATTGAACTTTCTAATGGTGGTGCTAGAGATTCACTTTCTCTTCTCGATCAAATTATTTCATATTGTGGTAACTCAATCGATGAACCTTCCATTATTAAAATGTTTGGTTTAACTACTGCTCAAGAAAAAATTGATTTATTAAAAGCAATAAAAGCTCAAAACACTTTAGAAGTTTTAACCACAAATGAATCATTTATTAATAGACATGTTGATTTATCTAGATTTGTTAATGAATTACTTTTCTTATTAAAAGATTCACTTGTTTATAGTAAAACTCGTAGCAAGGATTTAATTACAAACAGCAAAGAAGAAGACGCTAAACAAATTATGCTCAATTTTAGCGATGACGAGCTTACTTTTTACATCGATAACTTAATTAAATGTCAAAATGAATTTAAGACAGCAAATAACCCAGCTTTCCTCTTTGAGATTTATTTATTAAAACTTATTAAAGGTGAAAATGGTACTTTGCCAAATAAAAACGGGATTATTTCTCGTCCACAAGTTAAAAAAGAAGCACCTCAACCTCAAGTTATAAATAAAATTGAGTCACCTGTTGAAGAAACTAAAAAAGTCGTCGAGGAAACTCCATCATCTAAAGTCACACAGGAAAAAGAAGAAACTTCATTTAAACAAGAACCACTTCCTGTTGTTCCTGAAGTCGCATTCAAAATTTCTAAATCAAGTTTATCTTTATCACCTTTAAAAGTTGAAGGCGATTCTAATAAAATTGATTTACAACGTATTTTAGAGCTAACAATTATCGCAAATAAAGTTGAAAGAATGTCGCTCATAGAAAGATGGCAACAATTAAATACTTTACTCGACGATCCAGAACAAGGTCCTTACGCTTCTTTACTTTTAGAGAGTAAGCCATATATCTTAACTCAATATAATTTGATTTTATTATGTGATTTAAAAATGCCTGCTATTAAAATCAACATTATCGAGAATCAAGAAAATATTGTTAAATTAGTTAAAAAATTATTAGGTCGTAAAGTTTGTGTTTATGCACTTAATAGAGATGATTCTACTCAACTTATGAAAACGTATCGTAATTTAGAAGAATTAAGACAACTTCCTAAAAAAGATACAATCGAAGATAAAAAACTATTTTAAGGAGATTAATTTTTATGAATATGCAACAAATGGTTCAAGCAATGAACAAAATGCAAAGACAATATGAAAAAGAAAGAAAAGTTCTTGATGAAAAAGAATTCAAATATGTCGCTAATGGCGCTGTTGAAGTCGTTTTAAAAGGTGACAACACACTTTCAAGCATCACATTTGTCGATCCAGAAATTTTAAAAGAAGATCCAGAAATGGTCCAAGACATGATTAAGTTAGCTTTTGATGGCGCCAAAGATCTTCTCGATAAAGCCGAAGAAGAATTAGCAAACAAATTCCAAAAAAGTGCTATGGGAGGACTTCCATTTTAATGAAAGAATTGGAAGCCATTGAAAAACTTACCGATTCATTCACACTTTTTCCTTCAATCGGAGAAAAAACAGCTGAGCGTATGGCATACGCTCTTTTAGATATGTCTACAGAAAATGTAGACAGATTAATTGCTTCAATTAAAAACGTAAAAGATAAAATTCATCCATGTCCAATTTGTGGCTTATTAACCGAAGATGATGTCTGTTCGATTTGTTCTGATTCTTCTAGAGATAAATCAATATGTATGGTCATTGAAAATAGTAAAGATGCTATCGCTTTTGAAAACACCAAAACATACAATGGAATTTATCATGTTTTAAATGGAGTTATTGCCCCAAGCAAAAATATCGGTCCTGAAAATTTAACTATCAATAAACTTTTAGAAAGAATTAAAGAAGGAAATATTAAGGAATTAATTATTTCAACAAGCGGCACAATCGAAGGCGAAACCACTGCTCTTTACATCAATAAAATTTTAGAAAATACCAATATTAAAATTTCTAGAATTGCGTGTGGCATTCCAATCGGAGCAAATTTAGACTATTTAGATACACTGACTTTAGATCGAGCTTTGAAAGGCAGAACTAAATTAAAATAACGGAGGATTACACTATGTTTATTACATTCGAAGGTCCAGATGGAAGCGGAAAATCAACAATTATCAAATCACTTTATGAGCAATTAACCGCTGAAGGTTATGATATTTTACTTACAAGAGAACCTGGTGGAACCCCTATTTCAGAACAAATTAGAAATGTTATTTTAGATAATAACAACACTGCATTAGATCCTAGAACCGAAGCTTTACTTTATGCTGCAAGTAGACGCCAACATCTCGTCGAAAAAATTTGGCCAGCATTAAAAGAAGGTAAAATTGTTCTTTGTGATCGTTATTTAGATTCATCTTTAGCTTATCAAGGCGGAGCTAGAAATCTCGGAATCAATAATATTTTAGATATCAATTTATTTGCTACCGAAAATACTTATCCAGATTTAACAATTTTCTTTGATGTAGCTCCTGAAATTGGATTATCAAGATTAAGTCACGATAAAAAGCGTGTCGCTGATAGACTTGACAACGAAAGTGAAAATTTTCACCATGTCGTTTACGAAACTTTCTTAAAAATTTGTGATAAATATAAAGATAGAATCGTTAAAATCGATGCATCTAAATCAATTGAAGAAGTTAAAAAGGAAGCTTATATAGCAGTTAAAGAAAAACTTAATGGAGTACATTAATTATTTAGAAACATACCAAGATATCGCTTATAAAATTTTTTATAATGCTATAAAAAATAATAGGCTATTCCATGCCTATCTTTTAGTTGGCGAAAACGGAACTCCATTAGCTGAAGTTGCAAAATTTATTGCTGCTTCAATTATATTAAAAGAAGAAAACGAAGAACCTTTTGAAATAGAAGGCAAAAATGTATATGACCGAATTTTATCGAATACATTCGGTGATTTTGTTTATCTTGATGCTAAAAATGGTTCAGTTAAAATTGATGAAATTCGTTTTTTAGAAGAAAAATTTTCTAAAACAGCTGAAGAAAAATATGGCATAAAAGTTGCCATTATTAACGGCGTTGAAAATTTAGCAAATGATTCTTCTAACGCTTTATTAAAGTTTTTAGAAGAACCACTTCCTGACACATATATATTTTTATTAACTGAGAATGAATTTGCTTTATTACCTACTATTAAAAGTAGAGTTCAAACAATACATTTTAACAATTTAAGTCAGGAACTTTTATTGCAAGAAGCAAATGAGTACGGCGACTTACCAAAAGAAGCTGAAATTCTATCTTTCTTTTATAATGATTCCGAATTAATAGCTGAAAAATCACAGGATGAAACGACTATTAAACTTATAAATTTAGTTGTTTCAACTTTGGAAAAAGCTAAAAATAATCGTTTAGTAATGAATGAAGTTTATAACTCAGTTCTTAAACAAGTTAAAGACAAGATTACAGCAAGATTATTTTTTGACTATTTGATCATCTTTTTTAAGGAAGCATTAAAATTTAAAAATGGCAGAAATACAATTTTAAAAAGTTATGATAATATATTAAAAGATTTATCTTGTTTAAGAAATTTAGATAATTCAATTATCGTTTTAATGCATTCTAGAAACGAATTAAATTTTAATCTAAACATAAATTTATTGATAATCGAAACAATGAAATCAATATTTGGAGAATCAAAATGAATTACTATATAAATGTAAAATTCAATCAAAGTAATAAGACATATTACTTTGCTACTGACGATATTTCTCTCCAAGTCGGGGACAAAATTGTAGTCGAAACAATCGTTGGATTAGAACTTGCTGAAGTTGTTACGACTCCTCAATTGTTAGAAACGCTCAATTTTGATAGAGAAATTAAGCCTATCTTAAGAAAAGCAACATCAGAAGATTTAAAAGCTTTTGCTTACAATTTAGAACTTAGCGAACACGCAGCTAAAATTTTTACTAACCACATCGAATCTTTAAAACTCGATATGAGACTTTTGGGTACTCAGTATACATTAGATAGAGCAAAAGTTTTATTCACTTATGTCGCCGATGATAGAGTAGATTTTAGAGAATTATTAAAATTATTAGCAAGCGATCTTCATTGTCGCATTGAATTAAAGCAAGTAAATGCTAGGGAAAGAGCTCAACTTGTTGGTGGGCTCGGTGTTTGTGGATTGCCACTTTGCTGTACATCATTTTTAACTCAATTCGAAGGTGTTTCATTAAACAAAGCAAAAAATCAAATGCTTTCAATTAACATTCCTAAGTTAAGTGGCCAATGCGGAAAATTAATGTGCTGTTTAAAATACGAAGACGATTATTACACAGAAGCAAAATTAGAATATCCACCACTTAACACAAAAGTTCATTATCAAGATGCTGAATTTAAAATCAATAGTTTCAACATTTTCACAAAAATTATTAAATTACAAAATGCAACTGATGTTGCTTTCTTATCATTAGATGAAGTTAATGCTTTATTAAAAAACGAAAATAAATCTGTCACTCATCCACTTGATAAAAATCCAATTATTAAAGCTAAACCAGTAAAAGACGAAACGATAAAAATTGAGAAAATTAAAGAATTCAAAGAAGTTGTTCCTCAAGAAAATAAAGTTAAAGAACCAACTCCTTCTAAATCAAAAGAATCGAATAAACCTCAAAATCATCAAAGTCAAAAACAAGAAAACAAGAAAAAAGAGTTTACTGAAAAGCCTCAAAGAGGTTCTCAAACACCTAAAAATAAGAATCAAAATCATTCTCAAAAGCCTCTTGAGAAAGAGAAAAAATTCGATAACAACAATAAAAAGCCTGCAAAACGCAAACAAAACCATTCTGAAGAGCAAGGATTTGATACAAGTAAGTTCTTATTTGCTGGTCAAGCTAACAAAGTAAAAGAATATCAAGACACGTATTACAAGAACAATCGCGACGACAAACAAAAGCAAAATTCACATCGTCCAAACAATCATAAAACAAAGCAAAACAAGGAAAGCAAAAAAACTGAAGGTAAAAAATAATGGCTGGTGAATTATTTTTAGTGCCTACTCCAATTGGCAATTTGAACGAAGTTTCTCCTCGCACACTTGAAGTTTTAAGAACTTGTGACTTTGTTGCATGCGAAGATACACGTAACACTTCTAAACTTTTACACCTTTTAGGTATAAATAAAAAGTGTGTTTCTTGTCATGAACATAATGAAAAAAGTGAAAGCATACGTATTGTCGATCAAATTTTAGAAGGTAAAAATGTGGCTTACGCAAGCGATGCTGGATATCCTTGTATCAGTGATCCTGGGGCAATTTTAGTTCATGAAGCTATAAAAGTTGGAATTAAAATCACTCCTATTAGTGGTCCAAACGCATTCTTAAATGCTTTAGTTGGTAGTGATATCGATGCTCATCACTTCCTCTTTTACGGATTTTTGGATTCTAAAACTTCTCAAAGAGAAAAAGAGCTTGAATCTTTAAAGAACATTCCTTATACCCTAATTTTTTATGAAGCACCACATCGAATCAAAGATACGTTATTATCTTTAGAAAAAGTTCTCGGAAATAGAAAAGTCACTATCGCAAGAGAATTAACTAAAGTTTATGAAGAATTCATTAGAAGCGATTTAACTACTTTAAATAACACCGATAAAGAGTTTATTGGTGAATTAGTAGTTGTCGTAGATAAACCAGAAAACTCAAAGAGCGACGATTCCATCGATGAATTTGTTGATAAAGTTAATTTATTAATCAAAAACGGATTCAGCCAAAAAGATGCATGTCAAGCAGTTGCAATCCTATTTAATAAAAACAAAAACAAGCTTTATAAAGCTTCTTTAAACTAAAAAAGCCCTCGGGCTTTTTTTATTTGAACGAAATAGTGAACTTTGTTCCGATTCCAACTTTTGATTTAATATTAAATTTAAAGTTATATTTTATACAAATATGTTTAACAATAGCTAATCCTAGTCCGGTGCCACCTAAATCACGACTTCTGCCTTTGTCTACTCGATAAAATCTTTCAAAAATTCTTCCAATATCATCAGGAGGAATTCCGATTCCTGTATCTTCAACAATTAAGCGTTTGTTATTTAAGATAATTTTAATTTTTCCGTTATCTTTGTTGTATTTAATTGCATTAGAAATAAGGTTCCTTGTTAGTCTATCAAAGTCTTTTGGCGTAATTAATAATTTCACATCATCAAGTTTTGTAGTTATCTCGATATTTTTTTCTTTCAATAAGAAATTTAATGAATCAATAACATCATTTAAAACATTAGAAGCGTCGATTACATCAATACTTTCATTAAATTCTTCAGATTCGAGTTGTGACAAAGCAAGCATATCATCAATAACATTTTTCATTCTCTTAGCTTCTTTTAAAGTTATTTCATTTGCTTCATCTAGCTCTTTTTCAGAATCTAATAATCGAGAATTAATCATTCCTTGATAACCGATAATAGTTGTTAAAGGTGTTTTAAGTTCATGACTTGCATTTTGAAAGAATTCTTTTTTGATTTGGTCATTAATTCTAGTTCCAGTAATATCGAAAAACGTGATAACAGTCGACACTTTTTGGTTTTCGTTATCGCTTATTGAAACTTTAGAAACTATGAACAAATATATTTTTCCATCAAGTTTAAAATCAAAGTTGATAGGTTTATTTAATTCGACATGATTTATTTTTTCATTTACTTCATTTCCTAAAGCTAAATAAACAAAATCTTTTTTAAGAATTTGATCTTTATGTAAATCTAAAACTTCAATAGCAAATTTATTTATTACATCGATCTTTTTTGTTTCATCAATAACAATAAAACCTTCTTCAATTGAATCAAGAATTAAACTATTTTGACTTTTTTGATACTCTAATTCATTAATTTTATGTTTGAAATCATTCTTAATTTTACCAAGTGTTTTGTTAATAATATCGATGCCATCGTCGTTTTTATTAAGTGTCGGGATTGTAACGATACTTTCTAAATTATTAATACTTCTTTTTAAAGAATTAATATCTCTTTTGTATGTAAAATATTTTAAAGTTCCATACCCTACATTTAAAACAATTAAACAAATAGATCCATAAATTAAAACGTTATATGAGACATCGATAAATTCACTAACTGGTAAACCGACTCTAATAAAATAACCATCATTTTTAGTTACATAATATAAAGTTTGATAGCCCATAGTTAATGATTTTTTCTCATAATATGAGTTTAAATTATTTTGTAATTCAACATATCTATCTTCATTTGATAAAGGGTGTTCGTTAGGATTTATATCCAAAACAGGGGTCCCATCATTAAATTTTAAGATTGTAATTCTTATATCGATAATGTTTCCAAATTGTTCTTTGATGTCATCTTGGTTTGTTTCGTTTTTATAAACTAAAGCAATTTTATCAGCATAAGTTTTTAAATTACTTTTCGCTTCATTATTAGATAACAAAAAAGTGGTCAAAAAAGAGGCCACCAAAACTATTAAAGAAAGACAAAAAACAAAAATTGTATCAAATATAACATGCTTCTTATTCATTTTTTAATTTGAACCCAATTCCATAAATTGTTTCGATTAAATCGGCATTTTGAGAACCGAGTTTCTTTCTAATTGAAGTTACATGAACATCTAAAACTCTGGTTTCATAGCCGCCTTCTTTACCCCATAAAGCATCTAAGAGTTCTTCTCTACGAGTAATTTCATTAAGATGTTTTACTAAACATTCAATAATTGTGAATTCGCTATTTGTGAATTTTAAAAGTTCATCATTTAGTTTAACTTCTCGTTTTTTTAGATTAATTGAGATGTTTCTAATCTTAATATCTTCATTTTTCTTTTTTAAAAATCTTCTACTTCTAGCATTAACTCTACTGATTAATTCTAATACATCAAATGGTTTAGAAATATAGTCGTCTGCTCCTAAATCAAGCCCATCAATTTTATTAATTGTAAGATTTTTAGCACTTAAAATAATGACTTGAATATCATCATTACTAGAATCACTACGAATATTTTGCAAAACTTGTTCTCCAGTCGCATCAGGAAGCATTAAATCTAAAAGAATCATATTAGGTTTTTGATTATTAAAAGCTACTAGAAAATCTTTATAATTATAAAAACTTCTTACTGAATATCCATTCTTCGACAGTGCAAGATTTATAATATGAGAGATATTTTCGTCGTCTTCTAAAGAGTAAATAACATAGTCGAAATTCATAGTTTTATATTATCACTTCATCTTTATAATAACCACTTTTTATATAGATTGCCCATTCAGCAATATTTGAAGCATGGTCAGCAATACGCTCAATATATTTAGCGATTAAAGTTGAAAAAACAATGAAGTTACTATCAAGATTACTATTATTAATTGGTTGAAGTTCTTCTAAGACATTTAGATATAAAGTATCGACTAAATCGTCACTTTTTAAAACATTAGCAGCTAATTTTACATCTTCTTTTACTAAACTATAATACGCATCTGTAACCATTGATAAACTAACATTAATCATTTCAAGTAATGACTTACTTTGAACTAGGTATTTATCACTTTTTTTAAGGTTTGATACACACCAAGCAATATCTTCACTATGATCACCAAGACGTTCAACATCATCAACTAATTTAAAAACACCTGTGATTCTTCTTAAGTCTTTAGCAAATGGTCTTTCTCTTAAAATGATATTTAAGCACTTTTTTTCAACCGCAATTAAAGATCTATCAACAATATCATCATTAATTTCTTTCTCTTTTTCTTCGAAATTAGTTTCATTAAAGAAATAACTAAAAGAATCGTTTAAATATCTAATAGTTAAATCAAACATTTTGATAGTTTCAACAAACACTTGATCGATTTTTTCTTGTAATTCCATTAACCAAATCTCCCTGTAATATAATCTTCACTTCTTTTGTCTTTTGGATGAGAGAAAAATTCTTTTGTTTCATTAAATTCAACAAGTTCCCCGAGCATAAAGAAGGCTGTGTAATCACTTATACGCGCTGCTTGTTGCATATTATGAGTAACTATAATAATCGTATAGTATTTTTTTAACTCATTAATAAGTTCTTCAATTTTTAATGTTGCAATAGGATCTAAAGCAGAGGTAGGTTCATCCATTAAAATGACATCTGGAGACATAGCTAATGTTCTAGCGATACAGAGTCTTTGTTGCTGACCTCCACTTAAACCTAAAGCACTTTTATTTAAAATATCTTTGACTTCTTCATATAAAGCAGCGCCTTTAAGTGAAGACTCTAAAATTTCATTTAATGTCTTTTTATCTCTTACACCTTGGCATCTTGGACCATAAAAAATATTATCTTTAATACTCATCGGAAATGGATTTGGTTGTTGGAAAACCATTCCAACTCTAGTTCTTAAATAGATTGAATTGATATCATTAATATCTTCACCTAAATAAGAAATCTCTCCCTCTCTATAAGAATTTTCAACAAGTTCATTCATTCTATCAAAGCATCTTAATAAAGTTGATTTTCCACAGCCCGAAGGTCCGATAAAAGCTGTGACTTTGTTCTTATAAATTTTCATGTTGATGTCTTTTAGAGCGTGTTTTGCACCCTTATCGTAGCAAAGATTTACATTTTTAACTTCAAAAACAACATCATTTTCTTTTTTTATATTATTTTCTTTAATTAAATTATCTTCCATAAAACCTCCTATGCTTTGAACTTATTAAGCTTTGTTGAAACGAGTTTTAATAATAAAGTTAATACTAAAACAATAACTATAATTACGATTGAAATCGCACATGCATTGTCATATGCTGGATGATCTCCACCTAAAATAACCCAAATATGAACCGCTAAAGAAGCATTACTTCCATTCATTGAAGCTACTTCTCCAATTGTGGTGCCCATCGCAAATACTAAAGCCGCACTTTCACCGATTATTCTTCCGATTGATAAAAGCAAACTTGTTAATATACCTGGAAGAGCATTAGGCAAAACTACTTTGAAAACGGTTTCAGTTCGAGATGCGCCTAAAGCCAAACTTGCATTTGTTAAGCTTTTCGGAATAACTTTTATTGATTCTTCTACAGTTTTAACAATTGTTGGTAAAAGAATCATTGTCATTGTTAAAGCTCCGCTTATAATATTCCCTCCATTACTTCCTGGAATTAAATTAGCAATTGGAATAAAAATTAATGCACCAGCTAAACCAAAAATAATTGAAGGAATTCCACTAGTCATATCAATTAAAGTTCTAACAATTTTTGTGACTTTATTATCTTTAGCGTAAACCCCTAGATAAATCGCACCCCCTACGCCAAGTGGGAAAGCAAACAATATAGAGAAACCAATTAATGATAAAGTATTTAATAAGCTCCCTCTAAAACCACCACCTTCACCTAAAAAAGTCGAATCAACAATTTTGTTTCCATATTCTAATTCTTTAATGAAATCTTCAATTGTCATTGTACCAAGAGCCGAATACATATAATTTTCTTCATCAGTTAAAGTGATTGATTGAATATATAAATCATCATAACTTTGTCCAAACAATGAAGAATCACTAATGTTAACTAAATGATTGAAAGGTGAATTTTTACTAATTTTTTGAATTGATATATAATCTTTATCATCGATTTTAGTATAAGCAAATTCAAGACCCCACTTTTTAGATGTATTTTCACTTTCTAAATTAATATCATCAAAAGTTAATGTGTCGTCAAATGTAAATTCATCGCTTGTTTTTAAAGAATAAGTTGTTGTTTTATAGTCACCGAAAATTTTATTTAAAGTTAATTTTCCAGTTCCAGTAGCAAAAATATAAACGATAATCCAAACAAGTAGGCCAATTGTTAAAAATGAAAATAAAATTGAATTACCTTTTCTAGCTAAATCTTTATAAGCAATAGAGCGTAAATTCTTCTTTTTGTTATATTCAAAAGTTAATTTATATTCATTTAACACTTTCTTCTTTTCGTTTAAAGAATTTAATGTTTTTTCGCGTTCGCCTTGATCTAACTTTTTATTCCTTTTATAGATTGCGTTAGCCTCTTTGATTTCTTTTTTTAATGCGATATAAGTTTCATCTTTATATTTTTTAACACTATATTTTTCTAATTTACTAGCGAGGCTATTTTTCCATTTATTAATCAATTTACTTTGTTCCATTTTTATACGCCTCATAATAAATTTTTATATCTTTAAAGAATTTAAAGTAATCACGTTTTTTCTTTGGTTCGATTCTTGTCATAACGTCTTTTAGGTAATTTAATAAAATATTTGTGGTGACAATAATTAACATCAGAACAATTCCTAAAGAGAATCTAACATCATATCCAATGCCACTTGCTTCACCAATTCCAGCAAGCATTGTAGTTGTTAAAGTAGAATAAATATTAAATGGATTAATAAAATCCATTCCACTTCCGCCATTGCCAATGACCATTTGAATAGCAGTTGCTTCACCTAAAGCTCTACCAATTCCAAGAATTATCCCTGCAAAAATGCCACTTTGAGATGCTTTTAAGACAATTTTGTAGTTTGTTTGCTCTTTTGAAGCGCCTAAAGCAAGACTTGCTTTATATAAATTATTATCAACAGCTTCAATCGAAGTAATTGAAACAAGTGTAATCGTTGGAATCGACATAAAAGCTAAAACAACAATTCCTGAAAGCACACTATTTCCTCCAAATGTTTGGGCCCCAAAAACATTAGCGAAATTTTTAACGATTGGATTTATAACACCCATTCCAAATAAACCAAAGATAACACTTGGGATACTTGATAAAATTTGGATAGCTGATTTAATAATTTCTTTTAATTTTTTTGGACAAATCTTTACAACAAAAAGTGCTGTAAAAATAGAAGTTGGGACGCTTATGATTAAACTACATAATGTTGTAAAAATTGTAGCTAAAGCTAAATACCCCATTCCTCCAGTTCCATCATATGTCCATCTATTATTTTGAAAAAACGCAGAGAAACTTTGTGTTAGTCCAGCCCCATCTGGAACGAAAAAAGGTTGAATCCCTTTGACAATTACAAACGAGACAATAAAAATAACAACACTAGAACATAAAAAAGCCAAAAAGGCGAAGATGAACTTAACCAAGTTATCAATCTTCGTCTTATTATTAGCTTTCTTTAAAGCGTTTTCTTGAATCCTATTGATCCCCATTTTCCTTAAGCGATGACATCGCTCCAAACTGTCTTTTCTCCCTTATAGATGGATGTTAGTTGTGCAGCTGTTGTTTCTGTAAATTTAGTATTTTTTACATTAACAATTGGGACAACAGCATCAATAGCAAACGCACCTTTTATATTCGCTTCTGTTAATTGAGATGCTTCATCAGTTTTAATCTCTCTTGATAAGAAACCAATACCAAATTCTTTACCATTTTTACCAGTTGTAACACCTGTCACGGCATCACCACTACCAGTTTGGTTAAGTTTGTATTGAACTTTTTTATTTGAAATTAAAGTCACTAATTTTTCTGATGCAGCCTTAACAATTTTTTCAACACTTGTTGATCCACAGAAATCGATAGTGACTGCTTCTGTGCTACTAAAAACTGGATAATTTTTAGCAATAGAATTAAAGGTAACTAGGTCATTTCTTCTTTCAACAATACCTCCGTTAGCTTTAATTACTGCTTGGCCTTCTGTAGTTGTTGTTAAGAATGCGATAAATCCTTCGACAGCTTCTTTTTTACTCTTATCAGCTGGATTTTCATAGTTTCTGATAACGTAATTGAAGTTTCTCTTTAATTTATAAGTTCCATTTAATACGTTTGCTTCGGTTGCTTCGACGCCTTCGTATTTTACACCCTTAATTGTATTAACAGATGATAAGCTATCTAAGGAACAATATCCAATGGCATATTCATCATTGCCAACTGCGCTCATTAAGTCACTATTTGCAGCTTTTGTGCTTACAGTGACTCCTTTTTCCCATTTATTTTCTTTTGCAACATCTTTATATCCGATACCTTCGAAGAAACATTCTCTAGTTCCGCTTCCTGATTCTCTTGAGTAAAGTGTGATTTTTTTAGAAGTATCAAATGTATCTCCAGTATTTCCACCTGTTTTAGTTCCACCACAAGCTGTAACTAATAACGCTAATCCTAAAGCACTAACTTTAAATAAATTTCTTTTTTTCATTAATATAAACCTCACTTTTTGTTTACACACAAATTTATAAACAAAAAAATGGCTTGAATAAATCAAGCCAATGTAAACAAATGTTAAGAAATTGTAAAGAAATGAATTTTAAGTAATTATTATATGTAATTTTATTTAATATAAACTTAATTCAACGACATCAATTTTTAAATTTTATTAAATTATATCGATGTAATCGATATTTTAACGACATTAATGTTTAGTCTTCACAATCGCTAATTTTCTTATTAAGTTTTATTAATTTATCTTCATATACTTTGAGCACTTTTCTATCGTATGTAAATATACCATTGTACTCAATTTCACAATCTGCAACTTCAGTATTAATAATTCCAATCAATGTACCTTTTTGAACTTGTTTTAATAGTTTGTTATAAAGATTAAAGTACTTTTTATTATAGTTTTCTTTAGTCCTAGCAATTTTATGTCCAAACAAACCATCGAAATATGAATGACCAGGGACTCTATAAGCAATTCCACCAGTTTCACTTAAAAAATAAGGTCTTCCATATTTCTTATCAAAACGTTTTCTTGTAGGAATTGTGTAACTATGAACTGAATAGAAATCACTATTTTTTGAATCTACCCATCCACTAGCAGTGTCATAAAGTCTAGTAGGGTCAATATTTTTAAATATTTTATAACATTCACTAGGTTTAAATTCACCCCAAGCTTCATTAAAAATTGTGTAGATAATAATTGAAGGATAATTATATAACGAATTAACAATTTCTTTTGACTCTTTTATAAATTCGATTTGTCCTTCTTCATCTTCTCTTCCAAACATTCCTTCTTTTATCCAGGATTCTTTATTGATGAAAGGAGTAAACACTCTAGGTAAAACAACCTCTAAGAACTTATAAGGAGTTCCTCCGTTTACGAAATCTTGTACAACAAGCATTCCATATTTGTCACAATAATAATAGAAAAGATCCGATTCAACTTTGATGTGTTTTCTTAAAGTATTAAAACCTAGTCTTTTTAATTCTTTGATTTCGTTTTCGTAATCACTATTTGAAGCTGGAGTTAAATTTCCTAAAAAATAATAGCCTTGATCAAGCAAACCATTTAAAATGACTTTTTTATTATTCAAATATAACGTTGGTAAACCTTGTTCATTATCTTTTATCTCAATTTTTCTAAATCCAAAATATGATTTTATTTCATCTTCATGAGATTTAATGACTACATCATATAAATAAGGATTTTTATGTGACCAAGGTTTTGGGTTTTCTAATTTAATAATCTTATATGAATTAGCTTCAATTTCAAAAGTCTTGCCATCTAAAGTTAATTCGACTTCACCATCAAAATTCGTGTCAACATAAATTCCTACAGCTTCTTCATCATATAAAGGTGTGAATCTTACTTTTTGAATGTGATGAATTGGAACTTCTTCAAGCCAAACCGTTTTATATATGCCACTACTAGTCGTATAAAAATATCCAGTTACATTTAAAGTTTGTTTTCCACGTAAATGGTAACTTGTATCACTTGGATCATTAACAATTACAATTATTTCATTATCTTTTTCTTTTATACAATCTGTTATATCAAATGAAAACTTAGTATATCCGCCGCTATGTTCACCAACAAAAGTTCCGTTTATATAAACTTTTGTAAACATATCAACACCATCAAAATTAATAATTACACGATTATTTTTATTTTTCTTTATAAAATCAAATGTTCTTCTATAAAACAAATAGTCTTCAGGTTTAACTAAATAATTGATGCCACTTAATGGACATTCTGGAACGAAAGGAACAAGTATTTCATCATCAAATTCAATTGGTAAATCTTCATTTTGTCTTATAGCAAAATCCCATTTCCCGTTTAAATTAAAATAACTATCTCTAACAAAATTTGGTCGAGGATATTCATTTAAAGGAGTACCTTTTATTTCTGGTATCTCTTTTAGTTTGTTGACATAAAGTCTTCCATTATTATTCATATATTATTACCTTTATTATCGCCAAAAAATTACGATGGTTATCGTAGTTTTCATACAATAATTATATTAAGAAATATAGTTATTATTCAATTTCTTTTTTAAGGTTTTCGATTTCTTTTTCGATAGGAGTGAGTCCTACTACGTCATTGACTTTGATTGAAAAAGCAATTCCACTTCCTTTTGTATCAAGCCCAGCGTCTTTATAAATTTGTAAAAGAACTTTGTCTTTAATTTGATCTTCCACAAGAATAAAAACAATTTCTTTTTCAGGTTGAATAGCGATACCAAAAAATTCACCTAATTCTTTATTACCTGTACCTCTAGCAGTAAATGTAGTTCCACCTCTTGCTCCAGCATTTTTTGCAGCTTCCATTACGAGGTCAGTAAAACCTTTATTAATAATTGCAATTACTAAACTATATTCTTTTTCATTATTCATTTTCCTTCCCTCCTAATGTTTTCACGTGTATTTGTGAAATATTTATACATAAGCACTCCAGCGATTGAATTTACATCAGCAAAGAATGCAATTCCTTTTGCTTTTTTAGATACACTAAATCTATCAGAAATCATCTTTTTAATTTCAGAAACATCGCTTTCTTTTACTAAACTTAAAACAATGTCTTTTTTTGTGTCACCTACACCAAGCAAATCATAAATTTCTCTTGTTGCCGTTCCAGTTCCATAAACTAAATAGGCTGCTCCGACTTTATTATCCATGAGTCTATCAATAAAATAATCCCCTTGGTGACGATTGACTATAATACAAAGCATTTTCAATTTTTGAATAACAAAATTATCTTCATATGATGAAGATTCAGATTTTTTTTGAGATTCATCTGTTGTTTTCTTTAAATTTTTTACTCTAATTCTAGCCATATTTATCACCTAAAAATGAATAATTTGTGCGTCGTCTGCTTCTTTAACTTTAGCACGAGCTCTCTTGTAACGAAGTTTAGTTTCAATTTCAGCATTTAAACCTAAAAGTTGAACACAAATTAAAGGCATTACACTAATAATTCCAATAACGCCAAATCCAGTTCCTGCTTCTAATGAATCACTAATTCCTAAGATAAAAGGTAAAACAAAGCAGCTCGACATAGTTCCACTAGCAACTCCACCAGAGTCAAAAGCAACAGCTGTATAAATATCTGGAACAGTAAAAGACAAAGCTAAAGATAAAATATAGAAAGGCACAATATAGTAAACAATACTAAATCCACCACAAAGTTCTCTAACTACAGCTAATACAATCGCTAAAGCGACACCAGCGCATAAAGCAATTAACATCTTCTTTTTAGTAATGGTTCCGCCACTAATTTCTTCAACTTGTTCATTTAAAACATGGACACCAGGTTCAACTAAAACGACAGCAAAACCAATTACGATAGCTAAAATAATAATTATGTAATCATAATCATGAGTTGGAACAGCTAATCCACTTCCTAATTTATAAGCTAGCGGAATAAGACCATATTTAGCACTTGTCAAAAAAACACTTAATCCAAGGAACGTATAGATAAATCCTAAATAAATTCTTATTAATTCTTTTTTATTAATTTTAATAAATAAAATTTGATAAACAGTAAAGAATACACAAATCGGAGCAATTGCTATAAATACTTCTAATAATGTATGGCTTAAAATATCAACGAAAACAGGATTTGTGTTTACACTATTTTGAATATTCGCAAAATCTTCTGAATTCATTAAACATAAGAATAAAATCATTGATGTTAAAATAGGGCCAACTGAACAAAGTGCAGTAACACCAAATGAGTCACTTGAAGAGTTTTTACCACCTCTAACACTAGCAACGCCAGCGCCAAAAGTTAATAAAAAAGGGACTGTAACTGGTCCTGTTGTAACTCCTCCAGAATCAAAAGCAATAGAAATAATTGCATCGCCATTTTCTCCATCAAAGAAACAAGCGAACCCAAAAACCATCGCATATAAGAATATAAGCCAAAGTTTTAAACTCTTTTGAAAGACGATTCTAAATAATCCAACAATTAAAAAGACTCCAACACCAAAACCAATCGTCAATTTTAATACCCATTGATTGTCTCCAGGCAAAATCGATTCAACTAATTCGCTTAAAACAGCTAAATCAGGTTCAGCAATTGTAATCATTACGCCAAGTAAAAAAGCGACGACTCCCATAAAAACGAGGGATCTTTTTTTCGTTACATTAGCGCCGATATATTTTCCAACTTTACTCATAGCAACATCACTTCCTAAAGAGAATAATGCCATACCTAAAATTAAGAAAATAATACAAATTAAAAAGGTGATTAATATGTTTAAAGGAATTATGTCGCTAGGAAAAACAGATGAATATTGAAACCCAAAAATTATAAGAATCAAAGCACAAATCGGAACGACAGAAATTAGTGCTTCAAGAAGTTTTTCCCGTGCCTCTTTAATCATATAATTATTATATTATCAAAGAGGTGTAAAATCACTTAAAAGTATAATTTTTTGTTCATAAAAAATAGGCGTGTCAATACTAGACTCGCCTATTTATTTTTTTCTATTTTTTCTTTCTAGGAAGTGGTTTTGTAAGGTTTTTGCTAGGTTTTTTAACCTTTTCGTAACTAGAATTCTTCATTAAGAGGTTGAAATCTTCTGGCATTGGAGCTTTTAATTTATATACTTTTCCAGTGATAGGATTTTTAACATCTAACTCGTAGGCATGTAAGCATAAACGTGAGATTGGATTAGCTGGTTCACCATATTTATCATCACCTAAAACATAATGTCCTAATGAACCTAAAGTTACTCTAATTTGGTTCTTTCTACCACTAAAAATTTCAACATCAAGAAGGCTATATTTATCATTTTCCTTAATGACTTTATAAGAAGTTACACATCTTTTTGCTTTAGGATCTTTTGGAGCAGCAATATACATTAAATTAAGTGCATTTTCTTTTAAATAAGTAACAACTTTATCTTCTTTTTTATTGAAGATACCTTCTGCAATTGCGTAATATCCTCTTTTAGTAACGAGTTCGTTCCAGTTATCTTGAAACTTTGTTTTTGCTTCTTCAGTTTTTGCAAAAATTAATACGCCACTTGTTTCTTTATCAAGTCTATGAACAACAAAAATTCTATTTCTTTTATCTTTGTCTTGAACATAGTCCATAACCATTCTATAAGCTGTGATCGCTTTTTCTTTATCGTTAGCAATGCTTAAAACCCCAAATGGTTTATTTAAAGCAATGATATATTCATCTTCATAAATAATAGGAAGTTTTGTTCTTTCTTTTTTTCTAATAGGTGTTTTTGAAATTATTAAAGAGTCTCCAGGATAAATCATGAAGTTAAATTGACTAACCTGTGCTCCATCAATCGCAATAAGTTTATGTGAAAGTAAATTTTTCGCATTATTTCTAGAATATTGAAGTTCATTAATTAAATAGTTTAATAATTCACTTTCGTATTTAACTTTATATTCTTTAATGTCAAGTTTGCGTCTTGTATCTTCTTTGATATTTCTTGTTTTTAAATTCTCTTTATAATTCTTATTCATTCTTTACCTACTTCTTTATTTTACTAGCTGCTTTAACTAATCCCAAGAATAATGGGTGTGGTTTTAATGGTCTAGATAAGAATTCTGGGTGGAATTGTGAAGCGATGAAGTAAGGATGAGTTGGTAATTCAATCATTTCACATAAATGAGTTTGTGGATTAATTCCACTAAACACTAAACCACCCTCTTCATATTGCTTTTTATATTCGTTATTGAATTCGTATCTATGTCTATGACGTTCGCGAATTAAATTAGTTCCATAAAGTTCACGAGCCATTGTTCCTTCTTTAAGTTCGCAATCATATTCGCCAAGTCTCATTGTGCCACCCATTTTGATTCCTTTATATTGATCTGGGAGGTAATCAATAATTTTATTTTTTGCGTTTTCTTTAAATTCTGAAGAATTAGCATCTTCAATTTTTAAGACGTCTCTGCCATATTCAATTAATGCAAGTTGCATACCTAAACAAATTCCTAAAAATGGTATATTGTTTTCTCTTGCGTATTTAATAGCACCAATTTTTCCATCGATTCCTCTATTTCCGAATCCGCCTGGAACGATAATACCTTGGACATCTTTTAATTCATCATTAATATTTTCGTTAGTTAAATTTTCACTATTAATCCATTTAACTACTACTTTTTCGTTAATTTCATATCCAGCATATTTTAAGCTTTCATTAACTGAAATATATGCATCATGTAAATCAACATATTTTCCAACAAGACCGATAGTAGTCTTCTTTTCTAAATGTTTAATTTTATCAATAAGTTCGATCCAATCGTGCATATCTGCTCTAGGAGCACAATCAAGTTTCATGTGTTTAACGATTAAATCATCAAGGTGTTGTGCTTGTAAATTTAACGCAACTTCATAAATTACATCAACGTCTTTAACACTAATAACTGCGTCATCATCTAAGTTGCAGAATAATGCAACTTTATCTTTGCTTGCTTGGTCAATTTCAACTTCACATCTTAATAAAAGTGCATCTGGTTGAATGCCTAAACCTGTTAATTCTTTGACGCTATGTTGTGTCGGTTTAGTTTTGATTTCTCCGGTTGTTTTTAAGTATGGAACGAGTGTGTTATGAACAAAGAATGTATTTTCATAACCTAATTCTCTTCTAAGTTGTCTAATAGCTTCTAAGAATGGGAGTGATTCAATATCGCCAACTGTTCCACCGATTTCAACAATGCAAATATCTGTATCACCTTTTGCATTGAAACCTTCAAACAATCTCTTTTTAATTTCATTTGTAATATGAGGAATGATTTGGATTGTAGCGCCTAAGAATTCTCCTCTTCTTTCCTTTTCTAATACTGAAGAATAAACTTTTCCACTTGTGACGCTACTTTCTTTAGTTAAAGAAGTATTAATGATTCTTTCATAGTGGCCTAAATCAAGATCAGTTTCAGCGCCATCTTTTGTAACGAATACCTCACCATGTTGATATGGTGACATCGTACCTGGATCGATATTTAAATATGGATCTAACTTTATTGAGAAGATATTTAATCCTCTTCTTTTCAATAATCTACCAATCGAAGCGGCACTAATTCCTTTCCCTAAACTTGAAACAACACCACCCGTAACAAAAATAAACTTTAACTCTTTTTCTTTCATAAAAATCATCCTTATAAAATAAAAAACACCTATATCTAAAAGTATAGATATTTAGGGGTGCCCTTTTCTATTCTATATAAAGATATAATTAAAGTCATTAAGAATTCATACTTTTTTTCATGCGTATATGACAACCATAAAGTTTACATAATAATTTTTGTTTCTTTACTGGTATCGTACACAAAGTTATCGTCTTTAAATTTTCTCACATCGATATTTTAGACTCTTTAGATAAAATTGGACTTTCCTGATAATATTCGAAGCATAACATAAAATAGTAAAGAAACTTTAACTTCATCACAAAGCTTAGTCATTCATTAAACAACCTTTCTCATTAATCTTATAAACAGTTTAAGAGATAAATATTCTATACTCTTTATCACGAAGTGAGTTTCTACATTAATGCCTTTGACAAAATAATGTTGCGGGCAGATAATCCGATAACCATCAGCTTTTTTCGCTTTTTAAACTAGTCAATGTTAACCAGAGAAAAGAAAAAACCTACCATCTTCATTTAAAGAATAAGGTAGGTCATGATTTACATTACCAAACAAGCTGCGCCAATTACACCAGCATCATTTTTGAGTGATGCTACTCTAATTTCAACTTTTGGAGTATTTTTAAATCCGTAATTTCTATCAGCACAATATTTAGTGACTTTATCTGTTAAATACTTATCTTGATTTGAAATTCCTCCTCCTAGAAGAACAACTTCAGGTCTAAAAACGTTACAAACATTTAAAATACCTTCAGATAAATATTTTACATATGTATCAACAACTAAATTTGCACTTACATCGCCTTTTTTTGCACATTCGAAACTTGTAAGTCCATCAACATTTTCAATATCACCATTACAATATTTCCACATCATTGAATCTTTATTTCTTTTCATTTCTTGACGTGTAAATCTTAATAAAGCAGATGCGCTTGCATAGCATTCAAAGCAGCCTTTTCTTCCGCAAGAACATTGTTCGCCATCAATAACGATAACATCATGTCCTAATTCAGCACCTTTGCCTTCATTTCCTTCAAATAATTTGTCATCAATAACGATGCCGCTTCCTACACCTGTTCCAAGTGTTAACATAACTACATTTTTGTAATCTTTAGCAGCACCAAATCTTTCTTCGCCTAAACATGCAACATTAGCATCATTACTTAAAGCAATTGGCAATTTAAGTTCAGAAAGATAATCTCTTAAATTTAAATTTTCAACACCAAGATTTACGGCATAATCGATGGTTCCTTTTGCGTTATTTACAACTCCAGGAATGCCAAATCCAATACCTTTAACTAAATAATCGTTCTTTTTAGCGTATTCAATATGTTCGAGCATTAAATCTTTGATATCTTTTAATAAAACACCTGGACCACCTTCAAGGCAGTTGGTCTTTTTTGTTGATTTATAGATAATTTCGCCTTCTCTGCTTACTAATGCTGCTTTAATTGACATACCGCCAACATCGACACCGATATATAAATCTTGCATATGTTACCTCTTTTCAATTGGTGGAGATGCGGAGAGTCGAACTCCGGTCCATAAACACCCCTACAATGACTACTACAGTTTAGTAGATCGTTATGAAATTCGTGGCTTATCAACGTCTACCAACTTTACACCACTAGACTATAAATTTTCATCTTTATAATATAGTCATCTTATAAAGCTTATCCTTCCTGTAATGAGAAACCTTAATCAACGAAAGGAAGATCAATTAGGTTCCACGCTAATCTCCTAAAGAGAACTGACTAAGCAGCAAATGCGTAATTGTAATTTCTGTTGCCAGATATTGTTTTTAGTGATTACGTCACAACTCGACTGCAATCAATGCCAAAGAATCTATGTCGAAACCAAGACATCCCCAATTAAAAAAATAATACCACAAAAAGTGCTTTTTTTCAAGGTGAGACATGCTTTTTCAAACCCTTCTAATAAATTTTTTGCATCAATTGATTATCAAATTATCGATTATTACAACTTACATTTTTGGGATTTATAAGAAGTTATTTTTATTAATATTACCTTTGTTCAAGAAACAATATTTTCTATAAATTGATAGTAGTTTTTTAACTTCAAGATCATTTAAATCCATCTATATCAGTAAAAAATTAAACTGCGAAATAAAATATAAACGCCTATTTTTTTATTTTTTAAGTTATGGGATTTTTTAAAATCGACCTTTTATATTATCCAAATATCTACTGGTTTTATTCAACATAAAAACTTTCATTTACTAAGTTCGATCAAAAACCTTGCAAAACCTTTACCAAAGTAGTTTCTTAGGCGAAAATAAGTACTTTTTTAGTAGTTTTTTATTATTTTAGGATTAAGGATTTAAGTGTTTATTTAATTGAGTTAATTGTCTTAATAGTATATACTATTAAAGATTATCGCGAGGATAAAAGATGAGTCAAAAAGTAAAAGCAAAAGTTATTAAAAATAAGAAGAAATTTCCTTGGGGAAAAATCTGGTATTACGTCAAGTCTTTATTTAGTAACGCTATCTGTTTTGATATTTCAACTTCACTTAAATGGTTCTGGAGTATCATTGTATTTGTATTAGTGTTACTTATCTCAGTTGTACAACCAACTGTAACAAATTCACAAATCAGTGGCGCTCAAATTATTAATTCAACAGCTAGTGATACATTAAATTATGGTTTGGTCGATTACGTTGAAAGAACTACAAACGTTAAAGAAGTCGAAAAAGATTACACAATTAAATTCGATTCAAAAACAAACGCTTTAATTGGTGAATATCCATATGAAAATTATAATGATTATGTAGTAAATGGAGATGCTGCAACAGCAGTTATCAAACCTTTCTTCACTTCATTCCATAACGGACAAAGAATGTTAGATATTTATATCGGTACAACATATTCTGATGAAACAGCTTTCGTTACAAATATCGTTGGTTCAAATCCAATTTATGGCGATGCTTCTAAAGAAAAAAGAGAAGAATACAATAAAGTAAATGAAAACTTTAAATACACAAGATCAACAACTTGCGTCATCTTCACAAAAGAAAATATTTATGTTCTTTTATACGATGGCAACGGAACACAAACTGCTCAACTTAACGGAAACTACAAACACGTTTTAGAAGCTTTCCCAGAAGCAGCAAATAGTGGAACTTATACTTTTGATCAAATTTTAAGTACTGGTATTACTTCAAGTTTAACTGCAATTGAAAAACGTAACTTAATCAATTCTAATTCAGCTAGCTTCTTCCACCAAGTTTATATCGATCCTGTATTTACACAAACTTGGGTTACATTCGGAATTTACTGTGGTGTAAACGGCGGAATCATGATTATTATGGCATTTATTATCTTTGCTATGACACGTGGTAAGAACAATCCAAATCGTTCAATCAAGTTATTACAATGTTTCAGCATTGCATTCTGGTTCGCTATTACTCCAGCATTAATTTCAATTACATTAGGATTTGCAATTCCTCAATTCGGAGCAATGTTATTCTTAATTACATATTCATTCAGAATAATGTTCCTCTCAATGAAATATTTAAGACCTTCTTATCAATAAGAACTACACTCCTAGATAAATTTCTAGGAGTTTTTTTGTACCAAAAAAGCTCGAATTTGAATCGAGCTTTTTTAATAGAAATGTATCAAATTTCTTAAATTTTCATAATAGGTATTTAAATACTTTGAGGCACTTTTTTTGCCTAAAATGGCCTAATAGGTACTATAGCGAGCCTTTAATCTTTCCAATCGCTATGTGGATTGCCTTTATTATCAAAAGTTAACTTGAGTTCTCCTAATACATCATCAATTTCTCTATAATAATAATCATCTAAATAAACAACTGGAGCATCATAATCAGCAGTAAATATAATTTTGTTATTTCTTTTAACAATTTCAATCATCTTATCAATAATTAAATCGAATTTATCTAAGAAATGTTCTTTAGCATATAAAAGCTGAGTATAAAAGTTTGGCTCAATAAAGAAAGTTGATCCATCATCTAATTCGTACTTGTTGATTCTAGGATATTTTTCATCAACAACTTTCTTGAAGCTTTCAAATTCTTTCATTTCCATTTTTGTTTCTCCTTCTATAGTAATAAATATACATAATGGATTAGATATTTATTAATGGTGATAATTTTCGTTACGCATTATTTTAAATGCGCGATAAATTTGTTCTAAGAGAATTACTCTTGTCATTTGATGAGTAAAAGTCATTTTAGATAAACATATTTTTTTGTTACTTCTATTTCTTAAATCTTCATCAATACCATATGTTCCACCAATAACAAAGTTAAGTGGATTTACACCTTTATCGATAAGCGATAGAAGTAATTCACTAAACTCTTCACTGGTTTTCATTTCTCCGTGTAGATCACTAAGAATTACATAATCATCTTTATGAAGTTTATTTAAGATAAGATTACCTTCTTCTTTTAATCCTTTAAAGATATTTATTTCATCAACTTTAGCTTCTTTAACTTCTATAATTTCTACTTTTGCGTAACGAGATAAACGCTTAGTGTATTCACTAATTGCTTCTTTCAAATATTTCTCTTTTAAAAAACCAACACAATATAAATTTATCTTAATCATAAGTCCAAACTTTCCCGTTGCTTAGCACAAATAATGTCGATGCCATCAAGAGAAATTCCATATTCATTATAAATTCGCCTATGAGTGTTTAAAGCAATTTCTGGCGTATTACAATCTTCACTTATATGAGCTAAAACAATCTTTTTAGTTTTTGAGGAAATTAATTTAGCGATATAATTTGCACTTTGAATATTTGATAGATGACCATGGTTTGAATAAATTCTTTCTATTAAAAATGATGGTCTACCACTATGGAAAAGCATTACTTCATCAAAATTGGATTCAATAAAATAAACATCCGCATCAAACATTTTTCTAAAAGTTTTAACAGGTATTCTTCCTGAATCAGTCAAATATACTATTTTTTCATCTCCAGATTT
This sequence comes from Candidatus Onthovivens sp., assembly GCA_048405595.1. Taxonomy (GTDB): domain Bacteria; phylum Bacillota_I; class Bacilli_A; order RFN20; family CAG-826; genus Onthovivens. The sequence goes on from DBFJOT010000018.1 coordinate 40,613, forward strand.
TAATATATATCCACATGGATTTGTTGCATCGTGACTTGTAGAAACTGGTTCAACAAGAAAAGTATTAAATTTATATTCTTTATACGCTTTTAAAACATGAGCATCATCTAGTGGTATTGTCCCTTTTAATGCATAGCGTTTATTTTCATCAACTAATTCATAATTTTTAATATGGTCAGAGTGATCATGAGTAAAATATGCGAAATCGATTTGGTCTAATGAAACATTAATTTCTTCTAGTCCTTGTATTAATCTCTCTTTAGTTACTCCTAAATCAATTAATATATTAGTTTGTCCATCACTTATAAAAGTAGCGTTTCCTTTCGAACCGCTACCTATATTATGAATTCTAATCTTCATCATCATTCATTCCTTGACCAATTGCTTGGTTATATTGTTGTTGATGAGTTCTATCGATACTACTAAATCTACCAAAGTTTTTCATAAATAAAATTTGTGATGTTCCAGTTTTACCACTTCTATTTTTAGCAACCATTACTTCAACAATATCATTGACACTTGGCTTCATCTCTTGTTGTTCTTCTTGAGGTTTATTTTGAACTTCACCGAATTTTTTCTTAACAGGATTTAAACTAATTCCTTGGTCTGTATAATAAGAAGGTCTATATAAGAACATAACTTTATCAGCATCTTGTTCGATAGCACCACTACTTCTTAAATCGCTAAGTTGTGGTTTTTTATTATCTCTTCCTTCAGTTTGTCTATTTAACTGTGATAAACATAAAATTGGACATTCAAGCTCCATAGCTAATGTCTTTAATCGTCTTGAAAAAGCTGCAATTTTAGCTTGTTCATTGTCTTTATAGATATTTTTATCATCGTTAATTAAACCGATATAGTCGATAACAATTAAAGAAAGTGAACCTTTATTTTCTTTAAGTTTTCTCGATTTTAAAACAATATCATCAATTGAAGCACCGCTGCTATCATCAATATATAAAGGAACATTTGCTAAATCATTTTCAACTTCTTTGAGTTTTAATCTTTCATTTTTACTTAAAATTCCTTTTTGAATTGAGTCGTAACTGATACAACTTCTAAAAGCAAAAAGACGTTTAAAAATCATTTCAACAGACATTTCCAAACTGAAAATAGCTACAGGTGAATTAGTTGATGTTGCTGCGTTATAAGCAATATTTAAAGCAAAAGCAGACTTACCAACAGCAGGACGAGCAGCCAAAATTACTAACTCACTTTTATTTAAACCATTAATAATTCCATCTAAATGTGTAAATCCAGTTGCAACACCAGTAATAGAACCTTCAATACCATAACTTGTTTGAATTTTTTCACCAACTTGTCTAGCTGCTTCTTTAGCACTAATAAAATCACTTACCGATCTTGTGTTCGTAATTGTGTTAATTTTACTTTCTGCAGTTGCAACGAAAGTATTAATATCTTTAATTTCTTTAGTGTCGTAATCAGATTGAATTTCTTCCATAGCGAAAAGAAGTTTTCTTAATAAAGTTTTATCTTTTAAGTTCTTGATATAGAAGTTTATATTTGAGAAGTTTGTGATGTTATTTGTTAAAGAAATGAGATATTCTACTCCACCTATCGCATCAAGTTCTTTTAAATCTTTAAGTTGACTTGCGACAGTTTGAAGGTCTACTCCTTTTCCAGCATCATAAATTTGTTTCATTGCTTTATAAATTTTACGATTTATAAAATTGGAAGCATAAAAGTCTTCATCATTTAATGAAACAAGAATAGTAGCAGCTTCTTTGGCATCAAGCATAGCGATGCCTAAAAGAGTCATCTCGCTTAATTCGTCTGAAGGATATACTCTTTTCACGTTCTATTTTTCCTCACTAATGTGAATTCTAACTGTTGCAATCACACCTTTATAAAGTTCAATTTTTAAATTTGTATAACCGAAAGCATTTAATAAAAATTTATCAATAAACTTTCTTTTATCAATTTTGATACCGTGTTTTTCAAGTAAATCTTTTTCAATTTCTTTAGTGGAAATACTTCCAGCCATAGTTCCATCAGCATGTGCTTTAGATTTATATTCTAAAACTAAAGTATCCAATTTTTCTTTATTTCTAATAGCTTCGTTTTTTAATTCTTCTTGTCTTCTAGCTTCTTGTTCGTTTTGTCTATTAAGTTCATTTAAAGATTCGTTTGTCTTTTTAACGACAAGTTTTCTTGGAATTAAAAAGTTTTGAGCATAACCATCAGCGACTGTTTTTGTTTCGCCTTTTTTTCCAATTCCTTTAATATCTTTTAATAAAATTACTTCCATTTTAATCTCCTTTCTTAGCGCTTTCGTTTCTAGCGTCACTTAAATTAGAATTGAGAGTATCTAATAAAATTTCTTCAGCTTTTTTAACTGTAGTGTCTTTAAATAAAGCAGCTGCCATAGCGAAATGGCCACCACCACCAAATTTTTCACATAATATTTGAACATTAACTGTTCCATCACTTCTTGCACTGATTCTAGTTTCATTTTCAGCAGTTTTAGCAATGACAAAGCAGGCATTAACACCTTTTAATTGCATACATTGATTTGCTGCTTTAGCTAATGTTGATCGTTCGTAATAATCGTTTTCATCGCCTCTACAATAGCAAACTCCATAGAATGGGGTTTTCATTGTATCGACAAGTTTATTAACTAAAACATATTCTTCGTATTCGTCTTTTAAGAAATCATCAGCCTTACCATTGTCTGCTCCGAATTCTTTTAAAATCATACTAGCTTCGAACGTTCTTAAACCAACTGTTTTTGACTTATAGAAGCCTGTATCAAGGAAAATTCCACTTAACATAATAGTTGCATAGCGTTCATCAAGGGTGATTTCGTTATTTTCGCTATTATATCTAATAATTTCAGCAACAAGTTCACTCGCACTTGAAGCACTAGTTTCAATTTGGCTAAGAACTGGTTTTTCAATAAAATCTTCAGCTCTACGATGATGATCAATAACAACAACTTTGTCCGTAATTTCTAAAATCTTTGGACACATTGTCATTCTTGGTCTACTGACATCGCAAACAATAACTAAAGATGTAGGTTTAATTTTATCTGGAGCATCTTTTGGCGAAACGACCATTTTAGATAATTCATCAGGTGAGAATGTTGTAATAAGAGCACTCTTTGTTTTTCGTTCAGTAAGTTTTCCATCATAAACGATTACTGATGGTCTTTTACAATATTCACAAATAGCTTTTACGCCAAGACAACTTCCTAAAGCGTCCATATCCATGTCTTGGTGACCCATAATAACAACGTTTGAACTTCTTTTAATAAGAGAAATTAATGAGTTAGCAAAAACTCTGACTTTAACCTTACTTCTATTTTCAACAGCTTCAGTTTTACCACCATAAAATTTGAGTTCGCTTCCATATTGCGAAACTACTGCTTGGTCACCGCCTCTACTCATCGCAATTTCAATAGCGTTACTAGCCATTTCATTTAATTTATTTACATCAGGGAATCCATGAGCTAAGCCAATTGATAATGTTGGTCTTGTATCTTCTCTAACATTCATTTTTCTAATTTTATCCAAAATAGAAAAATTATCGTTTTCCATTTTCTTTAATGAATTAAAATTACAAACCGCAAAATATGAATCACTTCTAATTGAACGAAGTAAAATTTCATAATCTTTTGCCCAGTCACTAATATAGTTTTTAACGTGAGTAATCGTATCATCACTTCCTTCGCCAATTTGAGTAATGTCGTTATAATTATCAATATTAATAATGCCAACACAAGTTGCTTGATCTTCGTTAAATTTTCTTAAAGCTTCGTATTCCGAATTATCTTTAAATATAAAAAGACCAGCAGTTCTTAAAAATTTTACAGCGTAATCATAATTTCCGACAGTAACTACCATTGTGTCGCCGGTTTCTTTTTCAATGAAATCTTTTAATTTAGGACACCAATCATATATGCTTTGATTAACTAAATTTATAGATCTTTGTACAAACAAATCACTAATCCAGAGAACTGTACCTTCTTCATCAACAACAGCAAAACCTAATTTACCAAATAAGTAAGCTTCTTGAATATCGTTGCCTACAATATCGCTTGTTCTAATATCACTTTTTTGTCTAAGTCTAAAAACTCTAAACATAATTGACCATATAAAGAAACAATCAGCGATAGCAATAATAGAGCATGTGTATGCTATATGTTCAGGTAAAACATATGCATCCATATTAAATGCATTAAATAAATAAAGTGATAAAAATATACCAACAAATATAAGTTGGACTAATGTAACAACTAAAACTTCTATTTTGATTTTGTTAATTTTCTTCTGCATAATTTTGTCCTTTTATTATTATATAATAACTGACTTAATTGGTGAAATGTTTTAGGGGTAAAAAAGATACATATGAATCAACTACTTTTTATTATTTTTATATTTTTAAATCAGCCAACATTTATAGATATTTTATTTATCTAATAAAAAAGAGAGCATATTTCGCTCTCGACTTTTTAGAAGTTTTTCATCTTTATAATCACTAATTAGTACAATCAGTCGATTATAAAGACCATTTGTTGCTTCATTACTTGTTGGTGTAGTTTAACCAATCAAAATAAGTAACGTAACTATCAAAAAACTTTAACATCCCATTTTCATTTCTGTTTGGTCTATCGTTTGTGGAGTTACGTTTACTTATTTTTCTAACAATTTTAGAAAACATAAGTACTCTTTTCTCCTTTCATTTTTCAAGGCTGGGTGACCTTGAGTATTAAAAGATACACCTATTAAAAAAATATGTAAAGCATTTTGTATATTTAATAAAAACTTCTAGATTAACTAATTACGTAATAAAGATTCTTCGTTTTTAGTTTAGGCATGAAAAAAGATCTAGGTTAACCTAGATCTTATTTAAATATAATTCTGTTATTCTATACAAACAACTTTATTTAGTCTTGAATGTATGGAAGTAAAGCCATATAACGTGCATTTTTAATAGCTTTTGCTAATTGACGTTGATATTTAGCGCTTGTTCCTGTCATTCTACGTGCACTAATTTTACCACTTGGAGTGATAAATTTCTTTAAAGTTTCAATATCTTTATAATCGATATGTTTAATCTTGTTTTTTGTAAAATAACAAATCTTCTTCTTTGGTCTTTTCTTTAAGTATGCCATTTTTAATTCCTTTCTACCTAGAATGGTAAATCGTCATCAGCTAAATCGCCATCGTTAGAATCTTTGAAGATATCATCGACTTGAGGTTCATCAGCTTCAAATGCGTTTGTTTGCATTGATGGTTGTTGATAACCAGTTGTGTTTTGATTCTTAGAGCCAAACAAAGTAACAGAATCAACGATAATATCGATTGTAGAAGCGTTGCTTCCATCTTTTCTAACGTATTTTCTTTCTTGAAGTGATCCTTCAATTCCGACTTGTGTACCTTTTTGACAATATTTAGAAATAAATTCTGCATTTTGTCTCCAAGCTGTACAGTTAATAAAACTACTTGTTTTTTCTCCGTTAGGACCTTTTGACTTATTGTCAAATGCTAATGTGAAACTCATAACTGAGATTCCGTTAGGTGTAGTTCTTAATTCTGGTGCTTTTGTTAGTCTTCCGACTATGATAACTCTATTAATCATTGTGTCTCCTTTATTAATCTTGATCGACTAAGACTAATGTTCTTAAAACATTGTTGTCGAATCTTGTAAGACGATCGAATTCTTTAAGAGCAACACTGTCTGTTTCAACTTTGACAACGACATAGAAACCTTTAGTTTCTTTTTTAATTTCGTAAGCTAATTCTCTTAAACCCCATTCATTAACGTTAGCGATTTTACCACCGTTAGCTGTGAGGATTCCGTGAAGCTTTTCGATTTCAGCTTTTCTAGCTGCGTCATCAAGGCTGGACTTAAGAATGTACATAATTTCGTACTTTTTCATTTTACTTACCTCCCTTTGGACTATCTGGCTCTAATCATTTAGTTAGAGCAGAGAAGATGCATATATATAAAAGATATAAAATGCTATAAAAGTATACCGAAATCATATGAAAATGTAAAGCGTCACTTTTTGGGTCTTCAACCGTATTTCATTAATCACAAAAGTTACAAAAATGAATTTTTTCAAAATTTCTTATTTTATATTCATTTTATTTATTAAATTTATCTTCTTTAATGAAAAACTTATGCCAATTACCAAAAAGTATCTTACGTTTATATAAAATATAGTAGAAATAGTTTAAAGCAAAATTTTAATGAAATAAGAACATTCACTTTTTATATTCACTTATAAACAATTTAAATATAGTTTTTTGTTGTGAATTTTATATAATATTTTAAAATATAATAAAAGGTTACAAAAAATAATATGGGACTAATTTTATCGACATTGGGAGTTGCAGCACTCTCTTTAGCATCTTCATCAAACTTACGCCGCTTTACTGATTCACCGAACAGCTATCATCTCACCGAAAACGACACAGCATCAAACACAAACAATAATGTAGATGAAGCACAAAGCTTAATTCCGAGTGACTATTTGGAAAAGCAAAATATATCAACCGTATTAAAGGCGAATGTGCACAATAAAGCATTAATTGACGACATAGATTATTTTTATTTAGACTATAAATCAGATGTATCATTCACAATAGACACATTAAACCCTAACGATATACAAACTTTATTTTTAACTTATTATTATGATCATTATTACCCTAACGGGAATCTTGGTAACGTTACTGACGAATTCATTCAACTCAATACTAATTATACATATACATTAAATCCAGGAACCTACTATTTTTATCTTAAAAAATGTAATTCTACAAAAAACGTTGTAAATATTATAGATTACACTCTATCATTGGATATTTCTAAGAAAATCGAAAATGAAGAATATGACATTTTTAAAGAAATTTATACAAAATCTACAAACGGATTAATATGGCTTAATGATGCTTTTGTTTTAAATTCTTTCTCGCTTTTTAATGTTGCAAACAGCACCATAAAAATCGATTATTTAAAAGATGAATTATTTAATGCTTACAGGAATTTTTCTAACGGGCAAAAAATAAAATTAGCAACCATCTATGTTTGGCAGCAAGACGCTCTTGAAAGTTTCATTAATTTATTCGAAGGTCTAGACAAAGCTTTTAGAAACCAACTATCATCCTTGCAAGACCAAGAAAAAATAGCACTAAATACTGTAAATATAATAAATAAGGGAGTTAATGTGGCTATCTCATTAGCTTTAAAAGCGGCAAACGCCACATACGCCGTTGAGTTTTTAATCAATTCTGTGTCTGAACAGCTTTTCGATTTACTTAGACTGTGTGTGAAAATGTCTTTCACAAGCGAGGTACAAACACTTAAAGATACAATAATAAACATTAATGTGCTTTTGGATTCTTTCAAAAATACACTAGCAATAAATATAGACAATTCTATAACCGGGATTCTTGGACTAAATTTATTTTATTCATTCACGAATAAAGGTATTAAAATCGATTTAGGAACAGTGCTAGAAAAGAATCTATATTCCTTCACTTCTTCACATTCAGTATTAACGGTAAGTACGAATCCGTCCCCTAACGAATCTATACTTAACCATGGTCATTTATATAATTTTACAAATTTTAATAATAATATTGATTTTTCAACCTTAGTTCCAATTTCAAAAATTATTTACATAAGTCCGCAAATAAATAACATTTACATAGATTTGCCTTTAGCATTTAATTTCAAATTTAGACATTTTGTCCGGTTTAAATTTCAAGCTGAGCAAGAAAATACATATCACTTTTCCATTTATGCTTCATCAAAGAAAAACAATCCTCTAAATCTAAAAGCTGATTTATTTACTGCTTATTGTGATGCTTATAAATATGAAAATTTCCTTGAGCAAAAAAGCGGTTCTTTTGAGACAGCTATTACTGACGACGAAGGTATTTTTTTTACTAAAAATTTAAAAGCAGGTGACTCTCTATTAATAAGAGTTAACAATAACAACTTTGAATCATCGTGTGTTGACGGCAACATTGTAGTTGGTACAGCTCCATTATCATCAATACAGCACAACCACGAATATAATGTCTATTCTTATCTCGATGGTATATCTCATTATGCAATTTGTAAATGTGGTCATAAAATAAAAGAGAAACATGTTGTAAGAATAAGGCCAAATTCAATAGGAGGTCGACCTTTACGCAAATGCGCTAAATGTGGAGGAAAAATTACTCCTTTTAATCCTCTTGAACCACAAAAAACTTACATCTCTAAGAGTGGATCATACTATGAAAATGATATTCTTTATTTAACTGAAACTGACTACAAAAGATATATTGAAGGGAATTTTGTATTATGAAAAGAAAATTAATAATAGCAGTATGCATATTAATAAGTACTTCTTCCTGTAAAAGTAACGACAACTCTTCATTGACAAAATCTAAAATCGAAGAATTCTTTTCAAAGCGGGATTTTCAAAGTTACAAGCTTTACGATTTTAAAGCTAGTATGACAGTTGTAAACTTAAATAATTCTGATATCGTTAAAATACATCAGTTAAATGGTTCATTAGAATTATCACTAAAATCCTTAAGCCATTTCGATAACAATATTAAGCGAATATATATCGAAGAAACAACTGGCTATACAGATCTTAAAAAAGAAAGTTACGATAAAGATTTATTCTACAAGAGCATTACTTGGGCAGATGAAAACGGAGTTTGTATTGAAACGTTCGATAATTTTGCTTTTGAATCACACCATAAATTTTTCTGTAACAAAGATTTAAAGAATTTTACTTTTAAACTCGTTTATTTCAACGCAAACGAAGTTTATAGATTGCAGAATTTTAAACGGCGCATAGAAAATAATGAATACCTAATGTCTACTGCTTCATCATCTATTTGCGGGAGAATTTCTCGTTACACTTACGCAGATCCGTTTCAAACAAAATTCGGTGTAGGATTAACAGTACATAAAGATGATGGCGTTACAATAGATTGTATGGCGCATTTTGTTGCCCATGACGTAAATAAACCTTTAATAAAATCCCCTCTTAGTGATATAACTTTTATTCCTACCAATTTCTTACCACCACAAAAAAGCAAAACGTATGAATTTGATTTATTTTACAATCATGACTATCTCAATGATATAGTTTTAAACATCATCACCCCTTATTCTTTTTAAAACTAACTAATAAACATAGCGCTTAACAATTAAGTGTTATCTGATTAAAAACCATCGTGTCTTTAATTATATTTTATTAAAAATTTTCTGACATCAAATTTCAAAATAATGCTAAATTCTTTCGACTACATCGATGTTCTAACAATATCAAGAGAAACTGATATGTGCTTATTTTAACGTTTTAAAAGGCTAATCGCTTTATTACGACTAGCCTTTTATGTTTTTCATAAATTACAATCTTCTTATTTTTAGTTTGTTGGTTTCATTGTTGGGAAGAGAATTACTTCTCTAATTGATGCTTGGTTAGTTAATAACATAACAAGTCTATCAACACCAATTCCAATTCCACCTGTTGGAGCCATACCATATTCAAGAGCTTCTAAGAAATCATTATCCATTTCATTAGCTTCAGCGTCTCCAAGTTCTTTTGCTCTCATTTGAGCTTCAAATCTTTCTCTTTGATCAATAGGATCATTTAATTCGCTATAAGCGTTAGCGTATTCAGTTCCATTAATGAATAATTCAAATCTTTCTGTGAATCTTGGATCTGGACTCTTCTTTGTGAGTGGAGAAACTTCAATTGGATGTCCGTGAACAAATGTTGGTTGAATTAAATCTTTTTCGCAGAATTCTTCAAATAAAGCATTTAAGATATATCCATTACTAATCCAATGAGGTTCAACTTTAATTCCTTTTGATTTAGCAAAAGCTACAGCTTCTTCATATGACAAATCACTTTCAAAATCTAAACCTGTTTTTTCTTTGACAAGTTCAGCCATAGAAACCCATCTAAATTCTGGTCCAAAATCAATTTCAGTACCTTGATAATCGATTTTTGTTGTGCCTAAACATTCAGTACATGTATTTCTAATAACACCTTCTGCAAGTTGTCTCATTGATTCTAAATCGCCATATGCTTGGTAAAGTTCAACTGTTGTAAATTCTGGATTATGTTTATTATCCATTCCTTCATTTCTAAACAATCTACCAAATTCATAAACTCTTTCAAGTCCGCCGACGATTAAACGTTTTAATGGTAACTCTGTAGCAATTCTTAAATAGAAGTCTTTGTTTAAAGTGTTGTGATGAGTAATAAATGGTCTAGCACTAGCTCCACCTAAAATTGGTGAAAGAACGCTTGTTTCAACTTCAACGAAACCTTGATTATCAAAATAACGTTGCATGCTTCTAATAATTCTAGGTCTAAGTAAGGCAACACGTTTTGATTCTTCATTCATGATTAAATCAACATAGCGTCTTCTTGATCTTTCTTCGATATCAGTTAAACCATGGAATTTTTCTGGTAAAGGTCTAAGTGCTTTTGTTAAGAAGGTGAATTTTTCTACTTTAATTGTAAGTTCACCAGTTCTTGTAAGCATTAATTTACCTTCTAAACCAACGATATCACCAATATCTGTTAATTTGAATACATTGTAGTTATCAGCACCAACTGAATCAATTGAAATATAAGCTTGGATTTTTCCAAATTTATCTTGAACATTTAAAAATGATGCTTTTCCCATTTTACGTAAAAACATTACTCTACCAGCAACATTTACGTGGATTGGATTTGCTTCTAATTCTTCATTTGTTTTTCCTTCACACTTTGCTTTACATGAAGCACTTGTGTCAGTTCTTTCGTATTTTTCACCCCAAGGATTAACACCTAATTCTTGAAGTTTTTGTAACTTTTCTCTTCTAACTAATTCTTGGTCTGTTAATTTTCTTTCCATAAAATTTTATACCTTCCTAATCGCGTTTATTATATACGAAAATATAAATAATTTCATTATTTAAAGTTATGTAAATGCGCAGCTCAACTATTATAGTGCTTTTATTGTTTTAAATTAGATTATCTTTTTTGTATCAATTCTCCATCACGAATTTCTAGTAAGCTTCCATATTCGTAAATTCTAGAATCATGTGTAACCAAAATTACAAGCTTTACTTTACTTTGTTCAGCTAGAGCATCCATTACTTTTTTAAGATTTACGTTATCTAAAGATGAAGTAATTTCATCAAGTAAAAGCACTTTTTTATTAAGTATATTTTCTCTTTCTAAAGCAACAAGCATCTCTTCTCCTCCGCTCAAACCCGATGCTTTTCTTTCTAAATCTAAATCCAAATATTTAGGTTTAAAAGATTTTTTTGCTTTTTTTCCTATAAAAATATTATCTTCAATACTTAAAAACGTTAACAAATTTCCTCTCGAAAAGAGAAAAGAAAAATTCTCTCGTCTTATTTTATTTAGGTCTTTATTTTTATAAGTTTTAACATCAACATTATCTATTATGTATTCACCACCAAAATTATTATCGAGTAAACCAAGAATATATAAAAGGGTTGATTTGCCACTTCCATTGTCGCCAGTAATTAAAAATAAGCCAGTATTTCCAAAAGTGAAATTAACATTTTTTAAAATTGCTCTATCGCCTATTTTTTTAGTTACATTTTTTAATTCAATCATTAGAAGTATCCTCTAATCACTTTCAACACATTCTCACTAACCGTTATTTTCTTTATTTGATACATTGAGAAAACTATTTTTGCTAGATAGATAACTAGTGAATTAATATAAGTAGGATAACCTATAACTAAGAGCGGTATTCGAATATTTAAAATGTTGTTTCCAATGTATGAAGTTAAATAAGTTAAACCAATACAAAGAATTAATTCTAAAAAGTTTGTCAATAATATTCCAATCGAATACACATTGTTAACATATGCATTTTCAATGTTTTTTATTTTTAAAAGAACAACATCTTTTTCACTAATTCTTTTAAATAAATAAACAAATATAAATAAATATACAACCAGAAAAAGAGAGAAGAAACAGAATCCAAATATATAACCTTGTAACCCCATTAAGCCATTATTGTACAGAGGATAAAAAACTTGATACTCCTTTGTTGGCATGTTTGCCCATGAACCATAAGTATCAAATAAAATAGAGGTGTCAAATGTGATTACATTGATAATCATATTTAAAGTAACTGTTATGATCAAAAACACAATTGATTGCAAAAAATTTCTACTAGAAATATGCCATAGATATTTAAAAAATAGTTTTGCCATATGTAATTATTATAAATTTAAAATTCTCATGAACAAGCGTTTTGTAAAAAACGAGTATAAATTGTAATATTTGCAAACAAAAGTAAATAGGATTGCATATCTTACTAAATTCAATTTATTATGTTTTATTTTCGTTTGTATTATTTTATAATTAAAAAGAGTAAATATTATGAAAAAATCAAAATTGTATATATGCTTCATCATTCCACTTTTGATGTCTTCAGCAAACACAACGCATTTTAACGAAGTAGAACATACTTTACTATCAACAGGTCAAAAATCAAAAACCTATAAGGTTATCAAATCAGGGACATCAAAAGGAATATGCAAATCTAATGTGCTTGGCAACGAAGCTGCTTCAGTTACTGTTTCTTATGATTTCTTAGAAAAACATAAAGATTACGCTCCTTACAACGGATATAAAAAATCTTATCATTTAATATACAGACTAGATGTTTATGTTAGTAGTAATGTTTCCTACAAAGGAGGTGTTGGTAATTGGTTTGACGGCAATAATCCAGCCTATCTCAATTCTATCACAGTAAACACTGAATACACTTCATCAAGTTTTAGTAAACTTAAATACGTAACGACTCCTGTTGAAGATTATTCAATTTATACTGATACTTATGTTTTGCTTAGAGACATTAATCCAACGAGATACGTTTACGAGACAAACGAATTTAATTATGTAGAACACGGAGTAAACATTGGTTTTGATGCTAATAGTGGGTATAAATCAAAAAGCTATTCGACCCATTGGAAAGACTCAATTACTGATAGAGATTTCAATAACATGAATAGTAAATTAATAGCGCACATGTTAGTCGAAAATAAAGTCGCTGCTACCAAATTAACAAATAAGGTTGCTTTATTTTACGGAAATAAACTACTTAAAGACAAAAATAATAACAGATACATAGATGCTGCAAGAGATGACTTGTATAGCGGACCAGCAAAAGACAACATTCCTTTTATGTTTTCAATTTTCGGAACGGAAAACATACAAAACGAAAGCGACCTTAAATCCGCAACCTTTTCTGTAACGATGAAATCAACACACGGCTCATCTGTCTGGCTTGACAAATTCCAAAGCGATGCAAACGTTACTGTTTATCTTATATAATGATTAGTACTAAGAATTTAATTAAACAATATTCCAAAATAGATTTTATTAAATACGAGAATCTTTGTTTGCCATCAACTGGTGTGGTTTTATTAACAGGAGAAAACGGCACTGGAAAAACAACACTCTTAGATATAATTTCTTTAAATGACTTAAATTTTCAAGGAGAGTTCTTTTTTGGCAACTTAAACGTTAAAAAATTATCAAGTAGAAGGATTCAAGATTTAAAGAAAGATCATATATCATATGTGAAACAAAAAAATAACTTGATAGATTTTCTTAGCAAAGAAGAAGATGAAAATCTATTTGACATCTACACAAAAAGCAAAATTAAACATACGAAGGCTGATATTAGAAATTGTTCAGAAGGCGAACAAATGATGATTGTTCTTTCTTCCTATCTTAAGCCAGGCAAACAACTTTATATTTTAGATGAGGTCTTCACTTCATTATCAAAAAGAAACCAAGAAAAAATTGTTGGTACTCTAAAAGAATTAAAAAAAGAAGCTCTTATTATCATTGTTAGCCATGGCGTAGATTTAGAAGAAATAATCGATTTAAAAATTCATTTATTTAAGAACAAAATCTCGTCTACTCAAAAAACAGAAAACAATAGTGTTAAGGAAACGTGCTTAAAAGCAAAAAACACAATATTTTATAGTTCAAAAAACCTATTTAAACTATATTTCTTTAAGCGTCTCAAACTTTTACTATCGTTTTTTGTAGTTTCTCTTTTGTTTCTATCTTTTTTGAATGTTGGAACTCCTGTTATAACACTTCCTCCTGATTTAGCGTGTACAAAACAAATTAAAAACTTAAACTCTTTTATACTCGATTCAAATAAGATAAATTCTGATATTATTCTTAGAAATTTTAGTGACTCAATATATTTTGTGGCTCGTGGCGCTAATATAAGAGCAACAAACACTTCAAGTGGCTTAAGTCCTTACGCTATGTCTGGTAATTTCTACTTTAGTAGCGACATCAACGATGATAGCATTCATGTTTCAGAAAATTTTTACGACTATTTAGTAAACGAATGTGGTTACGCTGAATCTCATTTGTTGACTGTTTCCTACTATTATTCCGATCAGAAATACGAAAAAGAAGCTTCCATAGTAAAAGATTCTAATCTTTTGCACAGTGGTTTCTTTGTTAATGAAAATTATTTTGATTACGCTTACAATCAAGTAAACGCTAATTTACTCTTTTTTGAAGATGGTTATCGGAACACTAAAAATTACAATGCTGAATATTATAATAACATTTATAGAAGCTATTATTTGATTACAAAAAGTTATGCAAGCGAAGTTTTAGGTTTCAACGTAGAAGAAAATCTAAGTGATGACACTATTTATATCAACGATCCTTCTTTATTTGTTAAAGGAGAATTAACTTTTTCTAAACCTCCTCTTTTAGATAACGACTTAACCTTTTCTTCTGATTATAACGAGATTTTTAAAAATATATCATTACAATTAATTAAGTATCCAAAGATAGAAGAGGCGAATTATTTTCTAGTGTCAGATAACCTTTTTAACAAATTATGTGGCTCAAAAAGAACAAGCAATTCGTTTGCAATATTCCTAAACGACAAAAATAGAAATTCCTTTTTTAATGAAGCTAACAGAAATTATGTTGATTTTTCTTTTAATTACGAAAGGAGCGACTATTCATTTTCTTTTGGTTCTAAAGAATATGAGGAAATTGAAAAAAGAATAAGATCAAGGACTATTATCATTAAAAATAAATATCTCTCCTCTAACGTCCAATGGGTAACGACTTTATGCTATTTGCTATCGATATCATATTTTTTATATATCGTTTCTTTCATTTACCAAATAACTGTTATCGAAAAAAATAATCTTAACCTATTAAAAAAAGATGGTTTTTATTCTTTTCAACGTTTTCTTGTAATATATGGACCCTATTTATTAATGACGTTTTTAGCAATGCCAATTGCTAAATTAATTTCATTAATCTTAGGTAATATGTCAAACTCCTTAAATTTTACCTATTACTTTATCCCTTTAAATATCTTATTCTATATTTCGTTTTTTGTAATTCAAATAGTTGTTTCTTACATTTTTATGAAAGCTATAAAATTTAGAAATTAATCTTTTTAAAAAAACTCATCAATAATTCTATCGAATTCATCGATAGAATTTGCATATACAAACTGCTTTCTTAATTCTTTTGTTTCTTCTTTAAACATTAAGAAAAATTTTGGAGCTATCCCTTTTAAAATTGATGTTGCAATTTTTTCACCTTTTTCTTCGACAAGTAATTTTTTAAATTCTTTAAAATAAGAAATTTGTTTTTCGATTGTTGGGATTACTAGTTCCTTGCCTTCAATTATATTATTAATATTGGTGATTAATTCAGGATTTCCAACTCCACCTCTTGCCACTAAAACGTAATCCGCTTTAGTGATTTTTAATGCGTTTAAAGCATCTTCTGGTGTAAAAATATCTCCACTTACACCAAAAGGAATTTTAATAATATCTCGTATATTCTTTAGTTCTTCAAAACGAGGTTTGCCGCTATATAATTCTTTTCTCGTTCTTGCGTGAATCATAATAAAAGCGACACCTGCTTTTTCTAACGTTTTGACTGTTTCTTCAACATTTACATCATTATATCCGAGTCTAATTTTTGCACTGACTGGTGTTTTTGAAGTTTCACAAATAGCTTTCATCATTTCAAATAATGCATCTTGATCTTTTAGCCATGTAGAACCACCATTTGATTTAACTACTTTATTAACTGGGCAAGCTAAATTGACATCAATGATATCGTAAGGAATATTGGTATTTTGAATAATTTCTAAAGCTTGTAATAATGTCTCTTTTTTACCTCCAAAAAGTTGAATACCGAGTGGCTTATCACCACCATCCGTTTTTAACATTTCAAAAGTTTTCTTATTTCCGTATATCAAGCCACAATCACTAATCATTTCTGAATAAGTTAAAGCTGGTCCGAATTTATTCATAAATTTTCTATAAGAAAAAGAAGTTATCCCAGCCATTGGAGCTAGGATAACTTTTCCTTTAATTTCTTTATTGCTTAATAACAAAGTCATCTTATTCTGTTTTTGTGTCTTTTTCTTCAGCCGAAGTCTCTTCGATTTTAGTTTCTTCAGTTGGTTTTTCAGTTTCAGAAGGAGCTTCTTCTACTTTATTTTCTATAGATTTAGGAGCAATTTGATTCGCTTCTTTTTCTTCGGCTTCTTTTAAGATTTGTTCGCTTGCTTTAGCGATATCTTTTTGACTTGCTACTTCTTTAGGAAGTTCACGATGTTCTAAAAGATATGCGATTTCTTCTTCTGTAATTGTTTCGTGATCGAGTAAAGTTTCAGCGATTAAGATAACATCATCTTTTCTTCTTGTAATGATTGCTCTAGCTTCCTTATGAGCTTCTTCGATAATCTTTCTGATTTCTTTATCGATTTCATCTTGAACAGAAACACTGAAATTCTTTTGGCTGTTGTAATCTCTTCCTAAGAAAACACTTCCAGTATTCTTTTCATATTGGATAGGTCCAAGTGAAGACATACCATATTCAACAACCATTGCTCTAGCGATTGCAGTTGCTCTTTCAATATCGTTGCTTGCACCAGTTGAAACATCTTGGAAGAAAATTTCTTCACTTGATCTTCCGCCAAGTAATCCACAAATTTCTGCTTCAAGTTCACTCTTTGTAACTAAGAACTTGTCATCTTCAGGTCCCATTAAGACATGTCCACCAGTTTGACCACGTGGAATAATTGTAATTTTTCTAACTTTATCTGCGTGAGGTAAAGTGAGACCAATAATTGCGTGTCCAGCTTCATGGTAAGCAATTTGTCTTCTTTCTTTTTCTTGAAGATTCTTATTTGATTTAGCTGGTCCAGCGATTCTTCTATCAATAGCTTCATCAATGTCCGCCATGACAATCATTTCTCTTCCAGCTCTAACAGCTAAAATAGCAGCTTCATTAAGAATATTAGCGATGTCTGCACCACTAAATCCAACAGTACGTTTTGCTAATTGACCAAAGTCGATCGAAGGATCGATTTGCTTGTTTCTTGAGTGAACTTTAAAGATAGCTTCTCTTCCTTCTTTATCTGGTAAATTAACAGTAATTTGTCTATCAAATCTTCCAGCTCTTAATAAAGCAGGATCAAGAACGTCAGATCTATTAGTAGCAGCCATAATAATTACACCACTATTATCTTCGAAACCATCAAGTTCAACTAATAATTGGTTAAGTGTTTGTTCTCTTTCGTCGTTTCCACCACCTAATCCAGCGCCTCTTTGTCTACCGACAGCATCAATTTCATCAATAAAGACTACACATGGTGCATTTTGTTTAGCGGTTTTGAATAAGTCTCTAACTCTGCCAGCACCAGCACCGACAAACATTTCGACAAAATCAGAACCACTGATTGAGAAGAATGGAACACCAACTTCTCCAGCAACAGCTTTAGCTAATAAAGTTTTACCAGTACCAGGAGGACCAACAAGTAAGAATCCTTTTGGTAACTTAGCGCCACATTTTGTATATTTCTTAGGATTTTTTAAATAGTCAACAAGCTCGACCATTTCAGCTTTTTCTTCGTCGCATCCAGCAACATCTTTAAACTTAATCTTACTATCATCAATTCTTCTTGCTTTAGATTTACTAAAGTCCATAGCAGCTTGGTTTCCTCCAGCGCTCTTCATAAGCATTCTGAAGAATAAAACACCCATAACAACAATTAAAACTGTTGAAAGAATAGTTGGTAACCAGCTTAAGAATGGATTTTCTTGATATTGCTTAGAATCCCAATACATTTGTTCTAAGTATGGCTTATATATTTCTTTGTTTTTGTTATAATCAATTTGTGTTTTTGCAGCCATAGAAACATCTACTTTTATTCCATCTTGAGAAATCCGTTGTTTTTCGTAGTCAGAATCTATGAATGTTGCGAAATATCCTTTAAATATAACATCTCCGTTATCTGCTTTTGTAGCAACAGTAAAATAAAATTCAACTTGCGATTGGTTCTTTATTGAATTAGCTTGAACAATATCATAACTTTGATCAGCATCATCTACATCACCTTGAACATAGCTAATAGCATCTTGAGTTGCTACTTGTTTATATTTTTGGTTAGATTGATTAACGATAAAATAAATTAAAAAAGCAATGAGAGCAATAATGACCCCATAAATAAGGAAACTATACCATCTAGAACCCTTCTTTTTCTCCATCTAAGTTCTCCTTTCGTTATATATGAATTACTTTATATATAAAGTATTTAGATATTCTTAAAATCTATACGACTATAATTTTACATTAAACGTTCGTTTTTACAAAGAATGAAACTAGTTATAAATGTCTTTTAAGTTAAATTTTAGCAAACCATTATTATCTTGAACTGATTTTTGATACTTAGGGACATAAAGTAAATTTAAATCTTTATCATATATACCTGGCCATATATCTCTTATAGATAACGGTACTTTCCAAGAAATAAATTGTCTATTAACTTTCAACGTTTTACCATCATATTTAAAACTGTCAAATAAATTTGCTTTTTTAACTATTAAAGGAAATTTATCTTTAACTAAATCAAAATTTGCCGCATTTGAATTTATAGTAAATAATCCAGGAACATCAGCTTCATCAATTACATAAAAATATTCACTTTGTTTACCGTGGATTGATAAGTTCCCATATTCATAAAATAAATACAAATCATCTTTAAGTTGATACTTCCAATTAGCATTTTTTGATTTTAAAGCTTTATAAATTTCGCTTGCTGCGCCTTTGGAAATTGGAACATAAAAACCTTTATTTTGAATCATTTTAATTAAGATATAGTTGAACATTTCTTCATCATATTTAAGGAAGAAATTTTTATCTATTGTATTTTTTTCATAACCTGCTATTCGGTCAACTTGAAGCAAAATCCTTGCAATTTCGTGGTTTTTTAAGTCTATATCCCTTAAAATCTCGTTTCTTTCAGCTTCACTAAGCCTACTTACAACATTATGTCTAAAGAAATTTCTTTTAAACTTTGTATCATAATTTGAAGGATCGATTGAATAAGGAACATCGTTTTCTAAACAATATTTTAACAATGAATCCTTAGTATAATTTAACAAAGGTCGAATTACATTATAATTTTTTCTTACTAATTTATATTTTAACCCATAATAAGAAACAATATTATTTCTTTCTTGTTGTAATAAAAAAGTTTCAATCACATCATCTTCGTTATGAGCAACGAGTACATTTTTAATACCTGTCGTTATAGCTACTTCGCCAAAATAATCATATCGTACATCTCTTGCCCAATCCTCTTCATTAATATCTAGAGGCATTTCAGTTTCTAATACATGTACTTTAATATTAAATTTTCTAGCATAGTCACGAATACATTTTTCGTCATTATCAGCTTGCTCTAAAATATGATAATTAACGTGAGCTATCTCAAAATATATATTTTCTTTTATTAAATAATCAAATAGAGCCATGGAGTCTGGCCCAAAGCTACACGCTAAAAGATATTTCTCTTTCTTATTTAATTTCGTTTGAATCTTCATTAATAATTTCGTCACTAATTAGTTCGTATAAATCTTGGGCGTCTTCTTTTTTAGCATATGAAACAATTTTATTAACTTTAACAGTTAACTTATGGCGTCCAAGTAAGAGAACTAAAATATCTCCTTCCTTTACTTCACTAGATGGTTTTGCAACCTTGTCATTAATTTTAAAGATACCTCTTTCAAGAAGTTCTTTAGCAACTGTTCTTCTTTTTATTAATCTTGTAAGTTTTAAATATTTATCTATTCTCATCAACAATTTTCGCCTTTCTTTGAGATAAATATACTTTGTGAACTATTTTCAATACTTCAATTAAAGTTATTACCCAATCTTCTTTTTTCTCTATTTCTATATTAATCAATTTATCACGATAAGATAATTTAATCTTGTTCGTGTAACGAATTAATGCAGTAAATAAACTTGTACCAATACCATTAATTGATGAAAATTTATCATCTAAAACTATTTTTATATATCTAGGATATTCGTTATACGATTTAAACTCTTCTTCGCTTAAATATATGTCAACAGCTCTTTTAACAAACAAAGAAGCAACACTACGAGGCAATTTTCCATATTGGTCTTTAATAGAGTTTTTTAGTTCATTAAGCATTAAAATAGAATTAACTTGTAATATTTTTTGATATATCTCAAGTTTCTCATCAATTTTCGCGAACTTTTCAGGGATATATCCATCGATTGTATTAAGCGATTTAATATTTTTAACTTCTTCAATCGCTTCTCCACGTTTTTCTTTCAAGGCATCATTTAATAAGCGAATATACATATCAATTCCAACCGAATCGACAAAACCTGCTTGTTCGGGTCCTAATATATCTCCTGCACCTCTAATTAAAAGATCTCGTTGAGCAATTTTATATCCACTGCCCAATTCAGTAAAATCTTGAATAGCTTTTAGTCTCTTTTTTGCTTCATCTGTCATTTTTCGATTTTTCTTAATCATAAGATAAGCAAAAGCCATTCTATCGCCTCTACCGACTCTACCTTTAATTTGATAAAGTTGAGCAAGACCAAATCTATCAGCATTTTCGACAAGTAGCAAATTAGCATTAGGGACATCTATACCATTTTCGATAATGGTGGTCGCTAAAAGAATATCTAATTTATGCTCATAGAATTCTGACATGATTTCATCTATGTCTTCTTTATTCATCTTAGCGTGAATAATTCCTATTTTAGCTTCAGGAACTAAATCTTGGATCATAAGTGCTTTTTTACCTAATTCACTTATATCATTATATAAATAATAAACTTGTCCTTTTCTTCCTAATTCTCTTTGAATAATTTCTTTAATTACTTTCTCATCATAATTAATAACATAAGTTTGAATAGGTATTCTTCCTTTAGGAGCTGTTTCAATTGTTGATATGCTCTTTAATCCGACTAAACTAGATTGTAAAGTTCTTGGAATAGGAGTCGCACTCAAAGTTAAGACATCAATATTTTTATATCTTTCTTTGATTTTTTCTTTTTGTTCAACACCAAAACGTTGTTCTTCATCAATAATCAAAAGTCCTAAATCTTTAAAAAGTATCGATTGTGAGAGCACTTTATGTGTTCCGATTAATAAATCTACTCTTCCTTGTTTTAATGATTCTAATATGTCATGTTCGTTAGATTTAGTGTTCATTCTAGTTAAAACTTCTATTCTAACCGGGAAATCTTTAAATCTTTCTTTCGCTACTTTATAGTGTTGCATCGCTAATAATGTTGTTGGACACAAAAAGCAAACTTGCTTTCCGCTTAAAATAGCTTTCATAGCCACTTCTAAAGCAACTTCAGTTTTACCAAAGCCGACATCACCACATAGCAATCTATCCATCGGTATTGGTCTTTCCATATCACGCTTAATTTCTTCGACACAGCGACTTTGATCTTCTGTTAAATCATGATGGAAACTAATTTCGAAAGATTTTTGAATTTCATCATCTTTTTCAAAAGCAAAGCCTTCAATTTTAGCTCTTGATTGATATAACTCTAAAAGTCTATCGGCTAAATCGTTGATTCTATCTTTGATTTTCTTCTTAGTTTTTTCCCAAGCTTTGGTTCCTAAATGATTTAATTTAGGTACAGCACCTTCTTTACCAACATATTTTCTGATCAAATTAAATTGGTATAAAGGAATATAGAGCTTATCATTATTAGCGTATAAAATCTCGATGTAATCGTTATGTTTACCTTCTAACTCGATCGTTTCTATTTTAGAAAATTTACCAATTCCATATTTCTCGTGAACAACAAAATCACCTGGTTCTAATTCTTCTAAACTTTCAATGATTTTACCTTCTTTGAATTTAGTTGAATATGTTAAAAATTTACTTTTTTCTCCAAGCAAAGTTTCGCTAGAAATAACAACAATGTTTTCACCTGAAAATTCGAAAGATAAATTTATCATCGATCTAGATAAGCTAACACTTGTATCAAGATTTATTTCGTGTGCTTCAGTGAGTGAATAAGAAGCTTCAAGCGTATCTAAAACATTTATTATCTTTTCCTTTTCGTCATCAGACTTATAAAGAATTAATATTTTAGAAGAATTGTTTAAATAAAATTCTAAAATCATTATTGCGTTTTTATCTTTGCCTTTGAATTCTTGTATTTGTCTTAAAGGTATCGAAAGATCGTTTTCGTTTAGATAAAATTGATTGAGTTTAATTATTTCTGAACCTTTCGGGAAAATGGTTGCTCGATCATTAAAATATTCAAGTCTTGAGATTGACGAAAACGAACTTTGCAATTCAATCAAGAAGTCGTTTGACTCTTTAATGAGTTGATTTTTTGCATTAGAAAAATCATCAATAGAAGTTAAAATAACCGTTGAATTTTCTAAATAATCCGACAAAGACGCGTGAATATCTTGCAAAAACCCATAATATTTATAATTCTTATTAGAAATATCGCCTTTTAATATCTCTTCTAAACTTTCTTCAACATTTCCTTTTAAGATGTCTTTATCTTCTTCACTTATATTTTTTAAGTCATTTTCTAGTTGATAATTTATCTTATTTTTTGCTTTAAGAAGTTCATCTTCGCTTAAAAGATTTACGGTTGCTGGGATGAATAAACACTCCTCCATTTTTTCAAAAGAGAGTTGTGTATCAATTTTAAACTTTCTAATAGATTCAACCTCATCATCAAAAAGTTCAATTCTTATCGGATCGTCATAATTTAAAGAAAATACATCTATGACTCCACCTCTAAAAGCAAATTCAAGTGATTGATCAATTTTACTAACTCTAATATAACCTAATTTCATTAGTTTATTTTTGAGTTCATTTAAGTCAATTTTATCTCCAACTTTTACCGAAATAAAACTATCATCAAAAAGCTCAACTTTTGGTAAAAATCTAATTACATTCGATGTAGTCGCAATAATTACTAAATGCTTTTCGTGTCTAATTTTATATAATCCATAAATGAGTTCGCTTTTTAATTCTTTTGACTCACTTATATAATCAACACGAATTAATTCATTAGATGGTAATAAAACTATTTTATCTTTATCTACAAAAGAAGATAAACCTTCAAACAATCTATTCGCTTCATATGAATTAGAAGCATATAAAACTAGATTTCGATCATTTTCGTTATATTTTTTGTACGCTAAAAGTATTGATCCGATATAAGAATCAACTACATTAACTTTTTTGCTATCTTCGAGTTCAAATAAATCTAATGCTTTCTGTAATAAATTAATCAAGTTCCTTACCTATTTTTTATTATACATCGTCATTGCTTTATTGAAGCTTTCTTTAATCGATAATTTTATTGCATCAACAGCTAAATCTTGAGCTTCATCAATTAAATCTCTTTCTTCTTTATTAGGTTTTGATAAAACAAAATCGATTACATTGTATTCAGGATGACCAATACCAATTTTTATACGTTTAAAATCTTGTCTTCCAGTTCTAGCGATTATAGATTTTAAACCATTATGTCCTCCACTAGATCCTTGAGTTTTAATTCTAAATTTTCCAACCGGTGTGTCCATATCGTCATAAACAACTATCATATTT
This sequence comes from Candidatus Onthovivens sp., assembly GCA_048405595.1. Lineage (GTDB taxonomy): Bacteria > Bacillota_I > Bacilli_A > RFN20 > CAG-826 > Onthovivens. The sequence goes on from DBFJOT010000018.1 coordinate 64,580, forward strand.
TCAAATGGTATTTTGAAAAAATTTAAAACTTCAATAACTGAATCTCCACTCAAATTCATATAAGTCATTGGTTTTAAAATAACAACGTCTTCATCGAAATATTTTGCTTTTGTGTACTCACCTTTAAATCCACTTTTATCGAAAGTAACTCCAAGTGCGTCAGCTAATTTATCAACAACATCAAATCCCATGTTGTGTCTTGTATTTTCGTATTCTCTGCCTTTATTTCCTAATCCAACTACTAAAATCATATTCTCTTCCTAACTATCTATAATAGTATCTATAATTTTTAGATTAAAGTAAAAGGAATTTCTATTTTTCCTCCTTTCACTATACACAAAAGAACGAGTAGACATTTTTTTCAAAAATTTTCTTATTTTTTTAATAATTTCATTTTTCGAATTCAAAAATAATATTTTAAAAGACTTAATTTTAATTTTAAGGTCAGATTTAAGTTCACACTTTGCTTTCTATTGACGCATTTGTCAATCATAGATAACATAAAACTGGTGATAAATTATGCCTAGAACTTACAAGCAAAACAAAGAAATTAAAGACCAAAGAAAGAGTGAAATATTAAGTAAAAGCGTTGAGCTATTCGCTAAACTTGGCTTCGAACAAGTTACGATGGACGACATCGCTAAAGCTACTAAATGTTCAAGAACTCTTCTTTATCATTATTTTAGAAGTAAAGACGATCTTCTACTTGCTCATAAAAAGATCTGTGAAGAAAAATTCGTTACTAAATTGAAAGAGTACATGGAAATCTATGAGCCTGGAGAAGAATTTTTAAAAGCATCAAATGACTTTTTTATAAAAATGATTTTTGAAGGCAATGTTGATTCATGTTATTACTTGTATTTATTTACAAACGGTCATTTCGCACTAAATGAAGCAAATTACAAACACAAAGGTGAAGATAAAACTTTATTAAATTACCTCAAAAAATCCTTTGATAAATATGCTTCGACTCGACCAAACTTAAATAAAAAGGAATTAACCGAACAAATTAAATATTACTTGATGTATATAGGATCTTTAGCGCTTGCTCATATTAAATTTCCTAAAACATTTAGCAAAGCGGTTGATTCTGATACCGTATTCTATTCATTTTTTTCACTATATAAAGGAGTATAACAAATGTTTAAATTATTAAAATGTTTGAAAAGTAAATGGTACCTTTTTGTTATAACAATGTGTGCTATTATCCTACAATGTTATCTTCAATTAATGCTCCCTGAATACATGGGAAACATCACTAAACTTATCGTCAGTACAGACCCAGATAAAATTACACAAATCTGGATTAATGGAGGATGGATGGTTTTAATCTCATGTGGAGTTGTAATTCTAGCGACGATTCAAAACTTCTTAGGAGCTACATTAAGCGCAATTGCAGGTAGAGAATTAAGAAAAGAAGTATTCCATAAAATTAATAACCTTGATTCAACTCAATATAACAAATACGGAACAGCAACTTTTATCACACGTACCACTAACGATATTGAACAAGTTAAAAGTTATTTATTAATGGCTATTAGAATTGTCGTTATGTCACCAACTTATATGTGTATCGGATTAATTAAAACATTAACTCAAGACGCTGTTTTATCTATCGTTTTAGCGGTTTGTATACCATTAATTGTTGTAGTTATGTTTATCATAATGCATTTTGCAACACCATTATTTAAGCAAATTCAAACTAAGATTGATAATTTAACCGTTGTTTTACGCGGTAATTTAACCGGAATTAGAGTTGTTAGAGCTTATAATCAACAACAAACTGAATATCATAAATTCGATAGAGCTAATAAAGATATGACTGAGATTAGTGCAAAAGTTAATAAGCTCATGACTGTTGTTAACCCAACCGTCAACATTATTTTTAACCTTTGTTATATTGGAATTTATGCTTTAGGTTTCTTCTTATTAGATGGTTCTAACTTAATCGTTAATGGAATTTTTAACCCAGCAATTTCTAGTGTTATCACTAACGTAAGTGTTGTTGCTCAATATTCACTTCAAATTATGCAAAGCTTCTTAATGTTAGCAATGATCGCTGTAATGTTCCCACAAGCTAGCGTATGTGCTCGTCGTATTAATGAAGTTATTGAACTTAAAAATGCTTTCGACGAAGAAACAATCGATCCTAAAAAACAAGAAATTTATAACTCTAGAAAAACTAGAGGTATTATAAAATTTGATAACGTTTCGTTCGCTTATCCTGATAGTAAAGAACCTTGTTTATCGAATATAAGTTTTGAAACAAAACCAGGTAAAACCACCGCTATCATTGGTTCTACAGGAAGTGGAAAATCAACTTTAATTAATTTAATTCCTCGATTATATGACACTACCGAAGGAACAATTACTTTAGATGGTGTTGATATTAAAGATTTAAACGTTAAAGATTTAAGAAATAGCGTTGGATTCGTTCCTCAAAAAGCTGTCTTATTTAAAGGAACAATTAAAGAAAACCTCAAATTCGGTAAAAAAGATGCTAGTGATGAAGATATAAATGCAGCTCTTGAAGTCGCTCAAGCTAAAAACTTTATTTCAAAATTGCCTGATGGTTTAGATAGTTATGTAGCTCAAGGCGGTAAAAACTTCTCTGGTGGTCAAAAACAACGTCTAGCTATCGCTAGAACACTTGTTAAAAAACCTGAAATCTATATTTTCGATGACTCATTTAGTGCTTTAGATTTTAAGACTGACGCTAAATTAAGAGCAGCATTAACAAATTATGTCGGTGATTCTAGTGTTATCGTTGTTGCTCAAAGAGTTTCATCGATTTTAGACGCTGACACAATCATAGTTTTAAACGAAGGAAAGATGGTTGGTAAAGGCACTCACGCTGAATTATTACAGTCATGTTCTGTTTATCAAGACATCGTTAAATCACAACTTGATCCTGAAGAAGTTGATAAAACTATTCAACTTATCAAGCAAGCTGCTTTAGAAGGAGGTAATTAATATGCCACCAATGCACGGTAATAGAAATCGTAATGACAGCAAACCTCAAAATTTCTCAATCACATTAAAAAGAATGATGAAAGATTTTGAGAAAGAAAAATATCTCGTCTTAGCGATTACAATTTTAGCTATTTTATCTAGTGTATTAGTTATTGTAGCTCCTTTAATTCTTGCAGATTTCTTAAATGCAGCTCTTCCTGGTGATGGAAATATGTCACTAGATAACCCATTATTTAATTTAGACGTATTAAATAACGTTATCGGAATAAAATGGGATTATTTCTTTATCAATTTCGGAACTTTACTTGGACTTTATGTAGGTAGCGCAATATTAAGTTGGGCTGCTGAATTTATCAGTGTAAATGTTTCAACAAAGTATGCTTACGAATTTAGAGATCGAATTATTAAAAAATTAGATACTTTACCATTAAGTTATTTCGATAGAGTACCATATGGAGACACTTTATCAGTCGGAACTAACGACGTTGATAATATTTCAAGAAATTTACAAAGCATCATAACTCAATTAAGTGGGGGAATTAGCTTATTCCTTGGCGCACTTATCGCGATGTTTGTTTATGAATGGAAACTTGCTTTAGTTGCTTTATGTTCTTTGCCAATCACTATCGCTGTTGTTTTCTTAGTTTCTAAATTCTCGCAAAAGCAATTCGTTGCTTATAGAAAAGAACTTGGCATTTTAAACGGCAAAATCGAAGAAGATTACGCTGGATTCGGTATTATTAAATTATTTAATAAAGAAAAAGATATCGAAGATGAATTCAATGAAGTAAATATCAGAATGTCGAAAGCAGATGGATTATCACAATTCTTAAGTGGTTTCATCTTCCCAAGTACAATTTTCATCAATAACGTAGCTTATGTTGCTATCGCTGTTGTTGGAGGCCTTATCGGACAAGTTGGTACAATGGTTGCTTTCTTCACATTATTAAATTTATTTACTAGACCATTCCAACAAATCGGACAAATCGCTAACGTTATTCAATCAGTTTTAGCTAGCGGTGAAAGAATTTATTCTTTATTAGATGAAAAAGAAGAAATTAAAGATAAAGAAACCGCTAGCGATAACGAAGAAGAAATTAAAGGTGAATTTGATTTTGATCACGTCTTCTTCTCGTATTTGCAAGATAAACCATTAATTGAAGATTTCACACTTCACGTAAATAAAGGCGACACAGTAGCTATTGTTGGTCCAACTGGTGCTGGAAAAACAACAATGGTTAATCTCATTATGAGATTTTATGACATTACAAATATCGCTAACACCGATGACTTAATTAATAAAGTTAACGGAATCGTTAATAAAATTAATTCAATGTATGGTTACCAAAAAACTTTAGACTTCAACATTGAAAACGTTTCATTAAAAGAAAACACATCTCACGCAAGAGAACTCGTTTTAAATTACTTAAAAGAAGCTAAGGCAAACGCCACTAAAGAATTAAGCGTAGAAGAACAAAAACTTGCAAATAACTTAGAACACATTATCTTAAATATTTTCAATAACGGTAATATAAAACTTGATGGTAAAACTGTATTCAACTACACTCGCAATGCTTTAAGAGGAAGTATCGGCATGGTTTTACAAGAAACATGGTTATTCAAAGGAACCATCAAAGAAAATTTACTTTACGGCGATCCTAACGCAACTGATGAAGAAATTATTGCTGCTTGTAAAGAAGCTCATATTCATCACTTCATCACTACTTTACCTGGAGGATACGACTTTATGTTAAGCGAAGATGGCGAAAATATTTCTCAAGGTCAAAGACAATTATTAACAATTGCTAGAGCAATCGTTTCTAAACCAAAAATCATGATTTTAGATGAAGCAACTTCTTCAGTCGATACAAGAACAGAGCAACAAATTCAAGATGCATTAAATAAAATAATGGTCGGTAGAACAAGTTTTGTTATTGCTCATAGATTATCAACAATTAAAAACGCTAAGTTAATTATCGTTATGAAAAAAGGTCATATTATAGAAACCGGAAATCACAAGGAACTTCTTGCTAAAAACGGATTCTATGCCGAACTTTATAACTCACAATTTGCTGGCGTCAATCCGATGGAAAAATCAGAACTTGACAGCTAAAACCCTGCAAAACTCAATTAAAACAAAACACCTAGTACTATTTCAGTAGTTTTCTAGGTGTTTTTAATTGCATTCAATATATGTTTGTGAGGTATCTAGAAACAAAGTATACATCTTTCTTTATGTCGTAATACCCACTATCATCTTTAATTACTTCATCAAAAAACTTCATTACATATTCCATATACATCGGCTCATAAACAGTTATTGCTTTATTAAATCGTATGGTTTTGTCTTCACCTTTAAAAGTATTAAACAATTCATCATCGACTACAATATTACGACCATACTCATCTTTAACTAAAATGTAACCTGCAAGATTAACTTTCTCTGATACTTTTTTAACATTATTTTCACTAAAATCTAAATCATAATCAGTAAATATTGTATCTCCAAAATAAGTACGTGCTTTATTAATGAAGCTAAGTTTTGATAGATAAGAACTATCAAAAGTGTCAAATATCGTCTTGTAATTTTCAACCGAATATAAGTAATAAAAATCGTTAACAAGTTCTTTAGTTTCTTCACTAAAACAGTCACCATAAAGCTGTATAAACTCACCTGGGTCATTAACAATTAATTCTTTAAATATAAATGCTTTAATTTCTTCGGTCGCCTCAGTGTCTCTACAGAATTCTTTAGCTAATTGATCAAAATTTTTGTCTTTAGGTAAGTTATGTAAAGCGTAATTGTAAATATCTTCTTCACACTCGCGAAGATATATAAAGAGATCGCCTGTGATGTATTCTTTCTTTACTACTCGATTAGTTTTCTCATCGAGTTCATATATATAATAGGTTTTATTTTGTGTTTTCGTGGTTTCGTTTAACAAAAGTTCTTTTACTCTGTTAAATACTAATTCATAGAGAAAATCCAAAGACACAAAAACTTTTTTATTTCTGTTGTTCGAATCTAAATTTATAGAGATCGTTTCAGTTCTATTTTCCTTAGCAACATTTAAGATTTTCATCCTGTTAAGTGATACAGTTTTATCGCTTAGTGTTTTTGATAAATCATATACTTTTTCTTTAATGGAATCTGAATAATAGAGTCTTGATACATAAATAACATTAGGGAAACTCATTACTACATCATCTTCTGTTTTGTAATAAAGTAAAGTTTTTTCATCACGATCATTTAAACTTTTTTCTTTATCTTCGTATTTTTTATAGTCGATATTAGTCTTGATGATTCCTGATATTTTAAACTTCTCGCCTGCTATTACCATGTACTTGTTTAGTACATTTGTTTCGTTAATGTCACTTCCAAAAATATAAGAATAGTCGCTTTCTTCATCAATCAAATAAGTTCCAAACTTACTCCGCCTATGAAGGAAATAATCAGTTATCGCTATTTCATTTTCGTAAGCCGGATAGTCACCAACAATGTCATAGTTTAAATCGTTTCTTATGGTCGATTCATCAAGATAAGTCATTCCGAAAATCGATGAATTATTAATAGTGTAAGCGTGTGCAATATTGTTTTCGTAATTTTTACTAGTTTTCGTTAAATCAAAAGCATTAATTCCTCGCTTATAAAAATTATTATCATCTATAAGAATATGAAAATTTAATTTATAGTCGTTATTGAATTCACCGAGAACACTTAAGCTCAACCCATCTGATGCAACATCTTGAAGAGGTAACTTCTTTTTATCAATATAAAAGCCTTTAGTTCTTTTATCTTTAAGAACATTAATAAACGTGTCTTCTTTTCCAACATTATTTAAACCACAAGAAGACGTAGCGATTAAGCTTATTGTTAGAATGATTGACTCTCGTATTCTCTTCATTTCTACTACCAATTAAACCTTATCAATTTTTCATCTGTTTTAGTGCGTTTGCCATATAACGATGTTTCATACATAATTTCATACGATACATAAAACTCTTCATTATACATATCATTGATAGAGTTTTCTAAGAGTTCAAAAACATAATATGATTTGAAATTTAAGGTTTTTCTTCCGGCAACATCAGGGTCTGTGGCCTCGAAAAGTCATTGAATCTCAGAAGGATCTTTATCATTATAAGATACATCTAGCCAAGGATCTTTGTAAGTAGAGCTGATACTGTGGTCAATATCTATAGCCAACGAGCCAGTAACACTACTAACAACTTTCACACTTAAAGGGAGTAATCCTTTTTCAATTTCAGTGGAACCTTGAATTTCTAGATGTAAATTACTCGAACTAGAAATAGTTGTGTGAATCTCACCACCTTCGCTTGGATATGCCAACTTATAAAAAGTTGAACCTGAACTCAATAAGAGAATAATCTATTTCGTTTTCCCATGGATAAGTTTTTAAATGTAGGCATGCTCTTTTAAACCCAACAGGTGAATAACTATTACTCCCATTATGAAACGCAATATAGCCTGGTGTTAAATCTAAATTACTTTCTATAATTATTAATTTTGATTCACTTGTAAAACGAGTTGCATAATAATTACTTTGTAAAAATGCATAACCATCTTTATCATCAAAGAATTTAAAACGTTCTGTCTGATAAACCATTCTAAATGCGCTTATCAAATTGTCTTCATTTTGTGCTTGCTGTCCGCTTAAAGAGCTCACGCATAAAGGAACCAACAATGCACTACTTGCAACACTCATTTGTTTTCCTCCTGCCTTAACTTTTTATACTAAAAAACAACAGTAATTCGAAAAACACGATAACAATCGTGCTTTTTTATAATTAGGGCTTGAAATTCCAATATATATTTAGTATAATTATACTAAAAGGATTAGGATTAAATTTATGGCATATTTAGATTTCCCAGTAGAGATTCCAAAAGGAACATTAATTGCTAAGGTTTCAGGCAAAAAATATGTATATTTCGTAGAAGAAAAGGTATACAAAAAAGATAAAAAATATAATAGCGATATTAGAAAATGTATTGGAAAAGTGATTGAAAATACGAACACAATGTATCCGAATGATGCATTTAGAATTTATTTTCCTAATGAGTACGAAGCACTTAATGAAGTACATTTAGAAAGTGATAAATTGATACTATCTAATTGTTTAAAAATTGGTTTTACAGGTTCGTTTTTCGGAATCGCTGAAAATTTAAAAATTACTGACTTATTAATTAGATATTTTGATGATGATGAATCAGGTTCGAATGAAGTTTCGCAAACGATTTTAAACTATGCTGCTAAGGTTGTTGCTACCCAAAATGCTACAATTGCCAGCTATCCTTTTTACGCAAGAGAAAACTTGATGCTAGGAGGAAAAGTTACGTCTGAATCGACACTTTGTGATATTTTTAAAAGAATAAAAAAAGATAAAATTCAAGCTTTCACAAGAGAACGGATCAAACTAAATTCAGATACTCAAGGTGTGTTTTTGTCATGTGATGGTTCAAATATTAAGACTGATTCTACGGATATCGAGATAGCTGAAATTGGACATAACAAGAACGGTAATGAAGAAAATCAGGTTGCGTTTACGTTGGTCACTGAACAAAACAATTATAGACCATTGATTTTGAATGCTTACAAAGGTTCAACTCATGATTTAAACGCAATTTCACCAATTGTTTCTTTATTAAAAGAATATGACATAAATAAAATTACTTACATTTTTGATCGCGGATATTTCAGCACAGCATTAATGAGAAAAATTCTTAATCAAAATAATGATTTTTTAATTATGGCAAAAGAAAATACCAAGATTAAACAAATCTATGACAAGTATTATGACGAAATTCATTCATTTGATTCATACGATTCTGAACTTGATATGCATCATTTTACACATGTTGAAAAACTCTTTAAAAATATCGATAAATCCGTATATTTTCACATTTTTTATAATCCTGAAAACAAACAAATTATTGAGAAAAAGGTAAAAATTGAATTAGCAAATGATATGACTGTTCTAAAAAAGTTACTTGGTTTAAAAATAACTGAAGAAGAGCTTGGCCAATATAGTGAAAAATTTGACTTATATATGGAAAATGATGTTTTAACATCGTTTGCTGTTTCCAAAACTTGGGTCGAAAATAGATTAAAATATGCCGGAATGTTTGTTCTTGTAACAAGCAAATTAAGCGATGCTAATTACGCATACACAAAATACAGAAATAGAGATTACACTGAAAAATTATTTGCTATGTTGAAAACCAGTGAAGATTTAGAAGTTTTAAGAAGTCATGATGAAGATCACCTTTTAGGCAAGGTATTTTCTCTTTTTATTGGATTAATTATCAGGAATGAAATCTTCATTAAAACAAAAGAATTAAGAAAAAATTCCAAGGACAAAAATGCTTATACAACAACTTCATGTATTCGTGAACTTTCATGTATAGAAGCAATAAATGTCTCTGGAAAGAAATATAAAAATATAAGAGCTTATACTAAGAAACAAAAAGCCATAATAAAAGCTTTGAATTTAGACATTAAGATAATCGAAAAAGGGCTATTTAGTTTGAACAAGTGATTTTAGTATAAAAAGTTAAGG
>DBFJOT010000019.1:0-1577 GCA_048405595.1 Candidatus Onthovivens sp.
ATTGCAATAATAAATAATATAATTTGAATTTTTATATAATTGTCTAGTAATGTTTTGCGCTAAGGTTGTCCTTTATTGCAATAACAGAAAATTTATTGCAATGGCTTTGTCATCTAACCAATAAAGAAAAATCATCGATTTTATCGAATTTTTAGTCTTTATTTATATATCGATATTTGATAAAATATTACTGATTTCGGGACATAAGAATGACGAAGAAACTACGATTTTATGAAATTATCGCTATCCTTTTAGGCGCCATTATTGGATGGGGCTGTTTTATGCTGCCTGGAGAAAAGTTTTTACCTACATCTGGAGTCATTAATACTTCGATTGGTTTATTTCTTGGAACTTTATCAATTATTATAATTGAAAAAAGTTATCGTTTTATGATGAATCAAGATATTGATGAAGGTGGTGAATTTTCTTATGTACATAAATTCTTAGGAAAAGATCATGGCTTTGTAGTTGGTTGGTTCTTATCTTTAGCTTATATTAGCTTAATTCCATTAAACGCAATTGCTTTTCCGCTTGTTATCGATAAAATTTCTCCTGGTATTTTAAATTTTGGATATCTTTATAATATTGCTGGACAAGATATTTATATTGGGCAAATTTTAATCTCGTTTATCATTATTTTATTCTTCATGCTTTTAAATATACGTGGAGTTAAAAATAGTGGTACTGTTCAAGCAATTATTATTGGATTATTGGTCGTTTCTGTTTTTGTAGTTAGTATTGGTATGTTTTCAACCGCTAACTATAACAAATTTTATGAGAATTATATAAAAGATTACAAATTTGACTTTGGACAAATCGCTAGTGTATTCGCGATTACACCTTTCTTATTTATTGGCTTTGATGCTATTCCTCAACTTGTAAAAGATATGAATGTTTCAAGAAAAACAGCATCAAATATGGCATTAGCGTCTTTATTTGCTGGTATGTTTATTTATATCTTAATGAATTTATGTACAGGCTTAGCTTACGGAACTAATGAATTAGCTAATTTAGATTGGGCACTTGGAAGTGCAGTTGAAAGTCATTTAGGAATTGCTGGTTTCATCTTTTTAATCATTGCTTTAGCTGGTGCTGTAAGTGGTGGTATAAATGGATTTATGATATGTGGAAGTAAACTTTTAGGTGCGATGACAAACTCAAAATTACTTCCAAAGAATTTAAATAAAGAAACTAAATGGGGCACAAGATACATCCTTTTAATTGGTATGTCTCTTATTGCTTTGGTTATGTGTTTCTTTGGACGTAAAGTCGTCATTTGGGTAGTTGATATGTGCTCTATGGGAGCTGCTATAACATATTTTTATGTCTGTTTAACAACTTTTAAAATTGCTAAAGAGAAGAAAGTGAAAGTAGTTGCTATTATCGGAGCCTTATTAAGTATATTTTTTATGTGCTTATTGTTAATTCCAGGATCACCTGCATTTTTAAGTATTGAAGCCCTCGTATAGTAGTAAATGTATAAAATATCAATTTGATCATTTGAGATTTTATACCTAACAACCCTACTAAAACAGTTGTTAGTTTTCTTGGTTCCTAGTGGTAAAATTAAATTGCGA
>DBFJOT010000020.1:0-46077 GCA_048405595.1 Candidatus Onthovivens sp.
TGAGCAACAACAAGAACAAGACTTATTTTAAACCTAAGAGCATAAAGAAAAAAGAGAGTATACCCTTTTTGGTTTTATCTCTCTTTTTATATTTATTGCATTAACTTTGTCAATTAACGTTAAATTAATTTTGTTGTATATTGAAACAGAACATTCGAAATAGGATTCTAAATATTTATTTTAATCAAAATATATTTGTCATAATTTCATACCAAAATTAACAATACAATATCATATAAGTAAACATCATCTTCATATTATAATATTTTGTTTCAAAGTAGAAAATTTTACATTGTTAGTAGAGAAAATTACATTAAAACATGAAAGCGCTTTCAATAAAATATGGACATAAAGTGAAGCAGTCGTTAGAACGCTTCCTAGGGAATTAGTAGGAGGAAATTATAATAATATGAAAAGAAAATTAATTCCATTAATGGCTTTAAGCTTATTCAGTGTTCTCGCTACATCATGTGGTGGAAGTAAAGTTGGCGAAAAAGATATTTTTGCTATCTCATACAATCTTTCAGATCCTAATATGTCAGGATTGTGGAAAGTCGGTTTAGAAGATGCGTCTGTTAAACATGGATATAACAAAATTTCACTCGCTGATGCTAGAAATGATGACGGTGAAGCAGTTAAGATGGTTGAAGCTGCTGGTACACAAAACTATGGTGGATATTTAGTTAACGTTGTCGACCAATCAAATGGAAGATCATATTTAAATAAATTAAAAGATACAGGTAAACCTGTTGTCTTCTTTAATAGAGAATTAGCTAAATCAGATGGTTCAATTGATTTAGAAACAATGAAATCGTATGAAAAAGCTTATTATGTTGGTATTGAATCAGCAGAAGGTGGTAGATATCAAGGCGCTTTAGCTGGTGAATATGTTAATAAAACAGGTTTTCAAACACTTGACAGAAATAAAGATGGAAAATTAGGTGTCATCGTTGTTAGAGGCGAAAAAGGTCATGCAGACGCTGAAGCAAGAACTCAATTCTCACCTGCATACTTAGAAAGAACTATTACTGGCGGTAATACAAATGCAGCTTTAAAAGCTGATTCAGGAAAATATGTTGTTGATGAATCAAAAGGTGCATGGAATAAAGTCGAAATTGTTGAAATTGTTGATGGTACAGATACATCTGGTACAACATGGGAACCAACAACGGCTGCTAGTGAAGTAGGTAGAGTTTTAAACGATGCTACTAAAGGCGGTAAAGTTGACCTTGTTTTATCAAATAACGATGGTATGGCATTAGGCATTTTAACTAATGAAGCATTCAAAAGATCAGGTGTCCCAATTTGGGGTGTTGATGCATTAAGTGATGCTTTAACTGAAATTAAAAAAGAAAATACTCAATTCAAAGGAACTATCCAAAATGACGGAAAAGCACAAGCTGAAGTTTGTGTTCAAGCTGTTAAAAATTTAAGCGGTGGTAAGGCTGTTAGCGATGGAATGACAGTTGTTTCAACAAAAGAAGAATGGGAAGCTAACGATAAAGCTATTTGGAATGATACTGCTAATAAAGCACTCAGAGTCCACCACGCAAAAATTACAAAAGCAAACGCTTAATAAATAAATAATAATTATTTATTCGTTTTCAATAAGCAATTAGACCAGGTGGACCTGGTCTAATTGCATGTTTATAGGAGAGAGAAATAATATGAATACAGAACATGAAATCATATTAGAAATGAGGAATATCTCTAAATCCTTCGGTAAAAACCAAGTTTTAAAAAAGATTAATCTTCAATTGAAAAAAGGCACTGTCATGGGGCTTATGGGCGAAAATGGTGCTGGAAAATCAACGATGATGAAGATTCTTTTTGGCATTTATGCAAAAGATGATGGTGAAATTTTATTTGATGGACAACTTGCTGATTTCTCTGGTCCAAAGAACGCTTTGGAAAATGGTGTTGCTATGGTCCATCAGGAACTTAATCAGTGTTTAGAGAGAAGCGTCATTGATAATCTATACCTTGGACGTTATCCAATTAAATTTGGGATTATCGATGAAAAGCAAATGAAAAATGATGCTATTTTGCTTTTTGATAAACTTGGCATGGAGGTTGATGTAGACGCAAAAATGAAAACCATGTCAGTCGCTAAAAGACAAATGGTCGAAATAGCTAAAGCGGTTAGCTACAATGCAAAAGTTATTGTTCTAGATGAACCAACATCCTCGTTAACCGAAAGAGAAGTTAAAAAATTGTTTGAAATAGTCGATGAATTAAGAAGTCAAGGTGTCTCGTTTGTTTATATTTCACATAAAATGGATGAAATTTTCCAAATTTGTGATGAAGTTAGCGTTCTTAGAGATGGTCAAATGATTTTAACTAAGAAAACTTCTGAAACTAATATGAATGAATTGATTTCCGCGATGGTTGGTAGAACTCTTGATCAAAGATTCCCACCTGTAGATAATCAACCTGGTGAAACAATTTTAGAAGTAAAAGATCTTTGTACTAAATATGAACCATTATTAAAAAACATTTCATTCAAAGTTAAAAAAGGTGAAATTTTTGGATTGTATGGCTTAGTCGGCGCAGGTAGAAGTGAATTATTAGAGTCATTATTCGGATTAAGAACAATAGCTGGCGGCGAAATTATTTATAATGGTAAGCACATCATGTTTAATAATGCGCAAGATGCTATCAAAAAAGGATTTGCTTTTGTTACCGAAGAAAGAAAATACAACGGTCTATTCTTGAAGAAAGATTTAATTTTTAATACATGTATTTCTAGTTTAGATGATTATATGATGTTTGGAACATTAATTGACTCATCTATGTATAAAGCAACTGAGAACGAAATTGAAGTTATGCACACAAAGTGCATGGGACCTGAAGATATGATTACATCGTTAAGCGGTGGTAACCAACAAAAAGTAATTATAGGAAGATGGTTAGAAATTAATCCAGATGTACTACTTCTTGATGAACCAACTAGAGGTATTGATGTTGGTGCTAAATACGAAATTTATCAGCTTATTGTCAACATGGCAAAGCAAGGTAAAACATGTATAGTTGTATCTAGTGAGATGCCTGAAATTTTAGGCATTACGAACAGAATTGCTGTTATGTCAAATCATAGATTAGCAGGAATTGTTAATACGAAAGATACAAACCAAGAAGAATTATTAAGATTAAGTGCTAAATATATTTAGGAGATAATAGTATGAATAAACAAAATATGGCTCCTGTCGAAGCAATTACTTATGAAGAATTTATAACTCAATATAACTCTTATAGAACCAAACTTAAGGATTTAAGAAAGAGCGGTACAGATCAAATTAAAATTCTTGAAAACGAAAACCGTAAAATCAAGGGAAATAGATTGATGGAAGGTTCAGTTAAAGGTGAATTAATTGCTAAAAATCTCGACAAGCTTAGTGAAGCAAAAGCAATTGCTTTAGAAAATAAACAATCAGTTAAAGAATTGGTTAAAGAATCAACTTTATTTGTTAAAACTAATCATAAGCAGTTCTTCGCAAAAACTAGAGCCGAAGTAAAACAAGAAAAAATTGAAGAAAAAGCGAGATACAAAGAAGAAGTTCTTGCAATAAAAACTAAGTTCGCTCAAGAAAACGAAGAAATTAAGGAACTGAAAACAACTGATCCTGAAAATTATTCAGTAAGAAGTAAATTAATAAAACAATCCTTTAAACAAGCAAGCTTTGAATCTAAAACTTTGCATCAAGAAAAAAATCAAAAGATTAAAGACAAACTACACGAATCATTCAATGAACCATATGAAATGTGTGCAAAATTAAAAGATGGAAAGAAATCTATTATCGATAATTTATTCTGCAAAGCTGAAAATTACGTATATACTTTCAATCCTTGGCAATTCTTGTTTAAAAACGGATTATATATCATTATTTTAATATTCATGATCGGCTGTATAGCATACAATTCTTCATTGATTGATATTAATGCTATTAACTTAATTCTTAAAAACTTCTCTACCAAAGTATTCTTTGCACTTGGTGTTGCTGGACTTATTCTTTTAGCGGGTACCGATCTCTCTGTTGGTAGAATGGTTACTCTTGGCACCATGATTACTTGTATGATCTTAAACCCAGAGACTACTGTTGAATTCTTTGGAATAAGTTTTAACGGAATTTATGAATCTGGTGGATTTGGTTTAGCGGTTTTCGCGGCATTGTCATTATCGGTATTAATGTGTACATTATTTAGTGTCGTTGCCGGTTTATTTACTGCGAAATTCAAAATACATCCATTTATTTCTACTTTAGGAACTTCGTTAGTTATTTGGGGTTTAGTAGGCTATGGAACAAATAACATTAAAACGGGTACAATTTCTAATGATGCATTAGCAATCGGACAATCTGTTTTAAAAGGAGATGGTTTCCCAGGAATCCCATTAACATTAATTTATGCTATTGTAGCTATTGCGATTGTTTGGTTTATTTGGAACAAAACAAAATTTGGCAAAAATATGTACGCTGTTGGTGGAAACCCAGAAGCAGCAAGTGTTTCCGGAATTTCTGTTTTCTGGACAACATTAGGAGTCTTCATTATGGCTGGTGTTCTTTACGGTCTTGGAGGATTCTTCCAATCAACAGTTACAGGTTCTTCAAGTAGTTCATTCGGTCAAGGCTGGGAACTTGAAGCTATCGCGGCTTGTGTTATCGGTGGAATTTCATTCACTGGAGGTATCGGAAAAATTTCAGGTGCTGTCTTCGGATGTTTATTATTCGAAATCCTTAAATATTATTTAAGAGATATCACAGGTGGTAGTGCTGATATTTCAAATATCTTTATCGGTGTTATTATTCTTGTTGCTGTTACTCTTGATAGTTTAAAATACTTAAAGAAAAAATAAAAATTAGGTTATTAAAAAAGAAGGTCCGTGTATGTAAAATAGGACCTCTTTTTTATGACCTAGAGTGTAATAAAATGAGGTTTATTATATAATTAGTATATTGGAAATTTAAAAAAAGGTGTTCGGAATGACAGGTTTTTATATTTTAATGACTTTAATAGTGTTAGGGTGGCTTTCTACTTATGGTGCTGGAATTGCATATTTAAAATCACTTAGAGGAGATATCAAAAAGAAAATTAGTGATGTAAGTGTTTTAACTACGAGCATATTATTTGGTTCACTAATTTCTTTGTTTTTATATGCTTTATTTGAGGAAATTAGATTAGAAGATTTAACAAAAAAACATAGATATTTAATAGTTTCAGTAGGCCTATTAATAATCCATGTTCTGATTATTTTCTTGCTGTTTTATTTTAAAGTAGTTACTTTAGATTTTCTTCAATAAGATTAGTGCGAAGCAAGTTTAACATCGCGAAATAAAATGCGTATGTTCCATCATTTTTTGTGCATAAACAAACGTTTGATTCTTTAATTTTTACCGTACATTCATCTATTAGATAATTAATTCTTTCTTCTTTAGAAGCAGCGTTATTGAAGTTACCAAGATTACTGAATATTTTTGAAAATATCGATTTATTTTCTTCTTTATTTTTGTTTTTGACATTAACAAAGTTAATTGTTGCATTTAGTGCTCCGATAAAAACGTGAGCTGTTAAAGGAGATGTTAAACAAATATCAGGTAATACTTCATATATTTTATCAGGAGGTATGATCCCTAAATAGTTTTTATCATTTTTATGAGTTTTATCAAATTCATCCATTTCATCATATCTAATGTTAGGTATAGACATTAAACAATATGTAAAATTCTGAGGCAAGGAAACAGTTTTTTGAATTAAAGATAATTTTTCGCTAATGGATAAATCGCTTTCTAAAGATAAATCACCGAATATAATTTTCTTTTTGTTTACGGTTTTTAACATTGTAAACGATATGTCTGATTTAAATTCATTGTCATCTGATGTTACTAAAAAGTAATTATCATCTTCGATGTTATTAACAAGTGATAAATTATCTTCGTTATTAAATGTGTGGTTTGAATCGGAATTAACTAAAACTTTTATTTGAATGTCTTTATTAGACAAAGCAAAAACTTTTATTGCTTGAGTAAGTTCGTCTTTAGTTATAAAACTATTAAAATTAATGTAAATATTCATACTGATATTTTAAACTATACTTTAATCAAATGGAACTAAGGAAGAACTTAAAAAAGTCCAATTACTTCTTTATGTAACTGGACTTTCTATCAAGTAAAGAGATTAATGTTATTACTTAATTATTATCACTTTCTTCCTACTCTAGAGAATTAATACCATATTCTTAGTTTTAATGTTTAATACTATTATCTTATTAACACATCTTATTCTCTTTAACACCAATCTCTTTTCTCTTTGATGTTTACATCTTTATTTTATGAAATATAGAATTTTTGTCAATGTGTGTAATTTATAATATTTTGTTTGGTTTAAAAATAAAGTTATAAATTATCGAATAAAAATATAAATTATCTTTTTCAAATTTAAGGTTCAAAGAATTGTTATAAAATTATCAAAATAATCTTTTTTGGTTTTTAGTGATAACTAAAAAATTATTTTGAGAAGAGGTGTTTTTTATCTAAAAGTATATTGTTATATGGTAAAATAATTATATGTATAAAGTTATATTAGTTGATGATGAAACTTCTGTTAGAGAACGTCTTTTAAACTTGGTTGGAAAACTTAATGAAGACTTTGAAGTTATTGGTGTTTATGAAAATGGCTTTGACGCTTTAATAAATGGAGTTACTTTAAATCCTGATCTTATAATTACTGATATTAAAATGCCTTATATTGATGGAATCACATTAATAAAAAAGGCAAAGTTAGAATTACCTTTTGTCCAATCTATTATTATCAGTGGATTTGATTCTTTTGATTATGCTAAACAAGCAATTTCTTTAGGTGTTATCGGATACATTTCTAAACCTATTACTTTTGAAGAACTTAAAGAAACTATGCAAAAAGCTAAACGTGAACTTGATTCAAAATTACGTATAGATAAAGATTTAAAGCAACTTAAGAGCAACGAAAATGTAGCTTTAAAATTAATTCATGATAGTGATTTATGTACTCTTTTAACTTTAAAAGAAGCTCCTGAAATTTTTAAAAATAAATTAATTAATGATGGTATCAATTTAGATTATAAATACTTAATTTTAGGTGTTTTTGATAATGATACAGAAAAAGAAAATGTTACTTTCGAAGAAAATGAAAATATATCTTTATATTTAGAATCTTATATTTATGACGAATTAAAGGATGCAACTTTTAAATCAATAGTCTTTAGAAATGGAAATAGCTACAACATATTTTTGCTTTCAAATGAACCATTTAATCATGAAGATGTTGAATCTCGTTTTTCTAGAGTTATTATCAAAATGAAAAAAGGTACAAGTGTATCTTTATCACTTGGATTTAGTGAAACGGGAGGAGGAATTAATAGCGACACAAGCTTTAGAAAGTTATATCGTCACGCTTCTAGAGTTTTAGAATATAGAACAGTTGTTGGTAGTAACATTGTTTTATTTTATGATGATGTTGATAAAGAACAAACACCAATTGGTAAAATCGATGATAATGATTTTAAAGCAATTTCTTATGAGGTTTTATATGGAAGAATTGAAATAGCTAAAGATAAAATCGTTAAAATTTTAAATAATATTACTTTAGATTCGTTTCGCTCCACATATTATTTTATTTTAAGTAACTTGATTGATTATCTTTTAAAATCATGTATCAATTTACAAAAATTATTCTCTGATTATATGTCAAATATCGAGATTATGAAAAACGTCATGAACATTAAAACTAATGATGCGTTATTAAACTTTATTAATAATTTAGTCGATGAAATCGATAAAATTAATAAAAACAGTAGGCAAAAAGGAGTTGAAAACTCATTCAATAGAATCAAAAATTTTATTGAAAATAATTACACAAATTCTTTATTATCGCTTGATGATGTTGCTAATGAACTTGGATATAGCGTAAGTTATACAAGTGCAATTTTAAAGAAAAATAATACTTCGTTCACTAAATATTTAACTAGTGTACGTTTAGAAAAAGCAAAAATTTTATTAGCAAATCCTGATAATAAATTACTTATGATTGCTAATGAAGTAGGATATGAAGACCCATATTATTTTTCACATTGTTTTAAAAAATATACTGGAATTTCACCTTTAGAGTATCGAACAAATGAGAAAAAAGACTAAATCAATTAGAAATATTCTTTTCTCGACTTCAACGTCGTTATTTTTATTATATGTTTTGGCGACAAGTGCTATTGCTGCTAATATCTATATTTTTACTGTTGGAGATATTTTGTCCGATCAAATTAAAGAGTCTTCAAAACAAGTTGTCATTAATTATGAAAACTATTTCGAGAATGCAATAGCTGTATCGAATGCTATTCAAAACAAAGTAAACAATATTGATGTAAAAGCAGAAAAAGATTCAATTGAGCGTTATTTTGACGACATCACTTTTTTAAGAAGTGAAATAAATGCGATTGCTTTTTATGACTTAAATGGCGAATTAATTGTAAGTAATGGAAAAGCTAAATCTCCAGAAAATGCATCCAAAGAAGATTTTTTTATAAAAGCGATTGAAGAACCTTTAATTAATAACTTTTCTAAATTGAATCGTAGCGAAACAGAAGATAATTCTTTTTATATTACGATTTCTAAATATACTGAATTTAACAAAGGAGAAAATTCAGGAGTTGTCTGTATTAATTTTGATTTTACAAAAATAGTTAAATCACTTGTTAATATTGATTTAGGCGAAAAAGGTCACATTGTTATTTTCGATAAAAATTATGAATTAATTTATACATCATATATTGAAAGTTTAGATGATGACATGAAAGCATTAAAAAATATTGTTTTAGGCAATGATAAAGAAACAATTAATGGAATCGATTATAATGTTTTTATTTCAACGATCACAAATACTACATGGAAAGTTGGTGTTTTTAGCAATCGACAACAAATTAATAATGCGATTACAACTTTTATCGCTTCACTTTCTTCAGTGGCGGTCTTTTTAACTATTATTTATATTATTTTCACAGCTTATATAAGCGCTAAAATTTCAAATCCATTAAGACTTTTAAAACGCCAAATGACAAAAGTCGAAAGTTTAAATTACGAAGTCTCATCATATAGAAGAACTTATGGTAGTAAAGAAGTTGAAGAACTTGATGAATCATTTAGACAAATGATGATAAGAATTAAAGATTTAGCTAATAAGTTAATTGAAGAACAAGAAAACCAAAGAAAATCAGAACTTAAAGCGTTACAAAATCAAATTAATCCTCATTTTTTATACAACACACTTGATTCGATTATCTATATGATTGATCAAGGCAAAAATGAAACAGCTGAAAGCATGATTACAGCGTTATCAAAATTCTTTAGAATCTCTATTTCTAGAGGAAAAAATATTATCACCTTTAAAGATGAAATCGAACACGCTAGAAACTATTTACTCATTCAAAAATTAAGATTTGGTGATAAGTTTGAATATACAATCGATGTTGATCCTAAAATCAATTCAATGCATACTATTAAATTAATCCTCCAGCCAATTGTTGAAAACGCGATTGCCCATGGATTAAAAGAATGTCAAGGAGTTGGAAAAATTGAAATCATAGGTCGAATTGAAAATAATTTAATTCACATGCGCATCGTTGATAATGGTTTTGGCATTTTAGAAAGTAAGATCCAAGAAATTTATGCTTCGTTTAAGGACAAAAACATTCACAATGGAGTAGGGTTAAAAAATGTATATGAAAGATTAAAAATATATTATGGAGATCTTTCAGACGTAAAAATCACTTCAACGTTAGATGTAGGAACAACTATTCATTTATATATACCAGTAGATGGAGCGATTAAACATGAAGAAAATTAAAATTTTATCTATCCTTTCTATTTTAAGTTTAGTAACGATTAGTTCGTGTCAAAATAGCACTAAGACAGTAAGTATATTTGTTTATGAACAAAATGATACTTTTATTCGTTCATTAGAAAGTCAAATTAGAGAACTTCTTGATGAAGACTTTGATTTACTTCAAACAGAATATGCTGAAACGAATCAAACATTACAAAACGAACAAATTGTTTACTCTTTAGAAAATGATGATCCTAAACTTTTACTTGTTAATATCGTTGATAGATTAGCCGCAAGTAGTGTTATCGAAAAAGCAAATTTAACAAACACACCAGTAATATTTTTTAACCGTGAGCCTTTATATGAAGATTTAAAAGGAACAAAAAATATTTATTATGTTGGAATTAATCCAGCTAAAGAAGGGGTATTACAAGCTGAACTTGTTGATGATATTTTTGGAGGAAATGAAAATTTCTTAAAAAAATATGATAAGAATAAAGATGGAAAAGTTGGAACGATGGTTTATAAAGGCTCAATGAACCATCAAGATTCAGAACTTAGAATGAAAAACTCACTTCAAAAATTATCTGAACTTGGATACACTTTAGATTTATTAAGTGTTAAATATTGCGACTGGCAAAGAAAGTTTGCTTATGAAGAATTTGGAATTGATTATCTAGATTATAAAGATCAAATTGAGCTTGTTTTAAGTTGTAATGACGATATGGCATTAGGAGTAATTGATTACTTAAAAACTTTACCTGAATATAAAAATATTGATGGTAAAGAATTTAAAGATTACTTTTTCCCAATAGTCGGAAATGATGCTACAGAAGTTGCTATTGAATCGATTCAAAATGGTGAACTAAGTGGTACAATTGTTAATAACACCTTAGATCAAGCTAAAGCAATTAATGAAATTGCTAAACGCATATTTCTAGATGATTCAAAAAAACGGGATGATTTCCCTTATACATTTCATAACTCTTATTACGTACATATCGAGCCTCATATTTATGTTAAAGAGTAAAAAACCTACAAAAATAGATTATTTATATCATTTAAGGAGAATTTATGGATATTTTAAATCGTTTACACGAAGAATTAGGCATTGAAACTAAGCGAATTGATGCTGCTATCAAATTGATTGATGAAGGCAACACAATTCCTTTTATTGCTCGTTATAGAAAAGAAGTCACAGGTAATTTAACTGATGTTGAATTAAGAAAACTTGAAGAAAGATTAAATTATTTAAGAGGACTTGACGAAAGAATTAATACTGTTCTTAAATCGATTGAAGAACAAGGAAAATTGACCGATGAACTTAAAGAGCAAATTGTTAATGTTAAAACTTTAAGTGAACTTGAAGATCTTTATCGTCCTTATAAGCCAAAGAAAAAGACAAGAGGTAGCATTGCTAAAGAAAAAGGACTTGAACCACTTGCTCAATTCATTCTTAATGAAGACACAAGCAAAGATCTTTATGAATATGCTAAAACTTTCATCAATTCAGAAAAGAAAGTTGAAACTGTCGATGATGCGCTTAAGGGTGCAAAGGATATTGTTGCTGAAGTCATTAGTGACGATCCAAATGTAAGAACATATATCAAATCATATTTAGATAAATCCGGCTCACTTCATAGTGTTGAAGCAACACCTGATGAAAAAAATACATATGAAATGTATAAAGATTATAAAGAAGCAATTAAATCAATCCCACCACATAGAATTTTAGCGATGAATCGTGGTGAAAAAGAAAAATGTTTAAAAGTCTCTTTAGATTATGATTTTGATTTTATTAAAGAAGAAGTTAGAAGAAAATATAACATCAAACCATTCTATCAAGCACTTTACGAAGAAGTCGTTACTGATTCTTTAAAAAGATTAATCATGCCTAGTGTTGAAAATGAAATTAGAGGCCTTCTATTCGATAAAGCTAGTGAAAAATCATTAGAAGTCTTTAAGAAAAACCTCGTTTCACTTCTTATGTATCCACCATTAAAAGATAAAGATATTTTAGGTTTTGACCCTGGATTTAGAACTGGTTGTAAATATGCTTTAATTGATAAGCTTGGCAATCCAAATATGAAAGTAATTGGTGTTAGTTATATTACTTCTCAAAAGAAAGAGGAAGTCGAAAGAGCTAAAATTTCTCTCCTTAAAGTTTTAAAAGAAAATCATATTGATTACATCGCTTTAGGAAATGGAACCGCTAGTAGAGAAAGTGAAGAAATTTTACGTGAACTTATCACAAAAAATAACCTTCCAATCAAAATTTATATTGTAAATGAAAGTGGAGCTAGTGTTTATAGTGCTTCTCCATTAGGTAAAGAAGAATTCCCAGATTTACCTGTTGAAAAACGTAGTGCAATTTCTTTAGCGAGAAGATTAATGGACCCATTAAGTGAACTTGTTAAAATTGATCCTAAAGCTATTGGGGTTGGACAATATCAACATGATTTAGATCAAAAGAAGTTAGAAGAAAACTTATCAAATGTTATTGAAGATTGTGTTAATACAGTTGGTGTTAACTTAAATACGGCTAGTGTTTCTTTGCTTAAATATGTCAGTGGCGTTAATAAAGGTATCGCAAAATCAATTTATGATTTTAGACTTAAAAATGGTGAATTTAAGACCAGAGAAGATTTAAAGAAAGTTCCTAAGTTAGGAGAAAAAGCATTTGAACAATGTGCTGGTTTCTTACGTATTGTTGATGGGAAAGAACCTTTAGATAACACAAGTGTTCACCCTGAAAGTTACGATGTTGCTAGAGAAATTTTAAAAGCTTGTAAGGCTGATTTAAAAGAAGATGATGAAATTACACTTGATTTAAAATTAAGCAAAATTGATATTAATGATTTCAAAAACAAAACAAATGTCGGTTTAATTACATTAAGCGACATTATTAAGGAACTAAAAAAACCTGGTAGAGATATTAGAGATGATGTCAAAATTGTCGAATTAGATAATAGTGTTAAATCGATTGAAGACTTAAAAGTTGGAATGATTTTAAACGGAACTGTCAGAAATATTGCTGACTTTGGTGCATTTGTTGATATTAACGTTCACCAAGATGGATTAGTACATATTAGTGAAATTTCAAATAAATTTATTAAGCATCCAAGTGAAGCTTTAGCTATTAATGACTTAGTAAAAGTAAAAGTTATTTCAGTTGATGTTGCTAAAAAACGTATAGGATTATCGATTAAACAAGTTAAACAAAATTAAAACTTAATTGCGAAAATGTTGCAATAAGACATATTGACAAAAAGACAAATAATATATAATATTATTTTGTTAAGGAGTGTTTATGGAAAGATTGACCGTTCAAAGAAGAGTAATCTTAGATGTTGTAAAAAATTTAAAACATTCGACCATCGATGAAATTTTTGTGGAAGCTAGAAAAGACATTCCTTCATTATCCATTTCTACAATTTATAGAAATTTGACTGTTTTAGAAACAGATCGCCTCATTAGAAGAATTCCGAATAAAACCGGAAAAGATATTTACGAAAGCACCTGTAAAGATAAACATAGTCACTTTGTTTGCTTAAATTGTGGTAGAGTCATAGACTATTGTGATGATAAGAAACCACGTAAAGTTTATGATGATAGTGGAAATCTCGTTTATGAAAGCACAAAAATCTCTTATGGAATTTGTAAGTGCTGTTTAGAACTTAAATCATTCAATCAGGAGGAATTAAAGAATGAAAAAATATAAATGCTTATTATGCGGAATCGTATTCGAAAGTGATGAAGCAGAACCAATTTGCCCAGTCTGTGGCGCAGGTAAAGAAGACTTAGAAGAAGTTACAGAAGGAGAATAATAATGGCTAACAAATACGAAGGAACAAAAACCTTAGAAAACTTACAAACAGCATTTGCTGGTGAAAGCCAAGCAAGAAATAAATACACATATTTTGCAAGTGTCGCTAAAAAAGAAGGTTATGAACAAATCGCTGCTTTATTCTTAGAAACAGCTGACAACGAAAAAGAACACGCAAAAATGTGGTTCAAAGAATTAGGCGGAATTGGAGATACAAAAGCTAACTTAAAAGCTGCTGCTGAAGGTGAAAACTATGAATGGACAGATATGTACAAAGAATTCGCTGAAACTGCTGAAAAAGAAGGCTTCAGAGAATTAGCAGTCAAATTCAGATTAGTTGCTGAAGTTGAAAAAACTCATGAAGCAAGATACAACGCTTTATTAAAGAACGTTGAATTATTAGAAGTTTTCAAAAAAGATACAGGTATCACTGTTTGGAAATGTAGAAATTGTGGATACATCTTTGTAGGAAAAGAAGCTCCTTCAATTTGTCCATGCTGCGCACATCCTCAATCATACTTCGAATTAGAAGCAAAAAATTATTAATTAGATAAAATTTTTAATCGAAAAGAGTCTAGAAATTATCTCTAGACTTTTTTTATTAATGGATTTTGCAATATATAAATATTTTATGGATATAGACTATTTTCTTTGTGCATAAGAAAATTAATGTCGCTAAAGTGTTGATTGTATCGTATCATTTTGTAATATTTTATTTTTTTAATGTCGTTAACATAACTAATATAAAGAATAGATAAATTGCTAAAATTGAAAATAATTAACCTAAAGCGTATAATTAAAAACAAGAAATAGAGGAATATTATGGAAGTTAAATATGCTGTAATTCCATGTGCAGGTCATGGAACTAGATTTTTGCCGATTACAAAAGGCGTACCAAAAGAAATGTGCCCTATCGTTGATCGTCCAACATTAGATTATATTGTTGAAGAATGTTTAGATGCAGGAATCACAAATATTGTTTTAATCGTTAGCGAAGGGAAAGATGATATTAAAAAATATTATTCATTTGATACAAAATACGAAGAAGAATTAAGAAACAATGGAAAAGGTGAATATGCTGATTTAATCCATTCTATCGCATCAAAAGCAACATTCCATTATGTTACACAACATGAATTATTAGGTTTAGGACATGCTGTCCTTCAAGCTAAAGAAGTTGTCGGAGATAATAATTTTGTAGTTTGCTGTGGAGATGATATTTGTACATACAAAGGAAAATCTCCAGTTACTCAATTAGTTGAATCATTTAAAAAGAATGGTGGATATACGGTTGTTGGAGGTCAAACAGTTCCTCATGAAACAATTGTAAGATATGCATCAATGGAAATTAAAAATAAGATTGATGATAAGACATTCGAACTTAAAGGAATCGTTGAAAAACCAAAATTAAACGAAGCACCAAGTGACTTAGGATCATTAGGAAAATGGGTTTTCAATGCCAAAATTTTTGAAGAATTAGAAAATACACCTAAAGGAAAAGGTGGTGAAATCCAATTAACAGACGCTATTGCTAGACTACTTGGAAAAGAACCCGTCTATTTCTATGATTTTGATGGTAAAAGATATGATTGTGGAGATAAATTAGGATACATCACTGCAATTATTGATGTTGCTTTATCTAGAGAAGAATTTAGAGAAGGCTTGATTAAACATATTAAATCTTTAAACTTATAAATTTCATCTAAGTAATTTTTAAACTCTAGTGATTATTATTTTAAAAATGCTTCAATGAATGAAAAAATAAACAAAGTAAGTATTTTGTAGAAAGACGAATATTTCTATTCGTTTTATAATAAAAAATTCGTCACTTAATTATACTATTTATTAATTAAGTTATATTTAAACTTGAAAATGATAGTATTATAGGGAAAGAGGAACAAAAATATGTGGCATGAAACATTATATAATGTACTTAATACTATAAACACTGTTGTTTTATCGATTATTGGAATTCCTTTTTTCTTACAAGTTTTGTACATGCTTTTCTTTCGGATTAAAAAGAAAACATTTCCGAAAAGTGAGAAAAAAGGCAAAGTTGCTTATGTAATTTGTGCTTATAATGAAGAAGATGTTATTTTTCAAACAGTAAAAAGTATTAAAGAAAAACAAAATTATCCTAAAGAATTAATTGATGTGTATGTTGTTTGTCATAATTGTACTGACAAGACTGCTGAGTTAGCTGAAAAAGCTGGTGGCATACCTTTAATTCTTAATGACCCAGATCCAAATAAGAAAAGATTGTGTTATCCGATTGATTTTGCATTTAAATATTTAATTGAAAACGATAAAGGCTACGATTTTATTATTAGAATAGATGCAGATAACCATATGAATGACGATTTTACTTCATTAATGAATGATGCATATCAAAGTGGCGTAAAACTCGCAAGACCTTATGAATCTGGATTAAATATGACTCAAAATAAATTCACTGAAGCTTGCGGATTATATTATGTATTCGATTCAAGATTCTCAAGTCGTGTTAGAGAAAGATTGCATATAGGAGCTCATGTTAATGGACCTGGCATGATGGTTGCGATGGAAACTATTAAAGAAGTTGGTGGTTATCCAGCAAGAAGTATTTCTGATGACGTTGACTTCAACATCTTATTAATGGAAAAAAATGTATTTGGTCATTTTGTTGAAGATGCAGTTATCTATGAAGATTTTCCTTCAACTTTAAAAGATACATACAACAGAAATAAAAGAATTGGCTGTGGAGTAGCAAGATTAATATTTGGAAAACTTGGCTTACTCGCTGGTAAATTCTTCTATAAATTTAAATTTTCGTACTTAGAATTATTCTTAAGCTGTTTATTGGTAATTATTAGTGTAATTTTATGTACTTGGATCCCATTATTCTACGTTTATGATTTGATTTATCTTGGATTAGCTGGACAAGGAATTATAGCGACTTCACTTGGTGCTAGTTACTATTGGGCAATGTTTAATCAAACTTGGCAAATAATGTTAATTGCAGTTGGAGTATTGTTCGTTTTCTGTGGATATGTTCAAGCTTTCTTACTTATTTTCTTAGATTATAAAAAAATGGGTGTTAAAAGAAGAAGAGATTTGTTCTGGGGTGGAGTTTTATTCCCTGTATTCAGTGTTGTATATATCGCAACTATAGCAATTGGTGCTGTATCTAAACCATCTTGGAATAAAGTTGCGAGAAATCCTAACGCGAATCAGATTGATATGAAAAAGAGCTAAGGCTCTTTTTCTTTTAGGGAAAATAATTTTTATCGTATTAATTGAAAGAAATTATCACCTTTGTATAATGAAATAAAGGTGGGAACAAAATTATGTTAAGAAAACTTTCTTATATTTTAAGCTATATCGTTGCTGGAACTTTTGCCTTATCTGCTTTCGGAAGTATGATTTATGCTATTATGTTTTTCGTTGAAATGGGAAATAATTCTGATCCAACACTAAATGGATCTTTCGTAGGTGCTGCTGTAATTCAATTAATAGGGATGTTGATTTTAGCAGCGCTAGCTTGGTTTGCAATTTATTATGGAAATAGAGTTAGAAAAGCTTCTTCAAGAGCGGAAGTTAAGACAATATCGATTGTTGCTTTATTCTTAGTAGGCATTCTTCCTGGTTTATTTTGCTTAATTAGTGAAGACTCAGAATATGGTCCAAAAGTTACTGTAACGGCTCAAGAACAAGATGCTATAAATAAAGCTTCTCAAGAACTTTTAAAGGAAACAAAAAAGGAAGAAGATCCTATCGAGAAGCTCAAAAAACTTACTGAATTATATGATAAAAAATTAATTTCAGAAGAGGAATATCAAGAAGGCAGAAAAAAGATCATTGATAAACTTTAATTTCTTTTCTGAGTAAAATTCTAATATTGTAAAAGTATCGATTTTATCGATACTTTTTTTGTATAACGAAAAATAAATTAGATAATTAATAATTTTTATTTAACGCAAAAAACGATAGTAAATATAGTTCTTTTAAAAGTTGAAAATCACATATAAATTTATATGAAAAAATTATCAAGTTTAGTGATGAAAAATTTAAGTTTCACTTGACATATATATTAAAAATATATATTTTAATAAAGACACTAATCTTAGAAAAATTAAAGTCCCGGTAAGATTTTAAGAATATTGGAGGATAGTGAAATGAAACAAACTACAAGTTTAAAGAAAGAAGAAATCTCACGTAAGTGGTATGTCGTTGATGCAGCAAACAAGCCTTTAGGAAGATTAGCAAGTGAAATTGCTGTCTACTTAATGGGTAAAGAAAAACCATCATGGACACCTAACCAAGATTGTGGAGACTACATCATTGTTATTAATTGTGAAAAGGTTGCTGTAAGTGGTACACACCAACCAATCAACAAAAAATACTACAATGTTAGTGGATACAACGGCGGTATGAGAATTAGAACTCTCAAGGATATGTTAGAAAGATATCCTGAAGAACTCTTCGAAAGAGTCGTTTGGGGAATGCTCCCAAAAGGAAGACTTGGAAGACAAATGTACAAAAAATTATTTGTCTACAAAGGAAGTGAACACAAACACAGTGCTCAAAATCCAGAAGTCTTAACTTTCAAAAGCTTAGGAGGAAATAACTAATGGCTAACGCAAAAACATTCTACGGAACAGGTAGAAGAAAATCATCAGTTGCTAGAGTTTACATCAAAGCAGGTAATGGTTCTATCACAGTTAATGAAAGAGATGTTAGAGCTTACTTCCCATATGAAACATTAGTTATCGACTTAAAGCAACCTCTTACAATTTTAGGAGTTGAAAGCAAGTATGACATCACAGTTTTCGTCAAAGGTGGCGGATTTACTGGTCAAGCTGGTGCTGTTAGACTCGGTATCGCACGTGCTTTATTAGAAGCAGGTGAAGAAAGAGGCGCTTTAAAAGTTAACGGAATGTTAACAAGAAACCCAAGAGCTAAAGAAAGAAAGAAATACGGTCTCAAAAAGGCAAGAAGAGCTCCACAATTCTCAAAACGTTAATCACATTATCGTATCGAGATCAAAAAAAGCCCTATTTTATGGGCTTTTTTTCATACAAGAACATTGTTTTATTTTATAAAACTAACTAAAAATATCCAATTTAACAAATGCAATTTAAGGGAATTTTTCTATTAATATAAAATCGTTTAAGCGAATAACTCTAGTAATAAACTTAACTGAAAAAAATAAGATTATTTCTTTCTTTAACATTAAGATGTGTTCTTGAATATTAATTCATTAAGAGTGCATAAAACTAAATATAAAAGGAGTGAAAATGAAAGAATTTAAAATATTAGTTATTAATCCAGGATCAACTTCAACTAAGTTATCTTTATACGTAAATGAAATATGTCAATTTACTGATGATGTCTTTCATGATTCTTCAGTTTTAAAAACTTTTAAAACGATTAACGACCAATTAGATTATAGAATGAAAGTTATCTACGACTTTATCGATAAAAACAATATCGATTTAACAAATTTAGATGCTATAGCTAGTAGAGGTGGACCATCTTTTAGCGTTACAAGTGGAACTTATATCGTTGACGATAAACTTATAAATGATACAAAAGAATATAAAGGTGGTTTATACCATTCATCAATGCTTGGTGTACAAATGGCTAAAATCATTCAATCTAAATATGGTGGACAAATATTCATGAGTGATCCTACAGTTGTTGATGAATATTCTGATTTAGCTAGAGTCACAGGAATTGATGGAATATATCGTAAAGCAGTATGTCACGCTTTAAATTTAAAAGTTGTTGCTAGAAAATTTGCTAAATCAATCGATAAAAAGTATGAAGATTTAAATCTTATTGTTTGTCATATTGATGGAGGAATAACAATCACCGCTCATGAGCACGGAAAAATGGTTGATGGTAATGATGGTGGTGGAGGAGAAGGTCCTTTTACACCTACAAGAATGGGAAGTATGGCTGTAACCGATGTAGTTAGATATTTATGGGATAAACCAAAAGAAGAAATCTTAAATCTTTGCAGTTGCACGGGTGGATTATCTAATTATTTTGGTACTTCTAATAGTGATGTAATTCATAATCTTGTTGGTAAAGATAAAAAAGTAACTAGAACTTGGAAAGCAATGCTATATCAAGTTGCTAAACAAATCGGATCTATGAGTGCTGTTCTTAAAGGGAAAGTAGATGGAATTGTTTTGACTGGTGGATTAATGAGATTTGATGATGTATATGAATTCATTAATGAATATTGTTCTTGGATTGCTCCTATAAAAGTTTATGCAGGAGAATATGAACAAGAGGCACTTGCATTAAATGCTTTAAGAGTTTTACGTAAAGAAGAAGAGCCAAAAATATATAGTGGAAAACCAGTTTGGAATGGATTTGATGACTAAATAAAATTATTAAAACTTTACTGAAATTCTAATAGTAGAGCTTAAAACCTTGCAAAAAGCGTGTTTTTTGCTTTCTAAAACGAACTTCTACGTTTCGTAGACTAAGTTGGAAGTGAATAAAATTTAAAATAAGTTTACCATTTTTGTAAGAGGAAAAGTAAAAATGAATACAATTAAAAGCGGTAAATTTTTATTAGATTTAAGAAAAGAAAAATCTTTAAGTCAAAAAGAAGTTGCTGATATTATTGGTGTTAGCGATAAAACAATTTCTAAATGGGAATGTGGAGAAGGTTTTCCTTCTATTGATTTTTTAGTTAAATTGTCAGAATTTTATGAAGTGACAATCGATGCAATTATAAAAGGTGAAAGAATAGTAAAAGAAGAGCAAGTAGCAATAAATAAAAAAGAAGAAAAAATAATTTTTAACTTACCTTACTTTACAATCTCATCTTTATCATTTGGATTAATTGGATTATTAATTTTCATACTTGCCATGTATTTAGGTAAGTCGTTAACTGGAAGCACAATAACACTTCTTATATTTGGAATTATTCAATTTATTTTAATGATCTTTGCTTTAAATAAAGAAGACAATAAAAAGTATTTTACTTACCATACACCTTTAATTTTGTTTTCTTTCTTTAACTTATATTTATCACTTTATTCTCTTGGAGCATTATTGATGACTGTAAATTTATCTACAGAAATTTATTTATCTGGAATAGGTTTGCTATTAGCCATTCTAGAATGCCTACCTTTATTTGGTTTATTAACTTATTCGTTATTTAATATTCGAAAAAACGAAAGAAGTTATAAGGAAATGGTTTCACAAAACTTTCAAAAATACATTGATGTATTAACTTTTAGCCTATCGCTAGCTAATTTATTGCATTTAGCTTTCTCTTATTATGAAGCAAAAGAAGCTGGATATTATTATGTATTACTATCTCTATTAGGAATAGTAATGATTATTTCATTAATAGATTTCGTGATTAAAAAAGAAATTCCGTTTTTATTACCGACCATTATATTAATAGCTTCTTTTGCTGGACTTATGATTAACACAGCCGATTACTTTATACCTGAGATTAATAGTTTAGGTGTGATTGCTATTGTTGCTTATATTTGTTACGCAATTATATTTGTATCTAAAAATAAATTAAAAAATATTAAATGTAACAACTAGTTTTTTCTCATTAGTGATAAAATGAAATTAATCACTAATGAGGCTATCTATGAATAATAAAGAATTTATCAATTTATATAATGAATTAGATGCTTATATCGCTGAAAAATACGATCGATTCGATGAAGATTCAAGCATCTATTTTTTAATTAATAAATTTAGAAAA
The DNA here is from genome assembly GCA_048405595.1 of Candidatus Onthovivens sp. GTDB lineage: Bacteria > Bacillota_I > Bacilli_A > RFN20 > CAG-826 > Onthovivens. Next base: position 21,399 of record DBFJOT010000020.1, read on the forward strand.
TCAAATATTGAAATAGAAAAAGAATATTCAAAAAAGCTTGATTCAATCAGGAAAATTCGTAATATATATGTTCATGAAAGTGGAATCATTGAAGACTTATTCGATGTATCAAATGATGTTATTAACACGCTAAAAGAAGTTATCGATTATATCAAGCACCCTCTTTTAGCAAAAGATGTAATGACCCCTTTTAAAGAAGTCAAAGTAGCTTCACTAAATTCTAAAGTTCAGAATTTAATTGAAATCATTTATAAAGAAGGGTTTAGTAACATACCTATCGTCAATGATTTTAATATTGTAATTGGCATCTTTAATAGCGATGTTTTAGTAAATTTATCCTTCCATAAAATTGAAGTTGATAAAAACACAATAATTCAAGATATAGAAAAGTACATTACTTTTGATGCTCATTTTAATAATAGATTCATATTTGTTAATGAAAGAAGTGAAATTGATTCTTTAAATGAATATTTTTCTAAATCTAAAGAACAATATAAGAAAAGATTACCTTTAATTTTTGTAACACATAATGGAAAAAGTAATGGAGTATTAAAAGGTATAATCGCACCAATTGACTTATTAAAATTACCTAATAAAATATAAAAATCATCGATGAAATCGACAGTTTTTATTTGATAAATACAGATTCTCCGATACCTGAAGTATTGTTTGAGGCTGGAACAGTTACGGTGTAATGTTGATCTGCAGGAACCTTATCTGGAAATGGGTTAGTTCTAAAAGGCAATACGCTTGTGTTAGGGTTAGTTTCAAATGCTTGGATTAGACTAAAATAATTATCTTCGTATTGCTTAATTAATTCGGTTGTATCGGCTTTGACATCTAGGTCGATAGCGATACTAGCTACAACAGCAACAGTAAGTGTGATATATACGCCTTGTAGCGTAAGTGTGCTTGGTGTGTATTCGATTCTAATTGCACCACTTAAGGAAACTAATGCTTTTAAGTTTCCACTTACTTCTAATGTGAATTCGCCTTTTTTACCAGGTTCGGCATTAGGATTATTTTTAAAACTCTCAATAAAATCAAGAGGTTTTGTTGATGTCGTTGCAGATGAATTTCCTTGAATTTGGTTGTATAAAAATGTACTTTCAATCATTGTTAAACACAAATATTCAATTATATCGTTTAAAAATTGATCGCTAGTAACTTTAAAATAATCAATTCGGTCAGATACGTGAATGAATTTTGGAGGCCAAACTTGATATTCCCAAATTTCTTTAACTTTTTTGTAATAAATAATATTTTCTTTAATAAAAATATAAGATTTAAATATATTGTGATTTACATTATTTGCATAGCCGATTGAAATGAAACCGATAACGTTTAAAAGTCCTGTTTCAGGGTTAACTGTGTCTGTAATACGAATATAAAAATCTAATGGATAATCGTAATTAAGGTATTTAAATAATCCTGAGAAGTGATATTTTGTTTCTTTTGTAGTGTTAATTCCTACTTCTAATAAAATCGGTAAATCACTTAAATCGATATATGGTTTATTTTGCAAATCATTTTTATTATGAAGTTGAAGTGTAAATCCATCTATCTTAGCCTTTTTGAAGTTAAATACGCCATCATCATATGCATCGATAATACCAACGTCTAACATCGCATATTTATCGCCCCATTTTAAATTTTCGATTCGAATATTAATTAATGAAGTTTCAGTGCCGTTAAAATCGATTACAACATCAAATGGTTCTGCAAACGATTCTGAGATTCCTGTTAAATCAAGAGTAATTCTAATAGTGTTTTCTAAAGAATGAAATGAATCAGGGTTCGTTTTAATATTTTCAAGAAGTGAATCATATTCTTCCTTATTAGGGAATGAAACGACGTTGCTATATTTTGAAAGGTTGCTTAAAACAGCTCTTTTAGCGTCTTCTTTAGATGAAGAAGATCCTAAAGGAGTTGTTCCTGAAATAATGCCGAAAATTGGAGCTAATTGAGCTATATAATGGTATAAAACATGTTGAGAATTATTTGTATCGTTAACGAAATCTGAAAGATATTGAATAGCACCATCGATAGATGCTTTTTTATAAGTATATGCGGCTACATCACCAAATTCGCTATCAATAAAGTTTAAGTTTATTCCATAGTCACCGGTTTTTCCATGGATTCTATCGCTTTCAAGACGCATGTGCAAACTAGAAGTATTTGTAGCACCTCCTGCCATACGTGTAATATCAAAAAATCCGCTAGCCAAACCTTGGTCCATAACGGATGCTTCGTATTGATCAACTAATTGGCCGTCTTGAAAACCAATAGCGAATTTGCCATTGATTTTCAAGTCACCATCATTTTGTATTAAGGAACTAACCTTAGAACCTGGGTGTTTGTCTCTTAGTAGAGACAAAACCTCCTAGGTTGAATGAGTCAAGGAAGCTACCTGTCATAATATCCATGATAGCGTTGACTGAAGAGTCACTTTGTTTGTATTTTGATGTTTCTTCAACTGTTAAACCAGTAGAAGTATTTGTGAATTTATCAAAATTAAAGACGAAAGTTACAGAATCTTTTGTATTTGGAATTGGTACATTAACACCGATTGATGAATATTCTTTAGCATTTTTACCTAATACAAGATCGATTGATCCTGTATTTAATGTTGAATCAAATAAACTTAATTGAATAGAAACTTTTAATTTATCTTTATTTCCTTCTGGGTTTGAAATAGTAACTTTATCAGTTGGAAGTTCACTATTTAAAAGATTCCAGATGTCGCCATTAACGAAGTCTGTATAGGAATTTAAGGAATTTGTAATTGTTCCGAAAATATCTTTATTGAGTGAAGGAATTGATGAGCTGCCGCTATTTGAACCGTTATTTTGCGAGATTAAAGATGAGATTACATCAAACATATTTGTCATTGTTTGAGTTTCTAAACTTAATCTAGTTCTATAATCTGGATTGTGTGAATAGTAATTGAAGTATAATGTTTGATCCTTTGTTTGAGAATTAGGGATGTAATCAAGTTGAACATTGTGAGCAATATTATTGATTAATGTTCTTGTTGTTAATCTATATTCACCAAAGTTTCTATCTGTTAAAGCTGCAGTTGAATCAAAGCTTGCTGCACTTAAATCAGCAGCGATTTCACCTTCGAATTGATATTTATTTCCTTCATTGTTGTAGATTAAAGTATAGTTACTATTAAATCTCTTTTCTTTAACGATGCCTGAAATTGAATTGAATAAAGGGATTGTAGCTTTGAAGTCTGCGAATTGATCTAATTGATCGTTTTTAACAATATTAATTCCATGATCAGTTACACTAGCGAGATTCATTCTTAAAGTTGCAGTATCTAAATAAGTGACAGTTTGTTCGTTTACTAATCTTGCAACCTTACGGATTGGAATATTTTTAATTTCTACAAAGTTAATTAAATTTGCATCCATGTTAGATGTATTGTCATAGTTAATGTTAATTTCTACTGGTGTTGATTCGAATTGGAATGGAATATTTAATCCTAAAGCACCTAATAAAATAGTAATTTTTAATGTTACTGTTTCATCAGCGCCATCTATTAATTCAATTTTCTTTAATACTTCTTTATATTTATAGTAGTTACCTTTAATAATATCACCAATAACTGAGTTATTGAGGATTTCATTGCCATTACTAAAAGCTGTATTGATTTCTTGAGAATCAACAACATTAGATGTAGAAGTAAATAAGTCGTTAATTGTACCATCACTCATATAAGCTTTAGTGTTATTGAGTTGGATGAAAATACCTTTTGCGCTATTAGTGTCTGTTTTAGCTTGATATTGAACTGATACGCTATTAGCGAATTGACTTGTTTTATCTAAAGTAAAAGCATAATTTCCTTTATCAAAGCCTTGTGAGAAATCACCTTTTAATGAACCTTCAAATGAGTGTTTTGCAGCTGTATTTTCTTCGCCTAATTTTGATTCGTATGATGGAGATGATTCATTATATTCATATTCTTGGAAAGCAAGTTCATAACCAAAATTAACAGCTTTTGATTTCATAATTTTACCAAAAGTATTAATAAGGTTAGGTGTTGAGTCAAGGTTATTTTTATAATATTCGGTAAGAATATTTTCTCCTAAACCTTCAAAATAGCCATCTAAATTTGGATTATCACCTTCACTATTGATACCATGCATTGTAATGCTTTCAGTAGACATGGATAAATTTAATGTCTTTCCGTTAACTGGAAGTGATAATGGATTCAAACTTAAATTAATTAATTCTCCATTTTTATTACAATCTAAATTGAGTGTAATTGAATCTGTAAATTCAGGACCGATTAAACTACCAGGAATTTCAATTTTATAACGATAATTTCCTGTTTCTAATTCAATTTTATCACTTGCTAAAGAACCGCCGATTGTACCAACCATTGGAAGTAAAGTTAAAATATCTATTTGTTGAATTTTTTCTAATAATAAATTTAAATCTTGGGCTTGTTGTTCGCTTAAAAATAAGGTTACTGCTTTTAATGTATTAGATACAAAATTACCACTGACTTTATAACCAGTGTCATTCCAGTCGAGATAAATTTTTCCATCTCCAGGAGCGTAAACTCTCATATCTTCTTTTAACATTGTATTGTCTTGTAAAGAAGTATCGGTCATTGTTAAGTTAATGCTTCCACCAAATTTAGCAGTAACATCATCTAAAGAAACATCTAAGTTTCCTGTTTGATCTTTCATGAATGATAAGTAATTTGCTCCACCAGAAAAACTAACATTTAATGTGTTTGTATCATTAATTAATCCAGAAACACTTATATTTAATTTTTTGATGTCTAAATCAGCAGCAGTTAAATTTTCAAATAACTTATTTTTTGTTTCATCATCATTAGTTATTGTGTCATTATTGTTGCCGCCATTGTCTCCACTTGATGCAGAATTACCGCGCATAAAAAGTAATGTTGAAGATGCGCTACCTAAAGCAATAGCTCCAAATAAAGAGAAAGTAATTAATCGTTTTGAATTTGAACTAAGCTTGAATTTAAATTTTTTCATTTTTTGACCCCACAATACATATGCGTAAGCATATGCAACATAATACTATTAATTAAAATGTGTTATGTCAATATAAATAATCAACAAAAATTAAAAAAGTGTTGATTATTTATTCAAAAAAATGTCTTTTGTTGTTTCATTCAATGAAGGTCTAAATTTGATACAAGTAAACTACTTACGTTAAATAAATCTAGGTATTTTTAACAAATTATTGTAAAATATTAAGGCTCAAAAAGCTGCGCTAATGGCGGAATGGTATACGCGCTGGTCTTAGAAGCCAGTGAGGCAACTCGTGCAAGTTCGAGTCTTGTTTAGCGCACCAAAGTAACAAAGTTTGGCATCACGATTAATGTGGTGCTTTTTTGTTGCGTTTTTAATATATTTAGTTACTTCTATCAAAGAAAAGTCGGATTAAAAATGATAAATAATCTTAAGGAATTATCAAAATCGCTTATTAAACAATATTCAATAAGCGTTTTTGCTAGCTGTTTTTATCTATTTTTTCTGTTGATTGCTTCTAAAAAAGCTCTCTCTTTTTTAGCTTCATTGATTTTTTCAAAGGTTAAAAGAATAATCAATAACGCTAAAACTGAAAGTGTAACAACTAAGAATCCAAAAGAGTTTAATAATGCATCTTCAATTGTACATCCTCTACCTGGAGCAAGAGCTTGGACCCATTCGCTTAAAAATGCGATGAATACGCCAAGTGCAGTATAAATTACCATAACAAATGATTTAAGTTTGTAACCTTTAAATTGTAGGAATATAAAAACAAGACCACTAGTAGCCGTTGCAGCAAATAGTCCGAAGTGTCCGACTAATTTTCTTAATTTATATGCCATATCTTTAAATGGCATTTGATTTTGCCTATAAACATCTATATTAATATAAGAAGAATAAGTGTTTAATGCGTTATCTCCATAAGAAATTTTTAACCATGTTGATCCAATATTTTTAGTTTGAATATTTCCTTCTTTATCTATAGAAATAATATTGCTGTTACTTTCTTTTCCTTTATTTGTTTCAAAAGTATATTTAACTTTACTTGAAGTAGCGTTTTTATCTATAGGATTTATTTTGAGTTTATAACTTTCACCAAAATTTAATCCAACATAATAATGAGAAAATTTATTGTTTTTATCTTTTTTCTCCTCGTATTTATTAGGCTTTAATGTTTCTTTATTGATTGTAAAAGGAGATGAAGTGCCGATTACATCGATGGTTTTAGTAATTTTGATATTTGGATTGTCTTCGCTATAACAAGTGATAGTAGATTTTCCAATCTTAAGAGCTTTAGTTTCACCATTAGTTTGATTGATTTTAATTACGCTAGGAGAAGAAGAAATATATCTAACATTTTTATTTGTTGCATCATCATTTACTATAGATGAAACTTTAAAAGACAAATTTAAAGGAACTGATGAAAAGTCTTTGCTAGGCTTATTATATTTATCGCTAGAAATTTGACTAAATGAAAATTGAAATGAATCTAAATCAACTTCAACATGATTAACAACGACTTTTAACGAAGTAGAGAAATCTTTATATTTTTTGTCTACAGGAACAAAAGTAAGTAAACCTTCTCCGTTTTTAACACCTTTAATTTCTTTTGAATTTTTATCAAATGTAAAATATTCATTTCCTTTAATAAGAACGCCATAAGGGATTTCGTAGTCGCTATGTTTTTTACTAGTTCCATCAGCAAAATAAGTAACTCTTTTTGAAATAAAATCAAGTTCATGGGACTTAACTTTATCGATAGTGATGGTATTTTCTTTTAATTCACTATGATCGAAAATTAAATGAGTTGAAGTGATAAAATTATCCACTTTTATCGAATATATTTTTTCAACTTTATTTAATACGTTAACGCTATCTTCTAACGTTGAAGTAACTATAAGTTTTGCTACTCCTGGTTTTAATGTTTTTAAAGAAATTGGATTCTTATTTTTATCATAAATTATGTCGACAATATCTTCGCTTGAAGAATCTAAGGTCACATTAATTGGAGTTTTATTTAATGGGCTATTTATTGAAGAAGATTTTATAGTTTTATCAAAAATATTAGAGTAAGTTTCTTTTGGTAAAAGTATTAACTCTTTATCTTCATAAAATTTATTTAACTTAATATCGATGATGTGGTCATCAGATAGAACTTTTGTAAAATACAAATTGAAAGTTAAGTAGCTTTCTTTATCGTCTTTATTAAAGAAATATTTAAATTTTTCGCTCTCTAAACTTGTATCGCTAAGAGATAATTTAATTTTATTATAAGAAGATGAAATAATACTTAAATTATTATTTGTTTCTATTAAATAGTTATTTAATTCGTATTTTGCTTGGTTTTTTGTGACGTCTTGTACAAAAGGTATATCAATTTCAATCTCTTCGACAAAATTTTTAATAGAAGGATAATATGTAGAAGTGATGATAGAAATCTTATAATCTAGTTTTAGTTTAGATGTATCAACTAAATCTTTAGTTAGTTTTTCTTGTGGTAAAATTGTTAGTTTAAAATTGGTCACAAGCTCTTTGTAATTAACTTTTATAGAAATGGTTTTACTATCTTTTAAACTTGGATTGATGTATTTAACGTTAAAATAAAATCTACCCTTTGATTTATTGATTTTGCTTTTAGTGATTGATAAATTTTTATCATCAAAATTGAATGCTAATTTCGAGAGATCGAAGTTCGCTGAAATAGAAGTATATTCACCATAAAGTGTTTTGCTTTGATTGTTATAAAGTTCCTTATTTTTAACAATTATAGAATTAACTTCTTCGATATATTTCTCGTTTACTTTGATATTGATCTCATCGCTTATATTTTTATTTGATAATAAGTAAACTTTTATAGCGCTTGAGCCGGCTTTAATAGCTTTAAGAGTGCCGTTTTTATCAATAGATATAACTTCTGGATTTGAAGAAACAAAAGTTACATCTTTTAAAGTTGTATTACTTGGAGAAATTGTATGGCTTAAAGTTAAGGAATCGCCAATATTTAATGTAGATATAGCGGAGTCAATTTTAATCGAAGCAGCTAATACATTTTGTACCTTAAAAGAAAAAGACTTAGTTAATTCACTTTTTCTTTCACTCTTAAAAACTATTTTTGGATTACCTTCTTTTAAAAAAGTAATTTCATTTTTAAAAGTGTCGACTTTTAATAATGAAGAATCGCTAATTTCGTACTTTATATTTTTATACGAAGTATCAATCGGAGTGTATGAAACACTATATTTTATGGTTTCGCCAACATAATAAATACCTTTTGACGAACTTAAATTAACATCAAATGAATCAATTTCTTTAATAGTTTCTTTATCATGATTTTTATTTAACTCGTCTTGAACAACATTTGCTATATCGTTACTTTGACCTGCGCTAATATCACTAGGAATAGCTGCTTCAATAAGGATTACTAAGACGGCTACTAAAAAACAGGTTAAAGAACCCCATTTAAAAATATTTCGAATTATATTTTTGGTTTTATCCTTCATTTTTGCCCTTTTGATGAATTGATTTAATTATACCTTTTATAATATTAACCTAGTCTTAAAAAAATGAGTGCTTTCAAAACTCGTAAAATAAAGTTTTATATCTTGGTATTTTAATCACTTTTATAATAGAAAAATCACCTATTATCCTAAGTATTTAGCATAACGATTTTTAAAATAATCCATATAATATAAAATAGATTTGATAGGAGAAAAAATATGCCTTGTACAACAATTTTAGTCGGAAAAAATGCTAGTTATGATGGTTCAACTTTAGTTGCTAGAAATGATGATTCACCAAGTGGTGTATTCCATGCAAAAAAGATGGTAGTTGTTCATCCTAATGAGCAAGTTGATCCTTATATATCAACAATTTCAAAAGTAAAAATTGAGTTACCAAAAAATCCCTTAAGATATACTCTTATGCCTAACGTAGATAAAAAAGAAGGTATTTGGGGAGCAAGCGGAATCAATGAATTAAATGTTGCTATGTCTGCAACAGAAACAATCACATCTAATCCACGTGTTTTAGGTGCTGACCCATTAGTAAACTATGTTCCAAAAGGTGAAAATCAAGAAGAAAAAGCTGGTGGAATCGGTGAAGAAGACTTAGTAGTTTTAATTTTACCTTATATCAAATCAGCTAAAGAAGGCGTTTATAGATTAGCTGAATTACTTGAAAAATATGGAACATACGAATCAAATGGTATTGCTTTTAGTGATGAAAACGATATTTGGTGGGTTGAAACGATTGGCGGACATCATTTTATCGCTGCAAGAGTCCCTGATGATAAATATGTAGTAATGCCAAACCAATTTGGTTTAGATAATTTTGATTTCGAAGATGCTTATGGCGAACAAAAAAATTATATTTGTTCAAAAGACCTTAAAGAATTCATCAAAGAAAATCATTTAGATTTATCACTTCAAAATGATAAAAATTGGAATCCTCGTTTAGCTTTTGGTTCTAACGATGATTCTGACCATGTTTATAACACTCCTAGAGCTTGGTATATGCTTAGATATTTTAATCCACATGCTCACGATTGGGACAATGATAGACATTTTGGACCTTTAAGTGACACTTTACCTTGGTCAATGGTTCCTGAAAAGAAAATTACTGTTGAAGATGTAAAATATATTTTATCTTCATATTATCAAGGAACTAAATATGATCCATATGCAAAATATGGTGAAAAAGAAATGAAAGGTGCATATCGACCAATCGGAATCAGTAGAACTTCATTTATGTCATGTGCTCAAATTAAAGGATATGAAGTTGAAGAAAGAAAAGCAGTTGAATGGGTATGCTTTGGTTCAAATGCTTTCAATGCTTTCGTACCAATTTTTACAAACGTAAATAAAATCCCTGCATATTTAAGTAATACAACATCAGTTGTTGACACTAATAATTTATATTGGAGCAGTAGAATAATTGGTGCATTAGCTGATGCGCATTATCAAGTTACCGCAATTCATATTGAAAGATATCAAGATGCAGTTGCAACTAAAGGCCATCAATTTATTAATGAAGCTAGAATTAATAATTTAAAGAGTGAAGAAGAATTAGAAGCTCTTAATGAAAAAATAGCTTCAATGGCAAAAGCTGAAACTGATAAATGTTTGAATAATGTTTTATACATTTCAAGCTGCAACATGAAAAACGGTTACGCTAGAAGTGATAACTAGTCATAAAATTGAATTAAGATTCGTAAAGAAGGTAGGTTAAAAATTTTCAAACACCCACCTAGATTACGAAGTTTCTAGAAACGTTCATGGATTTTTCCATGAACGTTTTCAATATGTCTTGATAATTTTAGAACTTAATTATCTAACGACTAAAAAATACCTCCTTTCACTATACACAAAAGGGTGAATCATCTATTTTTTCAAAATTTTATAATTTTACTTAATTAAATTTATTTTATTTGTCATAATGACGTTACACTTTAAAGAAAGGGAATTAATATGATCCTAGATGCTGTTATTTGGTCTAACCCATTAGATAACGCGATAGCAATCGCTTTTTCTAACTTTTTCGAAAGTCTAAATAGAGTTTTTAAAAATATTTTTATCTCGATTAGCGCTTTTGGAGATAATGGAATTTTTTATATTTTAGTAGGTATACTTTTATTATTTTTATTAAAAGTAGAAAACTTGGTTTCACGCTTTTAATCGCAGCTTTATCAACTTTAATATTTAATGATTTAATCTTTAAAAATATTTTTGATCGAGCTAGACCTTTTCAAGATCCTGAATTGGTCACTCAACTTACAGCTGTCATGAATAATAATGGAGTAGTTTATGGAATTGTTCCTTCAAGTTCTTCATTTCCTAGTGGGCATACATTTACTGCGTTTTTCGTATTAGGTGGAGTTATATCTTTATATATATTCGATAAAGAAAATAGAAAAACATATTTACCACCATTAATTTTCTTTAGTATTTTTGCTTTCTTAATGGGCTGCTCTAGAATTTTATTGTCACATCATTATTTCACGGATGTTTTATGTGGAGCTAGTTTAGGAACATTATTCGGTTTATCAAGTTCCATAATCATTAAATATTTATATAAACTTGGCGATATTATTAACGAAAAATGGCTTAAAAAAGAAAAAATCAATTAATAAATAATAAAATTATCAATTTTCAAATTATTTTTGAAAAAAATTATTGTTACTCCTTTTGTGTATAGTGAAAGGAGTTTTTTATTTATCAATGGAAGTTACATTTTTAAATGAAACGTGTGCATCTTATTTTAATGACGCGAATTTAATGAGAAGAAAATTAGATGCGAAAATCATTAAAGCGTTATATAAAAGATTTTTTGAATTGCAGGCTTTTGAATCAAGTAGCGATTTAATTGTTTCAGGCTTAGATCATCCTCATTATTTAGCAGGTAATTATAAAGGTTTATTAGCACGGTCAATCGATAAAAAGTATCGATTAATTCTATCTTTTTCTGGCGGCGAAAAAGATAGAAAGAATCAAATTGCTATTATTAAAGGAGTAGTTGATTATCATGGAAGTAAAGATAAATGGATTATCGCCTGAATTAATTTCTCATCCTTCAGATACTGTTTTTGAATTAATGATATCTAATAATTTCACCCCGTTAATGTTAGCTAATGAGTTAAAGATAGATTATTTAGAATTTGAAGAATTTATTAAAGGAAGAATCCTACTTAAAGATGATAAATTAAAATTGTTGGCTAGAATTTTTAATCTTAAGGAAGATTTCTTTTTAAAATTAACTTCTTCATATAAAAAGAACATGGAAGAAGCTTTATCTTTTATTAATGTCAGTGAATTTGAATATGAAATTGCTTCTAATTTAAACGTTAGAAAGGTTAAAAAGTACTTAGTTGATAATGTTTTCTTTTTGAAACTAAGTATAAAAGAAAAGATTGAATGGTTAAGAGAATATTTTAAAGTATCTTCATTAGATGTCTTTAAAAATTTTTTATCAACCAATGTTTCATTTAGAGAAACAAAAAGTAAAAATAAATTAATACTAGAAAAGATCTTTTTGATAACAAATAACATTAAAGTTTATAAATCACCGGTTAGAATAAAAGCTAATTTTAATGATGAGTTATTTAATGAATTAAAAGAAGCAACTTTTGAAAAAACTCTTGAGGAAGTAGTTTATAAAGTTCGTTCTATTTTAAAAGAATCAGGTATTAATTTTATTTATTTTCGTTATGATCCAGAAATTAAAGTTCAAGGATTTATCGCAAGAAATAAAGATGAAGTTTATTTGGGTGTTTCTGATAAAGGGAAATATCATGACATTTTTTGGTTTACTTTATGTCATGAACTTGGTCACTTATTACTTGGTTTATTAACTTTTGATTATGCTATTTTTGATGATGAAGAAAAGTTAGCTGATTCAATTTCAGAAAATATATTAATTCCAGAAAACGAATATAAAGCATTTATAGAATCAAAAGAATTCTCAAGTGATAAGATTTTAGATTTTAGTATTGCGATCAATGTAGCTCCAGGAATTATTGTTGGCAGATTACAAAAAGACAACTTAATTCCTAAAAGTTCATACAATTATTTAAGAAAAAAAGCATAAGAAAAGCTGCAAATCTTCAAGATTTGCAGCTTGTAAAGGTTTTTATTTTGCTTTTCTTGGTTTTGATGTGAGTAAAATGCAGATTGCATAAATTCCATAAACTGCAAGTAATACACCAAAGATAACCCATAAGAATTCTCTGAAATCACCCCATAAGCAGAGCATTAATCCTAAAGCTAATAAGATTAAACCAATTACGAGTTCAAAGATCGCTAAGTTGTTCTTATGTCCAATAAATTTAACTGCTGAATCGAGTAAGAAGATCGATCCTACAGCAGCGATAGTGACTGAAATTGCACTGACACCGAATTGAACTAATGGGACATAGTTGCAAAGTGTTGATACGCCAATTGCAATTAAAGCACTTCCAATAATTCCATCTGGTTTAATAAATGATCTTGTAATATAAACTGATTTTACTAACAAGAATAATCCATAAACTAAGATAGCACTTCCGATGCAATAAGTAATTATTGATTGATCAACGATTGAAACAGCGAATAAAATACCTACGACAATCATCAAAATGTATTGTACTAATTTTATTGTTTTTTCCTTTGACATTTTTTATAGCCTCCACTAAATATTATCTATTTTTATATATAAAAATAAAAGTAATATTATTTATTTTTATGCCTTAAGATTTTAAAATGTAATGAGGTGATATTATGTATAAAAATAGTATTTTAGAATGTGTTGGAAACACACCATTAATTAAATTAAATAACATTAAAAAAAGATATAACTTAGAGTTTGATATATACGCTAAATTAGAAAGAAATAATCCTAGTGGTAGTGTCAAAGATAGGGCTGCTCTTTATATTATTAAAGAAGGATTAAAGAATGGATCAATAAGCCCTAATTCAATAATTGTTGAAGCAACAAGTGGCAATACTGGCATTTCTTTAGCGATGATTTGCGCTTCTCTTTCAATGAAATGTGTTATTTTTATGCCTGAAAGTGCTTCTATTGAAAGAAGAAAAATGATGAAAGCGTATGGAGCAACCTTATTTTTAACTGAAGCAAAATTAGGAATGAAAGGAGCTCTTGACGCTTCAAATGAGTACTTAAAAAATAATCCTAATTCAATAAGTGCAAACCAATTTGGTAACCCAAATAATGCATTAGCTCATTATGAAACGACTTCGAAAGAAATATTAAATGATTTAGAAGGTAAAGTTGATGTTTTTCTTGCTGGGTTTGGCACTTCAGGCACCTTATGTGGAACAGCAAAAGCATTAAAAGAATTTAACAAAAATATTGAAATTATTGGTGTTGAACCTTTTTCATCACCATTAATCACAAAACATGTTGCTGGACCTCATAAAATTCAAGGAATAGGTGCTAATTTTATCCCAGAAATTTTTAAAGAAGAATTAGTTGATCAAATTTTAACTATTACTAATGAAGAGAGTTATGAAGGAGCGAGAATTCTAGCTAAAGAAGAAGGTATTTTAGCTGGAATTAGTAGTGGAGCAAATTTAATGGCTGCTTTAAAGCTAAAAAATGAAGATTATAAAACTAAAAATATTGTTATAATCTTACCTGATAACGGAGAAAGGTATTTGAGCGTCGATGATTTATTCAATTAAAGAGTTAAGTGATAATTTATATAAAGATATGGAAGCTTCTTCTGATAGAAATGAACTTATTTTAGATAGAGCAGAAGTTGTTGCTTTTTATAAGGATATTAGGCAAGCGTTATTTTTAAATTATTATCGCGCTCATTTCACAAAAGAAGATATTGAAAACTTACTTTTAGGAGCTCAATTACATTTAAAACATGCGTTTGGCCATTTCTATCCAGACTATGAAGAAAAATTAAAGTCTTTTTTCTCTAATTTATATAAAGTAAAAGAAAAATTAGTATTAGATATTAAAGCTATGTATGATGGAGACCCTGCTTCTAATTCTCTTAGCGAAATTGTTTTAACTTATCCTGGATTTATTGCAATCAGTGCTTATAGAATTGCTCATGAATTTTATTTATTAGGTTTAAAATTTTTAGCCAGAGTAATTACCGAATATGCTCATGGTAGAACTGGAATTGATATTAATGCCGGAGCTCAAATTGGCGAATCATTCTTTATTGATCATGGAACTGGAATTGTAATTGGTGAAACTGCAATCATTGGTAATTATGTTAAAATATATCAAGGTGTCACAATTGGTGCTTTATCATTAAAAGATGGCCATAGTTTAAAAGATACTAAACGTCATCCAACAATCAAAGATAACGTTACAATTTATTCTAATGCATCAATTTTGGGTGGCAAAACTGTCATTGGAAATAATGTTATTGTTGGTGGAGGTGTATTTTTAACTAAATCTGTTGAAGATAATATGATTTGTAAATTAACTCCATGCGGTGTTGAAACGTTTAAAAACAACAATTTCTAATAAATTTAACTACAAAATATTTCTTATCTCCCAAAAAGTTACGATTAAATGATTACTTTTTGGGGGGTGCGAAAAAATTTTCAAAAAAATTAAATTTCTTCTTGATTAATTATTATCAGTAGATTACAATATATGAGCGTTTGAAATACGGGTCTTTAGCTCAGTTGGTTAGAGCGCACCCCTGATAAGGGTGAGGTCGATGGTTCAAGTCCATTAAGACCCACCAAACGTTGAAAAAGTGACGTTATTTGGGCGTTTAGCTCAGCGGGAGAGCGTTTCCTTCACACGGAAAAGGTCATTAGTTCGATCCTAATAACGCCCACCATACAAAGCGCCTTCTTAGCTCAATTGGCAGAGCAACTGATTTGTAATCAGTAGGTTGCTGGTTCGATTCCGGCAGAAGGCACCATTAACTTTAAAAATTGGTCCGAACTTCGGATCTTTTTTTCTACCTTTTTTGTAAATTAAAAAACGCCTAGCATTAAAAAGACATGGAACTTATTGATGACTAGGCGAATTTTATTAAATAAGATTAATTTTTATTTTTGATACGATAAACGATATTTTCTTTTGTGAATGTGATTTTATCTTGGAAAATATTATCTTTAATTTTAACTAAGATACTAGATATTAATCCAAAAAGAAGTACTCCTAAAAAACAAACTGTCAAATCTTGCATTGTATCCATTAAAGCGTAACGATAACCTTCAGGTGATTTATAAAAATCAGCAATTAATTCACTTGAACCCATTAATTCTTCAAATGTGTTTCCACCATTAAAGATACCTTCGATTTCAGGAATTGCTTTTTGCATATTTAATCCAAACAATGAATCCATTGAGAATTCAAATAATTCCCAAAGAAATCCTATAGATAAACAAATTAAACATCCACCAACAATTAAAAAAGCGTTTTTATATTGGATTTGACTGTTTTTGAATATAGCAGCAAGTAAATAGGAGCCTACAAACGCGAATAAGATCCCACTTGAAAAGTGTAAAAATGTATCCCGCCAATGAATTTGATAATATAAAGTAAATGTTTCACCAAGTACAAGAGCTAAAGCTCCAAAAATTTGTATCATTAGTCTAAATGATGGAGTAGTTTTAACACCAAATAAATAATCAAGACCTATAAAAACATACGTTAATAAGAAGCCACAAACCGATGACATGAGAATTAATTTTGCTTGCGCAGTGTCATAATTTGGATCTTGCATTTTTAGTATTCCATATACCAAACATCCTACGTAAATACATGTCCAAATAACTGTAATAATTGTATTAGCTAACTTTGAAGTTTTGCTAATTGATTCTTGAGTAATGTTATTAAGTTCGTTTCTAAATTTGTTTTCCATGACTTTATCTCCTGACTTTACTTTAACGCATATATCTATAAAAATAACTAAACCGATAGTAGAAGAGGCTCTCCTAAAAGTAGAGAGCAAAAAGTTGTCACTTATTAGAATTTTAAGTTAAAAATTCATTTATTCTAATTGGTTAAAAACTAGGTAAAACTCAGTTTATTTAAACTTTTAATTACTTTAAAATGTAGATATGGAAATAAAAGAAATAATTTCAAAAAATATTTGCGGATTAAGAAAAAAAGCAATGTTAACACAAGCTGAGTTAGCTGATAAATTAAATTATAGTGACAAAGCTATTAGCAAGTGGGAAAGAGGCGAATCTTTACCTGATGCTGAAATGCTTTATAAGATTGCTGAACTTTTTGAAGTTGATATTTCTTATCTTTTTGAAGAACATAATTTTGAAGAACTATCTCTTGAGGATAAGAAAAAATTAAGGACTAAAGCTACCATTATTAAAACTTTGATAGCTTTTACTTTTACATTTATACCTTTAATTATTGCTGTTCTTATTATCAGTGCTTTAAAAGAATTTATAGAAATTACAAATGTAGCTTTAGGAACAACGCTTATTATTTTTGGTGGAATTATTAGCTTTATTTTATTGCTTAATGTTTTCTATAAATACAACAAGTACATTATGTTTTTATCTTCAGCTGCTTTATGGCTTTATCTTTTAGGATTCTATTTTCTTTTTTCTCAATATAACTTATTTATATGCTTCTTTTTGGGGATCGGATTACAGTTATTTATTATATTTTTCCCGCGAGTTAAGCGATATATCGATTATGAATATAACGAGACTGAAAAAAATAACCATAAACAAAAAAGCATCGATGTAATCGATGTTTTTTTACTATTCGGAACAAACTAAATCTATAAATATCAAATTAAGTATTTTTTTACCAATTTTTGTTGCTTTCATAATTATAAAATGATTTAATTAAATTGTCAGTCGGACTGACTAAATAATTAAAATATGGAAAAAGATAATAAATCATCAAGAAAAGAATTAAACAAAGAAAAAGTTATTAAAGTTGCTTTGTCATTTTTTGTCAAATATGGAATAGAGATGTCTAAAATTAGTGAAATTGGAAAAGCAGCTGGCTTAACCGAAAGAAGTGTTTTTAGATATTTTGAAACTAAGAATAATCTTGTTTTAGCTACAGCTTTACTTTTTTGGAAAAAAGCAGTCAAAAATATTGAAGAAAAAATGGATTTAACGATGGATGCAAAATTAAGTGGCATCGAACAAGTGAGATTTGTTTTATCTCTTTATGCTGAATTATATTTTTCTTCAAAAGAAGAACTTATTTTTTGTGATGAAGCAGAAACTTATTTGAATAGAACTGGAAAAATTATACTTCTTAAAAATCGACCACCTTTAAACTTTTTAGAAAGCAACGAACCACTTGCTAGAGCAATAAAAAATGGTATTGAAGATGGAACAATTAAAAATAGAGAAGAGATATGTTTTATTTATTCAAACACTTACGATAGCTTATTAGGTTTTTTACAAAAAATGGCTTTGAGTAATGAATTAATGAGTGATGAAGTGGCAAAAATTAGACTTAATTTATTTGTGGATTCAATTATTGGAATCTATAAAACGATATAAAGGAGAAATTTATGGATTATAACTATGATGCGATAGTTATTGGCGGTGGTAATGGGGGTTTAGCGACGGCCGCTACACTTGCTTGCGAGAATAAAAAAGTAATTTTGTTCGAAAAGCATAATATTCCTGGAGGATGTGGAACTTCATTTAGAAGAGGTAGATTCGAATTTGAAGTCGCTTTACATCAACTTTCCCACATGGGGACAGAAGAAAAGCCAGGAGAACTTAGAAAATTATTTAAACGTTATGGAATCTTGGATGAAATTGAATGGATTCAAATCAAAGAACTTTATAGAGTTAATTTCCCTGATGGAACTGGAATTAGCTTACCAACAAGTAGAAAAGGTTGTGAAGAAACTTTGATTAAAGCATTTCCTGAAGAAAAAGAGGGAATCTTAAAATTTTATAATATTGTTTATCAATTCATTAAAGAAGCAGGCGAATTTGCTCAAAAAAGTGCAGCTTCAATTGGCGAACCAAGTTCATTAAAGAAAGCGATCATGAAATTTGGCTTCCCTAAAATTTATCCTACATTAGCAAATTACGGGCTTAAAAGTACTCAAGAAGTATTAGATGAATGTTTTAAAGATAAAAAGTTACAAATGGCAGTTTCTACTTATTGGTGTTTTATGGGTATGCCTCCATCACGTTTCCCATTCTCAATTTTAGTTAAATGTATAGGTTTTTATTTAGAAGATAAACCATTTTATTTAAAAGGTACATCAATGATGATGAACCAAGCTATTGCTGAAGCTGTCAAAAAACATGGTGGAGTAGTAAAAACTAATTGTGCAGTTAAAAAAATCATTGTTGAAAATGGTGTTTGTAAAGGTGTAATTACTGAAAATGGAGATAGATATTTTGCTCAAAAAGTAATTTCAAATATTTCTCCGCATGCAACATATGGAAATTTACTCGATGAATTCGATATTCCTGAAGAAGCAAGAACGTATTTAAAGCCTTATACTGTTGGAATTAGTGCTATCACTTGTTTTATAGGTTTAGATTGTACACCTGAAGAAATTGGATTTAAAACTTCGTTCACTTTGAACTATAAATCGATGAATCCAAATAAAGATTTTGAGGATGCTTATAAATTATTACCTGAAAATGATGCTTTGGTAGCGACTTGTTATACTGTTGATGACCCAACAATTTCACCAAAAGGAACATCAGTTATTACTGCTGGAACCTTGAAATATGGTGAAGAATGGGAAAAATTAGATCCTGAAGAATATTACAAAGCAAAACAAGAAGCAGGAAAACGTATTGTTGCTCGACTTGAAGAACTTTATCCAGGAATTAAAGACCACATCGAAGAAATCGAAATTGCAACTCCTTTAACTCATATGCGTTATTTAGGACATCCAGGCGGAGCGATTTATGGGTATGAACAAGATTTGAATCAATCAGTGTTTTTCTTCCCGACTGAAAGTAAAATTAAATATCTTGAATTTGCTTCTGGATGGGTAAATGCTTGTGGATTTGGTCCAAATTATACTTACGCTGATAAAGTTGCTAAAAAAATAGCAAAGGAGATTAAGTAAAATGGCTAAAAGAGGAATTAAAGAAACATTGCTTTCAACTTTAACTCATGGCGAAGAAGTCCTTACAAATATCGAAGTCATGCGTAGAGTAAATAAAGATAAAATTACAGATAAACCAGTTGACTTTGCTAGTAAAAAAATACATCCAGACATGTTAAAACTTGTATTAAACGAGGTTATTGACACCAAAAAGGGTGCAAAAGTATTACGTTTTGTATCAAAAGATGGATATTTACCTCCGTTTATTGCTGGACAATATATTAATGTTATTGTTGAAATTGACGGATGTAGAACTACTAGACCTTATAGTTTATCAAGTTCTCCAAAGCAAAGAAGTTATTATGAAATCACTGTTGCTGAAATCAAAAATGGTTTTGTAAGTGATTATTTATTAAATAAGTTAAAAGTTGGTGATGAAATCGTAGCTAATGGACCGGCAGGACAGTTTGTTTATAATAGTGTTTTCCACAAAAATAAGTCTTTATTCTTGGCTGGAGGAAGTTCGATTACTCCATTTATGTCGATGTTAAGAGAAACACTTTTAACAGGCGAAAATAGAGATATCGTATTACTTTATGGCTCTAGAACGTTAAATACAGCAATATACCATGAAGAACTTTTAGAATTATCTAAGACTTTCTCTAATTTTAAATACTATTTAGTATTAAGCGAAAAAGACCCTTCTTGGAATGGTGATTTTGGATTTTTAGATGAAAAAATAATTAAAAAATATGCACCTGATTATTTAGAAAGAACAGCATATGTTTGTGGACCAACGATTATGCATGATTTCTGTAAAGACATTTTGCTTCGTTTAGGATTAAAACAAAAAGACATTCGCAATGAAATGTTTGGTGCTTCATTAGATATCACTAAAGAACCTGGGTGGCCAAAAGATTTAAACGGAACCGAAGTATTTAAATTAAAAGTTGGGGAAAAAGTAATTGATGCAAAAGCAAATGAATCAATTCTAGTTGCTTTAGAAAGAGCAGGAATTAGAGTAAACGTTTGCTGTAGATGCGGACAATGTAGTTTATGTAGAGTTAAACTAGTGTCTGGTAAAGTATTTTTATCAAAAGGCATATTATTAAGATTAGCTGATCAAAAATATGGATATATCCATTCTTGTAAATCATATCCTATAAGCGATTTAGAAATTGAACTTTAATCAATAAGGCGCTTTAATAGCGTCTTATTGATTGTTTCCTAGAGATGACACAAACTTAGATATAAAACAAAAAATATGTTGAATTAGATTAATCGGTTTGATATAATTTCTAGGCAACTGGCGAAATTGGAGAAGTGGTTAACTCACCTGGCTGTGAACCAGGCATGCACGGGTTCGAGTCCCGTATTTCGCCCCATTCAAAGAATTAATAGGTATGATTTGTAAGATCATATCTTTTTTTTCACAAAAATGATGTTTGATTTATATTGTTAACTAACTCTAAGAGAAAATTAATGACGCATTATATATTGGTATAATGCTTGTTTGATAAGTAGCAATGTTCAGTTTTAAATAAATTTATCGACATTTGAAACAGATAAAATGTTAAAAGTATCGATTACATCGGCATAATTCAGTTATGATTATTTATCTTATCGAAAGAAAAATCACCAAACAGTTGGTTAAATTATATTAAAAGAATTGCTTTATTGATTTGAATTTATATATAAGAATATTATTCGTAAAAATGGTGATATAGATTCGCTTTTTCCTACTTTGCCAGGAAATAAATCACAGTTAATATTCAGTTAGTTTTTAGTGAATAATACATATCTTTAATTGTATAATTAAATAAAAGGAAAAAAGTATATTAAGTTACTTTTTTGATTGCATAAAAATAGTCACGTGTCGTAATTTTTGACAATTTTAATAAAATGTACATATTTAAGACACTATTGTTAATTTATAATTTATAAATAAAACACTGACTTAGGAAGAGGGAGTATGAAAAAAGTTAAAGTTATTGAAATTAAAAAGAGCATCTTTGAAGCTAATGAACATGATGCTGATAACTTAAGAAAATTTTTGAAAGAGAAAAAAGTTTTCTTGTTAAACGTTATGTCTTCACCAGGAAGTGGAAAGACAACAACGTTAATTAAGTTATTAAATGAGCTTAAAAAAGATTATCGTATTGCTGTTATGGAAGCAGACATTGATAGTGATGTTGATGCAATTAAAATTAAAGAAGAAGTTGGTATTGAATCAATTCAACTTCATACAGGTGGTATGTGTCATTTAGATGCTTTAATGACTAAACAAGGCTTAGAAAATTTAGATTTAGATAATTTAGATTTAATTATTCTTGAAAATGTTGGTAACTTAGTTTGCCCAGCTGAATTTGATACCGGTGCGGTAAAAAGCGTAACAATTTTAAGTGTTCCTGAAGGAGATGATAAGCCTTTAAAATATCCATTAATGTATACAATCTGTGATGCAGCAATTATAAACAAAATTGATGTACTTCCTTATTTCAATTTTAATGTTGAAAAATGTAAAGAATATATACATTCAAGAAATAAAAACAGTGAAGTCTTCTTAATTTCAGCTAAAACAGGAGAAGGAATTGAAGAATTAGCTAATTATTTTAGAAAAGAAATTGATAATTGGATTAAGTAGGAAGATTATATGCCAAAAATGAGTGATGCCTTTGTTCCAAGGTATAAAGGCGAAAAAAATCCAAGTGAAAAAATATTAAAACTTGGTCAAAAAATTACCGATCGTATTGGTCATAAAGTAACAAGTGAAGACCCAGAATATTGGGGATTAAGATGTGTTTGTACAGAAGAAATGGCAGACATTGCTTTAACGATGAAAGTTAGAGTGCCTTATACAATTGATCAATTAGTTAAGATGACTTCAAAAGATAAAAAATATTTAGAAGATATATTGTTTGAAATGTCTAAAATCGGAATTATTGAATATAACTGGGAAAATGAAAGACATGAAAAGCAATATGTTTTACCTATGTTTGTTCCTGGTTCAGCTGAATTTACAAATATGCGTAAAGATCAACTTGATAAGTATCCTGAATTAGCACAATTCTTTGAAAGAATGACTTTTTTACCATTAGAGAAGATCACTCCAATGGTTCCACCTGGAGGAGCTGGCATTGGAATGCATGTTATTCCAGTTGAAAAAGCTATCGACATGAAAAATAAGTCGCTTCCAATTGAACATATTTCTCACTGGCTTGATAAATATGATGGACATTTAGCTGCTAGTTTATGTAGTTGCCGTTATGGTAGAAGTAAACTTAAAGAAGGATGTGGTGATAATGCCGAAGAATGGTGTATCGCTGTAGGTGATATGGCTGATTATTGCGTTGAAACTAATAAGGGCAGATATATCACTCGTGAAGAAGCGTTAGAAATCTTTAAACGTGCTGAAGACAATGGATTTGTACATCAAATCACTAATATCGATGGCGAAAATAAGATTTTTGCTATTTGTAACTGCAATGTTAATATTTGTAATGCATTAAGAACATCTCAACTTTTTAACACTCCAAACATGTCAAGAAGTGCTTACACAGCTTTTGTTGAGAAAGATAAATGTGTCGCTTGTGGTAGATGTGTTGAATATTGCCCAGCTGGAGCAGTTAAATTAGGTCAAAAATTATGTACAAAACATGGTGAGATTAAATATCCTAAACATGAATTACCAGATCATTTAAATTGGGGTAAAGATAAGTGGGATGAAGATTATAGAGATAAAAACAGAATTAACTGTTATGACACAGGTACTTCCCCATGTAAAACAGCTTGTCCAGCTCATATTGCTGTACAAGGATACCTAAAACTTGCTTCCCAAGGTAAATTTAAAGAAGCTTTAGCTTTAATTAAAAGAGAAAATCCATTCCCAGCAGTATGTGGAAGGATTTGTAATAGAAAATGCGAAGCAGCATGTACAAGAGGATTAATTGATAAAGCAGTTGCTATCGATGATGTCAAAAAGTTTATTGCTGAACAAGATTTACATGCTGAAACACGCTATGTACCTCAATCAGTAATCCCTTCAAATATGGGTAGATGGGAAGAAAAAATTGCTATTATTGGTGGAGGTCCAGCAGGATTAAGTTGTGCTTTCTATTTAGCAGAAAAAGGATATAACCCAACAGTTTTCGAAAAAAATCCTAAAGCAGGTGGCATGTTAACTTATGGAATCCCAAGTTATAAGTTACAAAAAGATGTTATCGAAGCTGAAATTGATATACTCAAGGAAATGGGTGTTGAAATTAAAACCGGAGTCGAAGTTGGAAAAGATATTACTATTGAAGAATTAAGAAAACAAGGATATAAAGGATTCTATGTCGCAATCGGTTGCCAAGGTGGAAGATTACCAAATATTCCTGGAATCGATGGTGAAAATATTTATACAGCTGTAGATTTCTTACATAAAGCTAGCGAAAATCATGAACAAAAACTCAAAGGAAATGTTGTTGTAGTTGGTGGCGGTAACGTTGCAATTGATGCAGCACGTACTTCAATTAGATTTAGTCCTGAAAAAGTAACTATGGTTTGCTTAGAAGATAGAGACCATATGCCAGCAACTAATGATGAAGTTTTTGAAGCTTTAGATGAAGGAATTGAATTAATTAATAGTTACGGACCTAAAGAAGTTATTAAAGACGGCGATAAAGTAAAAGGTATTGTATTCAAAAAATGCGTTAAGGTATTTGATGAAAACGGTAGATTTAATCCTACTTACGATGAAAACGATACTATTACAATTGATGCAGATTATATCATCTTCAGTATTGGTCAAAAATCCGAGATTAAAGATTTATTAAAAGGAACTAATGTACAATTCAATCAACGTGGATTACCAATTTGCGATCCCTTAACTTATCAAACAGATGAAAAAGATATTTTTGTCGGCGGTGATTTCTTAACTGGACCTAGCTTTGCAATTAATGCTATCGCAAATGGTAAAGAAGGTAGCGTTTCACTCCATAGATTTGTTCAACCAAATACATCAATGACTATTGGAAGAAATAGAAGAGATTTTATCGCTTTAAACAAAGATCGTTAATTGACAAAGTTAATGCAATAAATATAAAAAGAGAGATAAAACCAAAAAGGGTATACTCTCTTTTTTCTTTATGCTCTTAGGTTTAAAATAAGTCTTGTTCTTGTTGTTGCT
>DBFJOT010000021.1:0-6078 GCA_048405595.1 Candidatus Onthovivens sp.
AGCAGAAGCAAGTAAAAAAATAACACAACCAGATACAACAAAAGGAAATGACCCATATGAAGAGAGTAAACCAATAGCAACAACAGAGCCAACAACTGATAACACATCAGGAACAGGAAATCCATTAACAGTAACGCAAACATATTATAATATAGCTATAGATAATACTAATTATGGAACTGCATCAAGTATACTAGCAAATAGTACACCGTTCTGGGTGGCTGCGCGTTATGTCGATGCTTTCTCAGGCAATGCTTACTTTGGCCTTCGCTATGCGTACACGGCCACTGGCGGCTACATTATGTTCTACTCTTATGGTAACACGAGCGGCCATCGCTACGCTCTTCGCCCCGTAGTTTCTCTACCATCTAGTCTCCTAACAGGAGAACAAACAAATGGAGCTTGGAACTTGAGCAAGTAGAAAAAATGAATGAAAAAACAATGAGCTAGGGAGGTGGGTGGGAGAAATACCCACAGAGTTTACATAAGAAAACGAACCGCTACCAAGACTAGCAAGTTTACATAAAAACTAAAATAGCTCAATAAAGAAATAGATACATAATAAATAATACCCCAAATCTGCCAATGATATCACAGATTTGGGGCTTCTATTATATAAAATATTTCACAGAAAATTTATTTTGTAGATTTTTTCATTAAAATCGGTTGTTATGCACAGTTATCTTTGATTTTGTGCAAATGAATACTTGAATTATCTTTGATTTTGTGATATTATATAAAAAATATTAAGCTTTTGTACATTTAAAATACAAAAGCTAGGAAGGAATATTTTAAATTATGAAGAGAAAAATTTATAATGATATTCTTAAATGGAAAAATGAGAGCAATGGCTCTACTGCACTGCTAATTGAGGGCGCACGAAGAGTTGGAAAAAGCTATATAGTAGAAGAGTTTGCAAAAGAAAATTATAAATCGTATATTCTAATAGATTTTTCAAAAGCACCAGAAGAAGTTAAATCTTTATTTGATAATTATTTAGACAATCTCAATTATCTATTCACGTATTTATCACAGTATTATGGTGTAAAATTGTATGAAAGAGAAACACTGTTTATTTTTGATGAAATTCAGTTTTGCCCTAGAGCAAGAGGAGGAATTAAACATTTAGTTGCAGATGGAAGATATGATTATATAGAAACAGGCTCGTTAATTTCTATAAAAAAGAACGTAAAAGATATATTAATTCCATCTGAAGAAGAGAATTTAAAGATGTACCCATTTGATTTTGAAGAATTTTTATGGGCTATGGGAAATGATACACTTATGGATTTTATAAAAGATTGTTATTTGAAAAAACAGCCACTTGGTCAAGCATTACATCGTAAAGCAATGGATTATTTTAAAGAATATTTAATTGTTGGAGGAATGCCTCAAGCTGTAGAAATGTATTCAAAAACTAGAGACTTTGAAAAGGTAGATAGAATTAAAAGGAATATTTTAAATTTATATAGAGAAGATATTAGAAAACATGCAGAAGAATTAAATTTAAAAGTAGAGCAAATATTTGATACAATTCCATCACAACTACAGAAACACGAGAAAAAGTTTAATATTTCAAGTTTAGACGAAGAAGCAAGGTATAGAAATTTTGAAGGTGCTTTCTATTGGCTAAATGATGCATATTTAGTAAATATTGCATACAATACGACCGAGCCAAGTATTGGACTGGGACAAAGAATGGACACCAATGCATTAAAATGTTATATGTTCGACACTGGACTATTATTATCAATGACTTTTAATGAGAAAAATTTAGTTAATGAACAAATATATAAAAAAATTTTATTTGATAAATTATCTTTCAACGAAGGAATGATACTAGAAAATATTGTAGCTCAAATGCTCGTAAGTTCAGGACGAAAGCTGTACTTTTTTTCGAGAAATGAAAGAGAAAATAGTAGTGAAACTATGGAAGTAGACTTCTTAATTTCAACAGATAAAATAACATCAAAACACAATATAATACCAATTGAGGTAAAATCTGGAGATAGATATACATTTACATCATTAAATAAATTAAGATTAAAGTATAATGAATATTTAGCAGAATCGGTAATTATACATACGAAAGATTTAAAAGAAGAAGGTAATATTTTATATATACCAATATACATGACAGACTTGTTATAATTTAGAAGTTTTTTACACAAAATACTATAAAACCGCTTAAATAGCGGTTTTATCTTTGTAATATTTGTACTGCACACTATACAAAAATGATTAAATATTAAATTTTGTTCGCTAGACTATACAAAAAAATAAAACAGCGAAGGCTGGCATTAATTTTTAATAGTTTGCTTTTTTATAAATTAAATTATAGTAGAATTTTGTCGAACGAATTTTCTTGATTTTTCCGCTAAAAGATAATATAATTTTACTAAATTTTAAAATAGATTATTTCAAAATGATTTTGTTGTTAAATTTTATTCAAAAATTCACTATAGTGAATAGTTTTAATTCTTAAATAATACCAATAAGTATATTTATAAAAAATATTGACCTATAAGTTAAATAATTGTATAATTAGGAGGAAGATTGATGGAAGAAGAGAAAATGTTGGTTCCATCTGGATTAAAAACAGTAGATGGAAAAGATATCATGTGCTATACTGGGGCATTTTACTTAAAAAACGAAGAAAAAATCAAACGAATAATAAAAAAATGCGAAGAAATTTTAGATGCAGAAAGTGAAGATATTAAAAAAATACAGAGAAATATTACTATAAAAGAAGATAGTGAAAAGTATAATTTGGATATACATATAAATAAAAAACATGACAAATTATTTAAAGAGCTACTGTCTGATAAAAAGGAAGCTGTTAAATTTATAAACCATTATTTACACTTAAATTTATTAGATGATGAGATAGAAAAATATGAGAAAGAGTTTAGAACAGAAGAATTTAGAAATATAGAAGCAGATGTTGTGTATAAGGTAAAGAACAAAAATGTTTTTATATTAATAGAACATCAATCAAGTTTAGATTTAAAGATGGCATATAGGATATTGCGTTATAAAAATGCTATAATAGAGTCTGCAATAAATAAGAGAAAATTAAAAGAAAAAAACTATAAAATTCCAAAAGTAATACCGATAGTGTTATATACTGGAAAAAGAAAATGGCAAAAGTTATCAATAGAAGATATTGAAGAGAAAATAGAAGGATATGGAGAAATTGAACTAGGATATGATTTAGTGGATACTAATGAGTTTACAAAACAGCGATTGTTAGAAGATAATTTGATAACATCTAAAGCTATGTTAATAGAAAAGTCACAAAATAAAGAAGAATTATACCAAAACATTGAGGATATAATAAGTTGTAAAAATAAAATGGAAGATTTCGAATATGCACAATTAGAAAAAATAGTAAAATATGAATTGATGGGAACTGAGGATAAAGAAATAATAAGTAAATTTATAGAAAAGATAAAAAATAGAGAGGAGAGCGAAAATATTATGATGAATGCAGCGAGAATAATAAACAAGGAGATAAGAAAACAAAGAAGAGAGGGAAGAGAAGAGGGAATTGCAGAAGGAATGATTTTTGTTGCTAAAAAACTAAAAGGAAAAATGCATATAAAAGATATAAGTCAAATAACTGGATTAAGTGAAAAGGAGATTGAAAAGCTGTAAGAAGAGTGACTATTACAAATTCAGTCGAAGATTATAGTAATCAAAGATATATATAGTATAATTTGTGTTGTGTAAAGCAAAAAAATAAATTTTCGTATGATAAAATAAAAATAGAGACAATTAGCAGTAATTCGTCTCTATTTTAATAGTTTTTATCTATATGAATTATTATTTCTTTCAAAATATTTTTGCCTTCTTTGGATAGCTGATTTGTTAGATTTAACAAAGATGAATCTAAGGTTTCTTCTTTAAAGTCTAAAAGCTCAGCAAATAGTGTATTAGGTGAAACTTGTAGAAAGTTGCAAATGTTAAGAAGTGTTGTAATGCTTCCAATATTTCTGCCATTTTCAATGCTTCTAAGCAAATCTGTTGAAACATTTATTTGTTCTGCTACATAGTCCTGGGTGTAGCCTTTTTCTTTTCTTATTTTTTTTATATTTTTTCCAAGAACTTTTAATATGTCTTCATTATTAACTAACAAAAAAATCACCTACCTTTTAATATGATACCATGATGAAATAAAATAAAAAAGTGAACTAAAATACATAAAATTTTACACATGTGTATTAAAGCATTAATTAAAATATCACAAAAATAAAATTTTATTCAAAAAACTATTGCTTTTTTTGTTTTCTTAATTTAAAATCAAATATGTAGTTAAAATACCAAAAAAAGACACAATAAGTACTGAAACTACAAAAAATAAATGAAAGGAAGAAGAAAAATGCAAAAAGTCACAAGAGACAAAGAAAAAGTAAAAAAATTAACGGAAAAACGGAATAACATTAATAGCATTAGTAATTACAATTGTAGTGCTGATGATACTTGCAGGAGTAAGTATCAATACCGTATTAGGAGATGATGGAATAATTAAAAAGGCAAAAGAGGCGGCAGCAGCAACAAAACAAGCGAGTGCAGAAGAAGAGATGAACAGATTGGTATTAGAATATCAATTAGCATCAAAAGATGAAACATTGGAAAGTTTCTTGCAAGAAAAAGTAACAGAAGGAAGAATAGACGGAGTAACAGATAATGGAGATGGAACAATAACAATAACAAAAAAAGTAGAAGGAAAAGATTATACAATAACAGTAAAAAAGCCAGCAGCGCCAACGCCAAGTGTAAAGGTAGGTGCAATAAGAGTAGTATCAGATAGTACGGGAGCAGGCTCAAGTCTAGGAGAAGCAAGTACAAGAAAAGGTACAACATTATACATAATGATTGAAAGTACAATATCTGGAGGAACAACAACAGTAAGTCCAGAAGTACCATATGCAGTAACAGAAAATGGAACATATAAATTTACAGTAACAGGAACAGTAGATGGAAAAACATATACAAAAAATGTAACGGCAACAGTAAATCAATACAAAAATGAAATTAACTTAGATGAAATCCAGATAGGAGATTACGTAAATTACACATATGATACAGCCGAGAATTATGTATTAACATCAGCAACATGTGGGGCAAGTATTAACCCAACAGATGGAATACCACAAACAACAGGATTAAAGTGGAGAATATTAAATATAGATGAAGCAAACGGAACAGTAGATTTAATAAGTGAGAATCCAACAGGAACAAATGTAGATTTCCATGGAGCGTTAGGATATAATAATGGGCCATACTTAATGAATGTAATATGTGAGGCGCAATATAGTAATAGTGCATTAAATGTAAAAGCAAGAAACATAAGTTTATTAGATATGGAGAAACACTTAACACCAGGCGGAATAGCAGAAAGAAATAAATATGCAAATGCAGTAAAATATGGAAAAACAAAGACATATACAGATAATTATAGTTATTACCCATTATTATATGATGGACAAAAAGGAGCAGGAGTAAATGTAACAGCAGAAAATGCAAGTTCAATATTGCAAGACTACACAAAAGGAAATGATCCATATGAAGAAAGTGTAGAAGCAACAAGCCCATTAACAGATAAGACATCAAAACAAGCAGATAATAAAGTATTAACAGTAACGCAAACATATTATAATATACCAATAAATGAACCAAATTATGGAGATGCAGCAAAGGTATTAAGAAATTCAAACTACTATTGGGTTTCGGCGCGCTATGTCTATACTGTCTCAAGTTGTGCTTTCTTTGGTTTGCGCTATGCTGGCGCGGGCGTGGTCGGTTCTGACTTGTTCGCCTCGGACGGCAGCACTATCGACGATAACCATCGTCTTCGCCCCGTAGTTTCTCTACCATCTAGTCTCCTAACAGGAGAGAAAACAAATGATGCTTGGAACTTGAGCAAATAGAAAAAATGAATAAAGTTTACTAAAGAGAGTATATAGAAAAAATTGTGTAAAGTTTAAAAATAAGCCTTCTTATGATAAAATAAAAAAGTCATAAGGAGGTTTTAAATATGGCAAAAAGAGAAAAAATAAGTGAAGAAAGAAGAAA
>DBFJOT010000022.1:0-12315 GCA_048405595.1 Candidatus Onthovivens sp.
ATATAAGAGCTTATACTAAGAAACAAAAAGCCATAATAAAAGCTTTGAATTTAGACATTAAGATAATCGAAAAAGGGCTATTTAGTTTGAACAAGTGATTTTAGTATAAAAAGTTAAGGTATTTATTGAATGACACCGCTCATTTTTAATTTTGAAATAAATCATACATTCCTTAAAAACTGTCTTAATTTTTTACAATTATCCATTAAAAGCCTCTAAAAGATTATATTAAGATAAATGTCGAATTTTTATACATTTGTCTATTATTGATAATACAAAAATAGAAAATTTCTTTTTACTATTTAAGTGCAAAGCTTAAGGAGGAAGAAATATGTATTATTCAGCGGGCACATATGAAGCATTTGCTCATCCAGAGAAACCAAAAAATGCAGATAAAACATCTGCTTATATAATCGGAACAGGTTTAGCTGGACTAGCTGCAGCATTTTATTTACTTAGAGATGGTCAAGTAAAAGGAGAAAAAATCCATTTATTAGAGAAACTTGAATTAGCTGGAGGCTCTTGCGACGGAAGGAAAGATGTTACAAAAGGATTTTACATGCGCGGAGGTAGAGAAATGGATAATCATTTTGAGTGCATGTGGGATATGTATAAAGACATTCCTTCTATTGAAACACCAAATATTTCTGTTTTAGATGAATATTATTGGTTAAATAAACATGATCCAAACTATTCATTATGTAGAGCAACTGTTAATAGAGGAAAAGATGCTCATACAGATAAAAAATTTACATTAGATAAAGCATCAGCTTTGGCTTTATCTAAATTATTTATCACTCAAGAAAAAGACTTAGAAGATAAAAGAATTAATGAAGTATTACCTGAATCATTCTTTGATACTAATTTCTGGTTATATTGGCAAACAATGTTTGCATTCCAACGTTGGTCATCAGCGTTAGAAATGAAGCGTTATTTATGTAGATACGTTCATCATATTGATGGACTTCCAGATTTTACAGCTTTAAGATTCACAAAATATAATCAATATGAATCTATGATTTTACCTTTAACTAAATATTTGGAAAATCACGGAGTTAAAATCCAATATGGTATTGATGTTAAAAATGTCTTAATTGAAGAAATTGGTGAGAAAAAGATAGCAAAACGTATTGAATTTATTAAAGAAGGCAAAGAAACATCAATTGAATTAGGTGAACATGATTTAGTGTTTATCACAAATGGTTGTTGTACAGATACATCATGTTATGGCGATCAAACACATGCTCCAGATTTATCTAATGTAATAAATGGAAAAGGTGAGTCATGGGATTTATGGAAAAATATCGCTAAGCAAGCAAAGCACGATGAGTTTGGAAGACCAGAAAAATTTGCTAATAAAATTGATGAAACAAATTGGATGAGTGCAACAATCGCAACTAGTGATGAGGAAATTATTCAAAAGATAATTGATATATGTAAACGTGATCCTAGAAGTGGAAAAGTAACAACAGGTGGGATTGTTACAGTAAAAGATAGCGTTAACAATTGGTACTTATCTTGGACGATTAATAGACAACCACAATTCCGTTCACAAGATAAAAATATGGTACTAATTTGGGTGTACGGATTAACAACAAATAAACCAGGAAATTATGTTAAAAAAGCTATGAAAGATTGTACTGGTATTGAGATTTGTGAAGAATGGCTTTATCACATTGGTGTAAAAGAAAATGATATCAAAGAATTTGCTGCAACAAGATGTAATACAACTACGTGTTATATGCCTTATATTACAGCTTTCTTTGAACCAAGAAAGGTTAGTGATAGACCTTTAGTTGTTCCTCATGGCTCCATCAATTTTGCTTTCATTGGACAATTTGCAGAAACTCCTCGCGATACAATTTTCACAACAGAATATTCGATAAGAACGGGTATGGAAGCAGTCTATACATTACTTGATATCGATAGAGGTGTTCCTGAAGTTTGGGGAAGCAAATATGATGTCCGTGAATTATTAAAAGCTAGTTATTATGGTGTGGATAAAAAACCACTTAGTGAATTACCATTATCTTTTATAGAAAAGAAGGCTTTAAAAATTCTTCTTAAAAAAGTCAAAGGCACTGATATTGAATTATTATTAAAAGATAGTGGATTAATAAAATAATTAAATTACTTAAAACTCCTCTTGATCAAAATGATAACCCCTCGAGAGGAGTTTTATATTTGTCAATTTTTTAGACATTTGTCTAAAAAATAGTATAATAGTCTTGGAGAAAAAAAGATTATGAGTAGTTTAACAACTAAAAAAGCAATTGCTTATACATTAAAAGAAGTTCTTTTAGATAAGCCATTATCAAAAGTTACGATTAATGATATTACAAAAAGATGCGATATTAATCGCCAAACATTTTATTATCATTTCCAAGATATTTATGCTTTAGTGGAATGGATATGTGTTGAGGATGCAAATAAAGCTTTAGAAGAAAAAAGAAATTATGCAACGTGGCAAGAAGGATTTTTATCTATATTTGAAGCGATGAAAAAAGATAAAGCTTTTATAGAGAATGTATATCATTCTGTAAGCCATGAAATGTTCACTAAAAATTTATATCGCTTAGTATTTCCAATTATTTACGATGTCGTTAAAGAAAAAACGATTGAAATTGAAATGAAAGAAGAAGACCGCGTATTTATTACAGATTTTTATAAGTATAGTTTTGTTGCTATTGTTTTAAAGTGGATTGAAGATGGGATGGTTGATGATCCTAATGAAATTGTGAATCGAGTTTCATCCATTGTTACTGGAACAATCGAACACGCTATTAAAACATTCAATCCTATTAATAAAAATAATCAAAAATAAGAAGTACTTTTAAATTTGTCGCTTTTAAGAATATTAAATTTTATCGATTGTATCGAATGTTTTCGCGATAGGATTTTGAATTTCTAGTTTAATTTTTCTATTTAATTCTAGTTTTTCTTTGTTGATTACAACTATATTATCACCATAAAAATAGTTGATAAAAGCTGCTGCAGGATAAACTTTTAAACTTGTACCGGCAACAATTAATAAATCAGCGCTATTTAACGCGATCATAGCTTTTGTCATTGTTCTTTCGTCTAATCCTTCTTCGTATAAAACTACATCTGGTTTAATATCGTTATGACATACTTTGCATTTAGGGATGCCATCGGATTGTTTGATGTAATTTAAATCATAAAAACGAGCACAGTTTTCGCAATAGTTTCTATGAATTGAACCATGCAATTCGATTACAT
Organism: Candidatus Onthovivens sp.; assembly: GCA_048405595.1. Taxonomy (GTDB): domain Bacteria; phylum Bacillota_I; class Bacilli_A; order RFN20; family CAG-826; genus Onthovivens. Next base: position 3,241 of record DBFJOT010000022.1, read on the forward strand.
TTTTACTTCCTGCAGCTTGATGAAGTCCGTCAATATTTTGAGTAATTATTGTGATATTTTTACCTTCTTTTTCTAATTTAGCTAAATAGTTATGACATGCATTTGGGATTACATCTTTAATCATAAAATCTTTATAAAATTCATAAAAAGTATCTTTATGAGCTATGTAATAAGAGTGACTCAACATAATTTCATAAGGTAGCCCGTATTTGGATTCAAGATTATACAATCCTTCTTTGCTTCTAAAATCTAATAAACCGCTTTCTGTTGAGACACCAGCACCTCCAAAAAATACAATATTTTTAGCTTCATTAATTAATTCTTTTAATTTGTAAAATTCTTTTTCCATAACAATATATTAATACAACTAAAATAATAATGTAGATATGTGATTTTCTTTTCTTATATCTTAAAGGATATAAAAATTTGTATAAATAAAAAACATTCGATTAAATAATCACTTTAACGACATTGTTATTTATGTGTTACTTGTTTTTAAAGAAATGTTTATTAATTATATATCAATTTAAAGGATACTAAGATAGAATAAAAGTTATGCACAAGTGGCGTAATTGGTAAACGCTCTAGCCTCAGAAACTAGTGGAGCAATCCGTGTGAGTTCGAGTCTCATCTTGTGCACCATATTGAAACAACTGTGTTGATACGAGAGATTATTCTCAAATCAGCACTTTTTCTTTATTTTTAGGCATTTTTGCTAGGGCTGAAGTCTCGTTATTGGTACAATTGCCTAGTTTTTTATTGAATCTAAATTAGCATCAATTGTGTATTACCACAAAAGGTCTTGAAAAACCACGAAAACTCATTGTTGCTCACGAAAGCACCACGAAAGGTCTAGACTATCGTGTTAAGCAAAAAATTCTTTTATAAATTATTCCGATTGTGTTTCTTTATTGTAGGGAACCCCTTAAAATTGTATAAATAATTTTAACGTCCATATTTTATTTCTGTAAATAATTTTCTCATTGCTTTTGTCATTCCAGAGGTATCAATCACATATTTTCCAATCTCCATATATTCTTTAGAATAGATAAGATTTGTTGCCTTGATTTCTTTACCTTTAACAGCAAGTTTTAATTCAGATTTGTTAATTACAGCTTCTTTAATTTCTGCCAATTTCATTATTGTGCTGAACTTAAATTTGTTCGTAAGTTTTCCAAATCTAACCGAATAGATTCTTGAGTTCATACATTCTTGGGAACAACCATCGTATTTTTCATCAGCGTAATGGGTAAGAGCATCTGATTTTTTTGAAACTAAAGAATATAGTTTTTTGTAATTTGGTGACTTCGTGATTTTTTCATCCTGTATGCTTTTTAACTCTCGTAAATGCTCTTCAAATTTTTCACCAGAATCAAATGAATCGTTCTCCAATTTAACGCCAGTAAACTTTAAGAAATCTCTAAATACGTGAAATTTATCAGCGACATAAATTCCGCTTGCGTTTGTAATGCGTTCTTTAAAATTTCTGATGTAAGAAGCAAGATCTCCTGAAATGTAAAAAGCATCTTCTGGACTTAATTTGTATAAGGTTTTCAAATAATCATTTGATTTTTCAGCTAAATCTTTAACAGTTTTGGCTGAAAATACCGTTTTATTCAATAATTTTGCCTTATCTTTGTTCTTTCCGTAAAAATATCTGCCTTTAAAAATTGTAACTGTATAAAGTCTCTTTTTGCGTTTTTCACCTTTTATTGAAACATATTTTTCATCAATTTGAAGATGTACCATCGATTCATTATTCTCGATTTTTTCTGGAATTATTTGTTCAATTTCTAAATTCTTAATTGTTCTATAAACTGTTGATTTGCTAACTTTGAAATCTTTAGAAATATTTTCTCCAGTTTGTCTGTATGTTAAATCGCTAGCTTTGTAAGCGATCTCTAATTTACATCCATCTGTGTATTGAGTCTTTGGTCTAATACCCAAAAATTCATCAAGAGGATAAAAATTTTTTTCGCTGCCAAGTAAATCGTAATGATAATAACGTCTCTTAAAAGTAAACTTTCCATAAGCAGTTTTAATGGTTTTAGGACGATTACTTATCAATTGAACATTTTGGTTTTTAATGATTTGTAGATAAATATTTCTATCAATTAAATCGAGTGTTTTAGCAACAATTTCATTCAACTTTCCGTAAATGGTTTTAATAATGTTATCAATGTTTAATTGATCATTGTTTAATCTGATTAATTCAGTAATTGTATTAGATGTTTTTGTGTCATCTGAAAAATTTAGTATAATATTCATAGGGAACCTCTTATGTTTTTAGACAACACAATTATAAAGGGTTCCTTTTTATTTTGTTGCCTGCAATTATGAAACGTAATCAAAAAAGGGTTACCCTTTGATTTTGGCTTATGGTTAGCCTATAATTTAGGTGTAAGTTTTGAGCCGTTATTATTTACGGCTTTTTTCTTACTATTTTTGACTTGAATTATCAATATAATTAGTAAACTTAATAAGTCTATCATTATATTTGCTAATCCTTTCTACCGTTTCAAGAAACAACTTAGTTTTTAATTTAGTCATAGGATTTTTAACTCCTTGACTATTAACGTTATATAATAGGAATATTCCTATATCAATAAATTAATTGAAAATTATTTTTTTAAGTCGTTTAAAATTAAATTTTTAATATAACCTTGTTTGCTTTCTACGCTCTCTAACTTTTTTATTAGATCGCTTTCTGTGTCTTTGCGTATTTTAATTAAATATGTCTTATAAGTCTTTTTATCATATTTGGCTTTTGCTTTTGTGTTTGCTGATGGCCCCTTTTTTCTTTCCATATTTTTATAATCCTTTGTAGTAAAAAAGGGTTGCCCCTTGATTTTTGCTTATGGTTAGCCTATAATTTAAGTGTTAAGAGTTAAGTCGTAAGTTATTTACGGCTTTTTTTCTTACTCTTTTTAACTTGAATTATCAATATAATTAATAAACTTAATAAGTCTATCATTATATTTTCTAATCCTTTCTACCATTTCAAGAAACAACCCAGTTTTTAATTTAGTCATAGGCTTTTTAGCTCCTTGACTATTAACGTTATATAATAGGAATATTCCTATATCAATAAATTAATTGAAAATTATTTTTTTAAGTCGCGGCAAAGCAATGTTTTAATATAATCACTTACGGATTTCTTGTTTTCTAAAAGATTAATGATTTCTTTGTTATTGTTATTGCTGAGATAGAATATAAAGCGCCTATATGCTTTCTTATTATAGTTCATTGTGACTATGGTATCGGTTTTGGAGCTTGATATTTTTTGCATCTTTTTGGAATCAGTAGCCCCTTGAGAACTGTTGTGCAATGGCACTTTTTGATGAAAACAAGAAGAAAAGTCTATAAATTTAATATAGGAATAAAGATATTAATTCTTTTCATGTTTTCGTTAGTTGAATTAATTTAATTGTGCTTGATAGCGATTTATTAACTTATTAGAAGTGAACGATTCACTAATAGCGAGAGCTGTCATATTATTATCGTTAATAGCTTATCATTAATGGTTTTAGATAATATCGGAAATAAATTAAATGATGGTAGAAGAATTTTATTTAGATTAAATGAGGAAGTTTGAAAAGAATTATTGCGTCAAGTATTTAAATCGCTTGCTCAGACAAATAATCGCTTATTTTAATGTTTAAAGTAAGGATTAATTGTTTTAGGTTTTTTGATCATCTGAAAAATCTAATATAATACTCATAAGGAACCTCTTGATTTTTGCGCATGCAATTATAAAAGGTTCCTTTTCGTTTTGTTGCCTGTAATTATGAAACGTAATTGATAGAAACTACATTATTTCAAAAGTGATTTATCTGATATAAAATTTAAATATGGATGAAATAAGTGTTGATCAATTCGAATCTATTGAGTTTGAAATTAACATGAAATATAAAGGTAAGATAAAAGAAGAATTAAAAGAAAGGGCAATGCTCTCACTTCAATATTTTATTATGTTTTGTATATTCATAGGATTCACAATAACTGCTGCGGTAGACCAATTTGATATATTTAGGTATGAAGCGCTAAAAACAGCTGCTATCATTTTACTTTGTTTAGCTGATGTAAGTATTTTATTAGCTGCATTATTTGCTCCATTTTTTGTTACTCATAATCGTGGAATGAATGGGAAAATTAGATTCAATATATATAAAAACGATAATAATGAGTTTAAGTGTAGATGCATCGGCAATAAAAGAAAAAGATTAATGACTTTTGATGAACAAATTAAAAGTATTAAAATTGAGAAGTATTCCATTCGTATTTATTATAAAGATTTTAAGTTTTTTAGGATTCCTTTGTCCCAATTGGACAAAATGCAAATTGAGAAGATTAAAAAAATAAATCAATACTTAAGAAATAAATAATTTGTTTAATTAAATTACATGTCGTTAAAATTTTGATGCAATCGAGAAAATTTTAATTTTTCTCTTTATGCCTTGTCTAATCATGTTGCTTATTGTAATTATCAATAAAAAATAAAACATCGATGCGATCAAAGTATTGATTCTATCGATGTTTTTTAATGAATTATTTATTTGATTTAACTAATGAACAATCCACGTATGTTTTAACATTTTTAGCTACATTATATAAATTTGAATGTTCAGCTATTCTAAAGAATTCGCTTGTGATGTCAACAAATTGATTAACATCACTTGAATTTAAATTGAAGTATAACAAGACTAAGTAATATCTATAAATAATAAATAAGCTAATTAAGGCATCGCTCCTATTAAAATCTAATGATATAAAAGGGAAATTCATAAAGATGAAGTGATTAGTGAAAATTTTCTCTAAGTAAATATCTAAATCAGGGAAAAATGATAAAAGACGGTTATATATTTCGGTAAAAGTAATCTTTTCATCGTAAGTAATATTTGATGTATATTCACCAATGCTATGGTTTTTAATATAGACACTAGAAATAACGTTAATAACTTCTTTTAAATAGATGATAGAAAAAGAAGAAAGGTTAACATGCAAATACTCAGCAAGATTATTAATTCTTTCATCGAAGTTATAATTTCTATCACTAATTATAGCGATTGAACTATTAATAACTTCTTTGTAATTTGATGGATAAATCATTTGATCTTTATCTTTGTCAAAATTAAAAGATAAATTTTCTTCTTTAAAAGAAATTGGTTCATTGTCTTTAATTAATTCTTCGATTAGCCATTCACAACTTGATGAAATTAAAGCGATTTTTTCTGGAAAAACTCTTGGTGAGCGAGGGTAGTATCTACAAATTGAAGGAATTTCTTCTTCACCAACTTCAACTTGAAGTCCACAATAACCGTTTTCTAATCTAAGAGGACATTCTCCATAATAATTTAAGTTAATTTTCGCATAACGTTCATCAGTGGCGTCTTTTAAAATTGTTACGTAGGCGCATATTTTGTCTTTTAATTCTTTTGAACAATCGACATTTAATATTTTGTAATATTCTTTTTTGTTTAATGTGATACCCCATCCTCCACAACAACATTTGCGGCATGATTTACCTTTACACTTGAATGAAGTGTAATAACTTGGAACTAAGAATTTTTCTTTAATCATATAGGCGCTTCCTTTAACGAAAAAAATTTAAATTATTTCATTAAAATATTTAACTTAAATGTTACATAACCCTTATAAAAATTCAAATCATGATAAAATATTTTTCCTAAAACGCTACCTCTTTAAATGGGAAGATGAATTTTGCTACAATTTAACAATAGTTAAGAATTTAAAATGAGTTTAAGTAAAGAAAAAATTCCTGTAATTGAATTTGATGATTGCCTAGAAGGATTAATCGATCCTTTTACATACCAAAATAAATATGGAAAATTAAGTGGTGACAAATTAATTATAAGTTTCTTTAAAGAAGCTATAGATAAATTAATTGAAGAAGGAAAAATTAAAGAACATTTAATTATTCCAGGAGAAAATGTAATTGTTATCTATAAATTTGTTGATGAAGATATATATTTAATTCATGGCGCCGTAGGATGTCCTGCTTGTGGAGCCGCTTTAGAAACTTTAATTGGTTTAGGTATAACAAAGGTTTTATTTTGCGGAGGTGGAGGTGTTTTAGATAAAAACATTAAAGTTGGGGAACTCCTTTTAGTTACTGGAGCAATTAGAGATGATGGATTAAGTTATCAATATGTTCCAAAAAGTAGAATCATTACTTCAGATGAAAAAGTTTTATCGACCATGGAAAATTTTTTAAAAAATAATAATGTTCAGTTTTTAAAAGGTCTAGTTTGGACAACTGATGCTTTATATCGCGAAACAAGAAGTAGAATTCTAGCTAGAAAAGAAGAAGGCGCGAAAATCGTTGAAATGGAACAAGCCGGATGTATTGCTATTGCTCAATTTAGACATATTAAATATGGCGCAATAATTTATGGCGGAGATGATGTTTTGCAAGAAGAATGGGATCATCGTGATCGGTCTTCTAGAAAAGGAATTAGATATAGTTTAATTTTAATGCTTAAAGAAATGATTAAAACACTACAGAAGTAACAAAAAGCAAATCATGTAAGGAAAATACTAGATCCAGCTAATCTAAAACATACAAAAAGTTGAATAAAATGCTCTAGAGGCCACGGAAAGGGCATTTCTAGCCATAAAAGTGCCTCAACGTATTTAAATACATAATCGTTTTACGTGGTTAAGAGTAATAAATGTAGCGATTATTTCTTTTTAAAAAATAGTAATAATACTTCCTTCTAACAAACTTTCTTAGATACTATTTTGTGATTTTACGAATAATGAATATATAAAAGTTGTCTAAGAACACGGCCCCTATGTTGATGCTATCGCTATAGTACCTATTTAATTAATGATTAAATCTATATTTGAAGAAGGAGTGTTAGAGGGGAAAATACGTCCTTCTTCAATAAACACAAAAAGGTGAGATTAAAGTTTTTTCAAAATTTCTTTAATAATTTTTGTATATGTATAAAAAGTGATATTTAAGTTGGATATATGATAAACAAAAAATAAGATAAATAATTTAATAACTAATTGATTTAAGATAAAATAATTCAGTATGTTTTTAAGTTTATTTTTAATACTTACTTTAGGAGTATTAGGCGGATTAATTTTTCACAAATTACATATCCCTAAATTAGTGTGGTATATAATTTTAGGTATTTTAATGTCACCTTCAGTATTAAATTTAGCTGATGAATCGTTAATAAATATCTCAAGTTATTTAAGACAAATTGCTTTAGTAATAATTTTAACTAGATCTGGCTTATCTTTAGATTTTGCTACTTTAAAAAAGATTGGTCGACCAGCGATTTTGATGTGCTTTGTTCCAGCTACTTTTGAAATAATTGGTGTAACACTATTTGGAACGTTGTTACTTGGAATAAATTATTTTGAAGCAATGTTACTTGGATCTGTATTAGCGGCAGTTAGTCCAGCAATTGTAGTTCCTAGAATGATAAAATTGATGGATGAAAATTATGGTAATAAACATCATGTTGCTGAAGTTGTTTTAGCAGGAGCAAGTTGCGATGATATATTTGTTATTGTCTTGTTTTATTCGTTTAAAAATTTAGTAGCAACATCAACTTTAGATGTATTATCGATTGGGTTAATTCCTGTTAGTATAATTTTAGGAATCATATTAGGATTACTTGCTGGAGTTTTATTTGTTTTGATGATGAAATATTTAAAACTTAATACTGTAATAAATGTAATATTAATGCTAGGTATTTCTTTTGGAATGATTTATTTAGAGGAGGTTTTAAAGCCTTATTGTCCAATTTCAAGTTTATTAGCGATCATTGTTATGGCTTTACTAATTTATAAAAGAAGACCTGAAGAAAGTAAAGAAATCAAAAATCATTACAATGCATTATGGAATATTTTTGAAATCTTACTATTTGCTTTAGTTGGAATTGCACTCGATATAAAATACGCTTTTAGTGAAACTAGAGGAATTATTTTAGGTTTAATATTGATTTCCTTAGCATTTAGAACTCTAGGAGTTATCGTCTCTTTATTATTTACTAAATACAATATTAAAGAAAAAATATTTATCATATTTAGTTACATTCCAAAAGCTACAGTCCAAGCTTCAATTGGAGCTATCGTCTTAAGTGAAGGATTAGCTTGTGGAGAAATAGTATTAACTGCTGCTATTATTTCTATTTTATTTACAGCTCCTTTAGGTGCTTTCTTAATTGATTTAAGCTATAAAAAATTATTAAAAAAAGATGAACCACTTGATGAAATAGAATTAACTTCCTATTAAAATAAGTTCTCTAGAAAAACTTATTTCACTAACACAAAAGATTAGACGTTTTATTTTTTCAAAAATTATTTCGAGAATTTTTAAATAGTTTATATCACGATATAAGTTTTCTATTTATGATATATGTATCGATTAATAGGTCACTTTAGCGCTACTAGTTAAAAAGAAGTGATAATACAAGAAATAACGAATTAAATAGCATCTATATTATCTTTATATAATGGAGTTATTTATGAAGATATAGAATTAAGCCATATTGCTTTAAGTAAACGATTAAAATCTTGATGCTTAAAAATAGATATAAAACGAAGTAAAGATATCAATCTGAATTTAAAATTAATCATAGTTTTAAACAAAAGGAGTGATATGTAATAAAAAAATCCAAGTGGCATTTTTAATAAGCATAAACTCGAGAAAAATTATCGTATTAATATCAATAATTTTTTCAATCTAGTTATAATAGAAGTGGTAGATGGATTAAACAATTAAAGGTCGTTAAAATTGTTTTGTGAGTGGTACCATTTGCCTCCTTTCTAGCCTTTGCTTTCCGTTCGCTGTAGCAAAGGTTTTTTTGTTAGGTTAGAACTTTAACTATTCGCTTGAAAAAATGTAAAAATATTTATTTATACCCTTGAAAAAATGTAATTTTTTGTGGATTAATAACGATTATGTTTAAAGGGAAGAATCCGCGCGTAACTCTGTGTAAACACAAAAGTAGGTATTCTTTTTAACGATGCACTTATTTTAAAATTCGAGTAAGTCGACATCAAGCATATTTTTATGCCTAATTCCGTTTTTTC
>DBFJOT010000023.1:0-2295 GCA_048405595.1 Candidatus Onthovivens sp.
TTGCAATAATAAATAATATAATTTGAATTTTTATATAATTGTCTAGTAATGTTTTGCGCTAAGGTTGTCCTTTATTGCAATAACAGAAAATTTATTGCAATGGCTTTGTCATCTAACCCAAAATTAATTTAAGATTAATTTCTTTATACATGAAGTGACTTTTGAAAATTAATATTTTAAAATAGTATTTCTAATTAGGGAGTTATAAAATGTCAAACGAAATCGTATTAACAAAAGAACAAATCGATGAAGTCATCACAAGAATTGCTGATGAATTAAATACAAGATTTGAAAACCAAACACATATTCCAGTATTCATTAGCGTTTTAAAAGGTGCTGAACCATTTTTCAATGACTTAATTAAAAAATGTAACTTTGAAATGAAAATGGACTTCATTCAAGTTTCTAGTTATAGTGGAACTTCTTCAACAGGTGTTATTCATTTAAAGAAAGATATTACTGAAAATATTAAAGGAAAAGATGTTTATATTGTTGAAGACATTATTGATACAGGTCTTACACTTAATTATTTAAAACAATATATTCAATTAAACTATCAACCTAAATCTGTTACAATCGTTTGTTTAATCGATAAAAAACCACTCAGAAAGGTTGATTTAAAAGCTGATATAGTTGGTGTTACACTTAATCAAAATAAATTCCTTTGCGGTTATGGATTCGACTATAACGAACTTGCTAGAAATTATGACTACTTATTCGTTCCAAGCAAAAAACAACTCGAAGCTTGGGATAAATTATTAGCCGAAGACGAAAAAAATAAATAAATTTATATAAAGAGACTATTTAAATCATTTCAAAACCAAGTGATTATAGTCTCTTTTTTATATCATAGTTTTAAGCGATTAACATTTTATAATTATATTTGACATTTTATTTCTAAATTAAATATTATATACGTGTATATATAAAAAATTTAATTCTTTTATTATAAAAAGAAATTGAAGGAGCGTAAATAATATGAAATTATCATCTTTAATCTTAACTTCTACAATATCATTAGTGCCAATAAAAACTAATTGTACAGCCAAAAATGATATGGATCCAAATGCCGAACGGATTACGACCTCAAGCAAAACAGTAGAAGATCCTGCCAATAGCGCTATAGGCGATACATATACTTTAAGATTTTATTTAGAGAAAACCGAAAATACGGCTATACCATTATCCTTGATTGCAACACCTATAGAAGTACAATTTCCTTCAAAAATAACTTTCTCATCAGAAGATTATATCGTTGAAAAATACGAAACTAACACAGCGTTAAGTGTTCATCTAAACACTTCTGCCGAAGGTAAAATTGATTTTTTAAACTTAATTGAATTACAAGCTACTGCTTCAGCGTATGCCGCAACTGAATTTAAATCTTCTCTTTCGGTTTCTTCAGTTAAAATAGCAAAGCAACAAATAGAAATTGACATAGATGGAAAAGAAAATAAATACGGGATTTATGCTTTTATACATTGCGCAACAGCAGCTTATAAATTCTATGTGTCATATACACACAATCGTTACAATAATTATAATCAACAAGAAATGTATAAAACACGGCTATTAAAAGAAAATGCCGATTGTCATCTCTATTTGCCTGTTAATCCTTCAACAAACATAAATAAGATTTATTACTTTGAAACATTGGAAGAATACAATAGTTTTTGTAATCATTGGCATTTATAAAATAAATAAACTTATTAAAGTTAAAATAGGTTTAAACTTTTTCGATGCATACTTCAAGTTAAGTCTTTATATAATAAAATCAAAGCATTTCGCTTAATAACAAATAATTAAACACTAATGCATTAATTAGAGCTTTTACCTTTTATGCTATCGCTCTAAAATATCCTAAATTACTTAGTATCTTAACATTCCTTATAAAATAACACGTTATTATATCATATATAGAAAATAGATATTACTTTTTTACACTATTAAAAAATTTCTTTAAGGAAAATTGAAATTTTTCAAATAAATATTTATTTGCACAGGAGTGGTAACAAATACGATTCTATCGACGTTTTTTAATTAAATAATTGAATTATTCAGTTTTGGAAACTTGTTTTTGGTAAAATTCTCTATATTTTAGCGTTTTTCTATGCCTCATTAAGATTTGTAAAAGAGCATAAACTTTCATATTTTCATCATGTGGTTGGTTGTAAACGAATACAAATAAATTTAAATAGTCTTGTAAATTGTCTCTGTTGAATCCTTTATGTGAATTGAGAAAAGTTTTAAGAGCTCTGATCACATCGTTTATAGGTTTAAGTGGATTATCTTTAT
>DBFJOT010000024.1:0-48699 GCA_048405595.1 Candidatus Onthovivens sp.
ACTCAACTGAATTACCAAAAGAACTATATTTCTCTAAAAACGATATTGAAATTAATACTAACGACCTAGATCAAATTGACTAGGTTTTTTAATTTATATAGGGGGAATTACCGCTTACTGTTAGATAATTAAATACGTCAAAACTCTAAAAAATAAAAAAAGACACTATATCAAGTGATATAATGTCGTAATCTTTATAATGGTGGCCTAGATCGGACTCGAACCGATATGTACGCAAGTACGCTTGATTTTGAGTCAAGTTTGTATACCAATTTCAACACTAGGCCGTGTTCAGGTAATTAATATTGTAATTTAAAACAAGTTAAAAATAAAGATTAATTTGGTGTTAATAACGCAAGTCAAAATTAAATTCAAGCATCCATAAATTAACATTTTTACTTATGTACAGATATGTCGCTATTATATAATAATAGAAACGAAAGGAAATTAAGTGATGAGTGTAAATGATTCAAAAGTATATTGGTGTGATTTAAGAACGAGCTTTGGTAATAATTTATTAACAAAATTAAGAAAACTTTGTATCGCAGCCGGAATCAAAGACATCGATTTTAAAGATAAATATGTTGCTATTAAAATGCATTTTGGTGAACCAGGAAATATGTCTTTTTTAAGACCTAATTATGCTAAAGTTGTTGGCGATTTAGTGAAAGAACTTGGTGGAAAACCATATTTAGTTGATTGTAACACTTTATATACTGGCGGAAGATCAAATGCTTTAGATCATATTTCAAGCGCTCAACTTAATGGTTTCAATGAACTTACAACCGGAATGCATGTTTTAATTGGTGACGGACTTAAAGGAGATGATGAAGTTGCAGTTCCTACTACAGGTAACATCTATTGTCCAAATCCTTTAATTGGTAGAGGAGTAATGGATGCAGATATTATTATTTCTTTATCTCATTTTAAAGGTCATGAAGGTGCTGGATTTGGTGGCGCTTTAAAAAATATTGGTATGGGATGCGGAAGTAGAAAAGGCAAAGAAGACATGCATAGCGCTTCTGAAGCTAAAGTTGATACAAGTAAATGTATTGGATGTAAAAGATGTAGTACAGTTTGCGCTCATGATGCTCAATTTTTTGAAAACGGAAAATGTACAATTGATTTAAACAAATGTGTCGGATGTGGAAGATGTCCTGAAGTTTGTCCGACTGAAGCAATTTCATTTATTAATGAAGATTCAAATGTAATCTTAAATTATAAGATTGCTGAATATACTAAAGCTGTAATTAAAGATAAACCTGCTTTCCATATTTCGCTAGTAATTGATGTTTCACCTTTCTGTGATTGTCATAGTGAAAATGATGTTGCAATTGTTCCTTCTATTGGTTTCTTTGCTTCTTTTGATCCGGTTGCTTTAGATAGAGCTTGCGCAGATGCAGTTAATAAAGCTCCAAGAAATTCAAATACATATCTAACTGACCGTGAATGTGATTTAAAACATCATCATAATGATTATTTTCATACAATGTTTCCGACAACTGAATGGGAAGCTTGTTTAAGACATGCTAACAAATTAGGTTTAGGACAAGAAAATTACGAATTAATTTACGTTAAGTAAGAAAAAAGTATCAAAAGTTTTAATAACAAAAAATGAGGCGGCGCCTCTTTTTTGTTATGGAAAATGCATTTATCATAAAAAAATAAATCAACTAATGAATATCATAATTCAAAACATAATATCGGTATTAAATAAATGCCACTATTTAGTTACTGAATGTTTAATTAAGTTGAAGTAATCGATTTACAAATATATATTTAACTTATAAGTCGGTTGACTGACCGAGAGGAATTTTATGAGTACAAAAGATAAAATCCTTGATACAGTCGAAAATCTTATTTCAAAAAATAATGTAAACTCATTTTCGATTAAAGATATTGCAGATGAACTGAAAATTTCGAAGGGAACGATCTTTTATTATTACAAGAGTAAAGATGAAATTATTTTAGACATCATGACTAAACACTTTAAAGAATTAGAGGATGATTACTTCGCTTGGCTAAATAAACACAAGGATGAATTATTATCTAAAGAAAGATTTTTAGAAATTATATTTTATAAAGGTGTTGAATTATTTAACAAAGCTAAGATTCACATTTATTTAATTAATGAATGTGCTTCTGGTAAGCCACATCTTAAAGAAGAATATATTAATCTTCGGGAAAGTTGGCGAAGTAAACTTGAAGTAGGTATTAAGCAAGTATTCAAGGAAGACGTTGATGAAAAAATAATGTCGTATTTGTTAATGGTTATAATTGATGGATTAACCATTCAACAAGTTCTTAATCCGATTAAAGAACGTAATGAATTAGTCGTTAGAGAAATAGCGACAAGGTGGTAAAAATGAGTAAGACAAATAAACTCAACAAGTTACTTAAAAAAGCACCATTTAAAGTTGGAGCAAAGGAAAAAGATAATATTATTTTCCTGTATGGTGAAGCTAGTAATTATCAAGATGTTTTAGATTTATGTAAATCTATTAGAATGGCTAAATTATATGAACATATCGTTAATAAAATTAAAGTAAAAGGATATGTTCCTACTCCAATTAGAGCTCCTAAAATAAAAGACGACTCATTAAATAATAAAGAAGTAGATGTCTTAGTTATTGGAGGAGGTGTAGCTGGTGCTGCTATTATTAGAGAATTATCAAAATATAATTTAAATGTTTTACTTGTAGAGAAAGAAGAAGACTTAGCACTTCATGCTTCAAGTAGAAATGATGGATGTATTCATGCTGGCATTGATTTAAAGAAAAATAGTCAGAAATTAAAATATTTAAATCGAGCAAAAGAGATCTTACCTGATTTATGTAATGAAATCGGTATTGAATACAGGAAAGATGGTCAAACAGTTTGCTTAAAATCTAAGCTTTTATATGTACTTGCTAAATTCTATATTCCTCATAAAGCAAAAGAAAATCACTTAAAAGGATGCAAGGTTTGTACTAGGAAAGAGTTAGAAAAAATCGAACCTAATTTAAGTAAAGACATAATTGGAGGTGTACATTTTAGTGACGCTGGTTCAATTTGTCCTTACAATTTTACAATTGCTTTAGCTGAAAATGCTGTAATGAATGGAGCAAAAATTAGTTTTAAAACTATCGTTACAGGCATGAAAGTCAAAAATCATAAAATAGAAGAAGTTTATACGAATAGAGGTACAATTTTACCAAAAGTAGTCGTTAACGCGGCTGGTGTTTTTAGTGATGATATTGCTAGATTCGCTGATGATGAATTTTTCTCAATTCATCCTCGTAAAGGAACTGATATTATCATGGATAAAGCAGTATTTTCTAATCTTTCAAGAACGTCAGTTACAATATTAGAATCACCAACCGAGCAAAAGAAAGCTCATAGTAAAGGCGGAGGAATCATTCCTACAATCGATAACAATTCATTAATCGGACCTAACGCTATTGAAATTCAAGATAAAGAAGATTTTACAACTTCTAGCGAAGTCGTTGATGCGATTATGAAAAAGCATCATAAAACAATTGAAGCTCTTGAAAAGAAAGATATCATTACTTATTTTTCAGGAGTTAGAGCACCAACTTTAGAGGAAGATTTTATTGTTCAAAAAGGAAAATGGACAAAAAATATAGTTCACGCAGCCGGAATTCAATCTCCTGGATTAACAGCTTCTCCAGCAATTGCTGAAGAAATTGCAAAAATTGTAGTTGATATGCTTCATCCAAGTAAAAATACTAGCTTTAATCCAATAAGAAAACCTTATGTTAACACTCGAAAAATGGATAATGAAAGTAGAGATGCTTTAATTAAAAAGAATCCAAAATATGGAAGAATCATTTGTCGATGTGAAGAAATTAGTGAAGGTGAAATTTTAGATGTTATTCATTCTCCAATTGTTCCAACTACAATTGATGGAATAAAAAGACGTTGTAGAGCTGGTATGGGAAGATGTCAAGGTGGGTTTTGTCAACCTTTAGTTCATGAAATACTTGCTCGAGAATTAGGAGTAAAACTTGAAGATGTTCCAAAAAAAGGTGAAGGAATAGTTTTATTTAATTCGATTAAGGAGGATCTCTAATTATGAAAGTTTATGATTCTATTGTAATCGGAGGAGGACCTGCTGGATTAGCTGCTAGCCAAGTTGCTAGTCAAAAAGGAAAAGTTTTATTGATTGAAAGAGAAGCAAAACTTGGTGGCATCTTAAAGCAATGCATTCATGATGGATTCGGTGTAACTAGATTCAAAATGAAACTTAGTGGACCTGAATATGCTTATGAAGAAATAGATGCTTTAAACGATAAAAATGTTGAAGTATCTCTGCTAACTTTTGTTACTTCTATATGTCGTCAAAATGACGACTACATCGTTACTTTTGTAAATACTGACGGAGTTGGTGTCGCGAAAACTAAGAAGTTAATTTTATCTACATGATGTAGAGAAAGAACAAGCAAGCAAATTGGAATTCATGGCACGAATCCTAGTGGAGTAATGACAGCTGGGCAGGCTCAATATTACATAAATATTTTAGGTAAAATGCCTTTAAAAAAAGCGGTCATCTTAGGAAGTGGAGATATTGGCTTAATTATGGCGCGACGCATCACTTTAGAAGGTGGAAAAGTAATTGGTGTTTATGAAGCTAAAACAACCCCAAGTGGATTAACTAGAAATTTAGTTCAATGTTTAAAAGATTTTGATATCCCATTACATTTATCTCATACCGTAACTAGAGTATTCGGTAAAGATAGACTTGAAGAAGTTGAAATTTCTAAAGTTGATGAAAAAATGAGATCAATAAAAGGCACTGAATCTAGAATTAAATGTGATGCTTTGATTTTAAGTGTTGGATTAATTCCTGAAAATGAATTAGCTAAATCTCTTAATGTACCTTTATCAAATAAAACTAAAGGACCATATGTAGATCAAAATTTTGAAACTTTAGTTGATGGAATATTTGCTTGTGGTAACGCCGTTCACGTTAATGATTTAGCAGATTATGTTAGTGAATCAGGCGAAATTGCTGGTAAATATAATGAAAAACATGAAAGAAAGCTAATAAAAGTTAATGAGGATAATAATTTCTTATATGTTGTTCCTCAATTTGTTGATTTAAATAGTTCAACTGATGGGATGATTTTCTATTTTAGAAGTAAAGATGAATATAAAAATAAGAAGTTAATTATTACTCAAGGTGATGAAGTTATATTTAAGAAAAACTATCAATATTTAAAACCGCCTGAAATGGAAAGAATAATGATTAGTTTAAAAAATGATAAAGAAATTTGTTTCAAACTGGAGGACTAAAAATGAAAGAGTATGTTTGTATAGTTTGTCCAAATGGATGTCACTTAACTTATGATGAAAAAAATGATGTTGTAACAGGGAACAAGTGTAAAAGAGGTGAAACTTATGCTCGAAACGAATTTAAGTGTCCTAAAAGAAGTGTTTGTTCTTCTGTTAAAACAACAATTAAAGAATATCCTGTAGTTAGTGTTAGAACTAATGGAGATATCGAAAAAACTAAAATTAAAGATTTATTACTTTTATTAAAATCAGTAACAATCACTGAATACTTACCTATTAGAAGTGTAGTAATTAAAAATGTATTTAATAGTGGCGTAGATATCATCACCACAACAGATATGAAGAAGGGAAAATAATTATGTCTAAACCTTATAAAGACTTTGAACCAAAATGGTACTTAGATAAAGTACCTCCAAAATCTTATCGTTCTATTTTTAAATGGGGAGACCCTGAATATGTTAAATACCCAAAAGAAAATCTTTATAAAATGATAAAGAAAACTTTTGATTTAACTGATGATGATTTTAAACACTATAGTAGTGACTTAGGATTAGATGAAGTTAAATTTGATGTTCCTCCTAAAGTTATTAAAGAAGAAGATATTAAATTCTTCAAATCTATTTTAGGCGATGAGTTTGTTAGGGATGATGATTATAGTAGATTATCTGTTGCTTATGGTAAAACAATGTATGATCTTCTTAGGTTAAGAGAAAAGAAAATTGAAAATATTCCAGATGTTGTTTTATATCCTGATGATAAGGAACAAATTAATAAAATCGTTGCATATTGTGTAGAAAAAAAGATTCCACTTTATGTTTATGGTGGTGGAAGCAGTGTAACTCGTGGCGTTGAATGTATGAAAGGTGGCGTCTCTTTAGATATGAGATTACGCTTTAATAAAGTAATTAGTTTCAACGAAATTGATCAAACTATTACTGTTCAAACTGGTATGAGCGGACCAAAATTAGAAGAAACTTTAAATAATGCTGTTAAACTTTTTAAAGCAAAAAGAGCATACACATGTGGTCATTTCCCACAATCATTTGAATATAGCTCAGTTGGTGGGTGGGTTGTTACTCGTGGAGCTGGACAAAACTCAACTTACTATGGAAAAATTGAAGATTTAGTTTTAAGACAAGTTTATGCAACTCCAAAAGGTCAAATTGTTACATCAAATTGTCCTCGTGAAGCGACTGGCCCAAGCTTAAATCATATTATGATGGGTAGTGAGGGAACATTTGGTGTTTTAACTGAAGTTACTCTTCGCGTATTTAGATACATGCCTGAAAATCGTAAAAGATTTAGCTATATGTTTAAAGATTGGGAAACAGCACAAGCAGCAGCTAGAGAAATGATGCAATGTGAATGCGGATTCTCAAGTGTGTTTAGATTAAGCGATCCTGAAGAAACTCATTATATGCTTTCTTTATATGGTGTTGATGAAACTCCACTTGCTAAAGTTTTTGAGATCAAAGGATTTAAAGAATTCCAAAAATGTTTATTCTTAGGATTTACTGATGGTGAAAAAGGATTTAGTAAAAACGTAGCTAAAAATATTAAACGAATCGCTAAAAAGTTTGGTGCAATGAATTTAACTAGCTTTGTTACAAAAGCTTGGGAAAAAGGTAGATTCACTGATCCATATTTGCGTGACTCAATGCAAGATTTTGGTATTATGACGGATACACTTGAATGCAGTGTTAACTGGAGCAATATGAGTCAAGTTCATAGAGATGTTAGAGCGTTCTGTAAGTCAAGACCAAAGACAATTTGTTTAACTCATATGTCTCACGTTTATCCTCAAGGTGCTAACCTTTATTTTATCTTCATCGCTAAGATGAACGACTTAAAAGAATATAAAGATTATCAAGATGGTATTTTAGATGCAATTCAAAAATCAGGTGCTGCAATGAGTCACCATCATGGTATTGGAAAATCATTTGCTCCTTGGCTTGAAGGTCAAATGGGAACAAATGAATATCAAGTATTTAAAGTATTGAAAGATTATTTTGATAAAGATTATGTTATGAATCCAGGTGGAACACTCGGATTTGATTTAAAAGAAGACGAGAAATTTTCAAAAGACAAAAAATTTGTCCCAAAGGATTAAATTATGAAACATATATTTGTAATCAATCCTAAAGCGGGAAAAGATGATAAGGTTGATGAGATAACTAAAGCTTTAAAAGAAATTGATAATTTTGAATATGAAATTTATGTCACTAAATCAAAAGGTGATGCTAGAAATTTCGTTAAAGAATATTTAGAATCTCATGACGCAAATATTGTTTATAGATTTTATGCTTGCGGGGGAGATGGCACATTACACGATGTAGTTAATGGTGCTTATGGATTTAAAAATGTTGAAGTTGCTTGCTATGCTTGTGGCAGTGGAAACGATTTCGTAAAAAATTTCAAAGATAGGGTTACGTCTTTTAATGATTTGAGGAAAATCATTTATGGCACTCCTAAAGATATCGATTTGATCGATGTTGACGGAGATGCTTGTATTAATATTTTAAATTGTGGCTTTGATGGTGAGGTTACTTTCTGTATGCATAAATTAAGAAAGTTACCTCTTATAAAAGGTCCGCTTGCTTATAATTTAGCAGCGGTTTCATCTTTACTTTTCAAAATGAATTCTCAAATGAAGGTAACAGTTGATGATGAAATTTTGTTTGAAGGAAAATCACTTTTAGCGGTTTGCGCTAATGGATATTGTTATGGTGGAGGATTTTATTGTGCACCAGAAGCAAAAATCAATGATGGTTTAATGGATCTTTGCTTCATTAAAAAAGTCTCAAGATTTAAAGCGGCAGGATTTATGAAAGCTTATAAAACTGGAAAGCATTTAGAAGATCCAAAAATTAAACCGTTATTAATTTATAAGAAGTGTAATAAGATTGTAATTGATTCAAATAAGCCAATAGCTTATGCGATTGATGGTGAAATATTTAGAAAAAGTCACTATGAAGTTAAGATTGTTCCTAAAGCAATCAAGTTCGTTGTGCCTACTATTTAATTAAAAACATATTAAAAAAGTTTTAAAAGCCAAAATACCCTCATCAAATTGCAGGGTATTTTCTTTGAGTAATAAAAAAGCCTGTTATTCAAGGGCTATAAATAACAGGCTTAGAAAGGAGTATATTGAAGTATACTTGTTCTTATTGAATATATGGGTTGTCCCAAACAAATCCGCCTTGGACAACGAATCTTGTAATGATAACGTAAAGCATTAATGCGACACAAATTACCATACAAACGATTTGAACCCATGTTTTATGTGTATAGTCAATTCCTCTTGAGAATTTATCATTTGCTAAGTTCTCTTCCCAGAATGACTTACCACCGATTTGCATAATACCACCGAATGTTAAAGTATTAGCTCTAAATAATAACCATAATCCGAATGCAGCGCCCCAGTTACCTGTGATAGCTCCCATAATGACGCATCCAACGATTGGCATTGATAAGAAACCAACGTGCATTAATGTAACTGATGGTGAGAATTCGCCACTAACGAAGATCCAGTTCCAAATTGTGTAACCGATCATGTAAGCAATAGTAGCACCGATTGTAAATCCTTCAATGTAATACATTGGAGAATCTGGTGTGTTTGCCCAAGTTCCTTTAAGACCTAAAACACCAAGTGCTAAGAATACGCCGCTAACGCCATTCCAGTATTGTTTGTTCTTTAAGAAGTCTGTAAAGGTAGCTTCTAAAATGTTAACGATGAGAAGAAGTAAGACGAAATCTGTATAAATTTGTCCGTTCCACCCGAAGAACGCAAATAAAGCAATTACTAATCTAAGTGTTAAAAGGGTAGTAAGCTTTAATTTTTCAAACATAACAGAAGATGTGAAAATTAAAACTAAAACACCACAGACAACGTTAAAGATTAAGTTTGCCCATGTAGGGAATTGAGCTGTCAAAAGTGCAATTGCCAACATGGTAACACTGAATGTGAACCAAATAATAAATTGATTTAAACCATGTTGTTTTTGGACAGGATTATTCCGCTTTTCAGCCATTGTCATAATCATTTTCCTCCTAAAATTATCTTTTTATGAAACAACTATAATTAAATTAACACAAAAAATACCGAATTCAAACAAAAAGGGTCAAACGTATGGTACATAAAAAATGCCATTATTTTAATTCAGGCTATTTTTACTGAATATAAAATATATTAAAATGAAAAAAAGTTTATAAAATATTGAAGCACAAAGAGGGATTTTTTATGGCTGGATTTAAAACAATTGAAGTTAAACAAAATATTCTCGACTTCAACAATAAGGACGCTATTGAATTAAAGAAAGAACTGAAAGACAAAAAATTGTTCTTACTTAATTTGATGTCTTCTCCAGGAAGCGGAAAAACAACAACATTGTTAAGAACAATCGAAGATTTAAAAAATGAATTCTCAATCGGAATTATGGAAGCTGATATTGATAGCGATGTCGATGCTAAAACTATTGAAGATTCTGGAGTTAAAGTTATCCAACTGCATACAGGTGGTATGTGCCATTTGGATGCAAGTATGACAAAACAAGGATTAGAACAATTCGGAACAGATGGATTGGATTTCGTTGTATTAGAAAATATTGGGAATCTTGTTTGTCCGGCTGAATTCGATACTGGGGCAATTAAAAACGCAATGATTTTATCAGTACCTGAAGGTGATGATAAACCATTAAAGTATCCGTTAATGTTTTCTAAATGTGATGTCTTGCTTATAAATAAAATTGATGTAATGCCTTATTTTGATTTTAGTATCGAAAAGTGTGTTGAAAGAGTTAAAAAACTTAATCCAAATATTAAAGTCTTTACAATCTCTTCTTTAAAGGGCGAAGGAATTAAAGATTGGACTAATTGGTTAAGGGAACAAATAAAAAATTTTAAAGGGAGTAATTAATAATGGCTTTAAGAAAGAAAATAGTTAAACTTGCCAAAATGATTGGTGGTTTAACAGGTATGGTCAACAAAATTGATGAAAACGCACCTGAATATTATTCATTAGCATGCTGCGTTAGCGATGAACAAGCTGATGTTGCTTTAGCAGCGGGATTAAGAAAACCAAGAACTATTGAAGAACTTGCTAAAGGATGTGGTAAATCAATTGAAGAAACAAAGAAATTAGCTGATGAACTTGCTGATTTAGGTGTTTTTAAACTTTATCAAGAAAATGGAAAAGATATTTATTTAGTTCAAATCTTTGCTCCAGGTATTCTTGAAATGATGGTTTCGAATAGAGAAAATTTAGCAAAGCATCCAGAAATCGCTAGAGCATTCGAAGAATATACACGTACTCGTGTTCAAAATTTAGTTCCTATGCTTCCAAGCGGAAACTCAATGATGAGAGTCATTCCGATTGAATCAGCTATCGAAGGAAATTCAAAGGCAATTCCATTCGAAAAAATTTCATATTATCTCGATAAATACGATACTTTTAGTGTTGCACCATGCTCATGTAGAAGTTCTAGAAGAGTTATGGGTGAAGGATGCGGCCATTTAGAACAAGATATGTGTGTTCAAATGGGAAGTGGTGCAGAATACTTCATTAGAACAGGCAAAGCTAGAAGAATTACTAAAGAAGAAGCTTTAGAAATTTTTAGAAAAGCAGAAGAAAATGGTTTAATGCACCAAATGCCAAATATTGAAGGATTCGGAGAATCAGCTGCTATTTGTAACTGCTGTTCATGTTCATGTTTTGCAATGCGTATTGCAACTATGTTTAGAGCTCCTCAAGCATGTAGAAGTAACTACGTTGCTGAAGTTGATGAAACAAAGTGCGTTGCATGTGGTCAATGTGTTGAAAATTGTCCAACTAACGCTCTTAAATTAGGACAAAAATTATGTAGCAAAACTCCAATTGTCATTCCAAAGGCAAAGCGTGTTACTGATCACAAATGGAGTCAAAAAGAATGGAACATTGAATTTAGAACAAATAGATCAAACGTTGTTCCTAGTGGAACTGCCCCATGTAAGACAGCTTGTCCAGCACATATCGCTGTCCAAGGTTATATTAAATTAGCTTCACAAGGCAGATATAAAGAAGCTCTTGAATTAATTAAAAAGGAAAATCCATTACCAGCAATTTGTGGACGTATTTGTCCTCATAAATGTGAATCGGCTTGTACAAGAGGTGATGTAGATAACCCAGTCGCAATCGATGAAATCAAGAAGTTTATTGCTGATAAAGATTTACATAGTGAAACAAGATTTATTCCAACAAAGAAACATGAATATAACAAGAAAATGGCTGTTATCGGTTCTGGCCCAGCTGGTTTATCATGTGCATATTTTATGGCAGTTGATGGATATAAAGTTACTGTTTTTGAAAAAGAAGACCGCTTAGGTGGTATGTTAACTTTAGGAATTCCTTCATTTAGACTTGAAAAAGATGTTATCGATAGTGAAATTGAAGTCTTAAGAGAACTTGGAGTTGAATTTAAAACTGGTGTTGAAGTAGGAAAAGACGTTACACTTGATGAATTAAGAAAACAAGGCTACGAAGGCTTCTATTTAGCGATTGGAGCTCAAGAAGGTCGTAAATTAAATATTGAAGGAGAAGACGCTAAAGATGTTCAAACTGGTGTCGACTTCTTAAGAAATGTCGCTTTAGGAAAAGGCAAAAAACTTACTGGTAGAACAATTGTTATCGGTGGTGGTAACGTTGCAATTGACGTTGCAAGAACTGCTATTAGAGAAGGTTCAACCGAAACTTTAATGTATTGCTTAGAAGCAAGAAATGAAATGCCTGCTTTAGATGAAGAAATTGAAGAAGCAGAAGCAGAAGGCGTTAAAATTAATAACTCCTACGGACCAAAACGTATTATCGTTGAAAATGGCAAAGTTAAAGGTGTCGAATTCAAAAAGTGTATCAGCGTATTTGATGAAAACGGTAGATTCTCACCAAAATATGATGAAAATGATCTTATCACAGTAGAATGTGAACATGTATTAGTATCAGTTGGACAAGCAATTTCTTGGGGTAAATTACTCGAAGGAACTAAAGTTGAACTTAAGAGAAATAATACTGCTGTAGCAGATGAATTTACATATGCAACAGCTGAAAAAGATATCTTTGTTGGTGGCGATTGTTTCACTGGACCAAGATTTGCAATTGAAGCAATTGCAGCAGGTAAACAAGGTGCTATCTCACTCCATAGAGCTGTTTGGGAAGGTCAATCTTTAGTTATTGGTAGAGTTAGAAAAGGTTACGTTTCTTTAAATAAAGATGATGCAATCATTCAAGGTTATGACAACACAAAACGTCAAAGACCGCTTCATAATGATAAGTTAAAGAAGAGCTATCACGATGATAGAATGAGTTTCACTGAAGAACAAGTTAAAGCTGAAACACAAAGATGTTTAGGATGTGGTGCAGTTAAGATTGATGAATATATGTGTTTAGGTTGTGGACAATGTACAACAAAATGTAAATTTGATGCAATCCATCTCGTTAAGAAATACGATGATAAAGCACCTGTATTTGAAAAATTGCCAATTAAAGTTGCTCAATATGCTATTAAGCGTAGTGGTAAAATTGCAACAACTGCTATTAAAGAAGTTTTCACTGGTAAAGCTAAACATCAAGATTAATTTATGCATGAATTAGGTGTTATTTGCAAAGTCATTGAAACAGTTGATGAACTTTGCGAAAAAGAAAATATCCCTTACGTTGAACAAATTACGTTAGAGATTGGTGAATTATCTGGTATTGTTCCTTTATATATTGAAAATTGCTTCCCAGCGGTTACATATAATAAAGAAAGATTTAAAAATACAAAACTTAAAATCGATGTTATCGAAGGACTTGCTAAATGCAAAGAATGTGGCGAAGTATTTAATGTTGTTAAACATGAAGGATATTGCCCAAAATGTAATTCCTTTGAAAAAGATGTTTTAGGTGGATTAGATTTCTTAGTTAAAGAAATCGTTGTTCCGGAAGAATAGTTAAAAAAAGATTACTCTTTATAGGCCCCTCGCCTTGATAAGGGTAATCTTTTTGTTTATATTCTAATTTTAAAAGTGCACTAGAAGTATATTTAAACAAATATAATTGCGAACAATAAATTTCAAAATAATTAAAAAAGTATCGATTTAATCGATACTTTGACGACATTAAACAAGATTATAATCTATAACTTTTATAGCTTCTTCTCGCTTGCCTTCTCTTAAATAATCAATGATTAGGCAACCTTTACTATATATAGTTTCAATACCAACGCTATTTATATAAGAACTAATAATCTTTATATTGGTGTTTCTAAAAGCATAATATAGCCAAGGTAAAAATTTATTTTGAGACATTTGTGCTAATTTTGTGTAGAAGTCATAGACAATAGAAGCACAGTGATCACATTTTTTATTTCTACAATATGCGCATGAACAATTAATTGATGCAAGTGTTTTTCTCATACTATTTGCATCTTCTTCACTTATTGGGAGTTTTAACAATTTAATAGATAAAGCATCGAGGCCAGCTTTTAAGCGTTTGATATGAGTGATATCGTCTTCTGAAAATTTTTGATCTTCATATTTGAAGAAGTTAGTTAAGTCGTTAAAATCTTTAAATCTATCAAAATCAATTACTTGATATTCATTTTGTTCGTCACGAATTATATAACCCATTTCAACTAAGTATTCTAAAGCTCTATCGATTACTGTTCTGCTAACCGAATACTTATTTGCAAGCTGCCTTTTAGAAGATAAAGTACTTCCAGGTTTTAATTTCCCGCTTAAAATATCTGAAATAATCATTTCAGAGACTGATGTCATTAATGAATCGTTACTTGTTAACATAATATCTACCTACAATTATATATGGATTTTTTAAAAAATGAACAAGAAAAAAAGTGTATATTTTTAGCATGTGTGTTATTTATGACACCTGGAGAATGTTTCATATTGATTATTTTATTACTTTCGGTATTTTCGAAATTAAGTTTTTAAATAAAAGTTTAATTATAAAAATGACATAAAATGAAAGTATAGATTTCTTTCATATAAAATGACAAAAATAAGATAATGTAATGAAATTTAATATTTTTTGAAAAAAACTTTCGTTCGAAACTGAAAAAATATCAAACGAAAACGCAATATAAAAAAGTTTCGAAATATGAAAAAAACGTTTGTAAACGTAATTTAAAGGCTCTAAAATACAAATGAAAGGGCTTACATTATGAAAAAAATATATTTGAACTTGAAACGTTTCGATATTTTACCGTCTTATTTCGGCAAAAATGAAATTGGCGAAAAAGAAAGATATGGAAGTACAATCGTAAAAGGAATTGAAGAAATGAACCTCGAAATTCCAGTTACAATCTATTTCCAAGAGGTAAATATCTTGCCAGCATTAAGTGAAGCAAAGGAAGTTCGAATCGGTTGTCAAGGCGTACATTATAATGATACAAGTGAAGGCGGCAACTTTGGTGCATTTACGACATTTAGAACAGCTAACTCGATGGCTGGTATTGGCGTAAAGGATACAATAATTGGTCACTGCGAAGAAAGAAATCATCTCAACAAATTATTTGCATTGGGTGGTGGACAAGGGGATATTAACTTAATTCTTAATGAAGAAGTTAAATGTGCTACTAAAGCAAACATGAATGTTCTTTATTGCGTTGGCGAAAAAGATACTGAGTTAGATCGCAAATATGATGTCTTAAGAAATCAATTACTCGTTGGTTTAAAAGATGTTGATTTAAATAAAATTACAATCGCTTATGAACCTGTTTGGGCAATCGGCCCAGGAAAAACTCCACCTAATAAAGAATATATTGAAGACATCGTCCGTTTTATTAAAAGCGTAGTCGATTGCAAAGTCGTTTATGGTGGTGGACTTAAAAAAGAAAATGCTGAAATGTTAGCCTCCATTCCTGAATTAGATGGAGGATTAATCGCATTGACAACATTTGGTAAAAATTTCGGTTTCCGTTTAGAAGATTTTAATGAAATCGTAAAAACATATAAGGGAGGTCTCAAATAATGGATGTCAAATTAGAATATGGGGAAGGTCAAGTAACAGTACAAGTACCTGATAATGCAGATGTATTTGAAACTGGCGTTACAGTTAAAGATCCAAAAGGATTAGATGATGTTAAAAAAGCTACTTTAGATGCTATATTACATCCTATCGGATTAAAACCAATTTCAGAACAAGTACATAAAGGAAGTAAAGTTACAATTATTTTCCCTGATAAAGTTAAAGGTGGCTTCCAAGAAGACTCACACCGTAAAACAACAATCCCACTTTTAATCGATGAATGTTTAAAAGCTGGTGTTGAAGAAAAAGATATTATCCTTATTTGTTCAAATGGTTTACATAGAAAAAATAAGCCTGAAGAAATTAGAAGAATTTTAGGAGATGAAATTTTCGATAGATTCTGGGATAAAGGTCAAATTATTAATCATGATAGTGAAGATCCAGAACATGTTGTTGATTTAGGATATGAACCAAAGTTCCATGCTAAAGTTGTTATCAATAAATATGTTTACGATTCAGATATCGCTTTCTTAATCGGACACACACAAGGAAATCCATATGGTGGATATAGTGGTGGATATAAACACTGTGCAACAGGTATTAGTAACTGGGAATCAATTTCCTCACACCATTGTCCAAAAGTTATGCACGCTCCAGATTTTGTTCCAGTATCATCACACTCAGTTATGAGACAAAAATTTGATGCTATCGGACAATGGATGGAAGAATGCATGGGTAAAAAATTCTTCTGTGTTGATGCAGTATTGGATAGCTTCTCACATCAAATCGCTGTATTTGCAGGAGACGGATCAAAGATTGAACCATTAACACGGGAAATCGCAGACAAACGTACTTATGTTAAATGGGCTAAGAAAAAATATGATGTTATTATCTTTGGTTTACCAAATGATTTCCAATATGGTACAAAACAAGGTACAAACCCAATCTTAGTAGAACAAGCAATTAGTGCCCAAGTCGTTAGATTAAAACGTGTCATGTCGGAAAATCCAGTAATTATCGCTTTAGCTCAATGCGATGGAGACTTCGGTGATGAAGAATTCCCAGCAATGAAACAAGTCTATGATTACTTCAATGATAACGGATGTACACTTCCAGATATTGAACATTATTATGACAACATGCCAAATAAAGAAAAATATATTGAAATGTATCGTCATAATTATGCATTCCATCCATTCCATGCTTTCTCAATGATTAGCTGTGCTCACATTGCTGAAAGAGATTGTAAAGCAGTTTACATTGTTGGAAGTAAAAAACCAGGAACAGCTCGTGCAATGGGAATGAAGACAAGAAATACAGTTATGGAAGCTTATGAAGATGCAAAGAAATATGTTGGTGAAAATCCAAACGTCCTTGTTCTTCCAATGACATTCAAACGTCCATCTGTTCACCTTTGTATGGAGGATGAAAAATAATGAATATTGATATTCTCAAAATTAAAGGTGAAGCCTTAACAAAAGGTAAGATTCCTATTGATATTTACAAAGATAAGGAAACTACTTTTGAAGAAATGGCTAATTTAATGGTTGATACAATCATTGAAAATAACAAAAATAATAAAAAAACTCTATATATCGTTCCTTTAGGACCAATCGGTCAATATAAATACTTCGTTAAAAGAGTCAACGAAGAAAGAATCAGCTTAAAAAATGTAACATTCATCAACATGGATGAATATATGAAAGATGATTCAAACTTAATAGATCCAACTCATCCGTTATCATTTAAAAAGGTAATGTATGAATTATGTTATAACAACATCGATCCAGAACTCATTATGCCAAAAGAACAAAGAATCTTTCCTGACTTAAATAATGCTGATTACATTGATGAAGTTATCGAAAAACATGGTGGAGTTGACATTTGCTTTGGTGGAATTGGTATCACAGGTCATATGGCATTTAATGAACCAGCTCAACCAGGAGAAAATGAAGAAGAATTTAAAAACTTGAGAACAAGAGTAATTAGAATTGCTCAAGAAACAAGAGTTGTTAATTCAATGGATGAATATGATGGTGGATATTACTTCATGCCAAAATACGCAATCACAATTGGATTAAAAGAAATTCTTAATTCTAAAAAAGTTCGTTTATATTGCTTTAGACCATGGCATAAGTCAGTTGTCAAACGCGCTAGCTTTGGAGAATGCAGTATCGAATTCCCAGCTTCTTTACTTCAAGAACATGCTGATGCTCGTATCGGAATTAGTGAAGAAGTTGCGAAATAGAGGGAAAATTTATGAAAACAACAGATAAAATCACAAAGTGGTTCGAAAAATTAGGCGAAAAATTCGATGCACTTTGGTTTAAAATAACTAGACCTAAATGGGTCGTTGAAAAAGAGAAAAAACACTTAGCTGAAGTTGAAGCTATTGATGTTAACGCTTTATCAAAGCCTGTCAACGATGTTGAAACAAGCGGACCAAAGAAAATGAAAAATTTCGCTCCTTGGGAAAAATGGAAATCAATAGGTGTTGGTGTTATTGGCATCTTATTTATTTTCTTGGTTTGGTGGCTATATAGCTATATTACAAAAAGTAATGGCGAAACTAGCTTATTATCATCACCATCAGAAGTTTGGATTGCTTTCTATAATTTAGCAAGTTCGGGTGTCTTATGGCAACATATGGGATACTCATTCGGACGTGTTCTAGCAGGTTATGGAATTGCTGTTGTTACGTCTATACCAATTGCATTCTTAATGGCTTGGTATAAACCAGTTAGAGCATTCCTTGATCCGTTTATTCAATTCTTAAGATGTATTCCACCAATTGCATATGTTCCATTAATTGTTTATGCAATGGGTGTTGGTGAAGGTCCAAAATATTTCATTATTTGGTTAGCTGTCTTCTTAACTATGACAGTTACAATCTACCAAGGTGTTAGAAACGTTGACTTAACTTTAGTTAAAGCTGCTTACACATTTGGTGCAAGAGATAGAAACTTATTTACAGGCGTTATCGTACCAAGTGCATTCCCATTCATTTTAACAGCTATGAGGTTAGGTGTTGGTGCTGCTATGACAACATTAGTCGCTGCAGAATTAACTGGTGCTACTTACGGCTTAGGTGCTCTTATTAATACACAAGCATCATTCCTTAGATTCGATATTGCCATTGCTTGTATTATTATTCTTGGCGTTTTTGGTATTCTTCTTGACAAGATCTTATTATATTTCGAGAAGAGATTAACTAGATGGAAATAATAGTGGGGTAAATTAAAATGGAAAAAAATGATGTAGTTATTAAAATTGATAACGTTAGAAAAGTTTATCCAGTTGAAAACGGCGATGATGTTATCGCTTTAAACGGTGTCAATTTAGAAATTAAGAAAAATGAATTTATTTGTGTTGTCGGACCTTCTGGTTGCGGTAAAACAACTTTATTAAATATTATTGCTGGTCTTGAACAACCAACAAGTGGCGAAGCTACAATCCATGGAAGACCTATTCTCGGACCTGGTCCTGATAGAGGTGTTATCTTTCAACAATATGCTTTATTCCCACGGTCAACAGTTTTCAAAAATGTTATGTATGGAACAAAATTCATCAAACATGAAGTACCAGTATTTAAAAAAGATAAAGCAACTGGAAAAATGGAACCTGTTTACACAAAAGATGAAAACGGAAATAAAGTTCAATTAACTAAAGAAGTTAAATATACAAAAAATGAAAGAGAAGCAATCACAAGAAAATACATTAAGATGGTTAGACTTAATGGTTTCGAAAAATCATATCCAAAACAATTAAGTGGTGGTATGAAACAACGTGTTGCTATCGCTAGAGGTTATGCATTAAATAGTGAAGTTTTATTACTTGATGAACCATTTGGTGCACTTGATGCTCAAACAAGATCACAACTTCAAGAAGATTTATTAAAAACTTGGGAGCAAGAAAAGAAAACATGTTTCTTTATTACTCACGATGTTGATGAAGCGGTTTTACTTGCAACTAGAGTTATTATCATGAGTGCAAGACCTGGCCAAGTCAAAGAAATTATTAATATTGACTTACCATTCCCAAGAACTCAAGCTACTAAGTTAGATACAAAATTCCAAGAATATAGAAATCATATTTGGGATGAAGTTTACAAAATGTATCTCGCAAGTGGTACTCATTAATTAATCAAAAAAACATTAAATGTTTTTAAAAATAATAATAACAATTACTATAGGGAGAATTTATGAAAGGTATTAAGTTATTTACATTATTAGGAATTACTGCTGTTCTTGGTGGTACATTATCATCATGTGGTAGTAAAGAAAACACCGTTAAAATTGGCTTACATGGTAACTATGGAGCAGGAGCTGGATATAGTGCAATTGCTCAAGGTTTCTTTGAAGAAGAAGGGATCAATATTGAAAAAGTTATCGGTACAGGACCTAACTTAGCTTCATCATTAGTATCTGGTGACCTTAATATTTCATTTATGGGAAATGGTGTTGCATGGAACTACTTTACAGCAAATCCAGCTATCAAGATTGTTGCTTTAGACAACTTAACAGATGATGATAGATTAATTGCTACTAAAACAGGAAAAGGTAAAGATTTAACAGTTAACTCTACAAATGCTGAATTAGCGGAAGCATTAAAAGGATCTACAGTCGCTTTACAATTAGATGCTACACCTGGTTCATTCTGGACAAGTTTAGTTACAACTTTAAATAAAGATTTAACTGATGGAAATAAAATTTGGTACGATACAGGTGATGGTAAAAAATTACCAGAAGGTTTAGCTGAATCAAATTACGTCGATACTAATAAAGTTACAATTGCTTCTGTTGCTAACGCAAACATCACAGCTGTTATGAGTAGTGGACAATATGATTTCTGTGTTACATTCGCTCCAGTTGCTTCAGTTTTAGAAAAAGACACATCAAAATATACTGTTGCTGCTAGAACTTCAACACATATGGCTGATGCATATACTCCATCAACATGGGCAGTTAATGCAAAATGGTTAGAATCAAATCAAGAATTATTCCAAAAAACAATGAATGCTTTAGTTAAAGGTATGAACTTTAGAGCTAAAAATCCAGGCGAAACAGCTAAAGATATTGAAAAAATTTCTGCAAGCCAAGTATTAGCTTCATCATTAGAAACAGACATTGCTGTTTGGTTAGATGCTAATAAACAATTAGAGTTATTAAATAACGGCAAAGCTATCAAGTATGTTGAAAATATCAGAGAATCACAAGTTAATGGCGGTAACAAAGATAAAGTTTCAAAAGACATTACTGCAGAAAAAGCAGCTGACTTCTCATATTTAAAGAAAGCTTGCGAAGCAAATAAAAACTAATTAAAACATTTAAAAGATATTGAGGGAGAAAAAATGCTCCCTTTTTATATGGCGAATAAATACCTTTTAATACAAATAAAAAAGACCAGTTCTTGTAGAGAGGTAGAATTAATTAAATCGAACTGGTCTTTATAATTGTTTTATTGAACTAATGCAATACCGTTTATAACTATTAAGTAAATATTTATTAAGATAATTGCAACAGTAGTGCCCGTATATACTAATTGAACACCTTTATTTGACATCTTTTTATTTAAGTAAGTGCCAAATAATGAACCAATAATTGAAACAGGAACTAAGATTAATACGAATATCCACCAAGATTGATCTGCTTGTGTTGGTAATGCTTCGATGTTGAATAAAGTAGCGAATGTACCATCAATTCCTGACATAACAACTTTACTAAGTTGAGAGAATATGATTGTAATAAGTGAATTTATAGCGGCTTGTTTCATGTTCATTCCGAAGAAGAGAAGTAAGACTGCTACGTTAATTGGTCCGCCTCCAATTCCTAAGAATGTTGAACAAATTCCTAAGAACACACCGATGATTGAAGTTACGATTATATTTTGAACATGCATTACTTTTCCTTTTGGCAAGAATAGTTGCATGTAAATTATTACGAATAATAGTAGCGCTATAAGAATTGCGCTTTGAATGATGATTAATACATTTTTATTAGATGCATCTTTAACAAACTGGAATAAATATTGACCTATAATTCCTCCAACCACAGCTCCTAGACCAAGGAAAATTGCGATTTTTAGATTTTCAATTTTACTTTTAGAAATTACATGTCTAATGATTGAAGTAGCGGTTCCAAAGAGAACACACATCGTAGAAATCATATTAGTAATTTCGGCTGTTGAGAAGTAACCAAACGAATCTAGTACCGGTCGAATAATGACGCCTCCACCAATGCCTGCGATCGAACCAACCATTGATGCGATTATAACAATAATCGGAAAAATAAAATAATATAACATAACTTGATTATAGCCTAAACGAAAGTAAAATTAAAGACTATTATATACAAAGTATATAATATAGCATTATAAAAAAGATGTTTCGAATATTTCGTTTTATTTGTCAAAACGAAATCTAAGTAGTAAAATATTAATGTAGGTGATAAATATGAAAATTAATAAAAGACAATCCGATATCGTACAACTTGTAGACGAAAAATTAAAAATTAGTGTAAGTGAACTTAGTGAAATATTAGGGGTTAGTGAAGTTACAATTAGAAAAGATTTAGAAACTTTAAATATGTATGGAATTTTGATTCGTCAACATGGATACGCTTTAAAAAAGAATACTGCTAGTATTACAAATCGTTTATCTATTAACTACGAAATCAAAAGAAGAATTGCTAAAAAAGCCGCTTCACTTGTAAAGCCAAACGAAACTGTTTTATTAGGTGGAGGTTCAACTTGTCTTTTAGTTGCTGAAGAAATTATCAACTCAAATCCAAGTGCTACTATTATTACGAATTCAATTTATGTTGTTGAACATATTTCAAAACTCGGAAGTAATAAAGTTATTTTATTAGGTGGAGAATATCAATCAGATGCAAAAGTTTTAGTTGGACCACTTGTTAGAAATAGCTGTAAGCAATTTTATGTAGATAAAATGTTTATTGGAACTGATGGCTTTGTTAAAGATGTTGGATTTATGGGAAGTGATTCTTTAAGAACTGAAGCTGTTAAAAATATGTCTGAAAGTGCAAAAAATATAGTCATTGTTACTGATTCAACTAAATTTAATAGAATGGGTTTATTAGTTCAATTCCAATTAAATGATGTTGGATTAATTGTCACTGATAATAATTTATCCCAAGAGTATCAAGATTACTTTAAACGTTATCGCATTCCTGTTATGATGGTTAACTAATATGAGTGAGTTAATTTGTTTAGAAGATTTATTTAGATACATTGATGAAAAAATTAAAACTAATAAAAAATGTATAATTGCAATTGATGGAAATGCGTGTGGAGGAAAAACTACTTTAGGAGAGTATCTTAAAGAAAAATATGATGCCACATTAATTCATATTGATGATTTTTATAAGCCTAGAAACAAAAATTTAACTCTAGATTTAAATTCTAAAGAAGGGAATATAAATTATCCTCGTTTTAAAAACGAAATTATTGATAAATTAAAAGATGAAAATTTAATTTACAATAAATTTAATTGCTCAAAACAAGAATTAGAAAATCCAGAAGTTTTAAAATTAAAACCTTTAATCATCATTGAAGGCACATATTCATTAAATCCTCGATTACATCGATATTATGATGTATCAATATTCGTAGAAATTAGTGATGAACTTCAAAAAAATAGACTTAAAAAAAGGAATCCAAATAGTTATGATTCCTTTGCTAATACATGGGTAAAATTAGAACGAAATTATTTTAAAGAATTTGATGTATTATTAAGTAGTGACTTTGTAATAAATGGATCTAATTTAATTGAAAAGTAAGGGAGTAAGTGAACTCCTTTTCTTTTTTAATTTCATTTATGAATTTTGTATCTTTTAATTCAATCTCTTCATTTGTTACATTAGAAATTCCCCACCATGGTTCTAAACAAACAAAATTACCGGTGTCATTTCTACTCCATAAAGCAAATAAAGGTGCATCAAAAGTGTAGATTACATCGTGATTAAATCCGTTTTTGATAATTAATTTGTCAAAAGTATTATCGATAACAACTGTATCTTCTTTCTTAAAATAGTCTTTAGTTAATTGTATTTTATTGTCGTCAATTAGTGTTCCTTTTTCTGAAATTAAACCGTCAATTAATTTATATTGAGTGTAACCTTTTCCTAAATTTAAAATTGCGTTTTCATTAGCTTTAATTGCAGTATGAGCTCCATACATACATAAAAGTGTTTCGTTACTTAAATTTAAAACTTTTGTAGTGATAGTTAATTTATCAAATTTTAAAGAATATGTAATAAAAAATTCAAAATCGTAAGGATATAATTTTTTGGTTTCTTCATTTGAATTAATTTTTAAAGTCGCTGTTTCATTTGTTTTATTAATTACTTTAAATTCCATATTTCTAATGAAACCATGACGAGTAGGAGAAGATAATTTAAAATCTTTTACTCTATAATTTGTTGCTCCGATAATAGGAAAAATTTGGACATCTTGGAATGGCCATGAGTCTTTTTCAATTTGATACAAGAGTTCTTCGTCGTTTCTTTTATCATTAATTGAAGTCAATAAAGCCCCTTTTGTATTAATGCTAACTTTTAGTATTTCGTTTTCAATAATTACCATATTTTTTACTTCCTTTGTGCTTTTTATACCATATTAATATGGTATAATTATAACACAATATTTTTGTAGAAGGAGAAAACAATCCGATGATTACGAAATTTGATAATGCGAAAATTTTATTAGAAAACGGATACGTTTACGGAAATCTAGAAGTCGAAGATGGAAAATTCGTTGCTATCGATCAAAGTGAATCTGATTCATACGACAAAATAATTATTCCAGGCTTTATTGACCAACATACTCACGGAGGAGATGGATTAGATTTTTCTACTGTTAAAAATTTAGATGAATTAGAAAAACTTTTAAGCTTTTATGTAAGACATGGAGTGACTAGTGTTTTTCCAACATTACTTACAGAAAGTGATGAATTAATTTTTAGACAATCAGAATTAATTTATGAAGCTAGTAAAACTCATCCAGAAATTAAAGGAATTCACCTTGAAGGACCATTCTTATCCAAAGAATTTAAAGGAGCTCAACTGGAAAAATATTTACAAATTCCTACAATTGAAAAATGTAAAAAATTCATTGAACATAGTCATGGATTATTTAAACTCATGACAATAGCTCCTGAAAATCCTAATACAGAAGAAGTAGTAAAATTTTTAGTTGAAAATGGTATTCAAGTTACAATGGGCCATAGTAATGCAACTTTTGATGAAACAAAAAAAGCAAAAGAAGCAGGTGCAAAATGTTTAACTCATTGTTTTAATGCAAGTAAAGGCATCCACCAACATTTCCCATCAATTACAATGGCTGGTTTATATTTTGACGATCTTTATACTGAAGTTATTTTAGATGGAATCCATGTCCATAGAGAAATGGTTGAATTTATTAGAAAAATTAAAACTAATGATAAATTAATTGGAATCACTGATTCATTAATGTGCGCTGGATTACCTAATGGTGATTATATGATTGGAAATACTCCAATTGTTGTTAAAGATGGCGATTGTAAAATTAAAGGAACAGATACAAGAGCTGGAAGCTGCTTAATCATGGATCAAGCTTTTAAAAATATTAAAGAATTTACAAAAGTAGATGATAAAGAAGCTAGTAAAATGTGTTCTTTAAATTCTGCTAGAATGTTAAAAATGGATGATAAAATCGGATCAATTAAAGTTGGAAAAAATGCTGATTTTATCGTCTTAGATAAGAATAATGTCATTCAAGAAGTTTATATTAATGGGGAGAAAAAAAACTAAAATGAAAAATCTTTTAATTGCTCATGGAGGAGCACCTACAGCTGTTATTAATGCTTCACTTTATGGAGCTTTAATGGAATTAAAAAGACAAAAATTTGATGGAAAAATTTTTGCACCTAGATTTGGCTCACAAGGTTTATATAACGAAGATTTTATCGATTTAACAAACTTAACTGACCATGAATTAGAAGTTTTAAAATCTACTCCAGGAAGTGCAATTGGGAGTTCAAGATTCCCTCTTTATGAAGCAGAATACAACAAAATTGTTGATATTTTAATAAAGCATGATATCGGATATGTTCTTTTTACTGGTGGAAATGGGACAATGGATACAATTGGAAATATTTACAAATACGCTAAAAAGAAAGGCGTTGAATTAACTTGTGTTGGTATTCCTAAAACAATTGATAATGATGTTGGTGTAACAGATCATGCACCTGGATTTGCAAGCTGCGCAAATTATATTATTCAAACAGTAAATGATTGTGCTCAAGATGTTACAGGTCTTCCGATTCATGTTTCTGTTATCGAAGTAATGGGCAGAAACGCTGGATGGCTCGCTGCAAGTAGTGCACTTGCTAGAACTAGTAATTCAAAAGCACCTCATATGATTTGTTTCCCTGAAATTCCATTCGATGAAGAAGATTTCATTAATGAAGTTAAACGTAGATGGGATGAAAAACATGGATTGGTAGTTGTTTGTAGTGAAGGCTTAAAATATGAAAATGGAGAACCGATTGTTAAGCCAATTTTTAAAACTGATAGAGCTACTTATTTTGGAGATGTTTCAACACATTTAGCTACATTAATTATTGAAAAATTAGGAATTAAAGCACGTAGTGAAAAACCTGGTTTAGTTTGTAGATGTTCAAGAAATCTTGTTTCACTTGTTGATCAAGAAGAAGCTGTTTTAATGGGAAAAACTGCGATTCAAGCTGCTTTAAATAATATTAATGGTGTTATGGCTGGTATTGAAAGATTATCAACAAATCCATACAAAATTAAACCTATTTTAATTCCGATTGAAAAAGTAATGCTAGATGAAGCAACATTCCCTTTAAAATATATCAAAGGAAAATACGATGTAACTGATGAATTCATTTCATGGCTTAAACCATTAGTAAATGAAGTTCCTGAATCAGTAACATTTGTAGATTAATAAATAACGCCTCTTCATTAAGAAAAGGCGTTTTTAAATCAAAAATAAAGAAAAATGCCCTAGATTAATTTCGTTTAATCTCTAGGCGATAAATTTTAAAATGCTTAGTTTAATACATATTAATAAACTTAAGCTAAAAAGGGCATTTTTGATTAAATGGTGGCGCTAGTAAAAATGAAAACTCCTCATGAGAGGAGTTAATATTATTTAATTAATGATAAATCTACTTTTTGGAAACCAAGATTATTTGGAGTATCTTTTAATGTTCTTTCGTAATAGTTCATCTCTTTATTTAATAAAGTCGATAATATTTCGTTATATTTATCAATGATATTGATATCTTTGAATTGCTCTTTAAAAATTGTTGCACCGACAAAATAGCAATCAGCCATAGCGATATCGATATTTGTGTAATATTGGTTAAATGGCATTTGAAGATAAATTTCTCCATTTTTAAAAGCCGCAATTTGATCGAGTGAAGCTTTTTTATCGCTTTTATAATCAGCAACTAATTTACTATAATTAGCAACATCGACAAACATAACTTCTGGATTTAATTCGATTAATTTTTCGAGCTCAATTGTTGGATTATTTGTTCCTAAATTAAGTTCTTTGGATAAGACATTTTTAGCATTTGTTTCTTTAAAGCAAGTATAATTTACAAGCGAGGAACCGATTTCTCCAGCTCCGCCATTATATGTGTTATAACCTAAGAAAACTGACTTTTTATCATTGTCAATAATATCTTTTGTTCTATCATTTAAATCTTGTTTAAGACCTTTGATATATGAAACGATTTGTGTTGCTCTAGCAGTGGTGCCAACTAATTGTCCGATTAATTCTAATGATTTATATACATCTTCACTAAATGGATCGCTTTTACCATAACTTAAACAAACAACTGGAATATTAGTTTTACTTTGAAGTTGATTCATTTTTTCGACATCATCATATAAAGAAAATACAACATCAGGTTTAGCTGCTAAAATTTCTTCAGCGTTTGCAGGTTGCATTGGACCACCAGTTTTAACTTTAGGAAGTGTTTCAAATAAATCTCTATAAGCGTAATTATAAGGTCTAATCTTAACCTTATCTTGGCTACTTGTTTCATAAGCTTCTACACCACAAAGTTTATTCATATCACCAACATAACTATATAAGCGAAGTGCGCTAGCTCCAATACAAAGAACTTTTTTATTTTCTTTTTTAACTGTAACTTTTCTATTTAATGTGTCAGTGACTTCGATGGTTTCGATTTTCGTATCAGGATTATTTGCTCCGCATGAAGAAAGTCCTAAAATAGTTGTAGAAACTAGTGTAAATGCTAAAAAGCTTGTAAAAATTAATTTATTTTTCATTCTGTAACTCCTTAATTGTTGAAAATGACGAATTTTTGATTATCATTTTCATAGATTTTTGTTGAGACTCCATATAAGGAATCTAAATTGGATTCGGTAATAATTGATAAATCTCCTTTATTAAAAACTTGACCATCTTTTAATAAAAGAAATTTATTCGCTAATTTAAGTGCTAGATTGATATCATGAATTACAACAAAAGCGATTAAGTTATTTTCTTTAACGACTCGCTTAATTAAATTAATTACTTCAAGTTGATTTTTAACATCAAGACTACTTGTAGGTTCATCGAATAAAATAACAGATGAACTTTGTACAAGAGCTCTAGCAATAGCTACTTTTTGTTTTTCTCCGCCACTAATTTCATTTACGTTTTTAAATACCAAATGTTCTAGTCCTAAAGAATTGATTGTGTCACTAATGATTTTATAATCATCTTTAGTCGGCTCGATATTAATGTAAGGTTTTCTACCGATTAAAATCGAATCAAAGACACTAAAATCTGGAAATGAAATGTTTTGAGGAACATAACTTATTAATCTAGCTTTCTCATTTGGTTTTAGTAATGATAAATTTTTATCATCAATTATAATTTGACCACCTTTAGGCTTATAAATTGAACCCAAACATTTAATAAGAGTAGATTTTCCTGCTCCGTTAACTCCTAAAACAGCAACAATATCTCCACTAGAAAATTTAAATGATACATCTTTTAATGTTTCATTATTCTTTGTATACTCGAAAACTAAATTATTGACTTCAATGTCCATATTAACGCTCCTTCTTTCTGAGTAAAAGGTATAAGAATAAAGGAGCGCCAAATAAAGAAGTGATAGCTCCAACTGGGAAACTTATACCATTAATGAATAATTTAGAAAGTGTATCAGCAAATAAAATTAATGAAGCACCACATAAAGCAGTGCATGGAAGTGTAAATTTATAATCGTTTCCGATTACTCTTTTTACAATATGAGGGGCAACAAGCCCAATAAATCCGATGATTCCGATAAAGCTAACACAAACAGCGCAAATTAGTGAAGCTAAAACTAGCCCTAAAATTTTTGTGATGTTAACTTTAACACCTAAACTTTTTGCAACGTCATCTCCATTTAATAATGCGTTATGATTCCATCTATTTAAAAATAGGTAAATAAATGAAGCGATGATAACAATAAACATAATTAAGTTTTCAGTATAAGTTACATAACCTAAATCGCCAAATTGCCAAAAGACAGCACTTGATAATTGAGTGTCTGTGGCGAAAAACTGTAATATTGTTGTCATTGCAGTGAATAAACTACCAATTGCTACACCACTTAAAACAACAGTTTCACTTGAAAATTTACTGCGTGAAGAAAGTAGCATAATAAAGAAAATAGATAGAACTGAAAAAATTAAGGCACAAAATGTTGTTAAGTAAGGGTTTGAAATTGTGATTTCAGTACCTTGAGAAGAATTAATATGGCCTGCATTAAAAGCAATAATAGCCAAATTAGCTCCGAAAACAGCACCATTAGAAACACCTAATGTCGAAGGTGAAGCCATAGGATTTTTAAGTAAATTTTGCATAACATATCCTGAAATTGCTAATCCGAATCCGCTTAGTAGTCCAGCAAGCATTCTTGGCATACGAATGTTATATAAAATAGTGACATTCGTTGGATCTCCTTGACCAAAAATCGCTAAAAATGAATCTTGAAAAGACAAGTTACTGCTTCCAACACATAAAGAAAGTATTACAAAAAATACTAATATTATTAGTAAGGAAATTAAGA
Organism: Candidatus Onthovivens sp.; assembly: GCA_048405595.1. GTDB lineage: Bacteria > Bacillota_I > Bacilli_A > RFN20 > CAG-826 > Onthovivens. The sequence continues at coordinate 29,388 of DBFJOT010000024.1, forward strand.
AGATTACTTTTTTCTTTGTTAACCTTTTATAATCTTGTCTAAGTGTAATTTCATCCATAAATTTTGCAAAAGAAAAGCATATTGCTTTTTTCAAAAAGCTAATATGCCTTCATGACATTAAATATTTAAAATTTTAATCAAGTAGGATAATCTTCGTGATTATCTTAAAGTAATTCATTAATTTTTTTAATTGTATCTTCAATTAAAAAATTAATAGAAGTGTTATTAAGTCCGCTAATAATTGTGTCGCAATTGTTAAATGGAATGAGTACCTTCTTGGCGCTACTTGTTGCAATTGCATCGCTTATTTTATTAGTGACTTCGCCACATAATGCATCAGTTAATATAATTCCGATTGGTCCAACGATAATATCAACTTTTTTTGAGTTAACAATAATTGCATTTTCTCCAGTTGCGATAACATCAGCTCCAGCTTTATGCATCACACTAGTAGCAATTGAGTTAATACCAATAGCAATAATAGTTGCATTATTGACTTTTTCTTTAATGGATTTGACTAGTTGTCTTCCGACTCCGCCGCCTTGTCCATCGATTACTAATATTCTTTTCATAAACATTAGTATATCACGAGATGGTTATTTATTTAATATAAATTGCATCTCCTATACTTCCGAACTCGACGTTTGCTGTAAGAACGATTTCTTTAACAGCTTTTTTAAGAAGTGGAACGATTTCTTTTAATTCTTCGTTGAATCCTTTATTTGTTTCGAGTTCGTTAATATATTCTTTTAAGTAATATCTATATTCGAATGATTCTGGTTTTTCAACTAATAAGTTATAAATTTTACTTGTTTCTCTTTTTTCTGGATGTTCAGTAAAATATTCTAATAAATTTCTTGTTGTAGCAAGTCTAATATCTGTATCCATGTTGATTTTGGAAATTCCACAAGGGATGACTTCTTTTAATTGATCAATTGGGACACCTTTTCCTTTGACTTTACCACCTAAAGCGTTGATTTCATTAACGATATATTCTGGAACTAAGCTTGAACCATGGCTAACTATAGCAGCACTTAAATGTTCATGTCTTAAGTTTTCCATTGTAGCGATAACAATTTCTTTTCTTAATTTAACATTGTCACCTTTAACAGCACCATGTTTTGTACCATAAGAAATTGCTAATGAATCACATTGTGTTCTTTTTATAAAGTCAACTGCAGTTAATGGGTTAGTGTAAGTGCTTGATTCACTAAAAACATGATCTTCTACACCAGCTAAAACTCCTAATTCACCTTCAACAGCGACTCCTTTAGGATGAGCATAAGCGACAACTTTACTAACTAACGCGACATTATCTTCGTAATCAAGTGCGCTTCCATCAATCATAACGCTATTAAAACCTGCATTGATACAAGCTTTACAGCTTTCAAAGCTTCTACCATGGTCTAAATGTAATGCAACAGGGATGAAAGTTTTTTTAGCTAATTTTTTAACAAATTTAGCGATTCTTTTAGCGCCAAGAATTTTTTCTTCCATTGTGCCATTTAAGAAATCTACACGGCCACCAATATAAGCAAGTCCTGGTTCAGCAACTTGAATGATAGCTGCACATCTTAATTCTTCACAAGCTTCGATTATAGCTTCGGCTTGACATAAAGAGTTAACGTTAAAAGCACCGTGAGCGATATGATGTTCGGTTGCGTATTTTAAAATTTTATCAGTTGATATGTAAGGCATAAAATTATCTCCTTTTTCTATATTATGTAATATTTAACTTTCATTTTCTAATGAAATATCAACAAAAAATGATAAAAATATTCAAATATTTTCATTCGAAAGATTTTATCTTTTAATCATAAGTAAAAAAATAAAATCGTCATTATGAATGATATAAAAAATGAAGAAAAAGTTATTTTTTAATTAGCTAAATATTCGAATGTAAATTAAATTTCGATAAAACGAAATTAAATAATTGATGTAAAAAGTGACATTAAAAAATCTCCAATATTGTTTATGAAGGATATAATAAAATAATGAAACGTCTATTTTTTAATAAGGAATTTTATCTTTGATATTCTTGTATTTTTCGTAAAGTTTTAGACATTCATCACGGTCTATTTCTTCTAAAAAAGTTGAACGATCAAATTTATAAAATGCCTCATCTCTAAAACCAATAATTTCTGTGTCGATGGTGTTACAGCCATAATATACTTTAGAAATATTGCTCCATAAAATAGCACCCATACACATTGGACAAGGTTCGCCAGTTGTATACAAAGATGCTCCGCTTAAATCAAAAGTGTTTAGCTTTTTCATAGCCTTTCTTAAAGCAACCATTTCTCCATGACACGTTGCATCTTTCTTTTTTAAAACTTCGTTGTGTCCTCTAGCAATAATTTTGTTATCTTTTACTATTACACAACCAAAAGGTCCTCCATGACCGCATTCAATACCTTTAGTAGCTTCTTTAATAGCTTCTTTCATGAATTTATTCATATTTTTTCTCTTTTCGAAAAGATTATATCATAGAAAAATTTTTTAAAACTAAGATTGCATAATATCACTAAATTAATGAACTTATGGTAAAATATTACAGATCGGAGGAAAAAGTAATGGCAAATTACAATTGGGATTTAACAGAAATCTATTTAAATGATGAATCATATAATAAAGATTTTGAATTATTTAAAAGTAGAATTGAAGAATTTAAAAGTTTCGAAGGAAAATTAAGTGATGAAGAAAGCTTAATTAAACTTTTGACTTTAGAAAGAGATACTGACATTTTATTAACAAGACTTTACACATACGCTCAATCAGTTGCTGATTTAGATAGAAGAAGTGTTGAAGCAAATTCAAGAGAAGCTATTTTAACGAGTACTTTAAATGACTTTGTTAGTGCAATTAGTTTTATTGAACCTGAAATTTTAAGCTTAGGAAAAGAAAAAATGGATGAATTCATCTCTAAGCATAAAGAATTTAACGATTTTGATTTCACATTCCGCAAATTATTTGATGGACAAAGCCACGTTTTAACAAAAGACAAAGAATTATTAATTTCTAGATTTGGTCCTTTAAGTGGCGTAGCTAGTGATTTATATTCAACTCTTTCAGTAAGTGACTATAAACCTAAAACAATTAAATTAGGTGAAAAAGAAGTTACCGTTACAGTTTCTAATTGGAGAAACTTAATCATGGAAGCAAAAGATGCTAGCGAAAGAGAAGCGATCTTCAATGCTTTATATGAATATTTCGATGAAAGAAAAAATACATATGCTGAAATGTATCATCTCGGCCTTGAAGCTCAACAAGCGGTTGTTAAAGCACGTGGATATAAATCAATTCTTGATTACCATCTTGAACACAATCAAATTCCAACCTCAGTTTATAGAAGTTTAGTTGAAGTTGCTTCTTCAAATACTGACGCAATTAAAAAATACTACGAATTAAGAAGAAAAGCTTTAGGTTTAACAAAACATAGATCATATGATAGATTCTTAGAAATTGCTAATTCAGAAACTAAAGTTACTTATGAAGAAGCAAAAGATTTATTCTATAAATCAATTGAAAGATTCCCTAAAGAATTCCAAGATAAAGCACATTTTGTTTCAAGTGAAGGTAGAGTTGATGTTTTCCCTAAAGAAGGAAAAAGAAGTGGAGCTTATAGTAACGGTGGAGAAGGAATTAAACCATATATTCTTTTAAATTTTGTTGGCACTCTCGATGATGCGTTTACTTTAGCTCATGAATGCGGTCACTCAATTCACACCATGTATTCAATTGAAAATCAACCAGAATTAAAGCAAAACTACACAATTTTTGTTGCAGAAATTGCTTCAACATTCAATGAGCACAACTTATTAGACTACTTATTAAAGCAACCAGGTTTATCTAAAAATGATAAAATTGCCCTTTTACAAAAGAGTATTGATGATATTTTAACAACATTCTATAGACAAACTTTATTTGCTCAATTTGAATTAGAAATCAGTGAAGCATTCGAAAAAGGTTCACCAATAAATTATGAAGTTTTAAATAATAAGATGGCTGAACTTTATTCAACATATTATGGAATCGATATCAATGAAGAAAAATATAAACCATTAGTTTGGGCTTACATTCCTCATTTATTCTATACACCATTCTATGTCTATCAATATGCAACTTCATTTGCTGCTAGTTTAGAACTTTATTCTAGAGTTAATAGAGGCGAAGAAGGTGCATTTGATAAATATATTAGTTTATTAAAAGCAGGTGGAAGCGATTATCCAATTAACGAAGTTAAAGAAGCTGGAGTTGATCTTACAACAAAAGAACCATTCTATGCAGTCACTAATAGACTTCAAGAACTCGTCGATGAATTAGAAAAGTTACTTGCTTAATTTAAGTATTTGAACATTACTTTTTAGCCTAGTGTAAGAATTTAATAGCCTTAACTAGGCTTTTTTGTTACAAAATTTGATATTTAAATTAAGAAAAAAACATGTTAATATGGATTTGCAAATAAAAGCTTTTATTAGTAGTTTGTTATTTATAGAAACAATCCAAGTTACGCATTGCCGTTTATACGTTCTTTTTTAATGATTCATAAAAGATGTACTAAAAACGGACAAGCTGTAAGAACTACTAATAAAATATTTAAAGGAAGGAGAGGCAATTAGAATTTCGCTTAGTTGGTTAACTAACAATAACAACCAAACTGGTGCTAATTGTGCTACTGTTTATAACTTGCAACTTGTTGATAGTAGTAGAACTTACGTGAGTTCATCAATGTCTGCTTTAAATAATATTGAAATAATTGAATATAAAGTATCAAAAACTGATACCTATAAGTATAAATGCATATTATTTTGGAAATAAAAAATACGATTACTGATTTTGGCTCGGTATAAATTTAATTTTATAAGGTGTAGTGAATTATGAAAAATAATCAAAAAGTAAAAACAATTCTCTCGCTCTCTTTAGTGACGTTAGTTTCTTCTTGCAGTGTCTCGATGTTAAAAGATGAACCATTTAATTTAAATAATTTATCATAAAATTTTGATGCGCCTAAAGCAACTTTATTGAAGTCTGTTACTGAATTTAACTTGTTTTTAAATGATGAAAATATATTCACTAAAGAACCGACAAAAAAATTATTGAGGTAAATCAAAAATTTGATGAAACTTATTTTTTAAATTCAAATTTAATCGCATTGATCATTCAGGCTACTTCGGGAATGATTGAAGGGTATAGTTTAAATGGCATCGAAAAAGATGAAAGTACTTATGTTATTGATTTAAAATCGATATCTCCGACTGATAATGTAAGTGACGATATGGGTCGATATTTTTGTTACTATTTAGAAGTAACAAAAGATGTAAATATGACTGGAGCAACTATTAAATATTAGATTGTCGTTTGTATCATTTTAAAAGCGCTTTTGATTCCTTAAAATTTCATTTAAAAGTCTAACAAAGAATATAAAAATTCTAAAGTTAGACTTTTTTAGTTCGTAAGCGAACTTTAGTTTTGCATCTTAAGTGACAATAAAATCTTAAATATCATTTATTTAAAAGATATGTAAAATTTATCAAATTAGGTAAAAAAATACTGAAAACTATACTATATTTCAGCTATTTTTCTTTTTAATAATCATAATTTAGGTGTTTACTTTACTGTTTAAAAATCATAAAATTTATTAGTTCGTATACGAACAATAAGGGAGCGATTATGGAAGGTGATGTTTTAAGAGAAGTGTTGGCACTTTCAAATTCTGTTCGAAGAATTTTGAGTAGTATCAATAAAGAATACGGTATTAGTGGAGCTCAAATTCGCTGTTTACATGTTGTACAAAGAGCGGAAATTGATGGAGGCCATATTAACCAAAAAGAACTAGAAACAATTTTCAATGTTCAAAAATCATCCATGTCTGAATTATTAAGTTCAATGGAAGAAAAAAACTTAATTGTTAGAATTCCTAGCGAAACAGATAATCGTATTAAAAATATTTCGTTGAGTGAAAAAGGAAAACGTTTAAGTTATCTTTCTTATAATGACTTGGCTAATATAGAACGTAAATGTACAAGATTGATATCTAGTAAAGAATTAGAAATAACCAAGAGCACCCTTAATAAAATGAAAAATATATTAGAAGAAGGAGGGCTAGATAAAAATGACTAAAAGTAAAAAAATGAAGTCAGGACCTACTTTTAAAGAGATGATTAAAGTCTTCTCTAAAAGTGTTCGACAATACAAAAAAAGTTCGATTTTATCAATGGTTTTTATCGGATTGGAAACTCTATGTGAATGCTTAATTCCTTTCGTAATGAGCATGCTCATAGACACTATGCAAAAGTCAAAAACCGAATATTTGCTTAATATAGTTTTCTTTTACTCTGCGATATTAATCGGATTAGCTATTTGTAGTTTCTTTTTTGGAAAAACTGCTGGAAAAGTAAGTGCAGATGCAAGTTGTGGATTTGGAGCTAACTTAAGAGAAGATCTTTTTACGAAAATTTCATCTTTCTCATTCAATAATATTGATAAATTTAGTATCTCTAGTTTAGTTACAAGACAAACTATTGATATTTGGTATGTTCAAATGACGTTTATGATGCTTATTAGAATTTGTCTAAGAGCACCTTTAATGCTAGTTTTCTCAGTTATTATGGCTGTAGTTATGGCACCTAAAATGAGTTGGATTTTCTTAATTACAGTTCCATTTTTAGTAATTGTCTTATCTATTATTATATATAAGGTTCTTCCTATCTTCTTTAGAGTCTTTAAAAAATATGATAATTTAAACGAATCTGTTGAAGAAAATGTTCGTGGAATTAGAGTTGTTAAAACTTATGTTCGTGAAGAATACGAAAAAGAAAAGTTTGATAAAAGAAGTGATGAAATTAAAAATGACTTTACAGTTGCCGAGATGGTAATTTCTTTATCAAACCCAACGATGTTCCTTTCGATGCATATTTCTATGCTTCTTATTATTTTCTTTGGAAGCACTTTAATTTTAAATTCAAGTTATATTGGTGCTAACGGAGAAGTCATTGGAGATTTAACAATTGGTGCTTTAGGAAGTTTAATCACTTATGGTGCTCAAATTTTATCAAGTTGTATGATGTTATCCATGGTGTTTGTTAATATCGCAATGAGTGTTGCTTCAATGAAACGTTTATATGAAGTTTTAGTTGAAGTCCCAACAATTAAAAATAACGATAATCCAATTTGTGAAGTTAAAAGTGGTGATATTGAATTTAAAAATGTCTCATTTAAATATAAGGCTGATGCAGAAAAGTTTGCTTTAAGTGATATTAATTTACATATTAAACATGGACAAACCGTTGGTATTATCGGTGGAACTGGTTCATCTAAATCTACGCTTGTTAATTTAATCTCAAGATTTTATGACACAACTGAAGGTGAAGTTTTAGTTGATGGAATTAATGTAGAAGATTACGATATCACAACTTTAAGAAATAGTGTTTCAATGGTTCTTCAAAAGAATATTTTATTTAGTGGAACTATTAAAGATAACTTAAAGTGGGGAAATAAAGAAGCAACCGATGAAGAAATCGTCGAAGCTTGTAAAATTGCTCAAGCTGATTCATTCATCGAAACATTTAAAGATAAATATGACTACCAAATTCTACAAGGCGGGACAAACGTTAGTGGTGGTCAAAGACAAAGATTATGTATTGCTAGAGCAATTCTTAAAAAACCAAAAGTGTTAATTTTAGACGATTCAACTAGCGCTGTTGATACTAAAACTGATGCTTTAATTAGACAAGGCTTAGCAAAAACTCTTCCTGATACAACAAAAATTATTATTGCTCAAAGAATTAATAGTGTTCAAGATGCTGACTTTATTGTAGTAATGGATGAAGGAAAAATTTCTGGAATGGGAACTCATGAAGAATTATTAAAGAGCAATGCCGTCTACCAAGAAATTTACGAAATTCAAAATAGAATAGGAGGTAAATAATTATGAATAATAAAAAAAGACCTGCGATTCTTAGAATTGTATTTGACTTTATAACTTCTCATAAATTCGGATTTATCATCGCTTTATTTTGTATTTTAGGAACAGTCATCGGAAATATTGCTGCTCCATTAACGTTACAAAATGTTGTCAATACAATCACTGAATGGATTGGAAATGGCTGTTTAAAAAGTGAAATTGATGAAGTGTCAAAAGGTATCCTCAATAATGTTTATTTATTAATTGGATGCTATGCTATCTCTTCGTTGGGTGGATTAGGATATTCACAAATCATGGCTTATACTGGTCAATCTTACATGAATAAATTAAGAAAGAAATTATTCTCTCACATGCAAGACCTTCCAGTTAAATTCTTCGATGTTAATAATAAAGGTGATATTATGTCTGTTTTTATTAATGACGTTGATACCATTAGACAACTTTTAATTAACTCAATTCCGGAAGTTTTAATTTGTACTTGTACATTTTTAACTGCGTTCTTCGTTATGCTCTCATCTTCACTTTGGTTGACTTTAATCGTTTTATGTGGAGCGGTTATTATGTTCTTTGCTTCTAAAAAGATTGCTGGAACATCGAGTAAAAACTTTATTGCTCAACAAGATGTTATTGGTAAAAGTGAAGGTTATGTTGAAGAAATGATGCATGGCTTAAAAGTTATTAAATCATTCTGTCACGAAGAAGAAAGTAATGAAGGGTTTAAAGCGATTAATAAAAAACTCCAAAATGTTTCTTATAAAGCTCACTCATATGCAAATATTTTAATGCCAGTCATTGGAAATATTGGAAACTTCTTATATGTTATTGTTGCTTTAGTTGGAACAGTTTTATTTATTACAAATTCAACAAATATTTCTTTTGATGGTTTAGGATCAATTTCAGTTGCCGTCATTGTTAGCTTCTTACCTCTTGTTAGACAATTTACTAATACAACTGCTCAAGTTGCTAACCAAGTTAATATCATTGCTTTAGCGGTAGGCGGAAGTAAACGTATCATTGATATTCTTGATGAAGAAAAAGAGGTTGATGATGGTTATGTCACTCTTGTTAGAGGAAAATATGATGAAAATGGAAATATTGTCGAATGTCCTACTAAAGAAGCAACTTTATGGGCTTGGAAACATCCTCATAATGCAACACAAGATGTAACTTACACACTTTTAAAAGGTGATATTAGAATGTTTGATGTTGATTTTGGTTATAATCCAGACAAAATCGTTCTTCATAATGTCACACTTTATGCTGAACCTGGTCAAAAAGTCGCTTTCGTTGGTGCAACTGGTGCTGGTAAAACTACAATTACTAATTTAATTAATAGATTCTATGATATAGCTGATGGAAAAATTAGATACGATGGAATTAATATTAATAAAATTTGTAAAAAAGACTTAAGAAAATCTTTAGGTATGGTTCTTCAAGATACAAATTTATTTACTGGAACAATTATGGAAAATATTCGTTATGGTAAACTTGATGCAACCGACGAAGAATGTATTGCAGCTGCTAAATTAGCTAATGCTCATGGATTTATTGAAAGATTACCTCATGGCTATAATACAGTTTTACATAATGATGGAGCTAATTTAAGCCAAGGTCAAAGACAACTTTTATCAATTGCTAGAGCAGCAGTACATGATGCTCCTGTTATGATTTTAGATGAAGCAACTTCTTCAATTGATACAAGAACTGAAGCTATCGTCACCGAAGGCATGGATAACTTAATGAAAGGTCGTACAGTATTTGTAATTGCTCATAGACTTTCAACAATTCAAAATAGTGATGTTATTATGGTTTTAGATCACGGACGAATCATTGAAAGAGGAAGTCACGACGAACTTGTAGAAAGAAAAGGTGTTTATTATCAACTTTATACAGGTAGTTTCGAACTTGAATAAGAAATAAATCTTTAGGTTAATGCCTAGAGATTTTTTCTTTAGCGAGCTAAAACATGCGAATTTTGTAAGGATTTCAAATTGTTTATCAATAAATATTACTTTATAATTTAGTTATGATAGTAGTTAAAGAGTTGACAAAAAAATATAACCTTAACGAAGAAGCAACTGCATTAAATGGGATAGATGTAACGTTTGGAGAATTTGGTTTTGTATCAATTTTAGGTCCTTCAGGGTGTGGAAAATCTACCCTTTTAAATATGATAGGTCTATTAGACAGACCAACAAGTGGTGAAATTATAATTGATGGAGTGTCAACGAAATCATTAACTTCTTCACAAGAAGATAAGTTTAGAAACCAAAAAATTGGTTTCATTTTTCAGTCTTATCATCTTATACCAACTTTATCTATTTTAGATAATGTGACTTTACCTTTAGAAGTTAAAGGGGATATTAAACCTTCCGAAAGAAAAGCTAGAGCGCTTGAAATTCTTAAAAAAATAGGTTTAGAAAAATATATTGATAAAAAAGTTAATGAATTAAGTGGAGGCATGAAGCAACGTGTTGCGATTGCTAGAGCTTTAATTCTTAATCCTGAAATTATTTTAGCTGATGAACCAACTGGTGCTTTAGATAGTAAAAATAGTGAAGAGGTTTTAAATATACTAAAAGATATTTCTAAAACTAAACTTGTAATTTTGGTTACACATAATGAAAAAGAAGCAGCTATTTATAGTGATCGAACCATTAGAATGTATGATGGAAAAATTGTTGAAGATCTTGAAAAAGAAGTTGTTGAAAGTGAAAACAAAATTAGCTCATTAGGTCCTCTTACTGAAAATCCAAAAAAATCAGTAAATAAATTAATGAAGACTAAAAATATCATAACGATATCTTTTAAATCTTTTATGTCTAAAAAACTTAAAACGATTTTAACTAGTGTCGCTAATTGCTTCGGTTTAGTTGCTTTAGGATTTGTTTTAGCGATTACTAACGGTTTTAATATTTATAAAGAAGCAGCGGATAACGCTAGTGCTAGTAATTTACCAATTAATGTCCCAGCTTATTCAACTAAAAGCGCTACGGAAGATTGGAAAGATGTTAACCAAAGCGAAAAATATCCTACTAATAATGAAATTTACCCTTATATTCCAGGACAAAGCACAGTTACTTATACTTATAACAATTATTCCGATGAATATTTTGATTTACTTGATGAATTAAAAGAAGAAGGTCTTATCCAAGATTATTTATTTAATTATGGGAATGATTATGCTTATAACTTAACAACAAAATATCCTGAATCTTTAAAAGGACAATATGAATCAAGTTATCAAGAAGTTTATACATCTTTAAGCGCTGGAGGCAGCTATACAAGTTCAACTTATGGAATTCCAACAAATATTTTCCACGTTTTATACGGAAATATTGAAGATGGATATGATTTGATAGCTGGAAAATATCCTTCGAATGAAAATGAATTGATTCTTGTAGTCAATGAATATAACGCTATTAATTTTGAGACATTAAGAAATTTGGGCTTTTATAACTTAGCTGATACAAAAGAAGAAGTTCAAGATTTTACAAGCGCTAATAAAGTTAAACCAATTAATTTTAATGATATTATCGGTAAAGAATATAAGATATTTTCTAACAATGAACTCTATGTTAAAAATCCTTTCACTAAAGAAATTTATGATCAATTTTCTTATAAGAGTGGAGTTGTGATTCCTGTATCTAAAAGAACAATTTCTACTTACACAAAAAAAGATTACGAAACTTTATTTAATGATAATTCAATTGGTGAGAAGTTAACTATCTCTGGCATTCTTAGACCTAAAAAAGATTCGACTTTATCTTTAATTTCTCCAAGTCTATGTTATCTTCCAGAATTACAAGAAAAATTAATTGAAAATAAAAAAGATAGTGATATTGCAAGCATTTTAAAGGAAAATGTAGTTTATTTAAGCGATAATCCTAATAATAATTTAGATATTGTTGATGATTTAAATAAACTTATTAACTCTCATAAAGATGATATAAGTGGTATTTCAACCACTGAAATAAACGAGATTGCTGATAAATATTTTAGATATTACGCGATAGATAAAAAGTTATCTTCTTCGTTTCCAAGTGGAGCAAATACTTTTACTTATTTCATAAAACAAGCTAAAAAATTTGGTGTAGATTTAGTGAATGATGAAACTAAAGAAGTTCTTTCAAGCGGTGATTTAACTAAAATGGAAGAGTTCATTAAAAAAGTTCTTGGCTATTTTAAATCAGTTACTACAAAAAGAGAAGCATACGAATATTTCATATCACTTGTCGCTTTTATGAATTCGTATAATGACATTCTAAATGTTGCTATTTTTCCTACTGGAATGTTTGAACGTAGTATTATCTTGAAAAGACTAGATGAATTCAACGATTCAAGAGGATCAGAAAAAGAGAAAATTTATTATTACGATAATGGCAATTTTATGATTGAAGAAGTCGGAAATATGGTAAGTTTAATTTCTCTTGTCTTAATGATTTTCGTCTGTGTTTTAATTTGTGTTGCTTGTGTCATGAATGTTTTATTTACCTATAATAATGTTTTAGAAAGAAAAAAAGACATTGGTATTTTTAGAGCAATTGGTATGAGAAAGTTCGATGTTAGTCGCGTTTTTATTTTTGAAGCTAGCATTGTTGGAACATTAAGCGGTTTGATGAGTGTTTTATTTACTTATCTTCTTGAATTTCCAGTTAACTATCAAGTTAGACAACACTATTCTGACTATTGGAACATAAGTAATATTTGTGTAATGGCTTGGTGGCATATAGTATTACTAATTTTATTAGGTTTAATATTAGGAATTATCAGTGCGATTATTCCATCTTATTATGCTGCTAATAAAGATCCTGTTAAATGTCTTAAAGAAGAATAAAGCGAGATATTAAGAAAGTATTAATTTCTAACGGAAATAAAAATTATCTAAAAAAGTACTTGATAAACGTTTTGGTTTGGCTTAAGATTACCCCTGGGAATTATGAAGAACTTAAGAAACAACTCAAAAAACATTAGTATTAAAGCCTTAGAATTCAAAGGTCTTACTATTTGTTCCTTTTTTAATCCTTCATTATTCGTATTATTTGATTATTAAAAGATTCGGTCTTAGTGCCGAATCTTTTTTTAAGGAAAGGAAAGGTTATGAACAAAGAAAAAAATCTCGTTCTCGACGTTGAAGAGAGTCCAAAAAAGATTCATGAATGGCTTCTTTTTGGTATCCAACACGTCCTCGCAATGTTAGTTGCGTGTATTACAGTCCCATTATTAACAGGACTTCCAGTAGCAGCAACAATTATTGCAGCTGGTATCGGTACTTTTATTTATATTGCTTTAACAAAAGGAAAATCACCAGTCTTCTTATCATCATCGTTTGCTTATATCGCACCAATGCAAAGTGCATTAGCAGTCGGACTTCTAAGTGGAGCAACAAAGAACAACTTCCTTGCATTAATTATAGGCATGGTATTAGTTGGAATTATGTACTGCGTTTTTGCGTTAATCATCAAAAGAACAGGTACAGCTTGGTTAAATAAAGTTTTACCTCCAATCGTTGTTGGACCTATTATTATGGTAATTGGCTTATCTTTAGCAGGAAGCGCAATTAACAATTTAACATTAAATGGCTCAAACGATCCTGAAAAATACAACTGGATAGCAATTATCTCAGGTTTAGTTGCATTAATCGCAACTGCATTAGCTAGTCATTATGGCAAAAAGATGATGAAACTTATTCCTTTCATTATCGGTATGGGAAGTGGATATATTGTTGCTGTCTTATTCACATTAATCGGGTATTATGGATGTGGAAATGAATATTTTAATGTTGTTAACTTCACAGCATTCACAAATATCTTCGCACCAGACAAAATCGGCTTTGCAAGTTTCTTTAACTACAAATTATTTATTCCAAATGATCCAGAAAGCTTTATCTTCTTAAGATTTGATCAAATTGCACAATTTGACTGGACAACAATTGGAACAGTTATCTTGTTATTTTTACCAGTATCATTTGTTACAATGTGTGAACATATTGGTGACCATGAAAATTTAGGAAACATCATTGACAGAGATTTATTAAATGGTGAACCAGGCATGGCAAGAACATTATCAGGTGATGGTATTGCAACAGCAGTTAGTGGAATTCTTTGTGGCGCTGCAAACACAACATATGGTGAAAATGTTGCAGTCATCGGATTAACAAGAATTGCATCAACAAAAGTTGTTTTATTAGCGGCAATAATGAGTATCTTAATCGGATTCTTCACACCATTTACAGCTTTACTCCAAACAGTACCTCCAGCAGTTACAGGTGGTGTTAGCTTGATTCTTTACGGATTCATCGCTTCAAGTGGTGTCAAAATGTTAATTAAAGAAAAAATTGATTTAACTAATCAAAAGAATATCTTTATCGCATCAGCAATCTTAGTTAGTGGTATTGGTGGATTAACATTAAAATTCGGAAATCCTTCAACTCCAGTAATTACAATCACTTCAGTTGCAGTCGCAATGATTTTAGGAATTATCTTAAACGTTATCTTAGTTGATAAAAAAGATAAAACTCCAGTGACTGAAACAACAGTTTTAGAAAATAACGAAACTAATACTGAAGCAGTTGAAGAAACTATAGAAACTAAATAATAACCTTTCAAATAAAGCTTGTATGGGAAGAGGGGGGTCTTCCCATACAACGATTTGGTTATAAAAAGTATTTGAATTTATACTTTTGTTAGTATATAATAATTAGGCGCTTGGTTCTCTAGCTCAGCTGGCAGAGCAACTGACTCTTAATCAGTGGGTCCGGGGTTCGAATCCCCGGAGAATCACCAAATTGAAAGCATAGGTTTGATATAGTAAAAATACTATTCAAACCTTTTTTTGTACTTGAGCGGTTAATATTTTTATAAGCGTAAATGATTTACCATAATTAACAATTTTAATTACATCGTTCATAATTTGAATGGTTTGAATAGTTCGAATTAGGAAAGCTATATATTTAAATTCTCATCCAAAAGAACTCGTTAACGAGTTATTGATGATGCGATATGCTATTAACGATAAATGTGAGGGGTCGTTAATAATAAGTAGAAAGTTAAAAATATATGAACAATCAATGGGCGGCGGTAATTATACTCAAGTACCTACTATCTTATTAAAAGGTAAATAGCTAGAAGTAGTTGACTTTAAAACTGGAGAGTATCTTTAAGTTGTTGTTCAAGGAGACAAGATAGCTTTATCCAAAACTACTCCGCCAAAAACAAAAAAAGTCTCGTTAGAAGAAAAAGTTAGAATGCTTGATAGAAAGGAAAGAACTAAATTAGCTAACTTAATAGACAAGTTATAAAATTAAATAATTGCTGTTATTTGATATTAATGCAGAAAGAAGCTGGTAAAAATGGAACTTATTAAAATAGAAAATAAAGATATTGAATTATTTATTAATATTAATCAAGCTGCCTTTCAAAAAGGATTTGAAACTTATTATGGCCCTTCAAAAGTAATAATTATTCCAAGAGAAGATGTATTAGAATCGCTTAATGCTAAAGGAAGTAATGCCTTTTTAGCATATGAGAACAACGAAGTTGTTGGTGGAGTTTGCGTAGTTATAAATGATGAAACAAATATAAACGCGTTAGATCTACTATTTGTAAAGCCTGGTATACAATCTAAAGGAATAGGATTTGCTATTTGGAATGAAATTGAAAAAATGTATCCAAATACAAAAATATGGAAAACATGCACGCCATATTTTGACAAAAGAAACATTCATTTCTATGTTAATAAATGTAAATTTCATATTGTTAAGTATCTATTAGAACAAAAAGAAGGTTTTAATGGCGATGCTGGTCAAGGCATGTTTGAGTTTGAAAAAGTGATGAACAATATTGAATAATATATGTGATTTTGAAAACACCTACTTAATAGGATGTGCAATCTTATATTAAAATGGTTCATCTTTACCGAATTAGAATGTTGATGTTGATACAATGTATCAATCTTTTTTATACCAAAATGAGCGTATATTGTTGAAATCATGCGTATTTTTAGAACTCATGCGTAAGCATAAATGATTTGCCATAATTAACAATTTTAATAATATCAAGTGTGAAAGAAATCACGAATTTATTGGATGTATTTTGTATAATGATGATGAGAAAATAAATTAAGACATTTTTAGGAATTTAAAAATGCCAATAAATGGCTAGTTTTGTATATACTTTTATTCTAAAGAAAGGATAAAAGATATGACTTATTTACTTAAATTAGCTTATGAAAGAATTGCATATTACAAAATTATGAAAGTAAAACCAAATTTTTCTAAACTAGCAAAAGAGACAGGTGTTAATAGGCACACTTTGTCTGATATGTATTACGAAAGGAGAGAATTTAATCCACGAGAAAGAAAATCGCAGCTTGATCAATATCGAGAAGAAATACGAGATATATTAAGAGATTCTGCTCAAAATATTACTTCTGCTTATTTCTATTTTACTGATGATGATAGAGGAAAAGATAAAATTACATGTACGTTATCGAATTTTATTAAGTATGTGAAAAAACACAAACTTAATGTAAAGGAACCAGGTTATGTAGCTCACTTTAGATTCGAGACAGATCCAGGACAGCAACTACAAGTTGATTGGGTTGAAGATTTAAAGTTATATACAGTTGACGGAGAATTAATTGAATACAATTTATTTTCTGCAACATTAGGATATTCTAGGATGCACTACTTCGAATTTACTAAAACCAAAACAGAAGATGATTTTATGAGGTGCCTACTACATTCTTTCCAATACTTTGGCGGAAAAACAAAAGAAGTATTAACTGATAACATGAGTGCTATTGTTAATGTAAATAATCATGGTGATAAAAAGGTCCATGAAACGATAGAACAATTCTTCAAAGATTTAGATGTTGATTTAATTTTATGTAAAACAAGAACTCCTCAAACAAAAGGAAAATGCGAAACATCAAATAAATTTGCAAAATGGTTAAGCGTTTATAACTATAAAATTAAAGATGAGCTTCATTTATACCAAAAAATATATAGACTCAATACAACCATAAATAAGATCGTAGTTAATCAATTTTTAGGAAGACCACCTATTGTTTTGTTTGAAAAAGAAAAAGAACTTTTAAGTGAAATAAGCGATGCAACAACCGAACAAATGTTTACAACTTATACTAAAACACTAAAAGTCCCTCAAACCGGTTTAGTTAATTATAAAGGATATTTATACGGCGTAGATAGTAAATTCATTAATAAACGAGTAAAAGTTGAAGAAACTATAGATAAAATTCTAATTCATTACAATGATGTTCTGATTGCCACACATAAAAAAGGTGAGTACAAAGTCAATTATACTAAAGAACAGTTAGCAAGTTTTTATAGAAGTAAAGGAATTCATGAAGATCTCATTGAAGACTATTCAAAACAAAGTCTAGAAAGGTTTAAAAATTTAAATGAACAATTACAACAAACTAAAAAATAACTTTGATGATATCGGTTTATTAACGTTTAATCAAACGCTTGATCGATATATTGATGCAGTCAACAAAAGTGAAATCAACATTGTTGATGCGTTATATGCGATGACAGAAAAAGAAAAGGAATTTAGACAAGAGCGAGTTGATAAATCTATGATTAAAACAGCTCATTTCCCATTTATTAAAACATTCGATGACTTTGATTTTTCTTTTCAACCTAACATTTCTAAGGAAGAAATATTAGACCTTAAGAACCTAAGATTCATCGATGCTTCAGAAAATATTATCTTTGTTGGAACTTCAGGAGTAGGAAAAACCCATATAGCTACCTCAATAGGAATTGAATCTAGTAAAAATAGATATCAAACATATTTTATTACCGCTCACGACTTAATCTCGCAATTAAAAAAGGCACAATTAGAAAATACTCTAACAAGAAGGTTGAAACATTTTACATCCTATTCGGTTTTAATAATTGATGAGGTTGGATTTTTGCCGATATCGAAAGATGAAGCTAATTTATTCTTTCAATTAATTAATATGAGATACGAAAAACACCCAACTATTATTACAACCAATAAAAGTTTTAATAAACGTGGTGAAGTTTTTGGAGATGCGGTAATAGCTAACGCTATACTTGACCGTCTCTTACATCATTCAAAAGTATTTTCAATTGTAGGACCATCGTATCGAACTAAGGATAAAATGAAGTATTTTACAGAGGAGGATTGATAGTGCAAAAATTGGCTGAATTAAATTCCTAAAATTGGAATTTTTAAATTGACATTATCACTTTATTATAGGAATATCGAAAGGAGCCGCTACCGGCCTTGCTAATTATGCATCTGCAGCTGCTGAATCCATTGTTAATGAAACATGTGATTATATTTCAGGTGATAAGGAGTTCACTGGAGAAAATGTAATTAAATCGTTTGCAAATTGTGTTGGCGATACAATTATAAATGGTACTAGTGGAGTGATAGGCGATAAGGTTTGTGGAAAATTATTTCCTTTGCTAAAAGCAAATTCAGGATGGTTTATTCCGAGAAAATTTAAAAGCTTCTTTACTAAATCGTACGGTCAAAAAATTATGGGCGGTATGCTTACTGGTGCTAGCTTTGCTATAGGTACTTCAAATTTAACTGACCAATGTAATAGAGTTGTGGATGAATTTATTGATTATCTTTTTGATAGAGATCCTATAAAATTATTTAATTAAATATGAAAGAAGGTAGTATAATGAGCAGATTTAAAAAAATAAACGTGTTAGTGACTTTAGAATTAATTTCAATATTGTTTGTTGCTTTTATTTCGTTTGCCGCATCTATGCTACCTTTTCTCTTTATTAATAATGTATTACTACAAATATTAAGTTTTATTGTTATTTTAATACCTCTATCGTTAGGTCTTGGTTTTATAACAAAAAAGATTTTTGATAGTTTGTTTGCGAAAATAGAATCTAATAAATCTGTATCTAGAATAAATGTTAAAATCAACAATAATATACAAATAAGAAATATCGAAACAAGCAAAGCAAAGCTTTATTATATAAATCATTATCATTTATCAACGATTTCTTTTTTGCTGGTGAATGATTTAACACTAAATAATTGTAAAAGAATACGCAGTGAAAATAATAATTTTATTAAAAAGAAATTTAAAAAAGCTAAAAAAACAAATTCTTTATTTTCTCATTGGCTTTATCAAGTTAATATATTCGTTATTGAGAGTGATTCAATACACAGCAACATAAACGAATTAATTATTAAATTGAATAGCAACCAACTTTACGAAATTGGTAAAATAAATGTTATTTATATAAAAAGGGTTAGATGACAAAGCCATTGCAATAAATTTTCTGTTATTGCAATAAAGGACAACCTTAGCGCAAAACATTACTAGACAATTATATAAAAATTCAAATTATATTATTTATTATTG
>DBFJOT010000025.1:0-14149 GCA_048405595.1 Candidatus Onthovivens sp.
AAAACCATATCTAATAATAAATTCTTCCTTAGAACATAAAAACTTTTCTATAGATATTTCATCTTTATTAAAATCATGGCTTGTTTTAATCATTTTAAAAGTTGAATCCGTCAACGCCCAAGTATCAATTAAATCAATATTCGTTGTCAATAAAATAAAGCATTCATCAATATTTTTTGCTTTTTTTAAAAAATTGGTTACATAAATAAAATTAGTTTCATATGAATAATTTCTTATAAAGCCATCAATTTCCATATCGCTATATTTATTAGCAATCTTTTGTAAATTAGGCGTTTTAACACCAATGATTTTCGTTTTTGTATTTGCGATTGGAGTTACAAAATCTATAAATTTTTGGTCTTCTTTACAATCGTTTAAATCTATTAAAATTTTCTCAAAAGTATTCATAAAAATATAATAGCGCGTTATCCTATGAAAAAACATATTAGTTAGGTAAAATATAAATGTAAGTTATTTTTACATACGGAGGAAAATTATGAATAGCCCTAGAATATTTAAATGTGAAAAATGTGGTAAGATGCTCGAAGTCTTCCCTAATACTCATTGCTGCCCAACAGTTTGCTGTGGCGAACCAATGGTCGAATTAAAAGCTAACTCAGTTGATGCTGCTTTAGAAAAACACGTACCAGCTGTTGAAGTTGAAGGAAATAAAGTTATCGTTCAAATCGGTAGCGTCATTCACCCAATGTTAGACAACCACTACATTACATTTATCATGTTAGTTACAGATAAAGAAACAAGAAGAGTCGATTTAAAACCTGGAGACGCTCCAACTCATACATTCACATTAAGTGAAGGTGAAAAACCATTAGCAGTTTATGAATACTGCAATCTCCACGGACTTTGGGTCAAAGAACTTTAATCGATAATGACACTGTTAGGAAACTAACAGTGTTTTTTATAAAAAAGCTTCCTCGTTTTTGAGGAAGTAATTTTTATAAGTTTTTGTACATTACAATTAAGAGTGTTTTACAAACATCTCTACACTTGTCAGTTACATATTCGAAGTAAGAATAAACTCTTTCTCCAAGTCTTGTAATCTCATAATCTTTATTTTCAATATATAATTGACGGACATGAGCTTCATATAATTTATCCATTGCTTCTTCTAAACTAAGAACTTTTTTAATTTTTGGCTCAATAACATCTTTTTTATTGATAGATTCAAAGTCTACAAATACTTCATATAAAGAATTAATAGCTTCTGTAGTTTTATTAAGGAAGATATCGATTTTTGGTGGTAAGTATTTGTAGTTTCTCATATAAAGCTTATATGGAATTTCATCGATTGCATCGTTTAAATCATCGATTTCATCAAGAAGTAAGAAGATATCTTCACGATCAATAGGTGTCATGAATTCTTTTGCTAATTTTTCTTCAATGATCTTCTTTTCTTTGTCTGCTTCATGTTCTAAAGCGTGAACTTTTGTTTTGAGTTCTAATAATTTTGAGTTATCGAAATTTCTAAGACCTTCACTTAAGACAGCCATTTCTTCGATTGCGAAATGGCATAATGTCTTAAATGAATCATAAAAATAATTGTTTGTTTTCTTTTTGAATAACATTTTGCTTGCTCCTTATCATCTAGTTATTGCAATAAATATAAGTGTGAATATGTAACCTATTAACCCGCATCCCGGGAATGTAAATACCCACGTCATGACCATTTCACCAGCTATTTTCCAATTTACTTTTTTAATGCCGTTACTTGCTCCAACACCCATAATCGAGAATGTTTTAACTTGTGTTGTTGAAACAGGGACACCAAATAAAGTTGATAATAAAATTCCAATAGAGCTTGTGAAGTCAGTTGCAAATCCTTCGTATGGTTCAAGTTTAGCCATGCCCATACCGACTTTTTTAATAATTTTATATCCTCCAATTGAAGTTCCTACGCCCATAACTAAAGCAGTTATAATTGCAAGCCACCATAATGATGAATCATTTGTTAATGCAATTGTTGAATTAGGATCTTTCGCTTTAGCAGCGAGTTCAATAGCAAGGAATAAGACACCGATAAACTTTAATCCATCCTGAGCTCCATGAACGTAAGCCATAGCAGCACCACTACAAACTTCTGCATATTTGAAGAAAGGTCTAGTTTTATTTCTATCCATTCTTCTACAAGTAACTCGTATGAAAGTGATAATCAGATATCCTACAAAAAAGCCAAAGAAGCAAGATAAGAATAATCCATATAACGTAAATGCCCAACTTGATGTAGGGCCGAATGGAATTTTGACACCGTCTAATCCCATTGTCATTGCAGCTAATCCAGCTCCAGTAATACCAGCAATAAGTGCATGCGACTCACTACTAGGAATTCCAAAAGCCCAAGCCAAAACTCCCCACGCAATAACACCTATCATACCAGCACATAAAGCATTCAGAGCAATTCCGTATTCGCTACCAAAATCAACCATGTTTGAAATGGTGGTTGCAGTTTGTTTTGAAACGAAAAACATTGTTAAAACTCCTAAAAAATTGAAAACTGCAGCCATAATGATAGCGGTTTTTGGCTTAATGCATCTAGTAGAAATACAGGTAGCAATAGCGTTTGGAGCATCCGTCCAACCGTTAATAAAAACAACACCTATTACCAAGATGATAGCAACAATCAACATGGGGGTGTTACTTATTAACCCTAATATTTCCTGAAAATCCATAACTATATTATAAAAAGATATATGTATGTTCACAAATAAAAAATTGCCGTACCTTTCAAAGCGGCAATTTTTGTGTCTATAAATATGCTATATTCTTTCGAATTTTGAATTTCCGTCATCCAAAACTATCTTTTTGTAGTAATAGACTTTTTCAATCTCATTGCGCCCTTCTTTTTCTACTCGATATACAATTTCGCCATCTTTTCTGACTTTTGTAACTTCATATTCAACGCCATTTAACTTATATTCAATTTCATCAAATTGATTACTTTCATTTTCAATTGAGATTGAATAATTGAGTCTTCTTCCGTTATCAACTAAAGTGTAAGAAAATTCGACTTCGCTTTCTCTACCTTCAAATTCATTTTCTTCAACCACTTTTACATAAGTGTCACTATCGATATTAATTG
Source organism: Candidatus Onthovivens sp. (assembly GCA_048405595.1). Lineage (GTDB taxonomy): Bacteria > Bacillota_I > Bacilli_A > RFN20 > CAG-826 > Onthovivens. The sequence goes on from DBFJOT010000025.1 coordinate 3,098, forward strand.
TTAACACTCTTTCAGTCTCAGTTTCATTATCTTCAGATTCAGTGACACTTCTTGAAACGAAAGGATAAAAATTATTAGATTCCATTTCAACAACACCTTCTAACTTTTCATAAGTTGTAACCTCTTTATCAAAGTCGAATGGTTCAGAAATAGTTTTTCCAGTTTTATTATAATAAAGAACATAAGAAGCATCATTTAAATTTGCATCTTTATAATTCATAACTTCCTTAAAATTATAAGTAACGCCATTTATTTCATTTTTAACGTTTTCTATGTTTGTTTTAATGATGGTTCCATTATTTAATAAAGCATCAATTGATGGCAATAATTGTGCGATCTCATCTTCAGTTTCATTAACATTAGTTACTTTTTGAATTTTTGTGCCCGAGGAAAAAGATGTTTCCAATAATTTTATGCCAGTAAGGATTTCTACATTTTGTTTTGCTTTATCTGAAAGTGAGGAATTTCTACTTCCACCACAACTAGTAATACCAGACATCAAAGTAATTGAAGCCATTGCGCCTATTAATAAATTTAATTTTTTCATGTTTAACCTCTCGTATATCTTTTTATCTATAAAAACAATTATTGATTAATTATTATTGGTCTTAACTAAAGAAAACCTGCATTTTAATATTTCAATAACGAATATTTTGTTTCGATTTTTATAATAATACACGATTTAAAAAATCTTGTTAAGTGATATACTTTGTAAATAAAAATCCCCTGAGGGGGAGTAGGGGATTTTAAGAGGGGATCGCTATATTAAATTCTTACAAACGATGATGTTCCATCTTCATTAATATTTTTTTCAAAATAGAAATCTTGTTCATTGTCGTGAACATCTTCTCTTTCTACTTTATAGATTTCTTTTGAATCTTTAACGAATTTGGTAACTTCATATTCAATTTCATTAACTTCGTAAGTAACTTCTGTTAATTCATCTTTTTCATCTTCAATTTTTAAAGAATAATCTAACTCAACTTTGCCATCTTTTACAAATTTATAAGCAAACTTAGTTTCTTTTTCGTTTTCTTCTACTTCTGATTTTTCTGTCACTTTAACAAATGAATTTTCATCTAAGCTAATTTTGAAAGAACGTTTACTTTCTTTCTCATCTTCTTCAATTTCGGTTTTACTCATAGCTTCAAAATCATAATGTTCAGTGTCCGAAAGAAGGACTAAACCGACTAACTTTTCTTTTGTTTCGATTTCATCGTTTGGTTTATTATTTTCAGGTTTGCCATCTGGAGTAGTTTCTGGAGCTACACCATTATCTTGGCCTTCTTTTTTAGCTTCTTTAACTCTTCTATCATTTTGATCATCATCGTCATCATTTTTATCATTTCCGATAGCTTCTTTATTATAAACTAAAGTATAAGTTGCATCTTTTAATTCACTATCTTTATAAGAAATAACTTCTTTAAATTTATAAGTTGTTTCGTTAATTACAGTATCGACTTCTGTAATTGAAGATTCAATAATTGATCCATTGTTTAGCAAAACATCAATTGAAGGAAGAATCTTTTCAATATCTTCAGTGTTGATTGCTTGATTATCATTAAAAACTTGTGCTCTTTTAATCATGCTTCCATTACCTAGTGTTGATTCTAATAATTTAATGCTTGTTAAAGCTTCGACATTTTGTTTTTGCTGAGTTGTTAAGTTATTATTTCCACCATTAGGTGTACCTTTAATAGCTTCACAGCTAGTTGCACCAGCAATTAATGCTACTGAAGTGAATAATCCGACTAATAATTTTGTTTTTTTCATATATGTATATCTCCTTTAAAATAGTTGTTGATTTGATTTACACTATGAATACGAATGAGCTAATAATTTTATTGGAATTTTTTAAAACTTTTTTTATTTTTTAAAAAGTGTCGATTATATCGATGTTTTTTGTTATGAAAAATGGCTTATATTATTTTATAAGCCATTAAATTTTATATAGTAAATGTAAATTCTTTATATGTATAAGTTGTTGATGAAGTATTTTTAACGCCATTTACTAATATGTCTTCAGCTAATTTTTCTCCATCAACTTCTTTAACGTTAGTAAGGAATGAAATCTTTTCATCTTTATTTATAATATTTTCAAAAAGATATTCTTTCTTATCTTTAACAATTTCTACCTCGAATTTTTCTTGTTCATTATCTTCTTTTTCTGTTTTGTAAGTAAAATCATAGATAAGATTTATGAAATCGCTATCACTATAATCTTTATACGAGTAACAAGATTCGCTTTCTACCCCTTCAAACTCATTTTCTTTTTCAATAATATAAGAATGATTTGTATCGAGTCCGTTGAATTTCAATTTGTATTCAACTTCTTTTTCGCCTTCTTCACTGTCGATCTCTTTTTCTATTTTTAATGAATAAAATTTTTCATCTACTTCATAAAGAGCTTGATATTCTTTTTCACCTTCTTCTTCAGTAACTAATGCTTTATCATTGAAATACATTTTTGCGAATGGTACACTTTCGCCTTTATAATATAACTCATTTAGATAATTATATTTTTTACCTTTAATTTCTTTATTAAAGTCAAATCCTTTAAAAACAGTTTCTTTATTTAATTCTTCTAACGATCCACTTATTCCGTTATAAGTAATACAAATGTCCTCAAAAGTTTCTTTTGTGATTTCATTTTCGTTTTCATTTTCTTCTTCATCAGCATCTTTATTGTTATTACGAACTTTATTAATTTTATTTAAAGATTTAATAGTATGTTCGTCATTTCCGCCATTGAATACACTAAATAATACAAGTTGTTCTTGGAATGATGAATTTTTAATTGTTGGATCTGATAATAAACCTCCAGTGCTTCCTCCGATATCATTATTGCTAGTAAAAATAACAGCAAATAATGTTGCAGCAGTAACTAAGGTCGCTCCAAGTCCTCCAAAGACAAAGATATTTCGTTTTGTGTGTTTTTCTTTAACTGGTTCACTAACTTCAGAACGATATTTTCTTAAAATATCAGCGCTTGTAGTTTTGATTTGGTAGTTGGTGTCTTTTTTGACAGATTCAATTATCTTTTTATCGTCGATTTTATTCATATCACTATCGCTCCTTTCAGTTTTTTAATGGCGTTATTATACGCCCAGGTTATGGTACCTAATGGTCTTTTTTTAATTTTTGCTATTTCTTCAAATGTCAGTTCGCTTAAGACATGCATTAGGAATATCTCAAACTCTTTTGGTTTTAAAATTTCTTTAACTTTTTCTAAGATTATATTTTTATCTATATCGTCTTCATCGACTTCACTTGGCTTATCTTTTTCTTCATCTATTAATCGTACTCGATTATTTTTCTTAAAATAATCAAGCGTAATATTTCGACTTATTACCATGAGATATCCTAGTATGCTCTCATTTGGATTAAGCTCTTTTACAGTTTTCAGAAATTTGACAAATGTATCTTGTAATAAATCTTCGCTAAGTTCGTAACTTTTAGTAAGTGCTAAAATGTTATAAAAAACTTTATCTTTTATCGCATCATAAAATTCATCAAAGCGAGATAAATCATCTCGTTGAAATTCAATAACATATTCTTTAAGACTAATTTCCATTGAGGTACCTACACATTAAAAACGATTTTCTTTTATCTTTTATTGGATTTATTTTACATTTTTTAATTAATAAAGTGCGAATTTTAGGCGATAAGAAAAAGGGACGAAGCCTATTTAGCTTCAAATCCCTTATAAAAACCTTGCAAATCCTAATTATTCAGGTCTTTTGACTGTTAAACCAGTTTCTTTCGAATAATCAACTATATATTTTCTAGAAGGAGAGATTTCTTCATCAATTATCATTTTAGCAACTAAAGTTTCGATGTTGTGTTGAATAAATCTCTTTAATGGACGAGCGCCAAATTCACTAGAATATGCACTTTCAAGAACATAATCTTTTACGTTATTAGTGAAGTCAACGATATAGTATTGATTTAGTAATCTACTCTTAAGATCATTAAGCATTTTATCAACAATCTTATATTGAACTTCTTTATTAAGAGAATTAAATGTAACAGTTTCATCAATTCTGTTTAAAAATTCAGGTTTAAATGTATGGTGTAAAATCTTTTCGACTAATTCATTATGACCTTCAAGAATTTCTTGTGAGCCTAAGTTACTTGTCATAATAATGACTGTATTTTTGAAGTCACAAAGTCTACCTTGAGCATCTGTTAATCTACCATCATCCATAACTTGGAGTAATAAATTTAATACATCGGGTGCAGCTTTTTCGATTTCATCAAATAAAACAATCGAGTAAGGATTATGTCTAACTGGTTCGGTTAATTGACCTCCTTCTTCATAACCAATATAACCTGGAGCAGCTCCGATTAAACGTGAGACACTATATTTTTCCATGTACTCACTCATATCAATACGAATAATTTTTTGGTCACTATCAAATAACGCTTCAGCTAAAGCTTTTGCGATTTCTGTTTTACCAACTCCAGTTGGACCTAAGAATAAGAAACTTCCAATTGGTCTATGAGGGTCATTAATACCTGCTCTTTGTCTAATTATCGCATCACTAATTAATTTTATAGCTTGGTCTTGACCGATAACTCTCTTTTTAAGTACTTCTTCAAGGTGTAAAACTCTTTCTTTTTCACCTTTAGTGATTCTTTGAACAGGGATGTTGGTCATTTTTGATACGATTGAAGCAATATTTTCTTCTGTTATAACATCGCTTAAAATTTTGTGACCATTATCTATCTTTTCTAATTGATCTAGTCTATTCTTAACTTCAGGAATTTCTTTATATTGAACCTCGCTAGCTCTTTTATAATTACCGGCATTATATGCGTTTTGAAGTTCGAAATTTAAATTGTCTAATTTTTCTTTTAACGATTTAATTTCAGCAATTTCTTGTTTCTCTTTTTGCCATTCTTTTGTCATCTCAAAAGCTTCTTGGTTTAATTTATTTAAATCTTCTTGAAGTTTTTCAAGTCTTAACTTAGATTGTTCATCTTTTTCTTGTTTTAAAGCCATCTTTTCAATTTCAAGTTGTCTGATTTTTCTTGAAACTTCATCAAGTTCACTAGGCATTGATTCAATTTCAACTCTTGTTTCAGCACAAGCTTCATCTATTAAATCAATTGCTTTATCAGGTAAAAAACGATTTGTAATATATCTTACACTATAATTTACAGCAGCAACTAAAGCATTATCCGTGATATGAACACCATGATGTGACTCAAATCTAGTTTTTAAACCTCTTAAAATAGATAAAGTATCTTCCTTAGATGGTTCTAAAACCATAACAGGTTGGAATCTTCTTTCAAGAGCTCTATCTTTTTCTATATATTCTTGATATTCCTTTAAAGTTGTCGCACCAATACAATCAATATCACCTCTTGCAAGCATTGGTTTTAACATATTTGAAGCATCCATTGCTCCTTGATTTCTGCCAGCTCCAACAATCAAATGAATTTCATCGATAAAAAGAATAATTTTGTGATTAGAATTTTTGATCTTGTTTAATACAGCTTTAAGTCTTTCTTCAAATTCACCTTGATATTTAGCTCCAGCAACAAGTGCACCCATATCAAGTTCAAAAATTTCTTTATCTTTCAAAGATGATGGGACATCATTTTTTACAATTCTTTGAGCTAGTCCTTCAAGTATAGCTGTTTTACCAACACCAGGTTCACCTAGTAAAATAACATTATTCTTAGTTTTTCTAGCCAAAACAGTAATAATGTTTCTTATTTCTTCATCTCTTCCTATAACAGGGTCTATTTTATTTTTCTTTACTTCTTCAGTAATATTTCTTCCGAATTTCTCTAAGATTTTATCATCATTAGAATAATCTTGTGGTCCATTATAATCCATAATTGTACCTCCTTTAGCACTCTTATATCTTAAGTGCTAATTTTATTATACTCGTCATTTTAGCACTGTCAAGTAGTAAGTGCTAATTTTTTTAAATTTCTAAGGCTATGCATTTTCTATACTTAAGACTTACTATTAATTAAAACCATTAGAAAAATAATCAACAGGATCTTTTAAGTTATAGGTTTAAAGGAAGTTTTTATAGTTATTATTTATATAAAGCATATCCTCAAACCAAATTACATATTAAAAAAACGCAACTTTTTGAAAGAAAAGCACATTTAATCTTGTTTTTAAAAGATAAATATATAAAATATGTTTGTTAATAATCATTTTAATATTAAAGTGTTGATTATCAAACACAGGGGGCATTTATGAAAAAAGAGGATCAAAGAATTAAAGTTACTAAAATATTAATTAAAGAAGCACTTTCAAAATTATTGCAACAAAAAGAATTTGATAAAATTTCAATCAAAGAACTTTGTGAAGTTGCGGGAATTAATCGCGGTACTTTCTATTCCCACTACAAAGATTTAAACGAATTGCAAAATAAAATATATGATGAATTCATCGACTCTTTTCAAAACGCATTTCTTCCTCAATTAAAGAATGCTGATTTAGGAAATCTTACAAGTGAAGATATGATTTATTCAATTCTTTCCTTTTTAGAGAACAACAAAAACCTTTGTGTGATTATGCTTCATAGCAAAAATAGACAAGATTTTATAAATCAATTAGCTGAAATTGGTAAAAATATAGTTACTGTAATTTATCCAAAAGTACTTAATATAAGCAATATGGATGACATCAACTTGTTCTATTACTATGTTAGCGGAGGTTCAATCGAAATTTTAATTCAACGGTTGAGCCATGGATGTGATACAAATATCAACATCTTAACTACTAAACTCAATAAATTAATTAAATCTACACTCAGTTATTTTTAATAGTAACTGAGTTTTTTAATAGTTTAGACTTATCTTTTGTTTTTATTAAAGTAATTTCGTTACATATAACCATTACAGCAAGGAATATAATCAATAAAACTGGTAATAATCTAAAATCGATATATTTTCCAACGACACCAAACAAAGGAACAACAGCAAAAGAAGCAATATAAGCGCAACCAACTTGAACTGACATAACATTTTGAGATAACTTGCTTGTAAATCTTGATGGTGTCGCATGGATTATTGCAGGATAAATTGGTGCACAACCTAATCCGATAATTACTACAGCTAAAGGCATAAGTTGGATATTAAATTGCATAAATAATAAAATAACACCAACTATTAATATCGATTCGCCGATTCGAATCATATTTTTATCACTAATTTTAAGTGAAACAATGCCGGAAACAATTCTTCCAATCATAATTCCAAAATAAAAATACGAACTCCATCTTGCAGCACTTGCTTCGTCTCCGCCTAATCCAAAAACAATCATAGAAGCAAACCAGTTTCCTGTGAGCCCTTCAATTGCAATATAAGAAAAGAAAGCAATCATAGCAAAAACGATTCCTCTGATTGTAAAAGTTTTAAAAAATCCAAGTTCAGTAGTTACTTCTTTTTCTTGAGCGTTATCTCTGTTAGAAAATTCTTTTTCAACTACTTTCCACACATTCATTGTAAGAATCGTGATCAATAAAATTCCGCATTGAATCATTGCAAGAACAAAAGCACCTGTTCTCCAACCATTAATATCTGTTAAAAAGAACGAAACTAAAAATGGAGAAAGAGTAGCACCTACGCCCCAAAAAGCATGAAGCCAGTTTAAATGAATTGCTTTATAATTGATTGCAACATAATTATTTAAAGTTGAATCAATTGCTCCAGCTCCTAATCCTAAAGGAATCATTGAAAGACATAAAAAGAAAAAATTCGATGAAGCCATTACACAAAGGAGCCCAGCGCATGTTAAACCGATTGAAAGAGCAACAATTCCTTTTTCTTTAAATTTCTTTATAAGTTTTACTGTTAAAAATGACGATATAATCGTACAAAATGATGCAACGATACTTAAAATGCCTTTAAGCGACTCATTAATTCCCATTGATTGAGAAATTGATGGCCATGCACTGCCTAATAACGAATCCGGAAGACCTAAAGATATAAAAATTAAATAAATAATTGCTAAAAGTAAAATCGACATAAATTATAAAAGATTGATTCCTTTTGAGTTAAAGAAATCATATGTTTCAGTTTCCCAAATCGAAGATTGAACTTCTCCAATATGTAACTTTTTTAGTAAAAGCATACAAAGTCTACTTTGACCAATGCCGCCACCTAACGTTAAAGGCAATTTATCACGAATAATTTGTTGTTGATAATAGTAAGTAAGGTTCTCATCTTTCTTACTGAATTTTGTTTGTTCTAAAAGTGATTCTTTATTAACTCTAATACCCATCGAACTAATTTCAATAGCATCATCGAGAACTTCGTTATATAAGAAAATATCACCATTTAAATTCCAGTCGTCATAATCTGGAGCTCTTCTATCGTGTGGTTTTCCATCACTTAAAGGATAACCGATTTGAGCAACGAAAAGTGCTCCATATTCTTTAATAGCTTCATTAACTCTTTCTTCTGGAGTTAAGTTTGGATACATATTTAAAAGTTCTTGACTTGTTAAAAAAGTTATATTCTGAGGCAAATTAACTGAGATTTGAAAGGTTTTTGCTGTAAAATCTCTAGTTTTTAAAATGACTTTATATATTTTTTGAACTACTGATTTCAAGAAATTTAAATTCCTATCTTCTTCAGAAATTATAAATTCATAATCCCATTGATCTACATAAATAGAATGATAATTATCACGAACTTCATCTTTTCTAATGGCGTTCATATTAGTATAAAGACCTTCGTGCATTCCAAAACCGTATTTAGAAATATTTAATCTTTTCCATTTTGCTAATGAGTGAACAATTTCAATCGTTCTAGAAATGCCTTGACTCTTAAAATTAACAGGAATGTCATTACCATTTAAATCATCATTGATACCAGTTTTTGATAAAACAAAAAGAGGAGCTGTAACTCTAGTAAGATTAAGCTCTTTTGCCAACTTATTTTCGAAAAATCTTCTTATTTCTTTAATAGCAATTTCGTTGTCTTTGATTGACAAATTTGTTTTATATCCTTCTTTATATCTAATACGTTCCATTTTTATTTCCTAGCCCCATATATTTTATATATTCGCAATAAAAAATGATATAAATTTTATCAAGATCAAAAATTAATATTTCGTTTCTTGATATAGTTCAGTTAAAACTATTAATCAATTTTTCTTTTCTTAACTTTAGTTTTCAAAATTGATTCATAAATACAAGCGATAATTACAGACAACAATAAAATTATCACAAACAAAAATGAATATTCAGTTACAACTGTTAATCCTAAAATAACAATTATAAGGCCAGAAATTCCACTACCAATACATTGACATGTATTTAATTTTTTCCAGTTTTTACTATTTCTTAATGAAAATCTTGTTCTATATCCAAAAAACGGATTAGGCTTTTTGTTAAATAAAGGCGAACTAAATACAGCAAGTAATATAAACAATCCACCAAAAAGCGTTGTAAGAATATTGCTTAGATATTTAAATGGTTCCTCTAATGAAATTGAACATATGACTAACATCATAACTAGAAAGACTACTTCAACTACTAATGCTGTGATATTAATTATCATTTTAAAGTTTTTGATTTTATATTCTTCAAAAACTTCCGTTTTAACAATTCTACTTGTTAAAGCAAAAATTAAAGGAAGAATCATTATTATCGAAACTAATAATAATTCATATTTTGATCCATATCTATCCGGAACAAAATTAACATCATAATGCATTGGAATAGTTTCAGGTAAAAAACGTATAAAAGTTAATACGAGAAAAATTCCATATACTAAAAGAGCAACAATAGCATAAAAAAGTATTCTATTTATTTTTTCTCTTTTTTCCTCTTTTGGATCTTTATCATTTACTTGAATAAGTTCACTAATATCGCATTCAAAAATACGACACATATCTTTAAGTACTTCTACGCTAGGTTCGTTAATGCCTAATTCATACTTAGAAATTGTTTGTCTAGACACATTTAGTTTTTCTGCCAATCGATCTTGAGTTAAATAATTTTTGACTCTTAGTTCTTTAATTTTGTCTTTTAATTCCATAACTTTACCTGCTTATATTTTAGCAAAATAAGTTGTTTCTTCACGATATTTCTACGCACTTTATCAGCGCATTAAGCTTTTAGTAAATAATCAGTAGATAATTGGTGGTAAAAAGCCATAACCGTAATAAATGGTTATGGCTTATATTTTAAGAAACAGAAATTTCTTGTATTTCGACTTCGTCGCCTTTTGTTAAATATGTGTCTTCACTTCCACAATGCGGACAAATTTTTCCATATTTAACTGTTTCGTAAGTTTTCTTGCAACCTTCACAAAAAGTAACACCTTTAATAATGTTGATGATAAGTTTGCAATCTTTCATCATTTCTTCTTTAGAACATGCCCGCTTCCAGCAATCCTCAAGGTAACTTGGAATGATCAAACTAACTTCTCCAATATCAAGGGTAACACTATCAATATGCGAAGCATTATTTTCAAGTGCAACTTCTTTAACATTTCTAATAATATGGAATACAATTCCTAATTCATGCATTAGTCAGTGATTCCTTCTTTTTTAATTTTCTTCTTATATTCTTTATGTGCTTTTTGTGATGCCTTTTCTTCAGGAGTTTTCTTTCCAAATTTAATCTTAATTGCACGCTTCATCATATAAGGCAAAATTGCTTTCATCTTATCTTCTGAACGAACCATTGTTGAACAATCTGGGTGATCTCTAACTAAATGAATTGCATCAAATGCACATTTTGTAGTACAAACACCACATCCAATGCACTTATTTTCATCGACAACAGATGCACCACAACCTAAGCAACGTTTAGTTTCAACAATAACTTGTTCTTTAGTTAAAGTTTTGTGTGCGTCGCTGAATGATCTTCTATAATTAATCGATTCATCCATTCCTGGTTCTTGTCTTCCGGCTTCATCGTATGATTCAATAACAACTTCATCTTTGTTTAAAGGGTTAGATGACAAAGCCATTGCAATAAATTTTCTGTTATTGCAATAAAGGACAACCTTAGCGCAAAACATTACTAGACAATTATATAAAAATTCAAATTATATTATTTATTATTG
>DBFJOT010000026.1:0-8309 GCA_048405595.1 Candidatus Onthovivens sp.
AAGTTTTCAAAGAACAATAATTGTTACACATTGCTAACGTGCAACAATTTTCGTGTACAAATTTTTAAAAAAATTAAATTAATGAAATTTCTCTTGATTTTTAATAGTTAGCCTCCTAATTCTTATTCTTGAAATATAATTCCTTATATTTTCTAAATTTATCTAAATAAAGTTTATGTTTTTCTTCATTAGGTAAATAAATATCTTTATCTTTTATTAGTTGTGAAGAAGCTTCACTTACACTAGGATATAATTCATCGCCAACCATAGCAAGAATAATTGCTCCAAGGGCGCCTCCATCATTAGTTGAAATTGTGTGCATTGGAAGGCCGAAAACATCTGAAATTAATTGAATTACTTCTTTTGATTTTGTTCCGCCTCCAATAATTCTAGCGAATGGAGCTTTAACACCATTTTTCTCCATAGAACAATAAACATCATATAAAGAGAAAGCAATTCCTTCTAACACTGCTTTTACTAAGTCACTTCTTTTATAGAATGAAGATAAATTAGCAAATATACCTCTAGCGTTAGGGTCATTAATTGGACTTCTTTCACCACATAAATATGGTAAGAATATAATTTCACTAATTTCTTCAGGAATATTACTAAGTTCTTTTACAAAATCATGAGTTTCTAATATATCTTCAAGGAACCATTTTAATGAAGCCATCGCCGAAAGGGTGCATCCCATTAAATGGAAGTTGCCATCAGCATGTCTAAATGAATGAATTTCTCCTTCTTTATCAAATGTATACGATTTAGAAGGACCAAAAACTACTCCACTAGTTCCTAAAGAAATTGAAATTTCTCCTTCTTTAATCGTATTAGTTCCAATAGCTCCTACAGCTTGATCTCCTCCACCAATTACAACTTTTGTAGAAGAATTAAATCCGAATTCTTCAACAAACGATGTCTTTATTGTGCCGATTACATCGAAACTATTTCTAATTTCTGGTAATTTAGTGTCGTCAATTTCTAAGATATCAAGCATAAATTTTGAATATTTTCTATTCTTAACATCAAAGAATAAAGTACCAGATAAATCGCTTATGTCACTAGCAAATACTCCACTTAATTTATACGCTAAATAATCTTTTGGGAGCATGATTTTCTTAATTCGATTAAAATTTTCTTTTTCGTGCTTTTTAACCCATAAAATTTTTGGAGCAGTAAATCCACAAAGAGCAATATTTCCAGTTTCTTTAATTAATTTATCTTTTCCAATTACATTATTTAAATAATCTACTTCATCAATCGTTCTTGAATCATTCCATAAAATTGCTGGTCTAATGACTTCATCATTTTCATCTAAAAGTACTAATCCATGCATTTGTCCTGAAAAACTAAGCGCTTGAATATCTTTAAAATCATGTTTATTTTTTAATTCTTTGAAACATTCAATTAAAGCATTATACCAATCAATTGGATTTTGTTCTGAATAATTTATTTTAGGTAACAAAAGAGGATAGTCTCTAGTTGCGCTATCGACTATCTCTCCTTTCTCATTACCTAAAGAAATTTTAATTGAGGAAGTTCCTAAATCAATTCCTAGATAATATTTCATAATTATTATTTAGAAAACAAAATATTATTTAATATAGATTCTAAATATTCTTGTCTTCCACTTTCCACCTTAACATCTTCAAGTTTTAATGCGTAATCACTTAATTCTTCAAGTGTGACTTCATTATTGACGATCTTTTTACCGATTCCATCGTTATAACTTGAATATCTTTCTTCGATGAATTTATCAATTCTTCCATCTTCAATAATTTTTAAAGCATTTCTTAAAGCTAATGCGAATGTATCCATACCAGCAATATAAGCTAATAAAATATCTTCAGTTGTATTTGATTGTCTTCTAGTTTTACTATCGAAGTTTAATCCACCATTTGTGAATCCACCTTCTTTTAAAACTTCATACATAGCTAAAGTTGCATCATAAATATTTGTTGGGAATTGATCTGTGTCCCATCCTAACATTGGGTCACCTTGGTTAGCATCAATACTTCCAAATAATCCATTAATTCTAGCTGTTCTTAATTCGTGTTCAAATGTATGTTGAGCTAAAGTTGCGTGATTTGCTTCGATATTGAGTCTAAAATCATCCATTAAATTGTATTTTCTTAAGAAATTAGCACAAGTTGCTGCATCAAAATCATATTGATGTTTAGTTGGTTCTTTTGGTTTTGGTTCAATATAATAGTCGCCTTTAAAACCAATTTTTCTACCATAATCTCTTGATATAGTTAATAATCTAGCCAAATTATCAAGTTCAAACCCCATGTCAGTGTTAATTAAAGTATCATAACCTTCTCTACCACCCCAGAATACATAACCAGTTCCACCGAGTTTAACATTTGCATCTAAACAAGCTTTGATTTTAGCTGCTGCAACTGTGAAAACATCAGCGAATGGACTTGTTCCAGCTCCAGCCATGAATTTTTTATCGCCAAAATTATTAGCTGTGTCCCACAATAATTTGATTCCTGTTTCTTTTTGCTTTTTAGCTAAATAATCGACCATTGTATTAAAATAATCTAACGATTCTTTTAAAGTTTTACCAGTTGGAGCAATATCAACATCGTGGAAACAATAATAATCAATTGATAATTTTTTCATTAAATCAAAAGCAAAGTCAGCTTTTGCTTTATAAATTTCAAGTGGATCTTTTTTACCAAATGTCTTGTCACTTGTATCTCCACCAAACATATCAGTTCCACAATAATCAATTGTATGCCAATAACTTAAAGCAAATTTTAAATGATCTCTCATTTTCTTTCCTGCAATAATTTCATCAGGATTATAATATTTAAAAGAGAAAGGTTCTTTACTTTCAGGTCCTAAATATTCAATTTTTGTAATTTCTTCGTATTTTTTCATAATATAAGCTTTCCTTAAATAACGTTAAAACTGATAAACAGTTTTAACGTTATTTTTTATTAATATGGGTAGAATGGTAAGTCAGCTTTTGTGCAGTCTGTTAAACCATCAAATGTTTTTTGGATCCATGGGTATTGGTTATTACTATCAACTCCAATTAAATTTGTAATAGTAAGTGTAGTACCTTTAAGTTTGAAAGAGCATTCCATATACTCATCTTTCATACCTTGGTAATCAAATTTCCAAAGGACTGTAACACTCTTTCCATCAGCTTGGAAAATGAAGAATGTATCAGTTTTTTGATTGCCAAGATTTGCCTTAGTTTTACTTCTCATGAATTTTTCAAAGCTAATTGTTGGTTCTCCAACTACTTTTTCTTCAATTCCGAATTCTTTTGGAACAGAGTTAAATAAAGCTTCATCACCACTAACTCTTGATAATATTTTAACACTGGCTAATCCTTTTTCTCCGTTTAATTCAACCTTTACTTCGGTTGTAGCGGTTCCGTCAGTAATTTTAGCTGTGGTTAAATCTTTGAAAATAATACTAATTTCTTTATCTCCGATTTTTCCTTTAACAGTATTTGCTTTTTCTGTTAAATCAAATGTTACAGGCATTTCGTATGTAACTTTATTTGGCATTGGGAATTTAACCTTGTTATTAGCGAAATCAAATTCGTAAGGAACTTCTTTCATATCAATGATCTTGTGTGATTCATTGAGAGTTCTTGTACAAATAATTCCTGTTGGGTCAAATCTATCAATATAACGATAATGTTTTTTAACTTCTGAAGATGCATAATCAAATTTATATGTTCCTAAATCTTCACCAACTTTTACTTTGAAACTATATGTTAATTCGTGTTTACCCCATGTAACACTAGTTTCTTGTTCGCCAGGAACTTTAGTGTCAGGAAGTTCCCAAGTTAATTCATCTGGGTTAATAATTGCACCATATCTTAAATCGTTTCTGACTTGTTTAACGGTCCATTTATTTTTATCAAGTTCATCTCTAAAGTTGTATTCAAGTTTAGATTCACCTGTATCAACAAACATTCCAATAACTGGATAATACATAAATCCATTCATTTTGAATGTTCTACCGCCATTGACAGTAGATTTTAAGTCGCCAAACCAATCATAGTAAGGGTCACCATGGGTAGCTTCGCAAACCATATCGTTACCAGCAGTGTCTTTTAATACTAAGCAAGTATCTCCTTCACTTGTTTGGTTGTACCAGTAACCATAAATGTTAGTTCCAGCAGCTGTACCATTATATAATCCATCTTCCCAAAGATAGATATAAGAATAGGTATATGTGAAGTTGCCTTGATAAGCTTCAGTATATTTTCCTTCAAATTCATAAACTTTATTATGAAGGAATCGATCTGGGCTTGATGAAACGTTATTTATAATTTGTTCAGCAGTAGCTTCTTTATAAGGATGAGTATCTTCTTTGTAAACTATTGCAGTTGGATCAAAATCATAATCAATGACTTTATCTTGAAAGCTAATTTGAATGTCATCTAAAGGTTTGTCTTTTTCATTAACGTTACTAGAAGCATTAGCTTTAATTCCTAATAAAGTTGAAGTTGCTGCAATAACACCTACTAAAGCAACAGCTCCACCTGATGACATCTTAATAATATTATGCTTTGAGAAGCGTCCTTCTTCTTTGATTTTGCTTTCGATTTTTTCTTCCTCTTCTTTACTGACTAAGCCTAAGAAGCAAGAAACAATAGCACTTATAATAATTACAAATTGAGTAATAATATAGAATAAATTTAATCCAAAGTTACCACCTTGATAAGCAACACCATTAACTTGGTCTGCAATAAGGTTAGGAATTAAATAAATTTCTTTCATTAAACTGACACAATAAGCAATGATTGCAGCAATGTGAATAAATTTATATTCAGGGAATGCTAACGTTACACAATCTAATAAAGCACCAAGTAATATACAAACACCAATTACTTCAGGCAAATGACTAGCTGCGTTATTAGCCATAGCTCCTTTGTATGTAGCAAAGAAAGTTATGCCTAAAACAAGTGCTAAAATTATGTCTAAGATAACGATATAAAAGCCAATAGTTTTTCCTTTGAAAAATTGTTTAATTTTTTCCATCGCTCTACTCCTTTACTTCAATTTCTTTTTCTTTTTTAAAGAAATCATAATAGACATAAAGTCCAAGAGCAGCAGCTGTTAAAGCAAATATTACTCCATCAATAACGTAAATAACTGTCTTCCACCATGGATTTAAGTTTGCTTGAATAGCAGCATCATTTGCAGCTGCATTGTCACCCATCCATGATTGTAATAATGCATACATGATGTTTTTATTAGCATTTTGCATAATTTTAACAAAATTACCATCATCTGTTGATTCAACAAATTCGATTAATTGTTTTCCTCTATTTCCGTCTAAACAGAAGACGTCTGTTCCAGCAGCAGCCATTGAAGGACCGTGTGAATATGTGTGAGTATTACTTCCACTTAAAGCGTCGTCAATAATTAATCCTTTATAGCCCCATTCTTTTCTCATAATGTCATTCATTAAAACATAATGGCAAGCTGCATAGGTTAATCCAATTCTATTGTAACTAGTCATAATTCCTAAACCTTCGCCTCTAGTTAAAGCGCCTTCAAAAGGTCTAAGATAAATTTCTCTAATTGCTTGTTCATTCGAGAAAGTAGCAACACCTTGACGATTTGTTTCTTGGTTGTTTAAGAAGCAGTGCTTAATATTCATAATTAAACCTTTTTCTCTTGCCGCTTTAATAATGTTACTAGCAACGTAATAGTTCATAATGCCATCTTCTGACATATATTCACTAGCTCTACTTCCATATGGTGTTCTATTGATATTAGCTCCTGGAGCATTAACACATGCGACACCACTAAATAAAGCTTCTTCGCCATATAATTCGCCAAAACGTTTTTGAATTTTATGATCCCAACTAGCAGTATAAGTTGGACCAGTAGCAAAGCCTGTAGCGCTACGTTTATCTCCATATTGGAAAGTTGCAAGTAATCCTTCAGGACCTTCTGCGATTGAGTTTGAAGGTTTATTAATTGAAGCAACAGCTAAAATACCACGATTATCAGACATAGAAATTGCTAAATCATTCAATGATAATTGCTTAATGAACGCATCCCATTTAGGGTCATCAAGAGCAACCCCTGCCATGTCACTAAATTTAATACGATACTCTTCGCCTTTTTCGTTCTTAGGTTTAACCGAATATAAAGTGCCTTCGCCATCTTTGTAACTAGGAGCATTATTAGGCTTTACATATGTCTTCATATCCATACCCTTGAGCATTTTTTCATTGATGGTAAATTTTTCCATCTTTGTAGGGAATGTCTTTTGCCAATCTTTTCTAGTTGTATAAACGATTTTTTCTTCTTCGTTTGCCCAATAGTTAACATCGGCATCGTCAAATTTATTCGTGATTTCTATTTCTTCGTTATAAATTGATTTTTTAAATGTTTCAAAGTCTTCTTTAACTTCAACTTTAATGGCACCATGTTCGTTTGGTGTATAAGGTTTACCTAAATGGTCAGTTAAACTTGCACCAGGAACTGTTTTTCCTAAAATATTATTTAAAGCTTCATGAGCACCATTACCTAACGCAAAATAATAATCGCCACCTTCTAAAATATATTGCTTTTTGTTATTTTCATCATAAGAAGTCATGAAATAGCGATCAAACGTTACACTTGTTGAAACAGTTTCACCTGCTTTAACATCGACTTTGTCATAACCCATTAAAGCAACTGCACTCTTCTCAACTAAATGTTCTCTATCATAATCTGTATATGGTGATTGGCAATAAATTTGAACAACCGATTTGCCATCAACAGTACCAGTATTTGTGACAGAAACATTTACAGTATATTGGTCTTTTTCTTCATCGTATGATGTTCCAGTAATTTTTTGTTCAAATGTTGTGTAACTTAATCCATAGCCGTAAGGATAAGCTACTTCACGAGAATAATCCCAATTAGTTTCACCATCAAATGTTCCTGCGTCTCCATTTGCATTGCCTTGATTTTTAATAATGTCTTCATATCTTGTTTCATAGTATTTATATCCGACATAAATACCTTCTTTATAAACTACATATCCTCTAACATTATTTAATCCACCATCATCTCCACTAAATGGATTATTTCCAAAGTTTTGGTAAGCAGCACTACTCTTTGAGTGTGCAGCAAATGTATTTGGAGTATGCCCGCTTGGATTTTTTTCACCAGTTAATAAATTAACAACACCAGTTAATGAATAATATCCTGGTACTCCAAACCATAAAATAGAATCGACACCTAATTCTGGATCATCAGCCCAGTCTAAGCCCATTGGCATAGCGCCATTTAATAAAACAATTGTCTTTTTAAATTTTCCACTTTGCTTAATCATCTTAAGCAAGTCTTTTTCTTCTTTTGTGATATCTAAAATTCCGTCTTTTGGATCACTATTTTCTGTACCAACACGAACAAACGTTACGATTGCTACATCATTATATGAATCAAAAGTTGATTTTACTGAATCAGTGTAAATTGAAACATCAGCTTCATTAATTGCATTAACTGAAGGATCTGAGCCGCCTTCATATAAATTCCATACCGCTTTATTATATTCAAATCCTTTCGATTCAAATGCATCATTTAAATTAACGACTAATTCTGCATTTGGAGCTGCACCGCCAGCGCCACTACGTAAACATAAATGAGCACTGTTTCTGCCAAATAAAGTGACATTTCTTTCGTCTTGTTTCAAAGGAAGTGCTCCGTTTTCGTTTTTAAGTAAAACTGCACCTTCTTCCTCTTCTTGAACACAAAAATCGTAAGAATCTTTGATCATTCTTCTCCAACCTTCATCAGATAATTGACCATTTTCATCCGCATAAGCAGAACGTTTTGATTCGGAGATTTTTTGTCCTGTTAAGCCAAGTACATCATTAATAAGCATTTCATTATCCATTGCAACACTTGTTGCTGACATTAAAGCTGTTGATAACAAAACACCTGTTGCGAATATACCAAGCCAAGTTTTCCCTTTTTTCATAGCTTCCTCCATGGGTTATGGTAGAAAAAATAAATCAATAATTATTTGTCTCGAGTCGTTTATTCTTTCTACTGATTAGTTACTATTATTTTATAGAAAAAATACATAAGCAAAAAATGACTTTCTTGCGATTTTCATCTATATAACTTTGTCAAAAAATAAAACACTATTTAGCTTCATAAAGTTATTTTTTAACTTTATATAGTAATAAAATCGCAATATTTCAATATAAATAGGAAATATCCTAAAGATTGTGTAAACAATTATCAAACCCCCTAGGGGGTTCGCGCATGCTAGAACGCTTGACAACAAAAAAGCAGGTCTTCATAATTTTAACGACCAAATCAAAAGAA